>DATKDP010000156.1:0-7930 GCA_035546335.1 Thermoanaerobaculia bacterium | reverse complement strand
GACCGTCTTCGAGCCGGAGATTCTCCTGTGCGATGAGCCTTTCGGCGCTCTCGACCCGATCGTCCGCCGCGAGCAGCAGGACCTGTTCCTGGAGGCGCAGTCGGCACGGCGGGCAACGATGTTGTTCGTCACGCACGACCTGGCCGAGGCGCTTCACATCGCGGATCGTGTGGTGCTGATCGATCGCGGTTCGATCGTGTCGGATGCAGCGGCCGCTCGGTTCACCGCATCGGAGCATCCGGTCGTCCGCGCATTCGTCGAGGCAGCGCGGCTGCCCATGGAGGGGACGTGACCCCGTTCGGACTCGAGATCCTTCGCTTGACGGGCCAGCACGTGTTGCTCGTTCTCGCTTCCGTCGGTTCGGCGACGCTCATCGGGTTCCCGCTCGCCCTCCTCTGTACGCGCCGGCGCACGCTGCGCGCGATCTCCCTCCGGTTCGTCGACACGATGCAGACGGTTCCCTCGCTCGCACTCTTCGGTCTCCTCATCCCGCTTCCGCTCATCGGCGGAATCGGCGCGCAAACCGCGATCGTGGCGCTGATTCTCTATTCGCTTCTCCCGATCGTTCGGACGACGATTCTCGGGATCGAGAGCGTGGACCCACTCGTGCGTGAGGTCGGCTCGGCGATCGGAATGACCGACCGCCAGCTTCTCTGGCAGGTGGAACTTCCGCTCGCGGCTCCGACGATTCTCGGCGGCATCCGAATCGCGACGGTCATCGGCATCGGCGTCGCGACGATCGCCGCCCTGATCGGCGGCGGCGGTCTCGGCACGCTGATCTTTCGAGGCGTCGCGATGGTCGACTCGCGCCTGCTTCTCGCCGGGGCTCTTCCCGCTGCGGGTCTGGCGCTCACGGCTGATCTCGGATTCACAGCCATCGAACGATGGGTTGCCAGAAGACACGGAATGCTCGATCGCGAGCCGCGGCCGAACGAGGCCGGGATGATCGTCCGATGATGCGCAGGCTCCGGATCGGGATGACCCTTCTGTTCATCGCAGCCGCGCTCGCCGGCTGCCGGGAAGGCGCTCCCTCTTCAATCGTGGTCGGATCGAAGAACTTCACCGAGTCGGTGATCCTCGGCGAGCTCGTGGCGCAGCGGCTCGAAGCGGCCGGCTGCCGGGTCGACCGGCGTCTCAACCTGGGAGGAACGCTCGTCTGCGATCGCGCGATCGCCGGCGGCTCGCTCGACGTCTACGTCGAGTATTCGGGGACAGCGCTTACGGCGATTCTTGGCGAACCGACCTCGTCCGATCGCGAGGCCGTCAACCGGACCATCCGCCAGCGCTACCGCGCGCGAGGTCTCCACTGGGGACCCGGGCTCGGATTCGACAATACGTTCGCTATGCTCGTTCGGCGATCGGATTCGGAACGTCTCGGGTTGCGCTCGATCGGCGACCTGCACCGAGTCGCGGATCGCTTCCAGGCCGGCTTCGGATACGAATTTACCGAGCGGCCCGACGGCTGGCCGGGACTCCAACAGGCGTATGGATTCCGGTTCGCGAAACCTCCGATCACGATGGACCTCGGCCTTACCTACAAAGCGCTCGCCTCGGGTCGGGTGGACCTGATCGCCGGGAACTCGACCGATGGTCTGATCGAAACGCTCGGGCTTCATCAACTCGAGGATGACCGCCACTACTTTCCGCCGTACGAGGCCGCGGTCGTCGCGCGACGCGATATCGAACGCAAGTGCCCCAGCGCTCGAGCCGCACTCGACTCGCTCGCCGCGATTTTCGACGACGCGGCGATGCGACGACTCAACGAGCAGGTCGATCGCCGAGTGAAGAGCGAACGGGAGGTCGCCGGCGAGATGCTCCGCCTGCAATGATCACGTTCATCGAAATGATGCGTTGCGGCAGGGCCCCCTGGAGATTCGAGCAGCGATGCGGGGCGCCGGCTGGCGCCGTGCCTGAAAGACACGCTCATCCGAACCCGGTTGTCGTCGGTGATTCTGAAACTCGCGTCGCCTTCTCGTCCGAGAGCCGGCTTCCCAGGGTCCTCACAACCTCTCCCGCGGTCGGATAGCGGTCCTCGGGCCGGCGAGAAAGGCAGCGAAGAATCACCTCCTCCCAGACGCGCGAGATGCCGGGTCTGTGCACGGACGGAGGCACCGGCTCTTCGTGAAGGCGACTCGCCAGAATGCTCATCGCGTTTTCCGCTGCGACCGGTCGCCGGCCGGTCAGCATCTCGTAAAGAATCAACCCGAGGGCATACACGTCCGTCGCGGGAGAGATCGCGCCATCCTGAAGCTGTTCGGGCGCCATGTACATGGGGCTCCCCACCATCGCTCCCGTCTCGGTCACCGACATCTCGCCGGAGGCATCCCCTCGGAGCCGGGCCAGACCAAAATCCATGACGACGGTCCGTTCACCATTCCGGGTGACCATCACGTTCGCGGGTTTGAGATCGCGATGGATCAGTCCGGCCTGGTGCGTGGCGTCGAGTCCAGCCGCGATCTGGAGGAGAACCGGGAGCGCCTCGACTTCCGTGAAGGGTCCTCGAGTCCGGACTCGCTCTCGCAACGTGATCCCATCGATGAGCTCCATGGTGACGAAGAACAGCGGCGCACTCCACCCGGTCGTGCGATGCTGACCGAGGTCGAAGATCCGGCACACATTCGGGTGAGCAACGCGCCGCGCATACTGGATCTCTCGCCGAAATCGCTCCATCGAGTGATCGCTGACGCCGATGCCGGGAAGCATCGTCTTCAGAGCGACTCGTTCGCCGCGCAGCTCGCGATCCTCGGCGGCATGGACGATCCCCATCCCACCCTGGCCGAGCATTCGGAGGATCACGTATCGATCGGCGATCACGTCCCCGACCGCAAGAGATGGCACTGCAGGCCGCTGAGCCGCCCAACCGGCCACCGTCATCGATTCCTCTCGGGACCCGGCGGCAGTGGCTTGCTCACCGGCGTCTTTGATCAGCGTCCGGCTGCCGGACCCGACCAGCGAGTCGGTCGGCGCTGACCGTGGGCTGTCGGGCCCGACCAGCGACTCGGCAGACGATGACCGAGAGCTCGAGCCGCGACGCAACAGGATGATGATCAGAAGAGCGAGCACCATCAGGGCGAGTGCGACCCAAGTTACGGTCTTCCAAGGCGACCCGTGTACGAAGACACTGATCGTCCTCTCGAAGGTGCGGATGGTGCGGCGTCTTTCGCTCGCTCCTCCTTCCGAGGGAAGCCATGCATTGAGGGTCAGGAAGAGACGCTGCGTCCCTTTCTCTCTCGGCTGGATCTCCCACCGCCACTCGGTCGGCTCCTCACCACTGACGGCCTGTGCCTCCGGTGTGATCGCGCGGATGTCGAAGGCGGAGCCGGCCAGCTTCGCCTCGACGGTATCTGAAATCCGGACACGGGCCGTCTGGATCTCGCCCTTCTGCTCGATTCGAGCCGCTAACGCCTCGAACGAGATCGCCGAAGGATCCAGCAGAAGCTGGATCACGGCGGACTCCTCCAGTCGCATCTCGCCGGGCGTGTTGAATGCGACGCTCCCTTCGGCACGGAGAAGCTCGTCGACTGTAAAGACCGCCGCAGGAGGATGCGCGGATGCGGTCGATTCCGTCGGTGGAGAAGCCGTCTCTCGCGGGCCTGAAGGGGGGCGCTGCGAAATCGGGTTGGAAGGCGAAGGCCGCTGTGGCACAGCCACTCGAGGCTCCGACCGGCGGTTCCCTCGACCTTCCTGAACCCGGATCCGCCAGGTGTCGACCGAGCCGAGATCCAGAGGACCGACTCCCGTCGTCCGTTCCAGGTCCCTGGCCGCTCTGGTCAGCTCGCCGAGGTGAAACAGGGCGATTCCGCGATAGTAGTAGGGATAGTACGAGACGGGATCGCTGTCGGACGCAGCGCGCTCGTGCGGATCTGCATCGATCGCGCGTGACATCGCCGCGACGACATTCTGCCACTCTCTCGCGCCAGCGGCCTGCAGCCCTTCCCGATAGTGATCGTGCGCTGAATCCGCTCCGACCGCCACTGCGAAGATCGCGAAAGAGATGATGGAGAACCACCGGGCCATCGGCATGCGATCACTCCCGAACTCCCAAAGATCGAGTATACCTCTCACCCATCACGCGTTCCTGAAGCCGACGAGGACGAACGTCGCCCACTGCAGACCCATAGGAGCCCCATCGCCGCGAGCGATAGTGGCACGCTCCCCCAAAACGACCAGGGGAAGTAGTCGACAACGATCCGCGAAGTGCCCGGAGTCACGAAGAAGCCGATGAACGCGCCGTTGACGCGGTGGATCGGCGTTTTGCGACCGTTGACCCTCACTCGCCACCCCGGCATCGCGGGCTGACTCGAGGCGATGAAGGTCGTCCCTTCGGCATCGATCGTCATCCGGAATCGCTGAGGATGCATCTGCCGCGTCCAGATCGAGCGAATCCGCCCGTTGATCCCGCTGGCGGTCTCCGGCAAGTTCCGGACTGCCGCGACCTCCGCGAAATCGTCAACGGTCGAAATGCGGAATGGCTCCTCCGCATCCAAACGGAGTCTCCGCGGCGCGAAGAAGCGGGGAAGCGCTTCCTCGTTCTCGTACAGACGGCCATCCGGACCCTCGTAGACGAGCCGCCATCCGCCGCCGGGATCGAGTCCCGGCTCGAGCAGCAGATAGCGGACGTTCAGAAAATCGATGACGGGATTCGCGACGTCCTGAATCCGGGTGACGTCGGTGCCCGGCTCGCGGACGCCGAACTGCTCCAGAAGCGTGGTGTACTCGGCCCATCCCATCGGGTCGCTGCCTCGGATGTCCTCGAGCCCGTACTGCGCCGAATTGTTCGGCAGCAGAACCCAGTCGAACCCGAGGATGCGGTACGGCTCTTCCGGAGCGATCGACCTCAGATGATCGACGATCGGAAGCTGCGGGATGAAGTAGCGGCGATGAGCCGATGCATTGAAGGGCACGTTCAGCACAGCGAGCTCGAGACAGATGACCGTCAGCGCCACCCATGGAATGACCGCGGCATTTCGAAACCGCATCGCGAATCCGGCCCCGACCCAGAAGAGGAGGACGGCAACGACGCCGGCGAACAGGTAGCCTTCGAGCAACTCGGTCCTGCGCACGAGAAGCGCCCACGCGCCGAGAACAGCGATGAAACCGCTTGCGCCGAATGCCCACCTCCACGCGCCGTGCCGGATCCGATCGACCGCGCGACCCGCAGCAACCGAAGCAAAGAAGACCGATACGAATCGGAGCTTGTCGCCGGCCGCCAGATGAAACGGCGGGATGGCGTTCACGAGGCGAGCGATGGGAGACCAGTCGAGTGCGACGAGAAAGACGACGACCGCCGCGAGAGCGAAGAGACGATCGCGCCACTTTGGCGAAAGGAGGCTCGCCACGGCGAGACCGAGAACGAGCAGTCCCACGTAGGATGACGCGATGATCGAGTAGTTCATCGCCCCGGCCCAATCACCGCGGGCGGGATTGCCGAAGAGATCGGGGCTCAGCAGCGTCCACGCCGCATCGAAAGGCATCGAGAACGTCGGGTCCCAACCGGCGCGGATCGCGGCGAGACGGCTGCTGATCCGCACCTGCTCGAGAACCGGAACCCACGTCGGAGCCGAAACCGCGAGCCCTGCGAGCGCCGCCATCGCCGCGCGTACGAAGCCGGTGACCGCCTTCCGCCAAGAGGCCGTGCGTGTGGCGAGGTCGATCGCCAGCACGATCACCACTCCGATCGCGACATGCAGGACCGATTCGGGATGGCCGCCGGCCAGAAGTGTCGCGACCACGAGCGCAGCGAGAACGAAGTCCGCCTTCCGGCGGGTGGCGGCGACCCGCGCATACGCGAAGGCTGCAGCGGGAAGAAGGGCGGAGACGGTTGCCGCCGAGTAATGGAGATAGACCGTCTGATAGACGGACAGTGCGAACGCAGTCGCTCCGAAACAAGCCGCTCCGTCACTGATCTTCTCGCGCTTCAGAAAAAGATATCCGAACAGAAGCGACGCGAAGATCTTCAGCCCCGCCATCGCAACGAGCTGGGCCGGGAGTGGCACGAACAGAGTCGCGAGAAAGAAGGGGGAGAAGGGCGCGCTCTCGCCGTTCCCGAGCAGCGGGTAACCGGAGAAGGAGTACCGGTTCCATAACGGTGCGCGTCCGGCGAAGATCTCCTCGCGAGCGACCTTCAGCCAGGGGAGAAAGAGCTTGACGGTGTCATTCGTCAAAGCATTCGTGGGATGGACCTCGCCGGCGACGCCACGATACGGGTAGCCGCGCATCACCTCGTCGAGCGGGACGGGAAGATGCGAAAGCCAGAGGTCCCCGCCGAGAAAGCCGAGGGTGACGGCGAGGAGGAGGTATGCGATGCGCCATGGCACCGGCTCGATCCACCGGCGAAGCGCAGCCGTGAGCAGCATCGCTCCGGCAACGATGGCCGTGACCACGAGAATCGACTCGAGCAGGATCGTGAACATCGGCGTACGAAGCCGATCATAGATGAGACTGGAAGAGGGCGAGGTTTGATGAGTGCGGCGCTCTGACTCATTCAACGGATTGGCGCGACATCCCTCCCTGGTGTAGCTTCGCAGCCACGAAACGATGGGAATCTCACGCGATGCGCGGCGATCGGCGACCCGTGAGCTTGCGGTAGTCGTCCTCTTCGCAATTCTCACGCTCGCGATGACATGGCCGCTCGCAATAGGGATGAGCTCCGCCGTCGCCTTTCCCGCCGACCCCTACATCAACGTCTGGATTCTCGACTGGGTCTGGCATGCGGCACGAACGAGCCCACTGCAGCTCTTTCACGCGAACATCTTCCATCCGCTCTCCTGGACGCTCGCCTTCAGCGAGAACCTCATCGGGATTGCCCTCCTGCTGTTTCCCCTGCGAGCGATTGGCGTCGAGCCGCTGCTCGCTCACAATGTTGCCCTCATCCTCGGCTTCATCTTCACGAGTTGGGGAGCCTATCTGCTCGGGCGGATCCTCACCGGCTCGACTGGAGCGGGTATCGTCGCCGGAATCTTCTTCGCCTTTCTTCCCTGGCGATTCACTCATCTTTCGCATCTGCAACACATGTGGCCGGCGGGCTGCCCCTGTTGCTCGCATCGCTGGTGGCATATCGCCGCAGGGATTCCTGGCTGCGAGCTGCGGGCATTGGAGGCGCGACGCTCTGGCACGGGCTGACGAATCTTCACTGGTTCGCGTTCGGATCCTTGGCAGCCGGCATGACCTTCCTGCTCTTCGCGCTTCACGAACAGAGATGGAGAAACCCGCGATATTGGTTTCGCCCATTGGTCACGAGTCACGACGAGTCTCAGCATTCTCATCCTTCTCCCGTTTCTTCTTCCGTATCGAAAGGCGGCTCTCGACTACGGGCTGCGGGGTGACGCTGATGAGACCCTTCAGTACTCGGCGGTTCCCACCGACTGGTTCGCCAGCAGTTTTCACAGCCGCGTCTACCGGAAATGGCTGGCGGATCCGACGACGGATCCGGAGCGGTGGCTGTTTCCGGGCCTGCTGCTGGTCCTGTTCGCGGCAGCCGGCGTGATCGCCGGGCTTCGACGATCGCGCTCGCCGGAGGAAAGGCTCGAATCGACCGCAGTCCTGCTCTGGGTCATTCTCGGTTTTCTTGGATCCCTCGGGCTTCACTTCGCCTTTACCGATTCCTGTTCGAGCACGTTCCTCTCTTTGCGGGCATCAGGGTTCCGGCACGCTGGGCGATGATTGCCTATACGGGTCTTGTCGGACTTGCGTCAATTGGCGCAGCCGCTCTGTTCGCGAGCGTGCCGAAGAGACACCTCCGGATCATCGCCGGCTCGATCGTTGGCCTCCTGATTCTCCTCGAGCTGCGCGCCGCCCCTCTCCGCTGGTACCACACGGTGGAGACGCCGCCGGTGTACCGCTGGCTGTCGGACGCGCCGATCTCGGGAGCGGTCGTTGAGCTGCCGCTGGACAAATCGAATCAGTACGAGGTCCTGCTTCGCTCGACGGT
>DATKDP010000155.1:0-4375 GCA_035546335.1 Thermoanaerobaculia bacterium | reverse complement strand
GCGGTTTCGCTCCTCGATCGCCGAGCGGATGTAGGCCGCCCGGGACGTCTTCAGCCCCTCCGCGAGCCTGTCGCTCTCGCGAAGGAGCTCCTCGGGGAGCTTGAGGGAGATGGCTTCCCAGGATTTGGCCATGGTGATCATGCTAACAGAGTATCGTTTCAGGATATTCGAATTAGATATTCAAAGCGGAGTTCAGAACTCTTCGCCCTGTCGCCTTCTCCCCCGGGAAAAGGGCTTTGTCTTTTCCCCTGTCTCCCGAGGGAGAGGGGAAACGGACTACACGATTCGTTCCGGGGCATCGTGGGGTAGAGTTCAGGCCTGCTGATGTCAACTCTTCGGGATCAGGCGCTTGCCCTGCTTGGCGATGGGCGGGAGTTTCGTGAAGGGCAGTTCGAGGCAATCGACGCGATCGTGGAGCGGCGCGAGCGTCTGCTCGTCGTGCAGCGCACGGGATGGGGCAAGAGCAGCGTCTACTTCATCGCGACTCGACTGCTTCGTGACAGGGGCCTCGGACCGACGCTCATCATCTCTCCCCTGCTTTCACTCATGCGGAACCAGCTGGCCGAGGCGGAAAGAACCGGGCTGGCAACCGAGCGCATCGACTCGACGAATCGCAGCGCGTGGCACGGCGTCCACGAACGAATCAGGCGGAATGAGCTGGATGCTCTTCTCATCTCGCCTGAAAGGCTGGCCGCCGAAACATTCGTTCAGATGCTGCTCGCTCTCGCCGGGAACTTCGGAATGCTCGTCATCGACGAGGCGCACTGCATCTCCGACTGGGGCCACGATTTTCGCCCCGACTACCGCCGCATCCTGAGAATCGTCCGGCAGCTGCCGCGCAACATTCCGGTTCTCGCGACGACGGCGACTGCGAGCGCTCGCGTCATGCGCGACATCGAAGAGCAGGTCGGCGGAGGGATGAGAACGATTCGAGGACCTCTGCGGCGAGACAGCCTCGGTCTGTTCTGCGCGCCCGAAGCCCCCGCCGCTGTCCGACTCGCCTGGCTCGCACGCACCATCCCGAAACTGGGCGGCAGCGGAATCGTGTACGTTCAGACGAAACGCGACGCCCGCCGCGTTGCGGGGTACTTCAAACAACGTGACATCAGGGCGGAGAGCTACTCGGCAGATTCGCCGGAGCGTGAGCGGCTCGAGGCCGCCCTGCTCGACAACGAGATCTCTGTCCTCGTCGCTACCATTGCGCTTGGAATGGGGTTTCACAAGGAGGACCTCGGGTTCGTCATCCATTTTCAGAGGCCGAAATCGCTCATCGACTATTACCAGCAGGTCGGGCGCGCAGGGCGAGGCATCGAGAAGGCGTGGGGCGTCATGCTGGCAGGGCACGAGGACTTCGAGATCAGCCAGTTCTTCATCGAGTCGAGCCGGCCCGATCCGGAGCTCGTCGACACGGTTCTCGACAAGCTGGCGACAGCGCAGAACGGACTGACCATCGACGAGCTCGAGTCTGAGATCAACAGTCCGCGCACTCGCATCGAATCGACGCTCAAGCTGCTCGCCGTCGAATCGCCCGCTCCCGTGAGACTCGAGGGCGGCCGCTGGCTGCGAACTCCTGTGCCGCTCGCGATCGACTGGCAACGGTTTGATCGTCTACGGAGTTTGCGATACGCAGAGCAGCGACGAGTGAAGGAATACGGCGAGTCGCGCCAGTGCCTGATGTCGGTTCTCTCCCGTGAACTGGACGACCCGGACACGAGGAATTGCGGACGATGTGGATTCTGTATCGGTCACGCGATCGAATTCGACCTGCCGGTGACCCTGATCGAGTCCGCGCGCTCATACCTCGCAAACGCCGAAACGTTCATCCGCCCTCGAACAGCCTATCCGCGTGCGCTGCACCGAGCCGAGGGGCCGGTGATTCCGGAAAGACTGCAGCATCTCGGTGGGCGGACGCTCTGCTCATGGGGCGACGAACCGCTCGGAACGCTCGTTCGGGAGGGGAAAGCCGCCGGCCACTTCGATCAGCGCCTGATCGAGGAGAGTGTCCGGCTGATTCGAGCGAAGTGGAAGCCGGAGCCTGCGCCGCAGTGGGTCACATGCATCCCCTCACGCCGCCATCCGGATCTCGTGCCGGATCTTGCAAGGCGGATTGCTGAGAAACTCGATCTACCTTTCGTGGAATCATTGATCAAACCGAATGAAACGCCACCTCAGAAATCGATGCTGAATTCCGTGCAGCAGGCCAGAAATGCTCTCGGAGCCTTCAGGACTCTTGACGGAACCGTGCGTCAGGGGCACGCTCTTGTGGTCGACGATCTGGTGGATTCGGGATGGACATTCGCGGCTGCAGGCATGCAGCTGCGCCAGGCCGGCTGCGAGGGCGTCCATGTCTTTGCGCTGGCGCGCGCCAACCGTCGGGACGAATCAGAATGATCACTCAGGACAGCCAGGCGGTTCTCCTCCTCTGCGGGGTTCTCGGACCAAAGGATCCGGACTCTCCACTTGCGCCAAGGGAGTACCAGCTCCTGTCGAATTCGCTTCACGGACGAGGGCTGCGTGTTGGCGATCTGGTGAACGACGAGAGCCTCGTCGAAAGTGTGGCCGGTGATCCGTCGCATGCTGACAGGCTCATCGCGCTTCTGCGGCGCGGCGTGAAACTCGGCCTCGCAATGGAATCCTGGGAGAACCAGGGCATCTGGGTCCTCACACGCACCGATGCTGATTACCCCGCGCTTCTCGAAAAGCGACTCGAAGCGTCGGCGCCACCCGTGATCTTTGGTGTCGGTCCGAGATCTCTGCTGAGGAAGCGCGCGATCGCCATCGTCGGCTCCCGTGATGCTTCACCGGAAGCACTCGATCGCGCAGCGGACGTTGCAAAGGGAGCTGTCGCCTGGGGGATGCCGGTCGTTTCCGGCGGAGCAAAAGGGGTTGATGAACGGGCGATGAGGGAGGCGATCGAAAGCGGTGGCGAAGGCGTCGCGGTCCTCGCCGGCGAGCTCGCGAAAACATCACGCCAGAGCTTCGAGCGTGACGCCGTTCTCGCGGGGCGTATGGCTCTGTTGTCGTCCTCACATCCTACGGCGCCGTGGGTCGAGCGGAATGCGTTCGCCCGAAACCGGCTGATTTATTGCCTCGCGACGCAGGCAGTCGTGATCACCGCGACGCGCGAGAACGGCGGAGGAACCTGGCGTGGCGCCGCCGAGGCGCTGAGGCGCAGGTGGGTCCCGGTGTTCGCAGTCGATGATGGCAGCGCGGGAAACGCGTCGCTCATCGAAGCGGGAGCGAGTCCCTGGCCGCCTGTTTTCGATCCGGAGAGTCTCTGCGTCGTTCCGTCAGCCCCCGACTACACGCCCGCGGTGGAGCGGGCGGAATATATTCACGATCGTCCGGAGGCTTCCAGTAAAGCGCAGGAGGATTGGATGCTCGCTTTCGACGAGCCCCGCACAATCCGGCAGGCAGCCCAGATTCTCAGCGTCGACGAGAAGAAGCTGCGAGCGCTCGTCCGAAAGGCGGAGAAAGAGGAACTGATCGCGAAGCACGGCCGAAGCGGGCGTTCCGACCTCTGGCTTCGAGCCGGTTCATCAGGGCTCCAGCCCGGATTGTTCTGAAGACGGAACTTCATCGAGCGTGAGGTGGTGCGGGGAAGTATCTTCGGGGTCCTGTGCCCTCACCCCGGGACCAGGTGTTATGATGTACATCATGATGTACATGATGAGGTTTTGATGCGCAAGCAGAAATCGATTGCCGAGGCGCGAGCGAGCCTTCCCACACTGATCCGTGAGGCGGAGGCGGGGGAAGAGATTGAATTGACTCGCCGCGGCGAGAGTGTGGCGGTGCTGCTCGGGCGGGAGCAGTACGAGCGGCTCGCAGCGGGGACGAGACGATTCTCCGAAGCGTGGGATGAGTTCCTCGCCGAGAACGATCTGACGGAGCTCGACATCGATCCCGATGAGATTTTCGCGGGAGCGAGAGACGCGAGTCCGGGGCGGGACTCCGATCTGTGAGCCTGAAGTATCTGCTCGACACCAACGTCGTCTCTGAACCATTGCGGCCGCTTCCTGGGTCCGCGGTCCTGCGGAGGCTGAGACGGCACGAGGGTGAGATCGCGATTCCGTCCGTGGTATGGCACGAGTTGCGTTTCGGGGTCGAGAGGCTCCCGGCCTCGCGGCGTCGCGAAGCGATTGAGACGTTTCTCGAGGATGTCGTCCTCGCCACGATACCGATTCTCGATTACGACCGCGCCGCAGCCGAGTGGCACGCGACCGAGCGCGTGCGGCTCGCCGTCCGAGGAGTAACTCGGCCGTTTGCAGACGGCCAGATCGCCGCAATCGCCCGCGTGCACAATCTGACACTCGTGACGTTCAACGAGACGGACTTCCATCGATTCCGCGGTCTGCGGGTGGCGAGCTGGCGGCGG
>DATKDP010000154.1:0-9309 GCA_035546335.1 Thermoanaerobaculia bacterium | reverse complement strand
CCTCTCCACAAAACACTCATGTCTTCAACACACACGAAGCTATATTTCCACGTCGTCTTCAGCACAAAGCTGCGCGAACCATGGCTCGTTCCCGACTGGCGTCAGGGTGTGCATTCGTACCTCGGTGGGATCGTCAAATCGCTCGACGGGATTCCTCTCACGATCGGAGGCGTTGCCGATCATGTTCATCTGCTGCTTCGACTCAGGCCGGTTCACTGTATCTCGGAGGTTCTTCGCCAGGTAAAGCGAGGATCCTCGGTCTGGATCCACGAACGGTTCCGCAGATCGGCGTTTGCGTGGCAAGAAGGCTACGG
Organism: Thermoanaerobaculia bacterium; assembly: GCA_035546335.1. Lineage (GTDB taxonomy): Bacteria > Acidobacteriota > Thermoanaerobaculia > Gp7-AA8 > Gp7-AA8 > DATKDP01. The sequence goes on along the minus strand of DATKDP010000154.1, from coordinate 8,995 downwards.
TGCATTTTCCGTCAGCCATCGCGACGTGCCCGCAGTCCGCAGATATATCGAAACGCAGGAGGAACATCATCGAGTCAAGACATTCCAGGAGGAATACGTCGATCTGTTGACGGAGCATGGACTCGAGTTCGATTCACGATTCCTCTGGTAAGGGGAGCCGGGCACCGCTTCCGGGGTGCTGCGTTCTTTCGGCGGGACGTCGCAGTTCCGGTGGTGGCGCTTCGCTTCACCACCGGCTGTGCTCCGGGCACCCCTTCGGGGTGCGGGATGTGACGACGTGTCGTGCTATGACCGGTGGTGGCGCTTCGCTTCACCACCGGCTGTGCTCCGGGCACCCCTTACGACGAAATGTTCGACGATGGTGCGAGTCACAAATGAGAATCGGAGTCGACACCAACGTCCTGATCTACGCCCATGTCCCAACGCTCCCTCAGCACGCCTCTCCGCCCCCCTCAGCTACGCCGGCATCCGCTGCACAGGCTCGAGCCAGACCGTATTCTGAAGACCGCGTCCGAACTGGTCCTCTCGCCCCAGGAACTGCTCCAATTCTTTCTCGGTGTAAACGAACAAATCGACGGGAACCGGCATCGCCCCGAGATCATAGGCTCGCCCCCGCTCGGCGAATGGCCGAGCGCTCTCGGCGACGACGATGACGACGTCGGCATCACTGCCGAATCCATAACGCGATCCGTCGTCGAGAGATCCGAAGTAGCCGATTCGGGTAATCTCCGGATGACGCTCGCGCAGCCGTTCGGCCGCACTGCGCAGCGCCGCGACGACCTCACCGCGAGACGGCCATGTTTCGACGTGCGAACTCGAGAATCGATTCTGCATAGGCGATTGCCTGCTCGCTCTGCGGGGCACCGTAGTATTCGAACGGCGCTCCCTCGGGATGGCCGTTCACGTATCGGGTCGGGATGTAGTAGCCGTCGAGCACGCGCGCTTTCTCGAGGAGCTCGGGCGGAGCATCAGAGAACGCTCGCACCAGCTGCAATACGGAATGACCTCGCACACTGCGCAAATGCGAATAGTGCGCCGCTTTCAGCGCCTTTTCTGCAGCCTGCTGTGCAGCGAAACACGCCCACTCGTACGTCGCGTCTTTCTCCATGGCGCGCGCGACGCCGAGATCGCGTTCCGCCTGAGTCATCCAGTCATGCGAGCGGTCGGCCACGGGCTTCAAGTTTACAACACAGGCGGCGCGGACGAACGGGGCTCGAGGCTCGAGGCTCGGCGACGCGGACGAAGCTGTTCGCCTTCTGACAGGGGAGCAAGAGCGGGACGTCATCTCGCGGCTCACCTTCGTCCCTACGAGAAGCCCCCGACCCCCGAGCCCCGAGCCCCGAGCCTCGAGCCTCAAGCCTCGAGCCCCGAGCCCCGAGCCCCGAATCTGGAATGGCCTGCCGGGGCCCGCCGTTCTGTGGTGGGTCGGAGCGACTCCCGACCAATCTGCAATCGAATCGGAATCGAAGATTTCGATCAAGGAGACTCTGTGAGACGAGTATCAGCGTTCATCCTCGCAGCAACGTTTGCCGGCGGTCTCGCCGTCGCGCAGCAGCCTGAAAAACCACCAGCCGATAAGAGCGCCGGAGACCCGGTGATCATGACCTTCGGCTCGACCGAGATCCGCCAGTCGGAGTTCGAAGCCGCCCTCAACTCACTCCCTGCGGAGTATCAGTCGTATGCCACGGGCCCGGGAAAGAGGGCGTTCGCCGAGGACTATCTCCGGATGAAGCTGCTCGCGGCGGAAGCGGCGAAGGCCGGCCTGGAGAAGGACCCCAAAGTGGCGGCGCAGCTTCGCCTGATGCGCGACAACACGCTGGCGAATGCGCAGCTCGGAAAGATCGAGGAATCGATCCGCGCGACCGACGAGGACCTTCAGAAAGCATACGACGAGCGGAAGGCATCGCTCGAGCAGGCGAAGGCGCGGCACATTCTGATCGCCTTCAAGGGGAGTCCTGCCGCGCAGCCGGAAAAGGCGGAGCTGTCCGAGGATGAGGCGAAGGCAAGGGCCGATGAGATCTGGAAAAAGCTCGCTGCCGGCGCCGACTTCGCCGAAGTGGCGAAGGCGGAATCGGACGATACGGCTTCCGGCGCCCGCGGGGGGGATCTGGGATCGTTCAGCAAGGGACAGATGGTTCCCGAGTTCGACAAGGTGGTGTTCGAATCGAAAGTGGGCGAGATCAGCCCGGTCATCCGCACCCAGTTCGGCTACCACATCCTGCAGGTTCAGGAGCGCAACGTGATCCCGCTCGCCGAGATCCGTGAAGAGCTCGAACAGGAGCTGAAGAAGCAGAAGGTCCAGGAGCGTGTTGAGGCGTTGAAGGATGCCTCGAAGGCGACCTTCAGCGAGACGTTCTTCGCCTCGAATCCCCCCGAATGAGCCTGCCTTGACTCGAATCGGGCAACTCCCTATTGTTAGCGGCCATGGAGATCCCAGCGAAGGTCGCGGTATTCAACCAGGCGGCGGACATCAAGGGGAAGGCGGGCACGCTGGTCGCTATCAACCAGCAGGGTTTCTACGAGGTGTCGCTCGAGTTCAAGGATCGGGTTCACACGGTCCTTTTTCCAATCGCCGACACGGTCATCATCTTCAACGACCCTCTCCCACAGATCCCGACCGACTTCGAGATCGAGCGCTGAGCGATCCGGCGGTCTTTTCATGTGCGACGCCACCGGAAACGAAGGCCCCTTCTCGTAGGCTTCGTCCCTACTCCACTTTCCTGCCGAAGAGGTAGGAGATTCCGATCCCCAGCGCGTAGAGGAGAATCATCGGAACGGCGAGTGCCGATTGCGTGACGATGTCGGGCGTCGGCGTGATGATCGCGGCGATGATGAAGATCAGCACGACGGCGTACTTGAATTTCTGAATCAGGAATGCAGGGGTGACGATTCCGATCCGCGAGAGGAAGAAGACGAGGATCGGCGTCTCGAACACCAGCCCCATCCCGAGGATGAGCTTGCTGGCGAACGAGAAGTAGTCGTCGACGGTGATGACCTGCTGAAACCCACGCCCCATCTCGATGAAGAACCCCGCTGCCATTGGAAGGACGGTGAGGTAGCCGAAGAGTCCGCCTCCGATGAAGAAAAGGGAGGCGAAGACGATGAATGGAAGGGCGTACCGTCGTTCGCGCCGATAGAGACCGGGGGAAATGAAGAGCCAGAGCTGCCAGAGAATGACTGGCGAGGCGGCGAAGAGGCCGGCGAAAAAGGCGACCTTCATGTAGAGGAAGAAGGGGGCGGCGACGCGGGTGTACGCCAGGCGCTCGCCCTCGGCCAGGTGCCGCAGGATGGGCAGCTCCAGCAGATGAAAGATCGCCTCTGCGAAGTTCCAGCAGATCAGGAAGGCGGCGATCAGCGCGATGATGGAGACGATCAGGCGGCGTCTCAGCTCTTCGAGATGCTCGAGAAACGACATTCTCGGCAGCTCGGTCTCCTGGTCCGAAACCGCGGGGGAGTCGAGTGGCGCTTCAGCGGCCTTCATCGCGCGATTCTTGCTTCCCTTCGATGGTTTCGCCGGCCGGAATCATTCGGACGGATCTCGCGGCTCGCTTGGAGGGGGTGATGGTGGCTGCGGAGTGGGGAAGATCGCTTTGCGCTCCTCGACCCTGACCTCTTCCTCGAGGGTACTCTTCAGATCGTGAGTCGCCCTGCGGAACTCGCCGAGGGCTTTTCCGACGGTCTTGCCGATCTCCGGCAGCCGCCTGGGGCCGAAGACGATGAGGGCGACGCCGAAAATCAGCAGCAGTTCCGGGAATCCGATCGATCCGAACATGAAATGTGTGCCTTCAGGGTGGTCCGGCGAGCCTGCGGACTACAATGAGATGTGAACATTCGCCGAACTGCGAATACTCCATCAGTATAATCGTGTTGAAAGGGACCGTATGGCTCAGATCGAAAAAACGCGGAAGTGGACCTGGTCGATGACGCTCGTCGCAGCGCTCGTCGGGGCGACGCTGTTCGGCGGTGTCTACGGCGAGCGTCTCTTCGGAGCACCCGTTCAGAACGATTTCCAGAAGCGGCTCAGGGAGTACACCGAGCTGGTCGCGGCAGCGGCGCACTGGGCGCCTGCGGAGGTCGGTACCGACAAGCTGGTGTTCTCGTCGATCGAGGGGATGCTGCGCAATCTCGACCCTCACACTTCCTTCCTCGCTCCGCGCGACTATGCGGACATGCAGGACCGGCAGAAGGGGACATTCTACGGGCTGGGGATTCTGGTCACGAAGCGAAACGATCAGGTGACCGTCATCACCCCGCTCGAGGGAACTCCCGCCTCGAGGCTCGGAATCCGGGCGGGCGACATCATCGCCGAAGTCGAAGGACAGGCGACCGACGAGCTGAGCCTCGATGAGGTCGTCAAGCGATTGAAGGGGCCGAAGGGAACGACGGTGAACATCAGGATTCGGCGGGTCGGCATCGAAGAGCCGATTCCGCTGACCATCGTTCGCGAGGCGATTCCGACGAACTCGATCTCGTACGTCCTGATGATCAGGCCGGGTATCGGCTACATCCGGATCAAGGACTTCACCTACACGACCGTGCGGGAGCTCGATGAAGCGCTGGTGAAGCTGCAGCGCGAAGGGATGGAGAAGCTGATTCTCGATCTGCGCACGAATCCCGGCGGACTGCTCGACGCAGCCGTCGGAGTCGCCGATCATTTCGTCGACAAGGGACAGATGATCGTCTACACCAAAGGGCGGACTCCCGATTCGTTCCAGGAGTTCACAGCTCCGGGGAAATACGTGACGCTCGATCTTCCTCTCGTCGTGCTGATCAACCATGGCAGCGCTTCGGCTTCGGAGATCGTCGCCGGAGCCGTGCAGGACCACGACCGCGGACTGGTCGTCGGACAGACGAGCTGGGGCAAGGGGCTCGTGCAGAGTGTCTACACGTTGCCGTATGGAGCCGGGCTCGCGCTGACGACCTCGAAGTACTACACGCCGTCCGGCCGCAACATCCAGCGCGACTACACGTCGTTCTACGACTACTACGTCGCCGACGATGAAGGAGAGATCAGCAACGACGTGCAGATGAAGGATCGAAAGACCTTCACCACGGGCACGGGGCGCACGGTGTATGGCGGCGGCGGCATCACGCCGGACTACGTGGTCAAGCCGAGAGAGATCTCTCGCGTCGTTCAGATTCTCGAGGTGCGCAGCGCGATCTTCAACTTCGCCGTCGAGTATTACGCGAAGAATCCCGACGTGAAGTCGAATCCGGACATCACGCCTCGAATGCTCGAGGATTTCGCCAGGTACGCTGCATCGAAGGAGATCGCACCTCTCGACGACATCCGCGCCGCACTCGACCGCCCCGAAGATCGCAGCTATATCGAGCGCGTGCTCCGGGCGGAGATCACCGCCGCGAGATTCGGCTTCGACGCGTCGTATCCCATCCGTCTCGAGGGAGACGACCAGGTCGCGAAGGCTCTCGCGCTGCTTCCCGACGCCGCCCGCCTGGCTTTTGCTGCAAAGCAGCTTCGCTCCCAGGACATCGCGTCGGGAGCTGGCGCCGACCGCGATCAGGACACTGCGTCGAAACTGCCGAAGGTCAATTGACGTCTGACGGTGGTGTTGGGCGTCGTCCCGCCCGATCGAGGTGGCGTTCTCGCCATCGCTGGCCCACTCGGTCCCAGGAGTGCCGCATTCGCCTGCGGCGTCGGGGCCAGGAGTTGATGAGCCTTGTGCGATGCATTCGAGAAGGTTTGTTGGCGTCGGGTGATGCCCGTTCGAGGTTTCGAAACGGTCACCGCGAGTCTTTCCCGGGCCCGCGTCCGAGCCCGAGCCCGTGCCCGGCTTTTGACTCTCGGATTTCAAATATTCTCGCGTCACTCCTGCGCCGATCCCCTCTCAATCTCCTTTCGTTGACACAAGCCTCTCCCGGTGCTAAGTTTCCGCCGCTTTTCGCCTTCGCGAGGGAGACCTGAAACTGATGGCCAATCTGGGACGGAAGTACACCTGCTACAGCTGTCACACGAAGTTCTACGACCTCGGCAAGCCGGCTCCTCTCTGCCCGAAGTGCAGAGCGGACCAGCGCGAGGCCGATGACGCGCCTCCGGTTGCTGCGAGTCGCAGCCGGCGCGCGGCAGTCGTGGTCGAGGAGGTCGTCGAAGAGCCCGACTTCGAAGCAGAGTCGGAGTCCGAGCCTGACGTGCCGGACGAGGACCTCGTCGAGGAAGAGATCGCTCCCGAGCCGGCACCGGAAGAGGACGAAGAGGAAGAGGAAGAGTACTGATGAGCAAGATCGCAATCGTCGCCGGATGCCTCGGGGTGGTCATCCTCGGGCTCCTCGTGTTCGGCATCTTCGGAGTCACCACCTACAACAACCTCGTGCGCCTCGACGAGGCGGTCAAGTCCCAGTGGTCGCAGGTCGAGAACGTCTATCAGCGCCGCTTCGATCTGATTCCCAATCTCGTCCGCACCGTCCAGGGCGCCGCCGATTTCGAACGATCGACTCTCCAGGCGGTGATCGAAGCGCGGTCTCGCGTCGGCCAGGTCGCCCTTCCGACCGCACCGGATCCGACGACCAATGCGCAGGCCTTTCAACAATTCGAGCAGGCGCAGGCAGGCCTTTCGAGCGCCCTCTCGCGGTTGCTGGTCGTTGTCGAGCGTTATCCCGAGCTGAAGGCGAATCAGAACTTTCTCGAGCTGCAGACCCAGCTCGAAGGATCAGAGAATCGAATCGCGCAGGAGAGGCGTCGCTACAACGAAGTGGCGCAGCAGTTCAACGCGACCGTGCGCCGTTTCCCCGCCAGCATCATCGCTCGAATCACCGGCTTCCAGCAGAAGGAGTATTTCAAGGCGACGGCGGGCGCCGAGCAGGCTCCCGACGTCGATTTCGATTTCAGCACGACCCGCTGACCGGCGCCGGCAGGGGGAAGCGCGGAGCGAGGTCGCGACGAGCTCACGCACGGAGCGGGGTTGAATGCGGGACGGGGAGGCAGGTCGCATTCGGACAGCGCGGGTTGAAGCCCCGAACATCTTCCAACTCCCACGAATGAAACCGGCAATCCGTTCTCTGATCGTCGCGGCTCTTCTGGTCGCATCTCTGCCGCTCGCGGCACTCGATGTACCTCCCCCTCCCGAGCAGTGGGTGACCGATGCGGCAGGCGTGCTCTCCCGCGACGAGCTGCAGCGGTTGAACGCGAAGCTTCGCTCGTTCGAAAAGCGATCGGGAGCCCAGTTCATCATCTACATCTTTCCGTCGCTCGATGCGGAGGCGCTCGAGGACTTCACGATCCGTGCGGCGGAGCGATGGAAAGTGGGGCAGAAGAAATACGACAACGGCCTCATTCTCTTCGTCTTCATCGAGGAGCGACGAGTGCGGATCGAGGTGGGCTATGGTCTCGAAGGGGGCGTGACCGACGCATTCTCCGGGCGGGTCATCCGCGAGGAGATTGCACCGCACTTCCGGCGTGGCGGCTATGCGACGGGACTCGATGCGGCTGCTGATCGCATCATCGCGCAGATCGAGCGAACGGAGGCGCCGGTGCCCGCCGGTGGCGGAGGAGAGCCCGCGACCTCCATCGGCGATGTCTGGCCTCTGCTCGTCATCACGCTCATCTTTCTGATCTTCGTGGCCCCGCTGTTGGCCAAGGGAGGCTGCGGAGGCTGCGGCGGCTGTCTTCCGCTGCTTCCGCTGGGAGGCGGAAGGACGTATGGTGGCCGCGGCTGGCATGGGAGTGGTGGATTCGGCGGCGGTGGTTTCCGCGGCGGCGGGGGCGGTTTCGGGGGAGGCGGAGCGAGTGGAGGCTGGTGATGAAGCAGAAAAATCTCATCGCGAAGCTCGATCAGGATGCGATCATCCGGGCGATCGAGAATGCGGAACGGGCGTGCTCGGGCGAGATTCGTGTACACGTCCAGCGCTCGATTCACGGGAAGGACATCAGGCACATCGCCGAGAAGACGTTCGAGCGGCTGGGAATGACGAAGACCGAGCTGAGAAATGGTGTGCTGATCTTCATCAGCTCGGAGGAACAGCAGTTCGTCGTCCTTGGAGACAGTGGGATTCACGAGCAGGTCGGCGACGTCTTCTGGCGCGACGTCTCGCAGCACCTGACGGAGCGGTTCAGGGAGGGCGACTTCACGGGAGGAATCATCCACGCGATCGAGGAGGTCGGATCATCTCTGGCTCATTTTTTCCCGAGGAGTGGGGACGATGTGAACGAGCTGCCGGACGAGATCAGCGTCGACGACTCGCACGACGCGGGATAGCCAGCCGATGGTCGGATCAAGCGGACGAGAGAAAGCGGTTTCCGTCGTCGTTTCGCTGGGGAGCAATGTGGGCGATCGCCGCCTTGCGCTGCGCAGGGGCGTGCGCGCTCTCTCGGGCATCATCGATCTCGTGCGCATCAGCTCGGTCTACGAAACAAATCCGCTCGAGGCGCCACGCGGCTCGCTGTCATTTCTCAACCTCGTCGTCGCCGGCTCGACGCGGCTTCCGGTGGACGAGCTGATGGAGCGACTTCTGGAGATCGAGCGACGGTTAGGCCGCCGGCGCGGGGTCCGCAATGCTCCACGATCGATCGACCTCGACATCATTCTCTACGGTGCCTTCCTTCTCGCGAGGCGTGAGCTCACCGTGCCCCACCCGCGCTACCGGCAGCGGGAGTTCGTTCTCGCGCCGCTGCGCGAAATGGAACTCCCATGGTCCGATCCCGCAACAGGACAGCGTCTCCGCTCGCTCCCGCCGGGCGCAGGAGAGGTGCGCCTTCGCGGCCGCCTCTGGTGAGATGCGGCACCCCGAAGGGGTGAATGGAACACAGCCGGTGGTGAGCGCGAAGCGCCACCACCGGTCGTGGCGCGCCACGTCATGAATCGCGGCACCCCGAAGGGGTGAATGGAACACAGCCGGTGGTGAGCGCGAAGCGCCACCACCGGTCGTGGTGCGCCACGTCATGAATCGCGGCACCCCGAAGGGGTGAATGGAACACAGCCGGTGGTGAGCGCGAAGCGCACCACCGGTCATGGCGCGCCACGTCATGAATCGCGGCGCCCCG
>DATKDP010000153.1:0-6058 GCA_035546335.1 Thermoanaerobaculia bacterium | reverse complement strand
CACGCCCTGAGAGCTCGACGACTCGATGAAGTCGATGCCGTCCGCGCTGGCGATCACCCGCTCGAGCGGGGTGGTGATGAAGCCCCGCACCAGGTCGGCATTGGCACCGACGTAGGCGGTCGAGACCTGCACGTTCGCCATCTCGCTGCGAGGAAACTGCCGCACGCTCAGCGACCGGATCGAATAGAGACCGGCGATCAGGATGACCAGATTGACGACCGTCGCGAGCACGGGCCGTCGAACGAAAAGGTCAGTGAATTTCATGCAGTCGCAATCTCCCTGGAGGCTGGAGGCTGGAGGCTGGAGGCTGGAGGCTAGAGGCTGGAGGCTGGAGGCTAGAGGCTGGAGGCCTCGCGGATCGTGTCTCTCGTCTCTCGCCTCTCGTCTCTAGCCTCCAGCATCTAGCCTCTAGCCTCTGGCTCAACTATCCTCCGGGCTCGGACTCGGATCGTTGCCCGGCTGGATGCTGTTGTTGATCTGAACGGCGGCTCCGGGACGAAGCTTGAAGACGCCTGAGGTGACGATCTCCTCGCCACTCTTCACTCCCGAGAGGATTGCGACCTGATCCCCGCGCGTGCCGCCCAGCTTGACGAACTGCTGCCGCACACCGCGATACCCCTTGCCGTCGGGTCCCTTCACTTCCTCGACGATGAACACCGAGTCGCCGAAAGGAGCGTAGCTGATCGACGAAACAGGGACGAGAACGACGGGGGTGCTGACACCTTCGGCACGTTTCGCTTCGACGAACATGCCGGGACGGAGCTTGCCCGAGCGGTTGTCGAAAATGGCCTGGACGCGGACGCTGCGCGTCGATTCGTCGATCGCCGAGTCGAACGAGGTCAGCCTTCCGACCTCGGCTCCGTCGAAGCTGTCGGAGGTCACGTGGAGGTCACTGCCGATCGTGAGCCGCGAGAGTTGCTGTTGCGGCACGCTGAAGTTCACGTACACCGGCTGGAAAGCCTGAAGAGAAACGATCGGATCGCCACCGGCCAGATACTGCCCGAGGTTGATCTGGCGGATGCCGAGGACCCCGGAAAAAGGAGCGCGGATGGTCTTTCGCTCGATGGAGGCGCGGATCTCACCGATTCGCGCTTCCGCCTGCTCGAGCTCGGCGACGGCCTGGTCCCAGACCGCGCGAGAGATCACCTCTTCCGACAGCAGGCCCTTCTTTCGTTCCAGGTCGACGCGCGCCAGGTTGCGGTGCGCCTGGGCGGCCTGGAGCTGCGCGCGCTCCTGCGTCGTGCCAAGACGAACCAGCACGTCGCCCTTGCGAACACTCCTTCCGGAATCGAATGCGATCTGCTCGACGATGCCAGGGAGGTCGGCACTGACCACGACACCGTTGACCGCGGTCACCGAGCCGATCGCACTGAGCGTGGCGTCCCATTGCTCTTCGCTCGCAATCGTGGTCGTCACAGCCTCGGGGGGCGGCTGAAACGACCCCTGCTGGGCCATCGCAGAACGAACCTGAAGGAACTTGACCGACCCGATGATCGCCACGAAGGCGGTCATGGAGGCCAGCATGATGAACATCCTCTTTTTCATGGATCAACCCTCGAAACAACAACCCTTCATCTGAGCCATTGGTTACGCCTCACAACTGCAGAAACACGGGATGAGGTCATTTCGTTCGGACGGCCGGCAAAGCCGGGCGGGATCACGGCTCCGAAGGCAACCGGTCGATCACCGAAGGCATTCCGGCCGCGATTCGTTCGAACATGGATACGGGCGGATCGCTTCCCGGATCGAGATCGTCACCTTTCCTTCACAACACCGATCGATTCCAACGCTCTCAGGTACTCCTCCACGACATCGAGCGGCACGGGTCCGTAGATGGCCGAGAGCGCGTCGCGGATCTCACTCGTCGTGCGCCTGCCATCCACGAGATTCAACGCTTCGTAGGCGTACTCGCCGCCGCTGCCTCGAAGTCCTGTGAACCCTGGTAGCCGGACCTCCTTTGCCCGCTCCTCGCCGTAGTGGTCGGTGAAGTAGTCGTATCCGAAGGCGGCCATCGGCCCTTTCGGCGACTCGCTCCTCCGGTAGCGAATGCCGGTCGGAGGAGCCGGCGGCGATGGCTGCAGAATGGCCGAGAGCTGCGACTGGAATCGCTTCGCATCAGCAGCCACCGCTGCTGGCAGATCGAAGAAACGGCGGAACGAGTCGACGATTCGTTCCTCGTGCCACAGCTGAAACCTCCCGCGATTCCCCCCCTCGGCGGGAGCCAGGCCGCCTCGCTGTTCCAGCGCCTCGGCGACTCGCCGGAGTGCGGCGCGCTGGACCACATTCCACATCGCCTCTGCATTCGAGGCCGACGCATTCGCCAGGGCATAGCCGCTCGCAGCGGCAATGAATCCGGCTCGCTTCAGCTTGGTCGGATCGACGTTCGCCGGCACGTCGAAGTTCGTGTGGATGTAGCGATCAGGCCAGTCGTTGAGGTAGATGGCAGGGATCCCGAACGAGCTGTCGGAGTAGACCTGATGGTCGCTCCCGATCGTCAGCGAAGCCATCTCCGCCTGCAGCGCTTCCTTTCCTCCCTCGGGGGCGACGAGCGGGTAGGAGGCCGTGCCTCCTTTCGCATGGCGCGCCGACTGCTCGTTGACGAACGATCCGATCGACTGGGCGAGGTCGTAGATGAACGACGGCTGGCTCGCCGGGCCGCGCGTGACGTGGAAGATCGCCTTCGTCTCCGGGCCGCCGCCGACCATGTCGAGATGGACGGCAGCCTTGAACCGCGCGGCGAGATCGGGACGTCCGTTCAGAAGTGCGAGCGTTCCTTCGATCTCCGCAGGCCAGACGAAGCGGATTGTGCGCCGCGGTGGCGCGAGACGCCCTTCTGCAATCAACTTCGAGAGCGTTCGCGCCACTTCGAGGATCGTCGCGCATCCGCTCGCGTTGTCGTTGGCGCCGGGACGGGGATGATCGAGGTGGCAACTGTAGACGATCTCCTCCGAGCCGATGTTCGCGTCCCGGCCGGGAATGGTCGCCGTGGCGATCTCGTAGGCGCCCGGCTCCTGCCCGGCCCTGACAATCGCATGAAGCCGGATCGTCTCTCCCGCGCGGAGACGGCTCTGGAGCGCCCGCGCCTGCCCGAGGGAGATCATGAAGCCGAAAGTGGGAGTGGTGCGGAAGCTCTCGACGTGGCCCCATCGGACGAGATGCTCGTTCTCTCCCCACCACGCGGTCTTCTGATTCTGCGCATACGAAAGGACGCCGAGTGCGCCGTGGCGATCGACGGCGAGACGTGCGACGGCGCCCGGCTGCTCCGAGGCGAGCACGATCTTTCCTGCGAGATTCTTCCCGGTGTAGTCGGTTTCCGTGATCCCGCTGCCGGCATCGACCAGTTCCGCGGTGACATCGGCGGACGCGCTGTCCTGAGCGAGTGAGATCGGCACCGCCTCCCACGAAGCGAGCCTGACCCGCCGCTCGCCGTCCGGCCGCACCTCCCACAGCTCGGCGTGCTCGGCATTCCACCCCGGCCGCGATCGCTGCGTTCCGTAGAAGGCTTTTCCGTCCGCGGGGAAGCGGAGAACCTCGATGTTCGTGAGACCGTAGCGCTTCAACTCGGTGACGATCTGCTCGGTGGCGGCGTTGAATCCAAGCGATCCGCGCATCCGGTGGTGGCGTGAGAACCCTTCGACGGTCCGTTTCGCTGTCTCTCCCGAGACCTCCGAGGCGAGCGCCGCAACCTCGGCCTCCTGAAGGAACGGAATCGGAGTGGCTGCGAGGAGACAAGCATGGAACGTGACAGACAAAGCGATCATCAGTCTCATGCGGCGGAATGGTATCGCACGTGGCTGGACATTCCGGTGTCCAGCCCGTGACGCGGACGACTGATCGTCCCCATCGCTTACGTGATCGTCCGCCACCGGGCCGTAGATCGGAATCTTCGGCCACGCCATGTTGGCGGGACATTCCGATCGGAATCTTCGGCCACGTGGGCATCGTCCCCATGGCTCACTGGGTCGTCCGTCACCAGGCTGAAGATCGGAATCTTCAGCCACGTGGACATCGTCCCTATAGCTCACACCTTCGTCCGCCACTGGGCCGAAGATCGGAATCTTCGGCCACGCTCGCTATCGCCGGCAGGTTCGCTTCAGCCACCGTGACGGCTTCGTTGCCTCATCGATCTCCGAAACTTGGTATAGTCGCATGACACGTGAGTTAGAACGACGCGACGCATTCGGCTCGAATGAAACAAGAAGCGAGCATCGGCGATCCCCGCGAGCTTCTGCTCGCCAACCTCGGGCTCATCGAGCGCATCGTCTCGTTCGCCTGTCGTCGCCAGCGCCTCGATGCTTCCGAAGCGGAGGAGCTGGCGGCGATCGTCAAGCTCAAGCTCGTCGAGAACGACTATGCGATCCTCCGCAAGTTCGAAGGGCGCAGCAGACTCACGACCTTTCTAAGCGTGGTGATTCAGCGCCTTTTGTTCGATCACCGCATTCAGCAGTGGGGCAAGTGGCGACCATCGGCCGAGGCGAGCCGGCTGGGTCCTGTGGCGGTGGAGCTGGAGAGGCTGCTTCATCGGGACGGGAGAAGCCTCGACGAGGCAGTCGCAACGCTCACGGCAAACGACGAGTCGGCCAGTCGCGAGTCCGTCGCGGCACTCGCCGGACGCCTGCCGCCGAGGCCGCCCCGGCGCCGGCTCGTTGCGCTCGATGAGGCTGCGTCGCTCGCTGCGCCGGCCGGCGAAGAGCCATTCGAGGACGATCGGCTCCGCATCTCGGAACGGGTGTCGGCGATCGTCCGGAGATTCGTCGAGGAGCTCCCGGGCGACGATCGTCTCGTCTTCCAGCTCCGCTTCGAATCCGGAATGTCCGTCGCGGAGATCGCGCGCGCGCTGCGGCTCGACCAGAAGATGCTCTACCGCAACTTCGAGAAGCGATTGCGCAGCATGCGGGAGGAGCTCGAGCGCGCCGGGATCGCCGAAGAGGAGGTCATCAGGCTCATCGGTGACCGCGGAGCAGCCCTCGATTTCCACCTCGGAAAAGACGCCGCACGTCCGTCTCTAACGAAGGAGGGAGTCGCCGCGGCCGAACAGGAGGAGATCTCGCAATGACCGAGCTCGCGCCGCGCCGGCATCCGGAATCGGAAATGCTCGCAGAATTCGTCGACGGCAGGCTCGAGGGTTCGGAGCTGAGCACGATCACGGACCACCTGCTCGAGTGCGAGGAATGCCGTGAGATCGCCGGCGCGACGGCGGCATTCGTTCGGGAGGAAGAGGCGAAGGCGGAAGCGCCGAAGCAGCGCGCTTCCCCCTGGTGGATCGGCCTTGCGGCCGCCGCGGTCCTCGTCGCCGCCCTCGCGATTCCATTGGTCCGCGACAGCGGGCGGTGGAGTTCCGGTTCGATTCGAAGCCTCGTTGCGGCGGCGCCGAATGATGCACGGCCGATCGAACCGCGTCTGAGCGGCGGATTCGCCTGGGCGCCGGTCGCTCGCGTGATGCGAGGCGCAGAGGATCGTGCGAGCGCGAGACTGCTGCTCGCCGATCACGAGATTCAGCAGGCGCTCGAGAAGCGGCGCACGGCGCGCACGCTTCACGCGGCGGGCGTCGCCGACGCGCTCCTCGGGCGCACCGGTTCGGCAGTTGCGAAGCTGCGCGAAGCGAGCGAGCTCGCGAGCGGCGATGCGAGCATCCGGAGCGATCTTGCAGCGGCTCACTACGCGGGCGGAGACTACGAAGCCTCGCTGCAGGAGGCGGACAAAGCGCTGGCACTCGATCCCGACCAAGGCGAAGCACGCTTCAACCGGGCCCTCGCACTCGAAGCGCTCGGCCGCCGGGACGAAGCCCTCGCCGCCTGGAACGACTACCTTGCGATCGACGACAGTTCGGAATGGGCCGGCGAAGCGCGCGAGCGCCTAGCTCGACCTCGATGAAACAGCAGCTTTTCATCCAGGTTCCTGCTGTCATCCCGAGCGGGAGACCGTGTGCAAACTTTTCGATGGGAGCTGGCGATGCGATGGATCGAGAATCCTTTGGACCAGAATTCGGGTTGGAGGCGTGAAATCCCGAGAAACGAAAGGGGTCGTGGATCGAACTAGGCCGCCCTGAGGCGTGCGG
>DATKDP010000152.1:0-3098 GCA_035546335.1 Thermoanaerobaculia bacterium | reverse complement strand
TTCACCTCTAGAATGGAACCAACTTCCTCGACGTTGATCGAGCCCAGCTCTGCGGCCTCGATCTCTCGAAGGAGAATGTCCTTGATCTCGGCGGGGCGGAGGGTGGTTTCGGATGCCATAACGCGACGCTCGGGAGGGGCGAAAGGGTGGAGGAGTAGCTTGTGAAATTTATCACAAGCCGCCCGGGATTCAAGTGCCTCGGCTGCTCGCTACCGCAACGCCGCTCGTCCTGGCCCAAAGCCTTATCAAATCGTCCCCGCGCAGGCGCGGCAACGAGCTCGCTCCTCGTTCCAGCACACGACGCGCCATCCGCGAAAGCTGACTAGGCGAGGTGAATCCGAGCAATCGGGCGACATCGGCGAGATCGTACCCGGGGCACTTGGCGAGCTGTGCCGCGGAGAGCAACCGCACGAGGTCGATGGCCTCCTTGAGCGTCGGCGCGCCATGGGCGGCAAAGGTGCGACTAAGGTGTTCGCGTGAGACACGGCACCGTTTCGCCACATCATTAGTGGATAACGTGCGGCCGGCGGTGGCCACAATCGCCCGCCAAGCCGAAAGCTGCAACTCGGTCGTCAATCCCAACGCCGGGGGCGGATCGTGGAGAGAGGCGGCAAACCGGCTGCTAAAGGCGAGCACGGCCGCCAAGGGTGCGATGACGGTCTCGTCGACTCCCTCGGCAAGCACGTCGGCGAAACCAAGCTCGGCGGCCCGTGCTACCATGGCGGCATCGCCCACACCGAACTGTCCGCAGCCGAGAAACGGAATGAGCGGCATGTCTCGGGCGAGTGGCGCAACTACCGTCAATGCCCCGGCCGCTCCCAGATCGACTAGAGCTGCATCGACCAGCTCGATTCGCATTGCGGCGGCGAAGCGCTCGGGACGCTTTACCGTGGTCATACGCCATTGGCGACGGGGCAGTGCCGTGCGGGCGAGGGTGCGAAAACGCTCGCGCGGCGCGAATACGCACGCGTGCAGCAGCATGACTCGTCAGGCGCCCGAACCGCTCACTGCGCGTCGCGTGCCTCGAGCACGGACCCACCGCCGGACGCGGGATCATCGCGAACATCCAGCATTCGCGCCGCCTGTCTAAGCACCTCGCGGGCGTTAGCGTAGGAGACGAGCGACAAGCCCTCGTCGAGCGTGACCCATTGGCAGCCGGTGATCCCCTCTTCGCGCTGCGGGACGGTCTCACCGGTCGCCGATTCGATCAGAAAAAAGTGGCAATACTTGTGAATGAGGCGACCCCGGAACCGGAAATACCAGTCGATCTGGTCGATTTCTCCACGGAGCGTCAGGGACGACAACCCCGTTTCTTCCTGGACTTCGCGCAACGCGGCGTGTTCGGCGAGCTCGCCGCGCTCGAGATGCCCCTTCGGGAATCCCCAGTTGCGGTAGCTGTCGCGGATCAGCAGAAACATCGGCCGGGCATCGACGAGCCGATAGACCACGCCTCCGGCCGAACGTTCCTCCCGGGCCCGCGTGCGCGTCACGCCAGATCCCCCGCTGTCACGGACTCCGGCTGCGGGAGATCGGACGCGAGGGTCGCCCGGCCCTCGATGAACTGCCTGACGATTGGATCGGTGGTGGCGCGGATCTCTTCGACGCTACCCACCTGCCGTACGCGTCCCTCGTACAGCATGGCGATTCGCGTACCGACTCGATAGGCGCTCCGCATGTCGTGCGTGATTATCACGCTGGTCACTCCCAGCTGCTGCTGCATACGGATCATCAGCTGGTCTATAACGGCGCTGGTGACCGGGTCGAGTCCGGTCGTCGGCTCGTCGTACAGGATGTACTTGGGCCTCAGCGCAATGGCTCGCGCAATGCCGACGCGCTTCCTCATCCCGCCCGAGAGCTCGGCCGGGAAACGTTCGCGCGCGTTCGGCAGATCGACCAGCTCGAGCGCCTCATCCACCCGGGCGTCTATCTCGGCGCCACGCAGCGCGCCCTGCTTGCGAAGTCCCATCGACACATTCTCGCCGACGGTCAGTGAATCGAAAAGAGCGGCGAACTGGAAAACGTAGCCAATGCGCGATCGCAACCTGTATAGATCGCGCCGCGACAGGGCATCCACCCTTTCGCCGTCGACCCATACCTCGCCGGCGTCGGGAACGAGCAATCCCACGGCATGCTTGATCGCTACGGATTTCCCAGTACCGGAGTAGCCGATGATGACCATCGCCTCCCCCTCGAGAACCTCGAGGGAGAAATCGGCGAGTACCTCCTTCTCACCGAAGGACTTGGCAACGTGAGACCAGCGGATCATTCCGTATTACGGAGCTCCATGTCGAGATGAAAGATGCGAGTTGCGAGAGGCGGAGTCACGTCCGCTCCGCGGGGAGTGGCTCAGCGCGGTTCTCGCAACTCGCATCTCTCATCTCGTACTCGGAACATACTTCGTCCCGGCGGGGGGGAGCAAACCCTGGGGTGAGCACGAAACGAGGCGGGTGGAAAGATCCCCGCCCGTGTCTCCGAATGCGTGGCCTCGTTATGCGGCGAAGCTGCGCAGGGCGCGGCCTACATCGCCTTCACGCAGGCGCTTCAGGGCTCGATCACGGAGCTGGCGCACGCGTTCGCGGGTCACGCCGAGCATGGAGCCGATCTCTTCGAGGGTATGCTCCCTTCCGCCGTCGAGGCCGAAGTAGAGGCGAAGGACCTTCGCATCGCGCGCCGGAAGCGTCTCGAGCGCCTCCTCGATCTCGTCGTTGAGGAAGCGGTTCATCGCTTCCTCTTCGGTGTCGGGCATCTCGTCGGCGACGAATCGCTCGATCAGTGCGCGATCTCCCTCGGGGTCCATCGGTGCATCGAGCCGCACATCGCCGGTGTTGAGCGCGGCGAGCGACTGAACTACTTCCACGGAGAGACCGGTGAGCTGCGAGAGCTCTTCGGGGCTCGGTTCGCGACGGAGTTTCTGTCGCAGGATTTCGGAGGCCTTGATCACGCGCGAGAGGTCAGCGGTCCGATTGAGTGGCACTCGGACGGTACGCCCCTGACGCGCCAGCGCCGAGAGGATGGCCTGACGAATCCACCACACGGCGTAGGAGATGAACTTGACGCCCTGGTCGGGATCGAACTTGCGTGCGGCGGTGAGCAGTCCG
>DATKDP010000151.1:0-2992 GCA_035546335.1 Thermoanaerobaculia bacterium | reverse complement strand
GCCTTCCTGGAGGCGGGAGTGCCGACCGTCATCGCCACGCTGTGGAAGATCGACGACGAGGCGTCGAAGGCATTCTTCACACGCCTGCACGAGCATCTTCGCGGAGGCACGCGACCCGCGCAGGCGCTTCGCGCCACACAGGTCGAGTTCATGAAACGAGGCGCATCGCCGTCCATCTGGGCCGCGGTGCAGTGTATTGGAAGCTGACGAACATAGGAGGTGAGTTTTGGAGATTCTCATCAGGTTTATCGGGATCGTGACTTTGGCCTGTCTCGGCGATGATCCGAGCGATGCATGCAAGGGCAACATCGCCATGCGAGCGTACCTGCCCGACGGCAGTAAAGGCGCGATTATGTGCAATCAAGGGATCGATGCACATCAGGCGTACATCCGGATCAGTCAGCCGCACACGCCGACGAACTGGACTCCCGAACCGTGTGATCCGAAACCCTGCTCTCTCTATAAGCTGAAAGGCGATGAGATCTTCGTCGATTACTTCAGTAAGGGCGGGGGCGTCTCCAACTCGGGGAATCGTCCGCGGAAGATCAGCTGGCGTAATTACTATCCTCACATCATGCTCGACCAGGCGATTGCCGAATCCCGGAGTGCTGCGTTCATGGACCTCAATGCAGGGACGCTCGAGATGATAACGAAGAAAGGCATGTGGGTGGGACACTTGACCCTCGGGTCGATCCCTGAGAACGAGGTTGTGATCGCAGCACGAGGCAAGAATGGCGTGACAACCAAATCCATCAAAGTGCACAAAAGCACGAAAATCACAATTGACGTCGTTAACCTCCCTCCGGCGCTCGCTGCCGATCACCCGATCGAGCCAGGGGAGAAGCACAAACACAAGCCAGCCAAGGAGCATTTTTACCTTCACTACCTTCTTGCCAGGAACCCACCCACGAAAGATTGCAAAGGCCCCGAGCCGCTGTTGGCACTTGAATCGAGAGCTCCTGACATCTCCTGTTCGAATTCGGGCTACCCATAGGCGAACGATCCGCGCTCCTCTCCGTGGCAGAGAGTGAACTCAGCCGCTGCTGACAAAAGACATCTTTGAACGCAATGCGAGTGTGTTGAGCAGGGTCGGAGAGCGTGTCATCCCGAGCTCCAGAGTGATTCGACAGATCATGGTGGCGAGGAATGAACCCAGTGTCATCCTGAGCGAAGCGAAGGATCTTCTTGCGGGGATCGAGTGTCGCGAGATGATCCTTCGCTTCGCTCAGGATGACAAGTCCTGAAGATCGTCGCACGATTGTTGAACATGAACCAACACGTGGCGCGCGCTCGCGCGCCATCCAGCTTCGCCACACACATGCCCGGGGATCGCGGAACGCGCGCGCGCAAAGATGCGGCCACGCCCTTACGGGAACGGGAAACTGATTCGAGGTCGAAGAATCGCCTCACAACGGGCGCATCTCGCAAGCAGGCCGAGGGTCCTTCGCTACGTTCAGGATGACACCCTCATCTCACGTCGTCCTACCGACCTTCGAGCTGCCTCCGTGCTTCCTCCGCCCATCTCGAGCGCGGGTCGACCGTGAGATAGCGGTTCCAGACAGCCGCCGCTTCGTCGAGCCGGCCGATCTCCTCGAGGATCACGGCTCGATTGAAGATCGCTTCCGGTAGCTCGTCGTCGATCCCGAGCGCCGTTTCCGCCGCCGTCAGCGCTTCTGCAATCATGTCCGGGTTCTGCGCGCTCTTTCCCTGCTCGAGCAGCGCGACGGACAGATCGTTCCATGCCGCGGCGTTTCGCGGCTCGCGCTTGACGACATCGCGAAGTATCTGGATCGCTCGGTCGTTTCTGCCGATCAGGAGCAGGGCCGCCGCCTGTTCCTGCGCGCCCGCTCCCGATTCAGGTTCGAGAGAACGCGACACCGCTCCCTGAAGCTTCATCCACTCCGGATCCTGGCTGGGATCGTCCGCGGCTCGCGTCGTTGACAACAGCGGACGCCTCTCGAAGTCTCCGGAGAGCCTGCCAGTCGTCATCCGGTATGGAAGATCGTTCGCAGCGGCGACGAGGCCCGTCATGGTATCGGCTCGTGGGCGCAGCATGATGAGAACCACGCCGATGGTGAGGATCAGAACCGCGGCCGCTGCGAGCAGCGGCCACGGCCGGAACCCTTCGCGTGGTAGAGCTTCCTCTTCGGGCCGCTCCTCTTCCACAAATTCCGCGGTAGCGGCGAAGAGGGCGTAGCACTCCCTGCATTGGGACAGATGTTCGGCGAGTTGCGACGTGTCCTCGCCGGCAAGCCGTCCCTCGGCGAAGGCCGCCATTGTCTCGAGCGAAGGGTGTTGTCGAGTCGTTAGCATGTGCTACTCCGGCCGGCTTTCACCAGACGTGGCCCCCTTCGCCGTCACATTAGACGGATCTGTTCGTTCGATTTCCTGTTCGCTCGTGAGAAATTCGATCTCGATCCCTTCGGCCCCATGTTCGATCAGCTCCGCGATGTCTCCGCGACCGAGTCCCTCGTTTTCGAGCGCCGCACGAAGGATGGACATGAGTCGATCGAGCGTCTTGTAGAGACGCTTCTGATCGAGCTGCAGCGACTGCGCGATGGTCACGACCTTGAGTCCGCTGACGAACCGCATCCGGAGGATGAGCCGTTCTTCTGCGCTGAGTTTCGCCAGAGAGGACTGGAACGCCCGGCAGACGCGCGCGGCCTTCTGCTCACGCTCCTGATCGAGGAGGCGGTCGTCTGCGACCCGGTCGCTGCGGACGGATGCGAGCACGCTTTCGGGCGCTGCAACGGCGCGCGCTCTCCGCACGCGCTGGGGTAATGCAAATCGTAGCTCCTCGAGCTGGGCTTCGGTCACCTCCGGGTACCTCTGCCGGATGGTCTGGCAGGCCTCCACGAACGAGTAGCCGTCTCGCTCGGTGAGTTGCTCGAGCAGCAGGGCCCGTTCGCCGAGGCGTCTGGCTTCGGCGGAGGGGCGCCATCGGCCCCATTGATGATCGCGGTAGTCCATGAGAAATCGCTGGATGACGATA
>DATKDP010000150.1:0-23126 GCA_035546335.1 Thermoanaerobaculia bacterium | reverse complement strand
TCATCGGAGTCAACAATCGCGACCTCCGCGATTTCAGCGTCAGTCTCGAAACGTCCGAGCGCCTCGCGAAGCGCATTCCGGCCGGCGTGGTCCGCGTGTCGGAGAGCGGTATTCGCTCGCGTGCCGACATCATCCGATTGACAGAGGCAGGATTCGATGCGTTTCTCGTCGGCGAAACGTTGCTGCGGGCCGCCGACCGGCGGGCGGCGATTCGCTGCCTCATCGAGGATGGTGAATCGTGAGTCGCCCCGGGAATGTCCGACCGCAGGTGAAGATCTGCGGAATCACCCGAGAAGTCGATGCGCTCGCGGCCGCAGACGCCGGAGCCGATTACATCGGATTCGTCTTTGCGGAAGCGTCACCAAGGCGTGTGACCGTGCCTGCCGCGTCGGAGATTGCAACTCTGTTGCGACGTAGAACGGCCCCGCCGAAGCTCGTCGGCGTCTTCTGCAATCAGGCGGTCGAATGGATCGAAGAGATCGTGAGGCGCGTCGAGCTCGATCTCATTCAACTTCACGGCGACGAGCCGGAGGAGATGATCGCCGCCTTCAGCCGCCCTGTGATCAAGGCGATTCACATCGCGAACGGGCCGCCCGACTGGTCGCGCTATCCTGATGCTGCATGGCTGCTCTTCGACACCGCCGTGACTTCGGCGCGCGGTGGAACCGGAATCGCGTTTGACTGGACACTTCTTTCTCCTGCAGCCGATCGCGACTTCTTTCTCGCCGGCGGCCTCCACGCGAGGAACGTCCGTGAGGCCGTACGGCAGGTGGAACCGAAGGCGATCGACGTTTCGAGCGGCGTCGAAGTCCGTCCGGGAATCAAGGATGCACGAAAGATCAATGAACTGTTCGCCGAGGTGATGCGCACATGAAGGGCAGCCGAGCACTTCCAGACCGGCGAGGGTACTTCGGCGAGTTCGGCGGGAAGTTCGTGCCGGAGACGTTGATGGCTCCTCTCGACGATCTCGAGCGCGCGTATCGATCGGCGCGCCGTGACCGCGACTTTCGACGACGTCTCGACGACATCCTGCGCAACTATTCGGGCAGACCGACGCCGCTGACGGAATCACCGCGCTTCGCCGCTCTCTGCGGAGGCTTCCGCCTCTTCCTCAAACGGGAAGATCTCGGTCACACCGGCGCGCACAAGATCAACAACGCGCTGGGACAGGCATTGCTGGCGAAACGCATGGGGAAAGAGCGGATCATCGCCGAGACGGGCGCGGGGCAGCACGGTGTCGCCACGGCGACTGCCTGCGCGCTGCTCGGCCTTCGCTGCGTCGTCTACATGGGCGAGGTCGACATGGCTCGCCAGGAGCTGAACGTCTATCGAATGCGTCTTCTCGGCGCGGAGGTCGTCGCCGTCGGCAGCGGGAGCAGAACGCTGAAGGATGCGATCAATGAAGCGCTCCGCGACTGGGTGACGAACGTCGAATCGACCCACTACATCCTCGGATCCGTTCTTGGCCCGCATCCTTATCCGATGATGGTTCGCGACTTTCAGTCGGTCATCGGGCGGGAGGCGATACGGCAGATCCGCGCCGCTGCAGGATCGTTGCCGAATGTCGCCATCGCCTGTGTCGGAGGGGGATCGAACGCGATCGGCCTCTTCCATCCGCTGCTCCGGTGGCCCGGCATCCGGATGATCGGCGTCGAGGCCGGCGGACGGAGCTCCCGCCTCGGCGATCACGCCGCACGATTCTCCGGAGGGGCTCCCGGAGTTCTGCACGGAACCAGATCGATGATCCTGCAGGACGAATGGGGTCAGATCGCAGAGACGCACTCCGTTTCCGCGGGGCTCGACTATCCGTCCGTCGGCCCCGAGCACGCGCACCTCGCCGTCCTCGGGCGCGTGGAGTATCACACCTGCTCGGACGAAACCGCGCTCGATGCGTTCCATCGACTCTCGGAGACCGAAGGGATCATTCCCGCACTCGAATCGGCGCATGCGCTCGGCTACCTGCTCGAGCACGGAAACGAGATTGCTCCGGGGCACATCGTCATTGCGAACCTCTCGGGAAGGGGCGACAAGGACGTACCGCACGTCGCGGCGATGGCGGAGCGCGGATCATGAAGAGGCTCGACCGGATGTTTCGCCGGCTGCGAAACGATCGCCGTTGCGGCCTGATCGCCTATGTCACCTGCGGCGATCCCGATCGCGAGACGACGGTTCGGATCGCCGAGACAGTGGAAGAGGCGGGCGCCTGCGCGATCGAGCTCGGTGTTCCCTTCTCCGATCCGATCGCCGACGGGCCCGTGATCCAGGCCGCGTCGCAGCGAGCCCTCGCCGCCGGCACGACGATCGAAGATCTTTTCACCATCGCGCGATCGATCCGGTCGCGAAGCTCGATTCCACTGGTCGCATTTTCCTATTTCAATCCGGTCCTTCGTTACGGGACCGAACGCTTCGCCGAGAGCGCTGCCGCTGCCGGAATCGACTCGCTGCTCCTCACCGATCTGCCCGCCGAAGCCGCCGGTGATGTCCGCAAGGTACTGCGGCGTCGCGGCCTCGGAATGATCTTTCTTCTCGCTCCGACATCGACCGCTGCACGCGTCCGGCTGGCAGACCGGATGAGCGACGGTTTCGTCTACTACGTTTCGACGAATGGAGTGACGGGGGAGCGTCGCGAGCTCGATCGTGCGCTGCTCGGGCGACTCGAGCAGGTGCGGACTTCCGTACGCCTCCCCCTTGCGGTCGGCTTCGGCATTTCCGAGGCGAAGCACTACGAGGAGCTGAAGGGGCGGTGTGACGCCGTCGTCGTCGGAAGCGCGATCGTCCGCGCCATCGGCGATGGAGACGCCGGCGAAGCGCCGGCGAGGGCAGCAGCCGTCGTCCGCCGGATCCTCGGGGAGCGGGGAGAGGGGAGCCCGAAATGATGCACTCGAGCGACAAGCCGCAGGTGTCTCGCAGGGGCGAAGCAGTGAGCCGCGCGGCACGCAATCGAAACCGCGCCCGTCATCCTGAGCGATGGGGTGCGGGAGGGCGTGAGCGAAGGATCTGCGTTCTTAGACAGTTGCCGATCGCAGATCCTTCGCTCACACCCTGGCCCCCGCCCTCACTCAGGATGACGGACAAATTTGGCATTGAGAAGAGCGGTGCCGGCTGCGCACCATCGAGGAGAGCACGCTGGTGACGCGCTATGACGGAATCTCCCCCGAGGGAGCAGAATCCGAGCTCGAACGGCTGCGCGATGCGATCGATCGCGTCGACGAGGTATTGGTCAAGCTTCTCAACCAGCGTGCGCGCTACGCGATCGAGATCGGCGAGATCAAGGCCCTTCTCCGGATGGCGATCTACTCACCCGAACGGGAGAAGGAAGTGCTGAGCAACGTCGAGCGCTGGTGCGGCGGGCCGCTCGACGCCGATTCGATCCGGCGTCTGTTCGAGCGGATCATCGACGAATCGCGCAGGGTGGAACGGGAAGCGACGGCGTCGGACGAGAAAAGTGAGACAGGACGGGAATCATGATCATCGTGATCGAGAGACATGCGGAGGAAGCGAGGATCGAGCGGGTGGTCGGAGAACTGATCGCGCGCGGTTTCGACGTCCATCGCTCGACGGGGAAGGACCAGACGATTCTCGGAGTCGTCGGCAATGTGCAGAGCGTCGACGAGCGCGATCTCGAGCTCCTCGACGGCGTCCAGGAAGTCGTGCGGGTGAGCGAGCCGTACAAGCTCTCGTCGAGAACCTTTCGCCGAGAAAACACCGTCGTCAGTGTGAAGGGAGTGGAGATCGGAGGACGCGATGTCGTGGTCATGGCCGGGCCGTGCACGATCGAGAACGAACGGCAGGTGTTCGAGACGGCGAGAAGCGTCGCGCGCAGCGGAGCGAAGGTTCTACGCGGAGGAGCCTACAAGCCGCGAACCTCGCCTTATTCGTTTCAGGGAATGGGTGTCGAAGGGCTGAAGCTCCTTCGTGCGGCAGCCGACGAGACGGGGATGGCGACGATCTCCGAGGTGATGGAGCTCGGCCAGATCGAAGGGATGCTGCCGTACGTCGACATCCTTCAGGTAGGCGCGCGGAACATGCAGAACTTCAATCTGCTGGCTGCGCTCGGGCAGATCCGCAGGCCGGTGCTGCTCAAGCGCGGCATGTCGTCGACCATTCAGGAGTGGCTGCTGGCGAGCGAGTACATTCTCGCCGGCGGCAATTACGAGGTGATTCTGTGCGAGCGCGGCATCCGGACGTTCGAGACCTACACCAGAAATACGCTCGACATCTCCGCGATCCCCGTCGTGCACAAGCTCTCGCACCTCCCGATCGTGGTCGACCCGTCGCATGCCACAGGACGGCGCGATAAGGTCATGCCGCTCGCGCGGGCCAGCGTCGCCGCGGGGGCCGACGGGCTTCTGCTCGAGGTGCACCACGAGCCGGACAAGGCCGTGTGTGATGGTGCGCAATCGCTCTATCCCGACCAGTTCGCGCGCCTGATGGACGAGCTGCGCATCATCGTGCCCGCCGTGGGCCGGTCGCTGCGGGAGTGAGTCATCGCCGGCGAAGCCTGGGCTCGATCCGCTATAGCGAGTCGGGCAGACCTGAGCGAGCCTGTCCGCGATGGCGGGGACGCCATCGCGATCGTGCGAGGACGCACGACCCCCAGCTGCGCGCGTCGAGCTATCATCACTCCCTGATGGATCGCGATACGGGCATTGGCGGAAGCGAGGGGCGCTTTCCACAGACGCGGCGGACGATTGTGGGCGCGCTGCAGAGCGACGACGCGGCCGAGCGCCGCCGCGCATTCGAGACCCTCGTCGCGCTCTACTGGAAGCCGCTCTACAAGTATCTCCGCATCAAGTGGCGAAAATCGAACGAGGATGCGAAAGACGCTGTGCAGGGATTCTTCGCCATGTTGCTCGAGCGCGATGCGCTCGCATCGTACGACAGCGACAAAGCGGCATTCCGCACCTTTCTGCGTCTGCTGTTCGACCGATGGCTGGCGAACGAGGCGAAGGCCGCCACGAGAATCAAGCGAGGGGGAACCGTGCTCGAAGTCGACTTCGAATCGGCCGAGGTCGAGATCCGGCGGCAGGGCGATGATTCCCTCGAGCAGGACGAGTATCTCCACCGCGAATGGCTTCGCAGTCTTTTCGGCCTCGCCGTCGATCGACTTCGCGAAGAGCTGAGCAGCGAGGGGAGAGAGCTCTGGTTCCGGATCTTCGAGAGTTACGATCTCGATCCGCCCGGCGGTGAGCGTCCGACCTATCGCCGGCTCGCTGAGACCCATGGCATTCCGGAGACGTCGGTGACCAATCACCTCGCCGCCGCACGGCGCCGATTCCGTCAGATCGCCCTCGACCTGCTCCGCGAGAGCACAGCCACGGATGAGGAGCTTCGCACCGAAGCGAGGGCGATTTTCGGAGTGGCTCCATGATCTGGCTTTCCGACGAGACAGTCGAGCGCCTCCGGCAAACATCCGACCCTCCCGATTTCGACGGCACGCGCTATCGTCTCGGCGAGGAGATCGCTCGTGGCGGAATGGGAATCGTGTATGCTGCCGAGGATCGCGAGCTGGGCCGGCAGGTTGCAGTGAAGGTGCTCGGCACCGGAGCACTCTCCGACGGAGCGGTCGCGAGAATCATCCAGGAAGCGCGAATCCTGGCCGGCCTCGAACATCCGGCGATCGTCCCCGTCCACGATGCCGGCCTCCTGCTCGACGGTAGAGCCTTCTACGTGATGAAGCTGGTGCGAGGTGCGCGTCTCGAGCGGCATGTTCGCGAGCTCCATTCCCTCGCCGAGCTCCTGCGACTCTTTCTGCGTATCTGCGAGGCGGTCGCTTTCGCTAACGCTCGGGGCGTCATCCATCGCGACCTGAAACCGGAAAACGTCATGATCGGGGAGTTCGGCGAAGTCCTGGTGATGGACTGGGGTGTGGCGAAGGTGATTGGAGAGACTGCTCTGGAGCCCGAGGGATTCGCGTGGAGGATCGCGAGAGGCGATCCGACGACTGTCGATGGAGAGGTCGTCGGCACGCCAGGGTACATGGCGCCGGAGCAGATGCGCGGTGAGGCCGGCTCCATCGACGCCCGCACCGATGTTTACTCCCTCGGGGCGATGCTCTCGTTTCTTGCAGGGGCTCTCAACCGCCGCGAGCCGATTCCCCGCCCGCTCTGGGCAATCATCGGAAAGGCGATGGCGGCCGAGAAGAGTGAGCGTTATGGCGGTGCAGGGGAGTTGGCCGCCGACATTGCTCGCTTTCTCGATGGTGAGCGCGTGAGCGCCCATCGTGAATCGATTCTGGAGAGGGGAGGGAGGCTGGTCCGAAAGTACCGCACGCCTCTGGCTGTGATTTTTGCCTATCTGGTGATGAGAGTGATCGTGTTCCTCTGGTTCCGGCAGTGACCGCGCGCCGCACCCAACCAACTAAAGGAACCGACTCGAACGTTGAACAGAGGGACAGAAGCGCCATGACCGGTGCATCGAAACTACGATGAAGCGAATGGAGATCTCATGAACAAAGTCGTCCTCGGTCTGCTCCTCGGGGGTTTCCTCGGCATCTTCGACGGCCTCACCGCGTGGTTCACCCCAGCTGTGCGTTCGGAGATCATCGGCATCGTGATCGGATCGACATTCAAGGGAATGATCGCCGGGCTCGCCGCCGGATGGTTCGCCCGCAAGGTCCAGAACGTTCCTGCCGGCATCGCCTTCGGATTCGGTGTCGGGCTGTTGCTCGCGTTCCTCGTGGCGGCGATGCCCTCGGCAACCGGCGAGCATTACTACTTTGAAATCATGTTGCCCGGCAGCATCCTCGGAGCGATCGTTGGCTGGGCGACGCAGCGCTACGGCCGCCCTCCACAGCGAGTCGCCGAATCGAGTTGAGCGAGTGGGCGAAGTTTGTCCGCTTCGGCCGTGCTGCGTACGAGAGAGCGGCGGATGGCGGGTCGCCGCGGTGCTCCATGACCGGGCTCCTCTGCACGCCTATCCATTCGATGCAGTTGCCATCGACCTTCGTACACTGTGGATCGACTAGTCGTCGCCGAAGTGTGCGTCATCTCTTCGCCGGCGGCTTCAGCCGCCCGTCGATACCCTTACTCATCGACGGCCCGAAAATATCTCGGGAATGCACACCGCCGCGAACAGCGCGTACAATCGCCCCTTGCTGCCGGAGACCCTTTCGCACTATCGGATCATCCGCAAAATCGCCGAAGGAGGCATGGGCGAGGTCTACCTCGCCGAGGACCTCGTTCTCGGAAGAAATGTCGCGGTGAAGATCCTTCCATCCGACCGTAACGTCGACGAGGAGAGAATCCGCCGTTTCCGCCAGGAAGCTCGCGTGATCTCCGCGCTCAGCCACCCGAACGTCGTCGTCATCCACGAGCTCGGCCAGGAGGGCGACATCATCTTCATCGTCACCGAATATGTCAGCGGCGCGACGCTGCGTCAGCTCCTCACACGATCACTCGTTCCTGGTGAGCTGCTCGACATCGGCATCGGCATCGCCGCCGCTCTGCAGGCCGCGCATGAGGCGGGAATCGTTCACCGCGACGTGAAGCCGGAGAACATCATGATCGCCGATCATGGTGGCGTGAAACTGCTCGATTTCGGCCTGGCCAAGCTCCTCTCGGAAGAAGCCTGGATGCCGGAGCAGCCGCTGAAGACATCAGCAGGTGAAGTGATGGGAACGATTCCTTACATGGCACCGGAGCAAGTCCGAGGCGAGCTGGTCGACTCACGGTCGGACATCTTCGGTTTCGGTGTCGTTCTCTTCGAGATGTTTTGCGGATCGCGCCCCTTCGATGGTCCGACGACCCACGCTACGATCGCGGCGATCCTCGAGCGGCATCCTGCTGCTCCACCGCGTTTCATGCAGCTTGCCGCGGAGCTCCGGCGCCTCCTTCTGCAGATGCTATCCAAAGCCCGCGCCGACCGACCGGCAACCGACATCGTTGCGCATCAGCTTCGCAGCATTCGCCGCTCAATCGATGCGCCCGCCGCCGCGTTGCGCGGCGAAGAGATCACTGCGCGAATGGACGTATTTGCGTCATCTCGCGAGCGGGTGAACAACCTCCCGGCGCCCGCCGCTCCGATGATCGGCAGAGAGGTCGAGCTGGGCGACCTCCTCAGCCTGCTCCTGCGGCCGGAGGTCAGGTTGGTCACCGTCACCGGAACCGGCGGCGCCGGAAAAACGCGACTGGCGATCGAAGCGGGCCACCGGCTTCTGCGCCAGTTCGACGACGGCGTCATCCTGGTGTCGCTCGCTTCTGTCGCGGATGCCTCCCTCGTTCCGGCTGCGATTGCGGAAGCCCTCGTCGCCGGCGAGACGGAAGGAAAGAACGTGGGCGATCGCGTACTTCAGGAGTTGACCGGCAGAAATCTGCTGCTGATTCTGGACAACTTCGAGCATGTCGCCGATGCGGCGACGTTCATTGCGTCGCTGCTGACGGCGACCGATCGGTTCAAGATTCTCGCGACCAGCCAGCTTCCCCTGAACATCCGCTGGGAGCACGAGCTCGCTCTCGCTCCTCTTCCGGTTCCTCTCGCGAATATCGCAACCACGGCTCTGGGGAGCAACCCAGCAGTTGCGCTCTTCGTGGAGCACGCCGTTCGGATCAAGCCCGGGTTCGTGCTGAGTGACGACAATGCGGCTGCCATTGCAACGATTTGTCGTGCCGTCGACGGACTCCCGCTGGCGATCGAGCTCGCCGCCGCGCGTGTGAAACTCCTGACGCCCCAGGCTATCGTCGAGCGCCTCGCCGATCCGCTGGCACTTCTCACCGGCGGAGCCCGCGATCGCGCACCGAGGCAGCAGGCGATGCGCCGCGCGATCGAATGGAGCTCGCGCCTCCTGACGGAAGAAGAGCAGCGCTACTTCAGGCGTCTCGCGATCTTCTCTGGAGGATCGAGCCTCGAGGCGGCCGAGAAGGTCTGCGATATCGAGGGCGACGGACGTGCGCTGGAGGCGATCAGCTCACTGCTGGAGAAGAGCCTCCTGCGGCGGGAAGAAAGTCCGGGCGGCGATGTCCGCCTTTTCATGTATGAGACGATTCGCGCGTTCGCCCGCGAATCTCTCGCGGCCGGAGGCGAATCGATGAATCTCGGTGATCGTCACGAGATGTTCTTCACCGCCCTCGCCGAGACCGCGGACATGCAACTTGGCGGTGCCGGCCAGCCGCTGTGGCTCCAGCGGGTCGAGTCGGATCATGCGAACTTCCGATCGGCGATCTCATGGGCGCTCCGCCAGCGACACGGCGACAACGCGTTGCGCATCGCAGGTTCGCTGTGGCGCTTCTGGAACATCCGGGGGCGGCTCAGTGAAGGAAGACAGCTGCTCGACGAAGTCCTCGCCGGAGTCGGGAGTGGAGAAGCACGGCATCGGAAGAAGGCATCGTATGCCGCCGCGGTGCTTGCCGATGCGCAGGGCGACTTCGATGCTGCGTACCGTCACTTCAGCGAGACCCTTCGCCTCAGCCGCTCGCTCGACGATCCGTGGGGAACCGCGAACGCGCTGAACAACCTCGGAATCACCGCCCTCCGCAGGGGCGATCTCGGCGCCGCCCGCACGCTGCAGGAGGAGAGCCTCGGGATCTGGCGCTCCCTGGGAGAGAACGAGCTCGCAGTTGCGCTTTCGTTGCAGAACCTGGGAAACGTCGCGCGTGCCGCTGGCGATCTCGGTGCGGCGCGCTCGCATTACGAGGAAGCGCGCCGGATCTTCGAGCGAGCCGAAGACCGCCGTGGCGTCGCCTGGTCCCTCGATCTGCTCGCCGGCGTCATGAGCAGCGCCGGCGACACGAGCGCTGCGCGTGAGGTGCTCGAGCAGAGCCTTTCGGTCTTCATCGAGCTGCAGGATCATTGGGCCGTCGGTGCGTGCCTGGCCGATCTCGGCGATGTCTATCGCCAGCTCGGGAATCTGGACGAAGCCCGTTCCCTGCTGCAGGAGAGCCTGCAGATTTTTCGGGAGCTGGGGGATCTGAAGGAATCTGCGCGCATTCTCGATCTTCTGGCGATCACCGCCGCCGATCGAGGGCGACCGCGGGAGACTCTGATGCTGGCGGGAGCGGCGACCGCGATCCGGAGGACGATCGGTTCGCCCCGCCGAGCCCAGCCGCTTCTTGATGAGGGGATCATCGCGGCCCGCGCCGCGCTCGGAGAGGAGGACGCGACAGCGGCGTGCCACGAAGGCGAGAGCCTCTCGCTCGAGCAGGCGGTCGCTCTTGTGGAATCGAGCTGACGTCGGCCGCAAGACCAAGTATAATTCCGGTTCACGACAGAGGAGGTGGATATGGCGCGCTACATGGTGACGCGAACGCTGCCGCCGCTCAGCCAGGAGCAGCTTCAGGAAGTCGGAAGAAATGTGGTTGCGGCCTGCAATCAGATCGAAGGAATGGAGTGGGTGCGGAGCCACATCACAGCCGACGGAAAGCACTCATTCTGCGAGTTCGTCGCTCCCGACGCCGACGCCTGCCGGAAACATGCGCAGATCGCGGGCCTTCCGGTCGACGATGTGGTTCCAATCAACGAAGAGATCGGCCCACGGCAGTTCTCCTAGGCGGCGTGTCGCCACAACCGTGCGCGCAGTCACGTCAAGACGGCGTCCTGCCGCGAGTGGGCGAAGTTTGTCCGTTCGGCCAAACACTGAAGGACAGCGTGACGTCACAGTCGCCGAAGCGGACAACTTCGGCTGTGCCGCGAGACGAGGAACCCGCGGGGAGCGGTTCGCAACGGACCTTTGTGGCGAGAAGGCCGAACTTGTCGCGGATGCGAAACAGGGCCTTGCAAGCCCGCACGAGCCGCGCGCCGCATCCGCGACAAAGTTCGCCCACGCGAGCGAGTAGCCCGGCGAGATTTCCTCGCGACGGCCCGCCGAGGTACGATCTCCACATGTCCGAGGGAAGGGGACCCGCGAGCTACCAGGACGTCCTGAACGCTCCCGACGACCGGATCGCGGAGATCGTGAGTGGTGAGCTCTTTCTTTCACCGCGTCCGGCGATCCGCCATGCGCGGATCTCGTCGATTCTCGGAGGGCATCTCGTTCCCGCGTTCGATTCCGGCATCAGCGGTCCGGGGGGCTGGTGGATCCTCTTCGAGCCGGAGCTGCACCTCGGAGCCGATGTTCTGGTTCCTGATCTGGCCGGATGGAGACGCGAGCGGCTGGCCGCGCTTCCGGACCAGGCCGCGATGACGGTCACTCCCGACTGGGTGTGCGAGGTGCTTTCTCCAGCAACCGCAGCGATGGATCGTGAGAGAAAACTGCCCCTTTATGCAAAGTACGAGGTGGAATCGGCGTGGTTGATCGACGCAAAGAGGAGATCGCTCGAAGTCTACGTACGCGAGAGTGGCGGATGGCGGGTCGCCGCAGTGCACGATGACCGGGTACCCCTCCGCGCCTATCCCTTTGATGCAGTTGCCATCGACCTTCGCGCACTGTGGATCGACTAGCGCTCGCGCAATCCTCGTAGGGACGAAGCATTTCCGCGAGGGACAGAGCAGGGGGTTGCTGCGTTGCAACTTGGCGAGCCCGGCCCCGGCGATACAACCGTGCGTTCAAGAATCTCGAAGATGACATTCTTGACCCCTCTGGGCGTATACTTGTGACAACCCCATCGAAATTCATCAGACAGGAGAATGACTTGGCAAACGAACCGAAAAACTGGTTGACGACTCTGCTTCTCTGCCTTTTTCTGGGATGCCTCGGGGGTCATCGTTTCTATACCGGTCACACCGGAATCGGGATCGTGCAGCTCCTCACGCTCGGAGGCTGCGGGATCTGGGCACTGATCGATCTGATCATGATCGCCACCGGAAAGTTCATGGATGCCAGCGGCCAGCCTCTTCAGAAGACCTGACGGCGACGCTTGACGAGATGGGGATCATCCACACGCCTGCAGGGAGCGCATCGGCAGGGGTCGATGCGCCCCTGCGGCTTGTATTCAGTGCGGCACTGCTCGCAATCCCGATCGCCGGAATTCTTCTTCCGACGGAGATTCTCGAGCGAGCTCCGACGATCTGCCTCATTCGAATCGTTGCCGGGATCGAGTGCTGGGGATGCGGAATGACCCGGGCGATCAGCGCCCTGCTCCACGGTGACATCCGCCGGGCCGTCGACTTCAACCCGAGGGTCTTGTTCGTCTTTCCTCTGCTGCTCGCCCTCTGGTGCGCAGCACTCTGGCGGCTGGCTCTGCGTCCGTCACGATGAGGACCGCGTCACAGCCCGGTTGATCAGAAACGCACTCCAGGCGGGGACTCAGGGGAGATAGCCCGCGCGGTAGAGCGCGAAGATCGAGCCGCCGATCGTCGCCACAAAGAGGACGATCGACGCGATCAGGCAGCCGATGGAACATCCCGACGCAGGTTTCGGACCCGGCGATGCGGCCGGCTGCGAGGTCGCGACAGGTGCAGCCTGGGGTGGCGGCGGCGGAGCAGTGGCAGGTGAGGGATGCGCAGGCACCGGCGGCACAGGTGGCGCCGGCACGGCAGGCACGGGCGGTGGCGCAGGAACAGTCGGCACACGCGGCGGCTCCGCGGGCGCAGGTCGTTCGAACGGTTCGAGCGGGATGACTATGGTCGCTGCCTGATCGGGAGGAGCTTCGAAACGGAAGGACGTGCGACTGATGCGGAACGTGTCGCCGTCGGCCAGGTGATGCTCCTGCACGCGCCTGGTGCCGATGAAGATGCCGTTCTGGCTGCCGCTGTCGATCAGAACGCATCCCGACTCCGAAGCCACGATGCGCGCGTGCCGGCGCGAGACATTGCTGTCGTTGATGTGGATCGTGCTCGCTGAATCCCTGCCGATGGTCGATTCACCCTCCGTCAGCTCGAAGGACATCCCCTCGAGACGTGGATCGGAGGATTCGATCACGTGAAGCTTTGCCATCATTCCCCCGTCACCGCTGCATAGCCTCCGACAGCGTGACCATGTCGAGATCGATCGCTGCGAGGAAATAACGGTCGAGATCGTCGCGGTAGCTCGCAACCAGCTTTCTGTTCTCCGAAGGTACCGATTCCCGCACCTTGTCTGCTGTGGCGGAGAAGAGATCCTTCCCCGCGGACATCGCACCACGGATCTGCTCGATCTGTCCTCGATTTTCGGGAGAGATCCCCAGCCGTTCGAGCTCGCGGTCGATCTCCTCGGGCGATTGCGTGATCGCAGCCGCCGGCGACCCGCGTGCCTGTTCCGGCTTGATCCCTTCCGCGATCATCGCCATGTAGATTGATCCGTGGACCCAGTTGTACTCTTCGAGGGGCATGCGCTGCGCTTCGAGCGCATCGATCTGCTCCATCCGAAGGCGCTGCAGCCGGCTGAAGAAGTTCCATTTCATCAGCATGCCGGTGCCGGATGCACCACTCCTCGCAGCGTCCGCTCTCATCTCTTCGTCGATTTCATTGAGGCTCCGCTTGACCGCGAGGAACTGCTCCATCTGCTTCTCTGTCAGCCGGCCGTCCTCGCGGGCGCTGAAAGCATGTCGCTTGCGAAGCGCTGCCGCCCGTTTTCCGAACTCTCCCTCGTCGTCTCCGGCGATGTTGTGAATCGTCTCCTCGATGTTCACGATCGTGGAGATCGTCGAGCCGATCGATCCTTCCGGCAGATCGAGCACTTCCTTCGCTTTGCGGTAGGCGATGTAACCGCCGGCTGCGGTTCCGATCACGATCGAGATGCCGGTGAAAACGAAGGCGAGGAGGAACGCTTTGCCCGAAGTCATCGAGTCGGCATTCTAACGCGATCTTTCAGGGGAGCGGCAACAGGGCGAGTGGGTGTGGCGTCATCCTGAACGAGGGCGGGGGAGGGGCACTAGACAGTTGCCGATCGCACATCCTTCGCTCACGCCCATCCAACCGCCTCGCTCAGGATGACGGCAAGGTTGTGTCATTCCCTCTTCAGCGGCGCACAGCGCCGTTTTCGAGCTCGGGATGAGGGGGCTATGCGGTGTCTTCCCCACTTCACTGGCACGCAGCGGCGTTTCCCCGCGCTTTGGGATGACACGAGGCGTGACACGCGCAGCTTGAAATCTGCTAAACTCTTCCGACAGAGTGGGAAGGGTGTGATGGAGCTGCTGCATTTCTTCAGGAGCCGCCGAGGGGGAGAGTCGGTAGGGATCGTCATCCTGGCGATCGCGGTCGGCGTCGGCACGGCGCTCCTCACCTACCACCCCAACGACTCCTCGGCGTTTTTCACCTCGACCAGCCCGGAGATCTCCAACGCGATCGGCTACTACGGAGCCACGCTCGCCTGGCTTCTCGTCGGATTCTTCGGTCTCGCCAGCCTGATTCTTCCCGCCGCCCTTCTCGTCATCGGCTGGAATCGCTTCTGGGGACGTGAGATCGAGTACTTCCACACCAAACTTCTCGGATTTTTGATCATCGCGATCTCCCTCCCTCCGCTGCTGGATCTCGGCATCGGAAAGTTCTGGTATCGCGATGCGCTGCTCGCCGCGGGCGGCTACGTCGGCGTGGAAGTCGACCAGGCGATCTCGGCGAACATGAACACCGCCGGTGCCGCCATCGTGCTCGTCGCCGCCCTTCTCGTCGGTGTTCTGCTCGCGACCCGAATCAGCCTCGGCGCGATGTTTCTCTCGACTCGCGAATCACTCGGCGAGCTGGGACGCAACCTCTCGATGCGATGGGCGCGATTCACCGAAAGACGGCGCAAGGAGCGGATGAAGACCGACGTCGTCCGCAAGCATCTCGAGCGCGTCGAGGAGGCAGCCGGCGGCCGGCCCCACCTTCGCGTCGTCGCGCCGACGGAGGTCGCCGTGACGCAGAGAGAAGCGGAGACGGCGCCGCGTGGTCTCGTCGTCCGCGAAGTGAAGGGTCACGGGCGGTTTCAGATCCGCAAGGTGACGAAGGCCGATCTCAGGAAGGTGGCCGAGGAGATCCTCACCGATGGTCCTCCGAATCCGGTGAGACTGTATGACGATGTACTGCAGCCGGCTCCTCGGATCGAGCTCGATGCAGAGCTCGACGAGGTGCCGCGGCAACCGCGGATCATCCCAAGGCCGGCTCTGCGCAGGCCGCGCGCGCGCACGTCGCCGGGAGAAGGGGAGCCGCGCCAGCGCAATCTCTCCACCGAACGACTCCCGTTCGCCAACCTTTTGAACGAAGGGCCGCGACAGGAGACGATCAGCGAAGAGATCCACCGGAAGTTTCTCGACATAGGGCGGGCGATCGAGGAGCGCTGCCGCGAGTTTTCCGTCGAAGGAGAAGTCACGGCGTACCACCCCGGCCCCGTGGTCACGACATTTGAGCTCAAACCGTCGGCCGGCGTGAAGTACGCCAAGATCGTGAGTCTCTCAGACGATCTCGCGCTGGGATTGAAGGCGGAATCGATCCGCATCGAGCGCATCTCCGGATCGTCGACTGTGGGAATCGAGGTACCGAATCGCAGGCGCGAAACGATCATGCTGCGCGACATCATCGACACCGAAGCGTTCGTGAAGTCGCCGTCGCTGTTGACGCTGGCACTGGGGAAAGACATTCACGGCGAGGCGATGGTCACCGATCTGGCGCGCATGCCGCACCTGCTCGTCGCCGGCGCCACCGGGGCGGGAAAGTCGGTGGGGCTGAACACGATGATCGTCTCGCTTCTCTTCAAGGCGCTGCCCAAACAGCTGAAGATGCTGATGATCGATCCGAAGATGGTGGAGCTGAAGATCTACGAGGACATTCCGCATCTGCTGCACCCGATCGTCACCGATCCGAAGCTCGCCTCGAATGCGCTGTTGTGGGCGGTTCAGGAGATGGAGAACCGCTACCGCACGCTCGCCGAGTGCGGCGTGCGCAACATCGACCAATACAACGCCCTGCTGAAGGAGCCCGATGCGCACCGGCGAGCGCGCAAGCTGAGCGCGGACGACAAGAAGCCGCTCCCCGAGCCGATGCAGTACATCGTGGTCATCATCGACGAGTTCGCCGATCTGATGATGATCGCACCGAAGGACGTCGAGGATTCAGTCACCCGCCTGGCGCAGAAGGCGCGCGCGGTCGGCATTCATCTCATCGTGGCGACGCAGCGTCCCTCCGTCGACGTCATCACCGGCGTGATCAAAGCGAACTTCCCCTCGCGCATCTCCTATCAGGTCGCCTCGAAAGTCGACTCGCGCACGATCCTCGATACCCAGGGCGCCGAGAAGCTTCTCGGCCAGGGCGACATGCTCTTTCTCCCTCCGGGAACTGCGCGCATTCGACGCATTCACGGCGCCCTGGTGACGGAGAAGGAGATCGTCGAGATCGTCGACTTCGTGAAGAGGAATCAGGGGGAGCCGGAATACCGCGAAGAGATCACCCACGCGATCGAGGAGAAGAGTGCGGCCGACGGGATCGAGTTTCTCGAGGATCCGAAATACGACGATGCGGTCCGAGTGGTGTTGTCGACCGGCCAGGCTTCGGCGTCCTATCTGCAGCGGCGTCTCAAGCTCGGCTACTCCCGCGCCGCCCGCCTGATCGAGATCATGGAAGCGAACGGAGTCGTCGGTCCCAGCCAGGGGAGCAAGCCGCGCGACATCCTGATCCGCCCCGACGACTACCCCCCCGCGCGCGAAGCGTAGCGCCCGCGCATGTTCCAGCGGCTCACGCCGGTGGGCGTAGACGAGCACGTTGGTGTCGAGAGCGATCAAAGCTCACCTGCCACTGTAGATCTCATCTCTCAGGGCGTGCCACGACATCGCGTCGAGCGGGTTTGATCGGCCTGCTTTGCCCACACTGCGGTCGGGCAGCTCATAACAGATCGCAGATCGCAGAGCGCAGATTGAAGGTCGTAGAAAGGTGACGTGACGGCCACCCCGAAGGGGTGAATGGAGCACAGCCGGTGGTGAGCGCGAAGCGCCACCACCGGACCGCGCGCAATACGTTTCCCACGTGTGCCACCCGAAGGGGTGGATGGAGGGAGTGGCGGCGACGGATTGCAAATGGCAGATCGCAGATCGCAAATGGCAGATGGCAGATTAAAGATCGCAGAAAAGGTGACGTGAAGGCCACCCCGAAGGGGTGAATGGAACACAGCCGGTGGTGAGCGCGAAGCGCCACCACCGGACCGCGCGCAATGCGTTCCCCACGCGTGCCACCCCGAAGGGGTGGATGGAGGGAGTGGCGGGGACGGATAGCAGATAGCAGATGGCAGATGGCGGATGGCAGATCGCAGATGGCAGACCGCAGATGGCAGATTGCAGATGGCAGATGGAACACAGCCGGTGGTGAGCGCGAAGCGCCACCATCGGACCGCGGTTCCGATTGACTC
This sequence comes from Thermoanaerobaculia bacterium, assembly GCA_035546335.1. Classification (GTDB taxonomy): domain Bacteria; phylum Acidobacteriota; class Thermoanaerobaculia; order Gp7-AA8; family Gp7-AA8; genus DATKDP01. Next base: position 5,962 of record DATKDP010000150.1, on the reverse strand, counting down.
CCGCTCGCCTTCGTTCCATCCTTGATACAGGCCCAACCGCCAATCATGGATTGCATCACCTTCTTCGCGCTGACGGCACTCATCTGCCTCGCCCTTCCGGCGCTCATCATCGCCGTCTCTCTCCGAACGCGAATCGATCGCCTCGAGAGCGAGAGCCGGCGACTGCGCGCGGCCGTCGATCTCGTGAGCGAGAAGATCCGGGAACTGCGACAGCCCGTCGCCGAGACCGAGGAGGAGGAGAAGGCACGCGACTGGTGGGAGGAGCCCATCGTCGAAACGCCGGCTCCCGAAGTGCTCGAGACGCCCATCGCATCAAGCACCGAAGAGCCGCCCGCCGATCATGCGGCATACGCGGCGCAGGAGCCGCCGTCTCCTCCCATCGGTGAGCCCCGGATCATCGCCAGCGAGCCACCTGCCGGCGCGCACGTCGACGCGCCGCCACCCACGCCGCCGCCAGCACCTCCCGCCGTCTCCCCGCGCGGCTTCGATCTGGAAAATCTCGTCGGCGTGAAGCTCTTCTCGTGGATTGCCGGGATCGCGCTCGCCCTCGCCGCCGTCTTCTTTCTGCGCTACTCGGTGGAGCACGGCTGGCTGACACCGCCGATCCGGATGGCGTTCGGTCTCCTCACCGGTGCCGCATTGCTGGTTCTGACGGAGCTGCGCATCGCGGCGAACTATCGTGTGACGGCCAACGCCCTCGAGGGCGCCGGAATTGCGGTCCTCTATTCGACGCTCTTCGCATCGCACGCGCTCTGGCATTTGCTGCCCGCCCCCGCGGTCTTCGCTCTGATGGTGCTGGTGACGGCGGTGGCCGTCATCCTGTCGATCCGCCGCGACTCCGTGTTCATCGCCCTGCTCGGCCTCGTCGGAGGCTTCGCCACGCCCGCGCTTCTCGCCTCGGGCGAAGACCGGCCGATCAGCCTCTTCGGGTATCTCCTTCTTCTCAACGCCGGACTCGCGTGGGTCGCCTACCGCAAGCGATGGCCGCTTCTTTCGGTCCTGACGCTGATCTTCACCACGATCTATCAATGGACATGGGTCGCGAAGTTCCTGAGCGATACGAAGCTCCCGATCGCCGTGGCGGTCTTCGTGATCTTCCCTCTGGTGGTGGTTGCCGGCTACTGGATCTCACTCCGCGGGCGGGAGGAAGGCGACGAGAGCATTGCGTTCGAAACGACGTCGGCCCTCGCCGCAGCGCTTCCGCTCGTCTTCGCTCTCTTTCTCGCCGCGGTTCCCGCCTATGGCGCGCGCGCCTCGCTTCTCTTTTTCTTTCTCCTGCTCGTCGATGGGGGCCTCGCGTTGATCGCGGCATCGCGCCGAGGTCCCGAAGCACTCCACCTGCTGGGGGCGATCACCACGGTGGTGGTCTTCGCCGTCTGGAGCGGCCTGTCGTACACGCCGGCGGCGTGGCCTTCGCTGCTCGCCTGGATTTCTGCCTTCGCTCTCCTCTATCTCGCGGCACCTCTGATTGCGTCACGCTTCGGACGTTCCCTCGGAGCGAGCGGTGATCGCGGCACCGTCGCCGGCGCGGCGCTCTTCTTTGTCTTTCCCGCGGTGATCGCGCTCGAGCCGCGCGCGGCGGCTTCGATACCACTCTTCGCCGTCCTCTTCGCGCTTCTCGCGGCAGCAGGGTTCTTCGCGATCTACTACCGGCGCGGTTCGATCCACCTCGTCTCGTCGGCTCTTTCCATTCTGGCGATCGCCGTCTGGTCTGCGCGCCACCTGTCCGCCGATACGCTCCTCTCCGGACTCCTTCTCTATGTGACATTGACGCTCTTTCTCGTCGCCGTTCCTTTCGTCGCGAAACGGTTGGATCTCTCTCTGGCGAGCGAGGCGATGCACCAGTGGCTGCTGATCCTGACGCTCGCGCTCGTTTTCTTCCTCACCGGGGGTGAGATCGCCGATCTCTCGCTGCTCGGACTCGGCGTGCTCCTCGTCGGGATCAACATCGCTCTCTTTCTGATCGCGCGACGCCCGTCGCTCGTCGCGCTCGTTCTGTCGTGGCTGCTGATCGGCGCCTGGTGGCTGAATGCGACGATCACCGCGCTGCTCGTGCCGGCGCTCGTGCTCGTCATCGTGGCCGTTCTTCTGGCGATCGTTCTCTCCTCCCTTGTGCGGGCAAAAGCCGAAGAGCCTGCCGGCACTTCGATCTACCTCAGTCTCATCGGTCACTTCTTCCTCCTCCACGTCGCGGGGCAGGCCGTTCTGTCGATTCCTCCCTGGCCGATGCTGGCAGTGATCGCGGTCATCGATCTCGCGATCGGAATCGCCGCGCTCCGTCTCGCGCGCGGCGGGCCGCACCTCGCGGCACTCGTCATGACCCAATTGATTCTCCTCGTCTGGATCATGACGGCCGCCGTTGCACCATGGCCATCTTTCGGCATTCTGTCGGCGCAGATCGTCTGCGCCTTCGCGCTCGTATGGATGTTTCTCGCGCGCAGGCAGGAGCGGTTGCGGAGCGATCTCGAAATGCCGGTCGGCGGCTCGATGGCGACCGCGGCGATCGCGGCGCTCGTTCTCGCGCAGCTCGTGGCGATCGTCGCCGCGGAACTGCCCGGACGCCCTTCCTTCGGCCTCATCCTGACCGCCCACCTCGCCTTCCAGCTCGCGCTCCTCGGCGTTGCCTGGCTGACGACGCGACATGCCGTGGCCAGTCTCGCGGTCGTCACGACGACTGCGGCCGTCTTCGGCTGGCGAGGCGCCCGCTACGATGCATTCGCGTGGCCGGAGGAGATGATTCTCGCCACGGCGACGTACCTCCTCTTTCTCGCCTGGCCGATCGTTCAGCGACGAACCGAGCGCGTTGCGCGCGGGCCCTACCTGGCCGCGGTGCTCGCGAGCGCGTCCTATTTCTTCTTCGCGAAGCAGAGCCTTGGGTGGCGAGGCTACGGCGAGGTCATCGGCTTTCTCCCCGTCGCTCAGGCGATACTCCTGCTGTTGCTTCTGGTCTGGCTGATCCGAAGGCCGGAGGTAGGAGCGGGCATCCGCGGAGCTCTCGCTCTGGTCGCAGGCGCCGCGCTCGCATTCATCACCGTCGCGATTCCGCTGCAGCTCGAAAAGGAATGGATCACGATCGGCTGGGCGATTCTGGGAGCTAGCCTCGTGTGGCTGTACGGGCGGATCGAGCATCGCGGACTTCTCGCATGGGCTGGTGGACTTCTCGCAATCGTCGCGATCCGGCTGGTTTTCAATCCGGCGGTGCTGAGTTATCACCCGCGCGCCGAGAATCCGATCCTGAACTGGTACCTCTATACTTATGCGGTTCCCGCCGCCGCCTTCTTTGTGACGGCGCGGCTCCTGCGCCGGCGCGAGGAAGAGGACCGGACGACGCGAGTGATGAGTGCCTCCGCGGCGACGATCGGGACGCTTCTCCTCTTCCTCCTTCTCAACATCGAGATCGCCGATTTCTACTCGAAGGGGAGTGCGATCGCCTTCGATTTCAATGCGGGCCTGGCGCAGGATCTGACCTACACGCTCGGCTGGGCGCTCTTCGCCATCGCGCTGCTGATCGCCGGGCTCGTCAACGGAAGTCGCGCCGCCCGCATCGCATCGCTCGCTCTCCTTCTCGTCTCCGTTCTCAAATGCTTCCTGCACGATCTCATGCGCCTCGGCGGGCTCTACCGCGTGGGCTCCCTGGTCGGACTCGCGATCTCGCTGGCCATCGTCGCGGTTCTCCTCCAGCGTTTCGTGATCCAGCGCAAGCTTCCGCAAGAGGAGGTCGCGTGAAGACGAAGGGGATGCTCCTTCTTCTCATCCTGGCGACGCTGATCGCTCCGAAGGCCGAAGGCGTCGAAGTCCATGAGCGGGCGATCGTACCGTCGAGGCCGGGCGCGAACCGGCTGCCGGTCGACGTGACGCTGATGATCGCCGCTGCACCGATCCGCTACCGGGAGGAGGCGAGCCCGGAGACTCTCGCCGGCGGCCTCGAGGATCTTCGAATCTACACGGGCGAAGGGAAGGAAGTTCCCTACCTCCTGGTGATGTCCGAGCCTCCGCAGCCGCGATGGAGGCCGGGTCATCTGCTGCGCGTCCAGCCGACGCGAACGACCAGCGGGCTCGAAGTCGATCTGCGGGCTTCCGCGTTGATCGACCGGATCCGTGTCGAGGGGCTGCCCGCTCCCTTTCTCAAGAGGCTTCGCCTGGAGGCCGGCGGCGACCGGGAGCGGTGGGTGCTGCTGGTCGACGAGGGAACGATCTTCGATCTGCCTGACGAGCGGCTGAAGCAGACGGAGATTCGGTTTCCGGCGGGGGAGTATCGTCACCTGCGGATCACCTGGGACGATTCGTCGAGCGCTCGCGTCGGTCTCCCTTCCGGCGTGTCCGCGCGGCTGGTCTCGGCGGCAACCCCTCCACGCGAGCGCCTGGCGCTCGAGCTGACACCCCGCGACAGTGAGCCGGGACGAAGCCGTTATCGTCTGAAGCTGCCCGGGCCGAACCTTCCGATCGCTGCCCTCGAGCTAGAGGTCGAGAATCGTTACGTTCTTCGCAGCGCCGCCATTCAGGAGGCGATTCTTCATAGCGGTGAGATCCGGCCGCGCGTGATCGGCACCGGAGAGTTGAAGAGGGCGGAACGTGAGGGATTGGTGGCGTCCGATCTTCGAATCCAGATCCAAAGGCCGTCGGGCTCCGAGCTCGATCTGATCGTCGAGAATGGCGACAACCCCCCGCTCGACGTTCGCGCGGTGTGGGCCGAGCTCGCGCCTCTGCCATCGGTCTACTTCGAGGTCTCCACTGTCGAGCCGCTGATCGCACGCTATGGCGACCGTGAACGGCCCCGTCCTCGCTACGATCTGGAAGCTCTCCAACCGCATCTCGATGTCGCGACCCTTCCTCGGGCGCACTGGGGCGAGCCGCGCGTGTCGGGGGAGGCGCCCGATCGGAGCCCGCTGTCGATCATCGGATCGCCCATCGATACCTCCCGCTTCGAGTATCGTCGAAACATTCCAGCCGAGGAGGTCGGGCTCAATTCACTTCTGCTGGATGAAGCGGTGCTGGCTCACAGCACACTCGGCGACATTCGAATCGTCGACGAGGAAGGGCGGCAGATTCCCTACCTGCTCGAGAAGCGCGACGAACCGTTGATCGTCGATCTTTCTCTCGGGAGGCGGGAGAGCGGTTCCGAAAGACGTTCTCTCTATCGCATTCGACTCCCTCATGAAACGATTCCCGGACCGGCACGCCTCCTTCTCAGGACGCCGGCGCGGCTGTTCACGCGACGAGTCACCCTGGCCGTGCCGCAGGATGACGGACGGGATGGGCAGAAGGTCATCTCCGCGGCGCAATGGACACACGCGGAGCCGGAGAGCGACGCTGCGGCGCTTGTTGTGGAGATCCCTCTCGACAGGTTGCGCGAGCTCGTTTTGGGCATCGACGAGGGGGACAACCCGCCGCTCGATCTTCTCCCGCCGCGACTCCTGCTGCCGTCGTATCGTCTGCGCTTCTTCTATCCGGCGGGATCTCAACTGACGCTCCACTACGGCGACCCGCAGCTCGCCGCGCCACGCTACGATCTCGCCCTGCTCTCCTCGCGCCTCTTTTCTCTTCCGGCTCACGAGATCCGCCCCGCGAGCGAGCGAGCCGCGCTGCTTCCGGCGAAGCCATCCGCCTCCCGCTTCTTCTACGCCGCCCTCTGCGCCGTCGTCCTCGTGCTCCTCGTCATCCTCGGAAGAATGCTGCGCCTCCACGACGAACGCGAGCGCGCGGCATCCGAAGAGTAAAGGAGAGCGGGCGTCCCGCGCCCGCCCCCGTGACGCGGACGACGAGCGGAACCGATGACTCACCGCGTCGTCGGTCACCAGGCCGTCGTGGCTGGACATTCCGATGTCCAGCCCGTGACGCGGACGACGAGCGGAACCGATGGCTCACCGCGTCGTCCGTCACCAGGCCGTCGTGGCTGGACATTCCGCGGTCCAGCCTGTGACGCGGACGACGAGCGGAACCGATGACTCACCGCGTCGTCCGT
>DATKDP010000149.1:0-98320 GCA_035546335.1 Thermoanaerobaculia bacterium | reverse complement strand
CGAAAGCGCCCCGTTTCACATCAGCCGAATCGTGGAGCGTCTGTCGAAATTCACGGCGCGCCATCGCTGCTTCGCCCCTACGAGCGGAATGTGACGGTCGCGGGAAACCAGGGTATCGGGCGCAGAGGCAGCTCCATGCCGCGCAGCGACTTCGAAAGCCGCCGCGCTCCAATCGCTCAGGTCTTCGGGACGCGGCGACGGCGGGCGTGGATTCGATCGACGAGCTTGGTCGTTGTCCGCACTTGCTCGAGGATCTTTTCTTCGAGATCGCTGCCGCGCGACTCGAAGTGCTTCGCCTTCCGGAACACGGCTCGAGCGCGATCCTTCTGACCATTCTCCAGCAGAGCCATTCCGAGGTGCATGAGGTTCGTCGGAGTCGGACCGAGATCGGCCGATTTCGTCAGGAAGTCGATCGCGTTGTCGATCTCCCGCCGCTTGAAGTAGACCCAGCCGAGCGCCGCGAGCGGAAACTGCTTGAGCTCCTTCGGTGAGTACTTCAGCGCGAGCTGGGCGCTTTCGAGTGCCTCGTCGAGGTTCTCTTCCATCTCCGCGAGGTTGTACGCCTTTTCGTAGTAGGCGATCGACTTCGCGTAGTTCGACGACGACTCGCTGAGCATTTCTTCGAGGAGCCGGTTGCCTTCCTTGAAGTTTCCCTCGGCCCGGAGCGCTTCGACGAGCGTGGTGTAGGCCGCCGCCGCAACCATCTCCGACGGCTTCTGTTTGAGAATTCTTCGTGCGACCCCGATCGCCTCGTTGTTCATGTCGAGATGCGAGCAGAGAAGGGCATAGGCGATCAGAATGTTGGCGTTGTTCGGATCGAGCTGAGACGCCTGGCGATAGTGCTCGAGCGCGTCTTTGTAGATTCCCTGGGCGACCAGCTCCTCGGCCTTCTGCACGGAGACGGCAGCGGGGCCCTCGAGCGGGATGTGGCGTCCGATGTGGTCGTCGTAGATGCGAACCGCCTGCTGGTATTCCATCTTGTTGGGGTTGAGCTCGAGGGCTTCCTGGAAGCATTCGATCGCCTTGCGACTCCAGTTGCGATCGAGGTAGCAGAGGCCGAGGTGATAGAACGCCTCTTCATACTCCGGATCGAGCTTGAGCGCGCTCTTGAACGAGGTGATGGCGCGCTGGAGCTGTCCCTTCTCGTAGTAGATGGTTCCGAGAAGGTAATGGGCCTGCGGAATCGGCTCGAGCGTGATCGCCTGCTGTAGGAACTTCTGGGCGCGCAGGAGCTTTCCCTTCAGCGCATAGATCGCGCCGAGGGAAAAGTAGGGAAGGAACGAGTCCTGCGATATCTGAATGGCGCGACGGAGCCAGCGCTCGGCGCCTTTCAGATCCTGCCGCTCATGGAGCAGGACTCCATAGAAGACCGCGGCATCGAAGTGATCGGGCTGCACCTCGAGGGTCCGCTCGAGATACGATTTGGCCCGATCGAGATTGCCGTCGTTGAAATACATTTCTCCGAGGAAGAAGCCGAGCTCGTAGTTGTCGCGGTCGAGCTTGAAAGCGTCTTCCAGCGCCTTCATGCCGCGCTCCTGATCGAACGACTCGATGGCCGATTGCGCCTCCTGGATGAGCTGAGCGAAGCGGTCACGGCGGTCTCCGTGGAAGAGGGAGAGGATTCGATCCTTCCGCTCCGTGAAGCGTTCCTTCTTCTCGAGAGCGAGCATCTGCTCGCCCATCTTCGACTCCCACAGGTCGATGAGCTCCTCGCCGGAGATGAGGCTCTTCTTTTCCAGCAGCTCTTTGATCGAGAGAAGGCCGGTCTGGTTGATGAAGATCGCGCGCTCGTGCTTCTGAACGGTCTCGACGGTCGCCCTCACCGCTTCGGCCGTACGCTTGACGATCTCCTCGAGGGTCGAGACGCGCTCGAGCAGGTGCTCGTCGAGCGAGAGATCTCCCTCCTCGTCGAATTCGTCCATGTCGTCTTCGCCGAACGACGACACGCCGGACAGGACGAGCAGCTTGTTCTGACAGCGGAAGCAGAACTCGCGATCATCCTCGTTGAAAGCACCGCACGTCTGGCAAAGCATTCCGGAGTCTGTTCCTTTCGTATGGCTACCAACAGCGATTGTTCTTCCGGGATTTCTCGCTCCCCGGGAGAGCGGGTTTCCGGCCCGCTCGCTTCTCCATCCGTCTCTCGGAGCCTGACCTCATACGTTCTGTTCGCGCGGTCGAAGCCCCATGCTCCTCCTCATGTCTGGTAGCGATAAAAACCGCGGCCGCTCTTTCGTCCCAGCCAGCCGGCGTCGACCATCCTCACCAGCATCGGGCAGGGGCGGTACTTCGGGTCACCGAATCCATCCTGGAGAACGCGAAGAATGGCGAGGCAGACGTCGAGTCCGATGAAGTCGGCGAGCTGAAGCGGACCCATCGGGTGATTCATTCCGAGCTTCATCACCCCGTCGATCGCCTCCGGTGTCGCAACGCCTTCGTGAAGTGCGAAGATCGCCTCATTGATCATCGGCATGAGCACGCGATTGGAAACGAACCCCGGATAGTCGTTGACCTCGATCGCCGTCTTCCCCATTCGCCTGGCGAGATCTTCGACGCGTTGCCATGTGTCGTCGGAGGTCGCGAGTCCGCGGATCACTTCGACCAGCGTCATGACTGGAACGGGATTCATGAAGTGCATCCCGATGACCTTGTCCGGCCGCCTGGTCGCTGCGGCGAGCGTGGTGATCGAGATCGACGAGGTGTTCGAAGCGAGGATCACCGCAGCGGACGTGAGCCGGTCGAGCTCGCGGAAGAGGGCGAGTTTCGCTTCGAGGTCCTCGATGATCGCTTCGATCACCAGATCCGCTTCGGCAGCGGCTGCGACATCCGTCGAAGAAGTGATCCTGGCGAGGGCCGATTGCATCTGTTCGGAGGAGAGCTTGCCCTTGTCGACCCCCCGCTGCAGGTTCGCGCCGATCGTCTCGAGGGCTCGCTCGAGAGCACTCGAGGAGACGTCGATCAGAGTGACGTCGAAGCCTGTCGCCGCAGCGGTGTGGGCGATTCCGTTGCCCATGGTTCCCGCTCCGATGACGGCGATTTTCGGCGATTCAGACATTCTCGTCGATCGATGTTCCGATGTGTTGCGAGTCTATTGAAGAGTCGAGAAGAGTGTCAAACGATTCCGGATCGGTCACAAATCAGTAACCGGTATACTGATGCATCGAATGCGCAGCGTGATCATCGGAAGCGGAATCGGGATTCCCGGGAACGTCGTTCGCAACGACAAGCTCGTGCGAATCATGGATACCACCGACGAGTGGATTCGCACTCGGAGCGGGATCGAGCAGCGCTGCTTCGCCGACGAGGGGGAAGGCTCGGCCGAGCTCGGAGCGATCGCGGCCGAAAAGGCGATGAATGCCGCTGGTGTCGCTGCGGACGAGATCGACGCGATGATCTTCGCTACGATGACGCCGAACTACTTCTTCCCCGGAAACGGACCTCTGGTCCAGCAGCGTCTAGGGCTGCGCCAGATTCCGACGTTCGACATCCGGCAGCAGTGCTCGGGATTCCTCTATGGACTCGACCTCGCCGATTCACTGATTCGAAGTGGACGCCATCGCAGGATTCTGCTCATCGGAGCCGACGTTCACACACCCTTCATGCCGTGGGAGAACGGCTGGGATACGACCATCGGACGGGAAGAACGGGACGTCTCGCCTGAAGAGCGCGAGGTGAACACACGATATCGCGATCGCGTCGTCCTGTTCGGAGATGGCGCCGGAGCGGTCGTGATCGAGGGACGAGAGAATGGCGAACAGGGGCTTCTCTGCTCGAAGCTCTTCACCGACGGATCGGCCTGGGCATGCCTGCACGTTCCGGGAGTCGGCTTTCGCCACCGCCCCTTCGTCACCCGCGAGCAGGTCGAAGCGCGCGAGACCATTCCGGTGATGGAGGGGCGGGAAGTGTTCCGCCAGGCGGTCATCCGGATGCCCGACGCCGTGCGGCAGGTTGCTGCCGATTGCCGGGTCACCATCGAGCAGATCGACCTTCTCCTGATCCACCAGGCCAATCTCCGCATCGTCGAAGGAATCCAGAAGGCGCTCGGCATGCCGCCGGAAAAGGTTCCCCACAACATCGAGCGATACGGAAACACGACCGCTGGGACGCTTCCAATTCTCTTCCACGAGTGTGTGGAAACCGGCCTGCTGAAGCCGGGAATGCTCGTCGCATTCACGGCTCTCGGATCGGGGCTCCACTGGGGCGCCGCGCTCTACAGGGCGTGAGCCTCAGGCGTCGGGCGGTGCTGTGAGCGTCAGGATCTCCTGGGGCGTGAAATTGTATTTCGCTCCGCAGAACTGGCAGACGACCTCCGAGCCTCCCTCGTTCTCGATCATCTCCCGCAGTTCATACGGCTCGAGGAGCGAGAGCTGGGCGAGGGCGCGATCGGCGGTGCACGAACAGCGGTAGTGAATGGGAACGTCGAATCGCGAATCGATCGCCTTGTAGTCCAGATCTTCGAGAACGACCTCGACGGCCTCTTCGATTCGCATTCGATCGAGCAGCGTGCTGAAAGGCGCCGCATCGCGGATCCGCTCTTCGAGGCCGGCGATCGCCCTCTCGCTCGTGTGCGGAAATGCCTGGATGATCATCCCTCCGGCGGCGGCGACTCCCGCCGGCCGGCTGAGCACCCCGAGCACCACCGCCGCGGCGATCTGCTCGCTGGTCGCGAGATATTGAGCGATGTCCTTCGCCACCTCTCCGCTGACCAGCTCGATCTGCGAGGTGTACGGCTTGCCGAGGGGCGGGGTACCTCGAACCACCGTCAGACGCCCGTGAAATCCGATGGCATCTCCCACTTCGCGTGCGTCGCTCCCGATGTGCGGATTGCCGACGTATCCGCGGACAGCGCCGTGACCCGTCCCTTCGGCGATCACGACACCAAGGGGTCCGCCTCCATCGAATCGCAGAGTCACGCGCTGATTTCTGAGGGTTTTCTCGAGCAGCCGTGCCAGCATCACGGCAGCCGTCATCGCTCTGCCGAGAGCGTCGGCACCGACGGGCGAGAGATCATGCCGCCGGCGAGCGGTTTCCACGGTGATGGTCGTCTGCGCGGCGATGATGCGGAAATCGCCCCCCGCCGCCATTCCCTGAATCAATCGGTCTTCGCGCATGGAGTTGCAGAACGTCGTGTTTTTCGGAATTGTTTCGGCGAGCGGCTGCGCTCGATCTCCGAGCTGAACCGAGTGGCGGGTCTCTTGCTTCCACCGGTTGGATCGGAGGTGACCATGAGAGGACTGTTGCTCAGCATCGCGATCGCCGCACTGCTTGTCCTAGCCGGTTGTCGGGTCGAAAAAACGGGAGAGAATTCGTATCAGGTCGACGTGCCGACCGAAACAGCCAAAGACGCCGCGCGTGCGGCGGGCGAGGAGGCGCAGGCGACCGGGGAAGGGGTCCGCGACCGGACGCTCGAAGCGGGAAAGGATCTGAAGGAGGGGGCGCAGGAGGCGGGTGAGGCGGTGAAAGAGGGGGCGCGAACGGCCGTGGAGAAGACCGGAACGGCGCTCGAGGAAGCGGGCAAGAAGCTGCAGGAGACAGCGAAGCCGCAGCCATGAAGGCGAAGGCAGAGGGAAACCAGAAACCAGAAACCAGAAACCAGAAACCAGAAACCAGAAACCAGAAACCAGAAACCAGAAACCAGAAACCATCCTTCGCTCACGTCTGCTTGTCAGTCTCGAAACCGAAGTCTGAGGATCGTCTCTCAGAGTTTGATCATAGAAGCCGCGCGCGGGCGCGGGCGCGGGCTCGGGCGCGGGCACGGGTGGCTCACTCGGTTGGGCGCCGGGATTTGATCAATTTGGTCAGTATCTGGGCGATGCGGTCGAGAAAAAGGCCTTGTGGTCATGCGGAGAACCGAGATACTCAACTCCGACCAGGTTCTGTCCCGAAGCAGGCAACCGGCGCCTTTCTCGAGCCCGAGCCCGGACCCGAGCCCGCGCCCGGCCTTTGACTCTCAAATTTCAAATATTCTTGGGTAGCTTCTACTTTCTGGTTTCTGGTTTCTGGTTTCTGGTTTCTAGTTTCTGGTTTCCCCCTGCTGCCTTCCGCTTTTGTTATCCTTCCCGCTGAGCGAAGGGAGAACGGGCATTGGAAGTCGATGTGGACGTCGTCGAAGAGACGGCATGGACGACGGACGACGCGGTCCAGCTCTATCTGATCGACCGATGGGGCGCCGGCTATTTCGGGGTGAACGAACGTGGAGACATCACGGTCGCTCCGCTGCGAGAGGGGGGGGCGAAGATCGCGATCTACGACGTCCTCAAGGAGGCCCTGGAGCAGGGTCTGCGGACGCCGATGCTGATCCGCTTCCAGGACCTGTTACGCCACCGGGTCGAGCAGCTCAACGGAGCGTTCGACCGGGCCATCGGCGAGCAGGGGTATCGGGGACGTTATCGCGGAGTCTTTCCGATCAAGGTCAATCAGCTCCGCGAAGTGGTCGAGGAGATCCTCGATGCGGGGCGCCCGTTCCATTACGGGATCGAGGTGGGCTCCAAGCCGGAGATCTTCGCCGGCCTCGCAGTTCACAACGATCCCGAGTCGCTGATCATCTGCAACGGCTACAAGGACGAGGCGTACGTCAGGATGGCGCTGCTGGGCCGAAAGCTCGACAAGCGTGTGATTCTGGTCGCCGAGAAGTTGTCCGAGATCCGGCTCATCGTGCGAATCGCCGCGCAGATGGGCGTCGAGCCGTGGATCGGTATGCGGGTCAGGTTGCTGACGAAGGGTGCCGGCAAATGGGCGACCTCCGGCGGAGAGCACGCGAAGTTCGGCCTTTCGACCGCCGAGATTCTGGAAGCGATTCAGCTCCTCCGGGATGCGGGAATGGAATCGTCGTTCAAGCTGCTGCACTTTCACATCGGCTCGCAGATTCCCGACATTCTGTCGATCAAACGAGCCGTACGTGAGGCGACGCGCTACTACACCAAGCTTCACAAGTCCGGACATCCGATTCAATATCTCGATGTCGGAGGCGGGCTCGCGATCGATTACGACGGCTCGCGCTCGACCTTTCACTCGTCGATGAACTACACGCTCGAGGAGTATGCGAGCGACATCATCTACAACGTGATGGACATCTGCGACGACGAAGGCGTCCCTCACCCCGAAATCGTCTCCGAGTCGGGACGGGCGATCGTCGCCCACCACTCGGTGCTGGTGGTCGAAGCGTTCGGCTCGATCGAGAAGAATCCGTCGCAGGAGCTTCCGACGACCGATCACAAAACGATCAAAGAAATGCTCTCCATCGAGATGGATCTCCGCACGACCAATCTCACCGAGTCGTGGCACGACCTGATTCAACTCAAGGAAGAATCGCAGAAGATGTTCGAGCTCGGCATTCTCGATCTCGAAGTCAAGGCAGGTGTCGAGCTGCTCTTCTGGCGGATTGCCGAGAAGATTCAGCGTCTGGCGGCGACCGTCGACGACAGCGAGCGCCCCGAGGAGCTCGAGCATCTCACCGTGGAGCTCGCCGATCAGCACATCTGCAACTTCTCCGTATTTCAATCGCTCCTCGATCATTGGGCGCTGGGGCAGCTGTTTCCCATCGCTCCGATCCATCGTCTCCATCTCCGTCCCGATGCGGAGAGCACTCTGGTCGACATCACCTGCGACTCCGACGGGAAGGTCTCGAAATTCATCGATACCAACGACGTTCGCGAGACCCTTCCTCTTCACGACATCGCCGATGCTCCCTACTATCTGGGGATCTTTCTCACCGGAGCCTATCAGGACATCATGGGCGACATTCACAATCTCTTCGGCAGAGTGAACGAAGTCCACGTGTTTCTCGACGAGGATGAGGAAAGCGGCTTCTATCTCGAGGAGACCATCGCCGGGAACACGATCGGAGAAGTTCTCACCATGACCCAGTACGACGTGAACGACCTCTCGAAGAAGATGAAGGCGCAGTTCGATGCGGCGATCAAACAGGATCGCCTGCGGCCGAACGAAGGGATGCGCCTGCTCGCAGACTACGAGCGCGGCCTGAGGGATCAGACGTACCTGAGCCTCGAGTGACCAGCGTCACCTCTCACGGGTGTCGGGCATCATCGGCGCGGACGACTCCCGAGAGGAAGATCGCGGCGGGGGCCCGAGCCGGAATATTTCTTCTTTCCATGGTGCGCGAAATGCGGAATGAGGGAAAAATACGGAGGGTTTTGATAGCACGAACCGATCTGACTAGAGGAGACACATCATGCGGAAGAGCATCGCGCTGACGATCATTCTGGTCGCCTTCGCGGCGACAAACGCCTTCGCGGTGGGGGAGGCCAGGCTGACGGGCAAGGTCGTCGACACGGACAACAAGCCCATTGCCGACGCGACGATCACGGTGACGGCCACGGCGGCCAAAACCTTCAAAGAGACCTTCAAAACGAACAAGAATGGAGACATTCGGGTCTTTCTGCTCGACGGCACCATTCCCTACAGGTTCGTGGTCGCCAAGGATGGCTTTCAGCCCTACGAGGAAGTCATCAAGCTTCGGCTCGTCCCGGAGAAGAACGAGCGGACGTTCATTCTCGCGCCCGCCGGCACCTCGGCTGCCATCGCCGCGGCTGAGCCTGCCCAGGTCGACCCAGCGATCACCGCCTACAACGACGGAGTCGGTCTGCTGAACGAGGGGAAGGGTGCCGACGCGATCGCGAAGCTTCAGGAAGCCGTGGCGCTGAAATCCGACTTCGGCCAGGGATACAAAACCCTGGCGATTGCCTACGCCCGCGGTTCGCAGTGGGCGAAGGCGATCGAGGCCGGCAACAAGGCGATCGAGATCGACGGAGACGACCCTGATGTCGCCGCCGTTCTCTCGCTCGCGTACGAAAAGACCGGAGACAAGGCGAAGGCGGCCGAGTTCAGGAAGAAGGCACCTCAGAGTGCTCCGGCGGTGTTCAACGATGCCGCGAAGCTCATCAATGCCGGAAAGGACGGCGAGGCAGAGCCGCTGCTGAAGCAGGCAATCGGCATCGACCCGGCCTTCGCAATCGCCTATTACGAGCTCGGGATGCTGTATGCCCGCTCAGGGAAGAATGGCGATGCGAAGACGAATCTCGAGAAATACATCGAGCTCGAACCGAAGGGCCGCGATGTCGCCACCGCAAAGGAGATGCTGAACTACGTGAAGTGATCGGTCCGATGGATTGACGTGTGGGGGAGCTGCGGCTCCCCCTTTTTTTTCCCCCCTTGTGACACTTCCGTGGCGATTCGAACGGATGGAATCGGCGTGGGGATGCCGTTTGTTGCGCTGCACATAGATTGGAGGCGTTTCATGAACGACCACAGACGCCGATTCGCGATCGGCTCGATCGTGCTCCTTACCCTCTTCGCCTTCTCCTGCTCGAGCAACAACATTCCTGTCCAGCTCACCCCGCCGCAGTTCCAGGTCCGGCAGGTCAGTACGGTAGGCCACGTTGCCCGGCACATCGCGGGCGACATTCCGGTTCAGTTCTCGATCGACGTGATGAATCCATCCGCGGAGACGATCACGCTCTATCAGATCCGTCTGGATACTCTCGGAATGGGGGCTTACACGCTCCGGCCGACGCAGAAGCCGTTCAATACGTCGATCCTCCCCGACCACGTCGAAACGGTCGAGTTGTGGGCTCCGGCCATCGCCGAGAATACGATCGTGGGGCTGAATGGCCCCGTGACACTCCGCGGCGTCGCCTACTTTCGAACGCAGTACGGGTCGTTTCAGCACATCTTCATCCAGCAGCTGAACGACGGGAACCGCGGGCAGCGCGATCCGGAGTAGGTCGAAGTCGAAGGACTGCGGCCGGGCTGATCGGAGTCCGGTCGCCGCTCATTCCTTCGCCATTGCGGCGACGGCCTGCTCGACCGCTTCCGCAGTGACCCAGTCGGTCGGTACCAGATCGCCGAGCAGCCAGTCGTAATTTCCTTCCAGAAAGCGCACTGCCGATTTGTAGGCGAAGTCGTCGTGGTTGTCGAAGATCCTTCGGAAATTCTCTTCGATTCTGCTCCGCGCATCGCGGCAGAAGAGATCGGCGATCTGTGTGGCGTTGGCGGTGTCGCCACCTTTTCCTGCGAGCATCGTCGCATAGCTGATCGTCGCCGACATCGCGAACAGATCGGTTCCGATGTCGACGATTCGTCCCAGCGTCGCCTGCTTGCGCTCGAGCGTCGCCTGATGACGCATCATGGCGTGGAAGATCGCGCGGGAGAGTCGCCGCGCGGAGCGCTCGACCCAGCCCATGTGTCCGGCGAGCTCGCCGAGCTCGGAATAGCGGGGATAGCGGCTCCAGCCGGCGAAGCGCGAGGGATACCACCACGCATAGTGAGCCCCCGCTTTTGCCGCGGCTGTTCCCTTCTCGGTGAGCGACGCGTCGCGCTGCAGCAACACGCCGGCCCTCTTCATGTGAGGGTCGACCGCCTCGCGCGCGATGAAGAGGCGCTGAATCTCGCTCGTTCCTTCGAAGATCCGGTTGATTCGGGAATCGCGGAGAATTCGTTCGACCGGATATCCTTTCTCTCCCCGATCCTTCAGCGACTCGGCCGTCTCGTAGCCGCGACCTCCTCGGATCTGAACGAGCTCGTCGGCGATCTTCCAGAACGTCTCGGTGTTGAAGAGCTTCGCCATCGCGGCTTCGATTCGAAGATCGACCTCACCGCGATCAGCCAGCCCCGAGGTCAGCCAGACGATCGCCTCCATGGCGAACGTATGCGAGGTCATCCAGGCGAGCTTCGCCGCGATCGCCTCGTGACGCCCAACGGGCATTCCCCACTGCACGCGCTCGTTCGCCCACTCCTGGGCGATCTCGAGCGCTCGACGCCCTCCGGAAGCACATCCTGCCGGGATCGTCAGCCGCCCGGTGTTCAGCGTGATCAGCGCCAGCTTCAGCCCCAGCCCTTCACCCCAAAGCAGATTCTCTTTCGGAACGAAGACGTCGTTGAAGCGGATCAGGACGTTTCCGATGCCACGAAGGCCCATGAACTGGCAGCGGTGCGTGATCTCGAATCCCGGCGTGCTCGTCTCCAGGATGAATGCCGAGATCTGTTTTCGCTCCTTTCCCTTCACCACCTTCGGAGGCGTCTGGGCCATGACGACGATGAGCTCCGCCTTGAGCCCGTTCGTGCACCAGAGCTTCTCACCGTTGAGGATCCAGCCCTTGCCGTCAGGCGTCGGCACGGCGGTCGTGGTCATCCGCGCCGGATCGGAACCAACTCCCGGTTCGGTCAGAGCGAACGCCGAAATCGCCCCTTTTGCCAGCCGCGGCAGCCACTTCTGCTTCTGCTCCGGTGTCCCGAACAGTTTCAACGGCTGCGGAACGCCGATCGACTGGTGCGCAGACAGCCACGCAACGGTCGAGCCGCACCAGGTCGCTACCATCGCAATCGCCCGGTTGTAATTCGTGATGCTCAGCCCGAGCCCTCCGTACTCTTTCGGGATTTTCATGCCCCATGCGCCGAGCTCGCGAAGCCCCTCGAAGATCTCCTCTGGATACTCACCGGACTTGTCGATCTCGTCGGCGTCGACATGGTGTGCGACGAAGTGCGCGAGCTTCTCCACGTAGGCATCACCGATCGCTTTGTCGTCGGGCGGCTGTTCCGGAAAGGGATGGATGAGCTCGAGCGCCACGTTGCCGAGAAACAGCTCGCCGGCAAAGGACGGTTTTTCCCACTCGGTCTCACGGGACGCCTCGGCGACCTCCATCGCTTCGAGAGCCCCAGCGCTTTTCTCGTCCTTCATGATTCCACTCCTCGGAAATATGCGCCATCCAGTCGCGTTTGGGACATTGAAAATTCAATGCCCGGGCCGCGGGAATGCACACGACGTTCCTGATACGAGTCTGAATGGATGCTCATTCAGTGTCAATGGGAGCCCGGTTCCGGGAAGAGGACGCCATGGCCGACACCACCGACCTCGCACGCAAGCAGCTGGACACGCTTCTGACGGACACGAGTCTTCTGATTGGCCCTCGACCGACAGTCGATCGAGCCGAGCTGGAACTGCACCTCCGTTCGGTTCTTCGACTGCTGCACGTAGATCTCGAGAACGAGAATCTGGTGGAGACACCTCGGCGATGGGCGGACTCACTGGTTGCGATGACCAGCGGCTACGACTTCACGGACGTGAAGACGCTGACCACACTGTTCCGCAAGGCGTGCATGACTGCCGACGAGCATTGCCAGAATCTGATCGTCGTCGGCGGGACGTACAAGACGCTCTGCGCACACCACATTCTTCCCTTCTTCGGTCAGTTCATCGTCGGCTACATTCCGGAGCGAACGATCATCGGTGCTTCGAAGATCCCGCGGATCGTCGAGGTGCACATGCGGAAGCTGCAGTCGCAGGAGCATCTCGCTCACGATGTCGCCGACACGATCGAGAGAATTCTCGAGCCGCGCGGGCTCGCGGTGTGGATGGGAGGCACGCATCTCTGTATGGTCATGCGCGGGGTCGAGCAGGAGTCGTCGTTCATGGAGACGAACGTCCTTCGCGGCAATTTCCTCGGAGACGAGAGAACGCGCCAGGAGTTCATGTCGATCGTGAATCGGCGCGGACAGCGCTGAGAGGACCGCGCCCGCTTCACGAGCTCGTCTGTGTGACGCGCCCCCAGTAGTCGGCTCCCGACAGCCACTGCCCGCCGTCGATGACAAAGACCTCTCCGGTGACATAGGCGGCGAACTCGGACAGCAGATACGATGCAGCCCAGGCGACCTCGTCGAGTGCGGCGAAGCGCCGCAGGGGAATGGTTCGGCGAATGCCTTCCTGAATCCGCTCGTCCGGGAACAGACGCTGCGAAGCGCCAGCCGTGTCCACCGGGCCGGGGGCGATCGCATTGACACGGATGCCGTGTCGCGCCCATTCGACGGCGAGTGTTCGGGTCATGGCGAGCACGCCCGCCTTCGCGCTCGCCGAGTGAACGACGCCGGCCGCACCGGTCCAGGCGTAGTTCGCGACGACGTTGAGAATCACCCCTCCTTTTCCACGCTCGATCATCCGCCGGCCCAACGACGAGCTGCAGTAGAACGTTCCGTTGAGCACGATACCGATCACCGCGTTCCAACCGTTGATCGTCAGCTCTTCAGCGCGGACGATGAAGTTGCCAGCAGCATTGTTGACCAGGCAATCGATTCCTCGGCCATCCGCGAAACAGCGGACGGCGAGCTCTTCGATCGCTTCCGCGTTTCGGACGTCGACGGCGTGATACTCGGCGGCATCGTCGCGGCCCGTCTCCGTTCGAATCGACTCGACCGCCGGCGCGAGATGTTCCTCGGAGCGGCTGACGAGAACGACGCTGCCTCCAAGACGCGCCACTTCACGTGCCACCGCCAGGCCGATTCCCGTCCCTCCTCCCGTGATCAGGCACCGTTTCCCCTCGAAGGAATTCAGCGGCAGCATGCGTCCCCCCACGATCATTCCAGCGCCTGCATGATGTCGGCGATCAGGTCGCGTTCGTGCTCGAGCCCAACCGACAGGCGCAACAGGTTCTCCGGCGAGCGTGAGAGCGGCCCCTCCATGGCGATGCGAAGCTCGATGAGGCTCTCCGCTCCGCCGAGGCTCGTGGCATTCGCGAAGAGTCGCGCTCGCGAGGCCACTGCGACTGCGGCAGCTCTGCCGCCGCGCACTTGAATCGAGACCATCCCTCCGAACATCGACATCTGTCGCCTTGCGATCTCGTGCCCGGGATCGGTGGCGAGACCGGGATAGTGGACCGCCTCGAGCCGCTCGTGGCCGTCGATCGCCGTCGCGAGCGCCACCGCATTCCTGCAATGACGCTCCATCCTTGGAGCGAGCGAGCGAAGACCCCGGAGAACGAGCCACGAGTTGAAGGGAGACGCAACCGCCCCGGTGAGCTCGCGGTATTCGCGAAGACGGGCCGAGAGGTCTGATCGCTGCGACGAAAAGACCAGCGCGCCTCCCTGAACGTCGCTGTGTCCTCCGAAGTACTTCGTCGTCGAGTGGAGGATGATGTCGGCTCCCAGCTCGAGCGGCCGCTGCAACACCGGCGTCGCGAACGTATTATCGACGACCATGAGCGTCTCTGCCTCGCGACTGACCGCGGCGACCGCGCGAAGGTCGACGATCTGCAGCAGAGGGTTCGACGGCGTCTCGCACCAGATCAGCCGTGTCGATGGTCTGATCGCCGCACGAACCAGCTCGATCTCGCGCATGTCGACGAACGAAGCCTCGAGATTCCACCGGGCGAACTGCGTCTCTCCCATCGTCCGGAAGTTCGCGTAGACATCGAGTGGAAAGATCACGTGCGATCCGGCCGGCAGCGTCTGGAGAACCGCAGTTCCGGCGGCGACACCCGAGGAGAAGACGAGCGCCGAATCGCCGCGCTCGATGGCCGCCAGGGCTCGCTCCAGTCGCTGCTCCGTCGGATTTCCGTGGCGGACGTAGATGAAGCCATGACCGCCCGTGCCGTCGGCGCCGTGCTCGTAGGTCGTCGCGAGATGAATCGGGGGTGTGATCGCTCCCGTCTCCGGGTCATGCTCGCCCCCCGCATGTACGGCGATGGTCTCGAGCTCGGGAGATTTCGCGTCGTCGGTCATCTGCGCAATTCCTTTTCTCGTTCCGGCAGATGGGCGAGGAATCGATTCGCAAACTCCGGCCCTTTCCCCTCGTCCTCGTGCTTGAAGAAGACCCACGCTTCGCTCCACGGCTGCGACTGGATCTTCCGAGCCCAGGAGCGGAGCATCTCGTCATCGTAGTTCGCGCGGCGGAGCCTCATGTATCCCCAGCTCGCGGTGGATCGGATCGCCGCCTCGCGATCCGATTCGTCCGTGTCGGAGATGCAGAGCGCGGCGTCGCGTTCGCGCAGTGCTTCCTCCACTTCATCATCGCGCCACGAATCATGCCGGAACTCGAACGCCACGCGGCCCTCCGGCAGCTCGGCGATGAACCGCCGCAGAGTCTCGATGTCTTTGCGCGAGTACGGAGGCAACTGGAAAAGGATTGGCCCGAGGTGCGGGCCGAGTGCGGCGGCAGTATCGAAGAGATAGCGTACGTCGTCGACCGTCTCCTTCAGCCTCTTCTGATGAGTGATCCGCTGCGGAGCCTTGATCACGAAGCGGAAGTCGTCGCCGACCTCGGTGAGCCACTGCTCGAACGTGTTGCGCGACGGCATGCGATAGAACGTATTGTTGATCTCGACCGTCCGGAAGCGCTCGGCGTAGTAGCGAAGCATCGCCTTCGCCGGCAGATCATCGGGGTAGAACGTCCCCTTCCACTCCTTGTAGCTGTAGCCGCTCGTGCCGACGAAGATCCGCATCCGCGCATGGTACGCCGAATCGCGCCGGGAGATACGACCCGGCGGCGGGGAGAGCGGGGGTCCCGCGCCTCAGGATGACGGGCCGCGACATCGACGAAACTACAGCCAACCGCGCAGCTCGTCGATGTAGCCGGCAGGGAGCTCGTGCGCGAGGGCCGCCTCGATGATCTCCTCGCGCACGCGCTCACTCAGCGCCGCCGGCGAGCGTTGCCCGAAAGACATCGACCTCATCGATCAACTCCGGAAAGAATGCATGGAAGTCGCGGTCGAACGAATCGCGGTCGTGAATCAGCTCTTCCGTCGCGCGATCGAGTGCGACGGCGCGCTTCAGCCGTTTCGATGTGTAGTGGAGAGCTTTCCTGATTCCTTCGATCGTCCGGTAGGAGGCGATCCAGTTCTGGAGGGCCATTCGCTCGAAGCGGGCCGCGGTGGCCGGCGGGAGGAGCTCGATGCTCGCGCCGATCACCTCGTTCATTCGCCGTGTGAAGTCATCGAACAGCTCGGCATGATAGTGCTCCCACGATGTGGCGAGCAGATGATCGTGGAAGATGTCGATGATGATGCGGCCGTAGTGCCCGAACCGCGGCTCGAGCCGCCGCCGGCTCGTGCCGACTGCCGGGTGGCTGTCGGTGAAGGCGTCGATGCGACGGTGGATGCGAATCGCATCGGCGAAGCGCGGATCGTGCTTCTCGATGGCGCCTTTGAAATGATCGGCGGCGAGGCTGCCGAGAATCGAATGAGGAGTCGGATCGGCGAAGAAGAGGTGAGCGAGATAGTTCATCACCAACGGTGATACGCCGGATGGCCTTCCCGCACCGCGACGAACGTGCCGCGACAGGTCGCCGTCACCTTGCCGTTCGCCTCGAGCGTCGCTTCGACGACGGCGCGATCGTCGCTCGATTCGACCACATGGGCGCGTAGCGTCAGCAGCGCGTCGATCGGCGTGGGGCGCTTGAGGGTGACGTGGAAATCCGCCGTCACCGTACAGGGCGGCGTAACTTCGCCTCGCTTCTGCATCAGGTGCCAGGCAGCCGTCCAGTTGCTGTGACAATCGAGGAGCGCCCCGCAGATCCCGCCGTTGAGGATTCCGTCGAACGCCACATGATGCGGCTCGGCTCGCCACTCGGCGACGACCTCGTCGCCCGCGACGACGCTCTTGATCCGCAGCCCTTTCTCGTTCGCCGGACCGCAGCCGAAACAACGGTTCGAGGGGGCGTAGGTGTCCTGAAGGCTCTCCATGCAGAGCATCCTGCCGCGATCGATCGCCGAGCGCAACCCGACACCGAACTTCGGAAGCGCTGCTTCACGGCTTCGTCCCCGGACTGGCATTCATCTCGCTATCTCTGAGAAGCATGGAAACGATCAACGAGAACGAGGAGCGGAACGGCTGGGCTCGAAGGGAGCACGAGCCGGGAGACGACGAGGCAACCCGGCAGTTCATCGAGGAAGGCACCAACGAAGTTTCGTACCAGATCCCGCGCGAT
Source organism: Thermoanaerobaculia bacterium (assembly GCA_035546335.1). GTDB lineage: Bacteria > Acidobacteriota > Thermoanaerobaculia > Gp7-AA8 > Gp7-AA8 > DATKDP01. The sequence continues at coordinate 81,612 of DATKDP010000149.1, read as the reverse complement.
TGACCTTGGAACGGATCAACCGTCGAATTGCAGCTTCATGAGAACCTGACCGCGTATGATGCAGCGTACGTCAGTTTGGCAGAAGCTCTACGGTCGCCCCTCATGACAATCGACGGACGCCTCGCGCGGTCACGCGGTCACCGTGCGACAATCGAACTGCTCGCCTGAAGAACATGAGCGGTGCAGTCCTTCTCTCGTGCGAGTCGCTCAAGAAGGAGTACGGCTCCCGCCCGCTGTTCGACGGTCTCTCCATCACGCTCTTCGACGGAGACCACGTGGGGCTGGTGGGACCGAACGGCTCCGGCAAGACGACGCTTCTCAGGATTCTCGCCGGTGTCGAAGAGGCCGACTCGGGAAACCGCGCTCTGCGAAAAGGCGTTCGCATCGGCTATGTTCCTCAGGATCCGGTCTTCGCACCGGGAAAGACCATCGAGGATGTTCTCCTCGAGGCCATCCGCGACGACCGGACGCTCGACGAGCACGAGCAGGTCACACGTGTCTCGCTCGCTCTGGGCAAGGCGGGATTTTCCGGACTCGGAACGCGGACCGAGACGCTGTCGGGAGGCTGGCGCAAGCGTCTGGCGATCGCGCGTGAGCTCGTGCGCGAGCCCGACGTGCTCCTGCTCGACGAGCCGACGAACCATCTCGACATCGAGGCCATCCTCTGGCTCGAATCGCTGCTCCGCACCGATCCGAAAGCGTTCGTCGTCGTCAGTCACGATCGCTACTTCCTCGAGAACATCACCTCGCGCATGCTCGAGCTGAATCGCGCCTACCCGGGAGGCCTCCTGGAGACGGCGGGCACCTACAGCGATCTGCTCGCCCGCCGTGACGAAGTTCTCCGAAACGAAGCCGCCTATCAGGACACATTGGCGAACCTTGTGCGCCGTGAAATGGAGTGGCTGCGACGCGGTCCGAAAGCGAGGAGGACGAAAGCGAAGGCGAGGATCCGCGATGCCGGCCGCCTCATCGACGAGCTGGACGAGAGTCGTGAGCGCTCGAGGACGTCCAGCGCAGGAATCGACTTCACCGCCTCTCAGCGAAAGACGCGGCGCTTGTGGGTCGGACGAGGACTCACGAAGACGATGGGCGAACGACTGATCGTCGACGGGCTCGATCTGCTTCTGACGCCGGGATTGCGGCTCGGTGTGCTCGGACCGAACGGCTCCGGCAAGACGACGTTGCTGCGGATGATCGTGGGAGAGCTCGAGCCGGACGGCGGCACGATCGACCGCGCAGACGCCCTTCGGGTCGTCTATTTCGAGCAGAATCGCGAAAGCCTCGACCCGAACGTGACCCTCCGGCGTGCACTCGCTCCCGAGGGCGACACCGTCATCTACCGCGAGCGCGCGCAGCACGTTGCAGGTTGGGCGAAGCGTTTCCTCTTCCGCCCCGAACAGCTCGACACCTCCGTCTCACGTCTGTCGGGAGGAGAGAAGGCGCGGATCGTTCTCGCCCGCCTCATGTTGCAGCCGGCCGACCTGCTGGTCATGGATGAGCCGACGAACGATCTCGACATACCCACGCTCGACGTTCTCGAAGAGTCGCTGCTAGAGTTTCCAGGCGCCCTCGTGCTCGTCACGCACGACCGCTTTCTGCTCGACCGCGCGTCCACGCGCATTCTCGCTCTCGACGGAGAGGGAGGAGCGGAGTATTTCGCCGACTATGCACAGTGGGAGGCGATGCGTTCCGATGTGAAGCGGTCGCGGCTCACGCCGGAATTTCAGGAAGAGAATCGTGAGCGCGGGGTGTCGAAGACGAAACGTCTTTCGTACCTCGAGCAGCGCGAGCTCGACGCGATGGAGCAGAGCGTTCTGGTCGCCGAGGAGCGGCTCGCCTCGTCCAGGCGGCTGGCGGAGGATCCGGCGATCGCCTCTTCCTCATCGGAGCTTCAAAAGCGATACGAGGAGTTGCAGGTGGCGCAGGCGGAAGTCGATCGGCTCTATGCTCGCTGGGCCGATCTCGAAGCGAAGGCGTGAGGGGGCAGAAGAGTGAAGAGTGAAGAGTGAAGAGTGAAGAGTGAAGAGTGAAGAGTGAAGAGTGAGGGTCAGGCTGAACGGAATCCAGCCGGGTGGTGCTGCCCTCTGCCCTCTGCCCTCTGCTATCTGCCATCACTCTCTCCGAGATCCCCCAATTCGATCCTCCTCGACTGAGTCCATCCCCCCCGAGATCCCCCCATTCGATCACCCTCGATTGTGTCCATTCCCCCTTCGCATGCAGAATAATGAATCATGGCCCGCACAGCAAAGCAGACGTTTCTCGCCACGTACGATCGCGAGCACGCGACGACGATGCGCGTTCTCCGCGCCTACCCCACCGACAAGCTCGACCTTCGCCCGCAGCCCGCGATGAAGTCGGCGCGCGAGCTCGCCTGGGTGTTCGTCATCGAGCGCGGCCTGGGCATGAAGGTCTGGAACGACGAGCTCGCGCAGGGTGTGCCCGTCGGCTCTCCGCCGGCCGTGCCCGATGACTGGAACGCGCTGCTCGCCGCCCTCGAGGGAGCTCACGCCGAGTTTCGCACCGTGATCGATGCGGCACCGGAATCGATGCTGTCCGAGAAGGTGCACTTTCTGATCGCCCCGAAGACGATGGGGGAGATCTCGCGCCTCACCTGGCTCTGGTTCCTGCTGCACGACGAGATTCACCATCGGGGGCAGTTCTCGATCTATCTCCGCATGGCGGGAGGGAAGGTGCCATCGATCTACGGACCGACCGCGGACGAGCCCTGGATGTAGCGGCAGTCAACGGGCAGTTCCCTTGCACGTCGATCAGAAAGGGTCATTGCATGTGATCAGGCAACCGACGCCATGGTCGCTGACGACGAGCTACGCCGAGCGCCTTCGCGACGCGCTCGAGAGTCTCCTGCCGGGAAAGTGAAAGGTCGACACACGAGCCCGATTCGGATTCAAACGGCGCATCGTGCCAGTGGACGCCTCACAACCTGCCCGTCAGATTTCGGGATCTTCTTCGGGAATCAAATCGAAGTCTTTCGGACTGCCGCCAGAGGTTGGTTGGCCCGCGTTCGAGGGATCTCCATCGACGACGCCGAGGTTGACCGGATCGGAGGCGGCATGGTCCGCGGCGGGCCGTACGGCGGTCGTCAACGTTTCCGTCACCCGCGCCCGTTTCCGGCTGGTTATCGAGATTTTGACGATTCGCTTCATGACCGCATTCCCTCCCAGGCTGAGCCCGTCCGCTCCGAACCGAACTTCCTGGGAACGTTCTAAGTCCTGCGGCCGGAGAAAGAACGAGCGAAAGACGAAATTCTTACGAAATCGTGTCGCAGATGTGCTCCACGCCGGGACGGTTTCGCCCCGTTCACCGATTCGACATGCCATTTCTGCTGGTCCGCTGTGCTAAGCTGGCGCGAATCAATCCAGTCCGCCATGAGCTCCGAGCCCTTCCCCTTCTACCGATTCGGACCAATCGAGATCGACGCGCGCAAGCGCTCCGTCCGCCGCGGCACCGACGAGCTGCAGCTCCGCCAGCAGGCGTTCGAGGTTCTCCTCTACCTGATTCAGAATCGCTCTCGGGTCGTCTCGAAGACTGAGATGTTCGAGACGATCTGGGCCGGCGCCGCGGTGACCGAGGACGCTCTGGTGCAGTGCATCGTCGACATCCGCAAGGCGGTGGGAGACGACAGGAGGGAGCCGTGGTTCCTGCGAACGGTTCCGAAAAAGGGCTACCGTATCATCGCCGAGCCGGCCGAGATTTCCACCGTCGAGACGCGGACGCTCGAGCTCGAGGACATTCGGTCGCTGGACATCGAGATCATCGACGAGACGCCCCCCGATGCGACCTCGCGCTACGCGCTCGCTGTCGGGATCGCCGCCATCGTTCTGGCCGGCGTGCTGGCGGTTGCGTTTCTGAGACGGCCTGCGCCCCCGGCATTCGCTCCCATCCCGACCGTTGCGGTCATGCCGTTCGAAGGTACCGCCCCCGCCGACCTCGCCTGGATGCGCGATGGGATCGCCGACATGTTGATCACCGACCTGGCAGGCTCGAAGGAGTTGAACGTCATTCCCCGTCAACAGCTCTTCGAACGGTCGCGCCGGACGCTGCCGAGCGATCGGGCGATGGCACTCGCCAGCGCGCGCGAGCTGGCACGCGCCAGTTCCGCGAACCGTATGATCACCGGACGATTCACCAAGGTCGGAGAGAAGATCCGCATCGACGCTCAGCTTCACGACACGACCAGCGGTGAGCTGATCGCCGCCGAGAACGTGATCACCGCGCGCGAGACTCTCCTCGAAGACGTCGACGCACTCGCCCGCGCGCTCGCCGCGCGTCTCGGCGCCCGGCCGGTCGATGAGCGGCATCTGACCGACATCATGACGGGGAATCTCGATGCCTATCGATACTATTCGATCGGCGTCGGTCACGCGCTGACGCTCCATCATGACGAGGCGATCGAGATGCTGGAGAAGGCGATCGAGCTCGATCCCGCCTTCGCCATGGCCTGGGCGCGGATCGGCTACGTTCATGCCATCACCTGGATCGATGCGGAAAAGGCGCGGCCGTACTTTGCGAAAGCGCTCTCGTTCCCCGATCGTCTCGACCAGAGAGAACGACTGAACATCGCCGGCTGGGACGCCATCGCCCGGCTCGATTATGCGAGCGCCATTCAACACTTTCGAGCGATCGTGGCCAGCTATCCCACCGAGACGGAGGGCTATCTGCGTCTGGCCTATCTCCTTGGCGGCGAGCTCCGATTCGACGAAGCGATCCGCGTTCTTCGCGCCGGCCTGGTCGTCGATCAGATGGCGCCCGAGCTGCACAACGCGATCGGTGCGTTTTACGCAGCCCTCGGCAATCATGTCCAGGCGATTGCAGCTCACAAGCGGTATGTGGATCTTCTTCCGAACGAGCCGAATGCGTACGACAGTCTGGGGCTGAGCTACCAGCGCGCCGGAAGGCTCGATGAGGCGATCGCGCAGTATCGGCGCGCGCTGGAGCTCGATCCGCAGTTCAAGATCGCCGCAATTCATCTGGGGAACACCTGGTATCAGATGGGACGCTGTCGCGACGCGATCCGCGAGCTCGAGCGCTACCTGGCGATCACCCCGCTCTCCGAGTTTGAACGGTCTCGCGGATATGCATCCTTGGCAGGCGTTTACCGCCGTCTCGGCGATCTCCAGCGTGCCGAGACGCTGGGGCGCCAGGCGATGCTGCTGCACAGCGCCAACAGCGCCACTCTCTTTCACGTTCATCTGCTGTCCGGCGATCTCAGTGCGGCCGGAGCGATGAGGAAGAACCTCGACGAGCCATCGCCGCTCACCGCGCGTGGCCGCAGGCCCAATTTGCGAGCTGCGTTCTACGTTCGGGCGCTCTATGCGGCAAAGATGGGAAACGAAGAGGAAGCCATCGACTATGCTCGGAAGGCCATGCAATACGAAGCTCCCTACTACGATCTCGATCCGTTCGAGGACGCTCTGGCGAACATCCTGATGATCCTCGGGCGCGTGCCGGAAGCCGTCGCCGAGTACGAGCGCGCGGTGAAGGCGAATCCCGCACTCGGCATGCTCCGCTACGAGCTCGCCGTGGCCTACCAGAAGGTCGGGCGCGCCAGCGACGCGCAGCGTGAGCTGGATGCTTTTCTCAGCCTGTGGGAGGGCGCCGACAGCGACATTCCCGAGCTCGCCGATGCTCGCCGGCGCAGAGAAGGGAAGCACCAGCTCGTGTCCAGAGCGTCGAGATAGCGCGAGGAGGGAGGGGCGCCGCATGCTCTCGGTTGTGCCATCACGAGACCGGATTCCGCGCCTGCTGGCCGCAGTTCTCATTGTGGTCTCGTTCGATGCCGCCTCCGCGGACGAGATCCCCGGTTGGCGCATGGCGCCGCAGACGGATCCGCTGGAGCTCGGATCGTTGCGGCTCGAGACCGCATTCGGTCTTCAACTGGCGGAGGGAGAGTGGGCGCAAGCGCTCTCCATCATGCAGTTCAACTCCTGGGATGTCTCCTGGCACACGAATGCGATCCATCGGGATCTCGGCGAGCTCCGTCAACGTCGCCAGCGGGTCGTCTCCGACGAGCTTCGCCGGATCGAGACGGCATTCCCCGAAGACAATGTGTGGCACATCGACGTGGAGGGGTGGAGAGTGGACTTCGTCGTGAGCCGCGGCATCCGCGGCGGCACGCTCTCGCTGCACGTCCCGTGGATCGAGATCGGCTCCCCTCACTGGGACAAGTTCGGCGAGGGTTTTCATGAAGCGCTTGGTATCAATACTCTCAAGCGCGAGAACTTTCCCCGCAACCAGACTCTCATCTACCTCAAGGACCGGGGGAATCGTCATGTCGTCGAAGCGCGCGAAGAACTGAACCGTTCCGGCTTCGGAGACGCGACCCTCGCTTTCGGCATTCCGCTCGAGACGCGTTGGACCAAAAGCCAGCAGATCGTCGCGAGCGTCCAGGCGCCGACGGGCCGGTCAGGAACTCTGCATGGGAGCGGCGGATGGGATCTCGGGCTGAGCTGGTTCGGACTGTGGCAGCCGGACGTGACGACCTACAAGATCGCTGCCGGCTACACTTGGCTCGACCCGAGCGGCTCGTTCCTCGGGTTCCGGCGCTCGCACCTCGGACACCTTCTGCTGGAGATCGATCGCCCGCTGTTCGGTGGCTTCGATGGGAGCGTGATGGTTCGAATCGACAGCTCACCGCTGCTCGACGTGATCGATGCGTATCCCGGACACCCGGCGACCTTCTACCGCCTGTCGATCATGCGACGGATCGGATCGGCATGGACTTCGTTCACGGTGGGGAACGAGCTCCTTCCCCAGACAGGCGACGAGGCGGACTGGGCCTTCGCCCTGACCCTCGGGCTTCTGCGGAGGTAGAGTGATCACTCTCGCATCAGAACGCCTCCGCTGTGAACGAGACTCCGGAACCGCGAAGCGATCGGACGGAGGCAGTCCTCACTTCCTCGCGATGTGAATCGCCCCTTCTTCGATCCGATAGGTCAGGCTGTGCTCGCGCATCAGGGAATCGAAGGCCTCGTCCCACGGCACGCTGTGCCAGCTCACGGAGACCTTCCCCTGAATCGACTCGTCCATCCGCATCTCCAGGTTCGTGAGTTTTCCGAAGAGGGTGACGACATCGCGCAGATCCGCATCCTTGAGCATGAGGTCGATCGGAGCGCCAGTGAAACGGGGAACGCTTTCCTTTTCGTCGGGACGGAGGGAGGTCGTGGTTTTTTGAACGATTTTTCCACCTTTCTCGATCGTGACCTCGATGGCGATGCGACCGGCAAAGAACGCTTGTGCGGCGGCGTCCTCGAACTTCGAGGGGTCGGGTCGGACACGGAGAATGATCTCCAGCCCGTCATCGCGCACTGTTCTCGTGCTGGCTTCATGTCCGGCCTCGACCGTGAGCGTCGGAGCAGCGATGACAGTCTGTGTCTTGTTTTCACTGACAGTGCTCTCGACGGAAATCAGCCCGTCCGTTCTCGATGCCGTGACCTTGACGGCATAGGCGTTACCGCGCACGTTCGTCGTTTCTGCGAAGGCGCGATCGCTTTCGATGATCCCCGAGGCTGCGGTGAAGAGGACGAGCGCTGAGAAGGCAACCGCCGCAACCAGGTGCGGAGATGGAGCAAGAGCTTTGAGACGCTGATAGTTCATGACGTGATCCATCCTTTCCTTGAGCTTCGCCGTCGCCATGCAGGAGACTCCAGGCAGGCGGGTGGCGATCGACGCATGGCAGAACTTCGAGAGGGCGGCCAGATAGGTGTCGCGCTCATCGTCCGAGCCGGCGACGAGCTCGTCGCACGCCCGCTCCCGCTCGATCGCCGTCACGCGCCGGGCCAGCCAGAGCAGGGGATGGAACCAGAACATGGCCGCAATGAGCGATTCGATGCGGGCGAGGAGGTTGTCGTGTCTCTTCACATGGGCGCATTCATGGCGGAGGAGTGACTCGAGCTCCTCGTCCGTCAGATCGTCGCAGCCGTTCGCGGGGAGAACGATCAGCGGCCGCAGCACGCGCAGGACAGCCGGCGATTCGGGCGTCGCCGAGCGCACCAGATCGATTCCATGCCGTACTCCGGAGCGCCGTCGGGCAGACGACAACGCCTCGATCTCCCGATTCGTGGGAGGAAGGGCGGTTCGTACCGACAGAGATACGAGCCTCCGGCGCGTTGTCGCCAGCCGGATGATGATCGCCAGCGCGACGAGCAGCCAGATGGCGATTCCGATCGCCGGCCATGGACTCGACGAGATCGACGGAGGCGTCGATCGAAGCGGTCCGGCGAGAACCTCGAACGGTATCTCGAGCGGGCCGGCCGGCGCAGCCGGAATCATGTCTCCGGCGAGGCTTTTGACGCCTGCCACGATCGCCCCTCCTGGAATCGCGAACTTCAGGATGCCGATGAAGACGATGGCAAAGCGGGCACCGGCCGTGAGCCGCCATCGCATCAGGGAGGCCGCACCGAGCATGAGCAGGAGAAAGATCGTGGAGCTCCAGAGATGCGAGAGCAGGGCGGGAAGCCACGAGGAGGCGAGGCGAAACAGGGTGTCGATTGTCACCGTCTTCCTCCTCTTTTGTCCGATTCCTTTGCCGGACTGCTGCGCTTCTGTTCCAGCGCCTTGAGGTCCTCCAGGGTCAACTTTCCCGTCTCGACCAGGTGCGCCACCACGGGCTCCGCCGACCCGCCGAAGAGCTCGAGCAGCTCGTCGATGATGCGCCTGTAGACCGACTTCCGCGTGACCAGCGGCTGGAAGAGAAAGGCATTCCCGATCTTGCGCGTGCGGTGGACGGCCTTCTTCTCTTCGAGTCGCGCGAAGATCGTCTGGACCGTGGTGTACGCCGGCCGCTTTCGTTCATGGATCGCGTCCTGGACCTCGCGCACCGAAGCCTCGCGAAGATCCCAGAGGATCTCCATGATCTCCAGCTCGAACCTGCTGAGCCTGACCGATTGTTTTCTGGTCCCCATAGTTCTCCTAACTCCGTCGTTGACAATACTACTTAAGTAGTAGCGTTGATGTCAACCCCTGATGCTGAAGCAGAACCGTAGCTCCACGATTCGGCTGATGTGAAAAGGGACGCTTTCGCGGCCGCACAGGATTGCATCCTGAAAGGATGCCTGGATCACAGCCGGTGGTGAGCGCGTAGCGCCACCACCGGAACGGGACGCGCAGCGCGACGTCAGCGGCAGCCCGGCAGGGCTGCCAGGAAAGGGGCGAGCGCTGTCACATTTCGTCCCGGCACCCCTGCCGGGCAATCGCTTCGCCCGGCTGCTTGCAAGACTGTGACATTCTCGGCGTGGCCGCCGCGAGCCCATCCACCCAGGGCGGGCGCGGGACGCCCGCTCTCCCCGTTGACGCTCTCGAGCCACTCGCCCGGCACTCTCGCCCTGCGACCGTTCCGTAACCGGCATGTTTCGTCGGTTCAAGAAAAAGGAGCCGGAAGAGCGGAAATTGAGCCCATCACGAAGTCACGGAGGAAACGATGAAAACACTCATGCTCCTGTTCACCGCGATTCTGCTGGCGTTCCCGGCGCTTTCCGCCTCCAATCTGAAGGCGCCCGCGAAGGGAAAGATCAAGGTCGCGTTCGTGCTCACCGAGGGGGCGACGATGATCGACTTCGCCGGACCCTGGGAGGTCTTTCAGGACGTTCACGTTCCGTCGCGCGGCACCTCGATGGATGATCAGATGCCGTTCTCGCTCTACACCGTCTCCCAGGCCCGCGAGCCGATCCGGACGAGTGGCGGAATGAAGGTCGTTCCCGATTACACCTTCGCCGACGCGCCCATGCCCGACGTCGTGGTCGTCGGTGCGCAGCGCGGTTCGAAGGATCTCGCCGCCTGGCTGCGAAAGGTCGCTCCGGAAGTCGACGTGCTGATGAGCGTATGCACCGGCGCCTTCAAGCTCGCCGATGCGGGACTTCTCGATGGAAAACGGGCGACGACCCATCACGACTTCTTCGACCGATTCGAGAAGAGTCATCCGAAGGTCGAGCTGGTGCGAGGGCGCCGCTTCGTCGAAGCGAACGAGGTCATCGCCAGCGCCGGCGGGCTCACTTCGGGGATCGATCTGGCGCTTCACGTCGTTTCGCGATACTTCGGCGAGGCGGTTGCGGCGAAGACCGCCGAGTACATGGAGTACGAGTCGGACGGCTGGAAGAGGGGAGATGTCGTGATTGCTAAGCGCGTCGCGTCGGAATGAGTCTGCACCGACGATACCGGCGTCGCGGCGTAGAATGAGTCGGTGAGCATCCTCTCCGCAGGGCAGTTCTACGGCGAGTCGAGCGCCCGTCGCGAAGCGGCGGGCATCACCGTCTCGCGTCTCGATCATCGATGCGGCCGGCGCCTCCCCCTGCACGTCCACGAGCAGCCGTACTTCAGCATGGTGCTCCAGGGCGGTTATCGCGAGGAATCAGGGCGCCGGTCGATCGAGTACGATCCGCTGACCATCGTCTATCACCCTCCCGGTACAGCGCATCTCGACGAGATCGGTCCTCGTGGGGCGCGCTTTCTTTTGATCGAAGCGGAGGAGCAGTTTGTCCGGCTCGAAGGAGTTTCCGAGAAGCTGCGCTCGGGGCATCCCACGGCGCTGCCGAAGCGGGCGGGTTGGCTCGCTCTGCAGCTCCTTCGCGGTGACGACCCTTTCGCGCAGGAGTCGATCGCGCTCGCGCTTCTGGCTGCGGTCGACGAGACGCCGATCGCGGGCGGCGCGCCGCACTGGCTCGCGAGGGTGCTCGAGCGTCTCCGCGAAGAATTCAGATCGCCTCCGGCGACCGGCGAGCTCGCACATTCCGCCGGCGTCCATCCGGTTCATCTCGCCCGGGTGGTGAGGCGCGAAACGGGAATGACGCTCTCCGATCTCGTTCGTCACCGGCGAGTCGAGCAGGCCGTGGGCCTCATGTCGAGCGACGAGTCGCTCGCATCGATCGCTCTTCGAACGGGCTTCAGCGACCAGGCGCATCTCACCCGGTCGTTCCGGTCGGTGACGGGAATGACACCGGGGGAGCTTCGGCGGATCCTTTGCTAACGGCGACGGGCGAGAGGCGAGAGGCAAGAGACGAGGGGCGAGAGGCGGCGGGACGACCCCGGACTGACGTTGGGTCAGAGCACAGGACGTTCGAGGGCTTTTCAGCTTCGTCACTCGAGTCGGATCCGTGCGGGAGCCGGCCAACAAAGGCGAAAATCCCTGCCATGCCAGCTGTGACGAGGCGGTATCGAATGGGTGTCCGGCCACAGGCTGGAACGGTTGAAGGGAGACGCATCCAGCAGCAGCCTCATCCCGCTTCCAGCGCAGGTTCGACGCGCTCGTGCGCCACGAGACGTTTCGCGTAGGCCAGGCAGGCCCGGATGTCCTCTCTCTCGAGCCAGGGATATCCAGCCAGAATCGTCTCTGGCGTATCACCTGCGGCGAGCATCGACAACACATGCTCGACAGCCAGGCGTCGCCCCCGGATGATCGGTTTGCCACCGAAAATCTCGGGGTTGATGGTGATCCGCTCGAGAAGTTGGTCTTCCGTCATCATCATGAACCCCGATCATGATATCTGATCGTCGAGTCGCCGTCGCGGTGGACCCCAAAGGCCCGGCGAGGCGATAACGGCCCGACCCTCTCCGTCGAGCCGGCGATGGCGGCACATTACAATGCACGCCATGACGAGGAGGCATCTTCGCACCGAGGCCATCGCGGGGGTGACGACCTTCTTCACGATGGCCTACATCGTCGTCGTGAATCCTTCGATGCTCTCGACTCCGGGCACGGGAATGTCCTTTTCCGGTGTGCTGACCGCGACCGTTTTGATCTCGTTTCTGATGACGTTGCTGATGGATCTCTACGCGAAGATCCCTTCGCCGTCGCGCCGGGAATGGGACTGAATGCGTTCTTCACCTTCACCATCATCCTGACGCGGAAGGTCCCGTGGGAGACCGCGCTCGGAACGGTCTTCTGGACCGGCGTTCTCTTCATCCTGATCTCGGTCACGCCGGAGCGAGCGGCAATCGCCCGGGGGAGAAACATCCGGCGACGCCCGACGTATCAGGGAAAAGAGATCAACAACCATGCCGCGAGCAGCTCGCGCTCGAAGGAGGTCCCATGCCACCACGCAGAATCGCCGTCCGATCCTTCATCACCACGGTTCTTTTCATCCTGGCGATCGCCCATACCGCGATCGCCGAAACACATCCTCCGATCCGCAAGAGCTTCAATGTCTCGCCCGGTGGGCGGCTGACCATCGACAGCGATCTCGGATCGATCGAAATTCGGTCCGGAGCGCAGAGCCGCGTCGATGTCGAGGTGCAGAGGGAGACGCGGGGACGCAGCGATCTCGATCGATTCGAGGTCGACATGAGACAGCGAGGCAATGAGGTCGAGGTGCGAGGAGAATACGATCGTGGCTCTCTCGGGTGGCTCGACGCGGGCCGCCTCAAGGTGAAATACGTCGTCACCGTTCCCGAGCAATTCAACGTCGATCTGAAAACGTCGGGTGGGTCGATCACCGTCTCCTCGCTCACCGGCGCCGTCGACGCCCGAACCTCGGGAGGAAGCATTCACGCCGGCGCGGTGCGCGGTGACGTCTCGGCGAGAACGTCGGGAGGCACAATCCGCGTCGACAAGAGCTCGGGCAGCGTCACGGCGACGACCTCCGGCGGCAGCATCAGGATCGGCGAGGCCGGCGGTGCGGTGGAAGCGCGAACCTCCGGGGGGAATATTGCGATCGTGCGCTCGGGAGCTGACATCGTGGCCAAGACTTCCGGAGGATCGATCTCGATCGACGCCGGAGGCGGCCGGCTCGACGCGAAGACATCAGGAGGCTCGATCACGGCGCGCATGACGACGGCACCGCGCGAGAGCTGGAGTCTCGCGACCAGCGGCGGCTCGATCCGCCTCGCCGTTCCGGGGACTGCTCGATTCGACCTCGATGCGAAAACCAGCGGCGGAAGGGTGACAAGCAACGTTCCCGTCACCGTTCAGGGCGAGCTGCGAAAGAATCTGCTGCAGGGTGCCGTCAACGGCGGCGGCCCGAGAGTCGTGCTCCGGACATCAGGTGGCGGAATCAGCATCGAGCGGCAGTGAGGGGCGAGAGACGAGGGGCGAGGGGTGAGAGGCGAGCGATGAGCGACGCACTCCGCCAGCGTGAGTCATCATGCACTCGTAGGGACGAAGCATTTGCGCGAGGGACAGATTAGCGGGCTTGTCATACCGTCACGCAGCGCAATAGCTTCGTCCGGGTGCTTGGCATGCTCCGACCTAACGCTCACGCGGGCGTCGCGGCTTCGCGGGTGAGCTTCATTGGACCAGCGTGGAGATCCCTCGCCTCCCCACCCGCCCACCCGCTTCCAAGAAACTCCCTGTGTTTATGCGGCTTTTTTGCGAGTTCATAGCCTCGCCTTGCCTCTCAATTTCTGATCATGGCCAAGCTCAGGAACGAGGAACCCAGTTTCTTCCCTCAGGTTCAGCGCGCACGCTGTGAAAAGGCTCGGGATGACAGCGCCCTCGCGCCAATGCTTCGCCCCTACGAGAATCGGACGGTCTTGCGCGAGGAGCAAGGTCGCTACGAGTGCTACCTCGTGCTCAGCGACACGAGTCTGGTCGCAATGCTGCCGGAGACATTGTCGCGAACCGCAATCGAGAGGCGCCGCGAATCGGGACGGATTCGGGTGGCGAACGAATACGTCACCACCTCGTCGGGCGAGCTCGCGGTCAACTCGAGCTCCTGCTTCATCTCCCGAACCTGACTCGCGTCGCCCACCTCTCGTCCTGCAGCGACGAAGACCGAGAACGAGCCGCTTCGTTTCCCCTCGTGTACGGGAAGAAATGCGAGATCCCGGGCGCGTATCTCGAGCTCGACATGCACGAGACGAAAGCGGCCGTCGCGCGTGATGCTGCTGATTCTCGCGTCAAAGAAAGGAGTCTGCTGCTCGCTCGGTTCGGGGAGGTAGAGATTCGTCGTCACCTGATCGCGAATCCTGGTCGTTTCGGAGAGCCGGACGACCGACTGCCGGGCGCGCACACGATAGCTGCGATTCTTCGTCCTGACCTTCACACTACGCAACCTGTCCTCGTTTCCCGGACTCATGCGGTACCCGATCGAGTAATAGGTGTCGAGCCCTCCTGCCACCTGCTCGAGCAGTTGTGCGCTTTCCTGAGGCCCGGCTCCCATCAGGCCGCCCGTCTTTCGTGCGAGACGAGCCAACCCGCTCGCTTCTTCGAAAAATGAACGAGCGTTCGCCCCTGGGAGAAAGCCCCCGCGCTCGGGCCCGATGATACGATCACGGGCCCCTGGCGGATGAAACGCATGAATGGTGACTCCGTACGCGTTGGCAGTCGCCGCGAGGGCATCCTGCTCGATGCTCGTATCGCAGGTTCCGGTCGGCATGAGCGCCATGTCGTCGCTGGCGAAGATCACGGCCTTTTGCATGTCAATGCGGGCCAGAGACGCAACGACGGTCCGCAGCTCCATCGCCTTTCTCCTGATGTTTGCGCATCGCTCCTCGCCGATCACCCACTCCATGAATGACGCCTCGCTTGCCGGGTCCGAGGCAATTTCCAGGCCGCTCGCGCGGGCGACCCGAGCGTCCCGTCCCGCCTGTTCCACTCGCAGCTCCCCCGCTTCCCGGGCAGCCGCCCCCTCCCTGAAACCATACGGTGCAGCAAAAGCATCGATGATGCGGTCGATGTGCTCGCCGTCCGATGTTGGTTCCGCGACGATCCGGACCCTATGGTTCCATGAGAGGACCGTCATGAAATCATTTTTGCGCAGCGTCGCGTGTACGAAGCGTCGCACGCCGTCGAAGAACTGTTTGCGCCGGAGCGGATCGATGTCATCGATGTCGACGAACAGAACGATCAGGCGCGGGCGTTGCGTCGCCGGCATGCCCTGTGGTGCCGTACTCCCTGCGACGGCTGATGGCGGCTCAGCCGCTGCCTCGATCAGCGCAAAGTTCGTGATTGTCTGTAACCTGCCACTCTCGAATACCTCGAAATCGTCTTTGGTCAGTCCGCGTACCGGCCTGCCACCACGGTCCGTGACGACGACATCGATGTTGGCGATCGACACATCGATGCGCTCGACGTACTGACAGTACCCATCGATTGGAAGACACACCAGGAACAGGAATGCGGTACCGCACAATACGTGGCGGGATGCTGTCAGGGATCGGGTCATGTCATCCAGAGTATTCCAGAGTATCAGAAGCAGGTGAGTCGATCGGACTCGGGCGGCAGGATTGCGGTACGGTACGCTGCGCGAATACTGCCGGGCAAGTACGTACTCGTATCGTACGCCGTATTCGCGACTGTCACCGTCGTAGCGCTGAGGATGGCGTCCTACTGTTCGTGAACCATTCGCTCTTTCGTTTCCGGTGGTGTCGCTTCCCGCTCCACCACCGGCTGGAATTTTTGCATCCCTTCGGGATGACTCTCAGGATGACGCCAGGTGCCTGTGCGCTCGCCCCTCGCCCCTCGTCTCTCGCTTCACTCGTAGCGCAGCGCATCGATCGGATCGAGCCGTGACGCCTTGCGCGCGGGATAGAAGCCGAAGAAGATGCCGATGAACGCCGCGAATCCGAAGGCGAGGGCGACGGCCTCGGGGCTGACGGCGACCGGCCATCCGGCGAGCCTCGTCACCAGTCTCGAAGCACCGATTCCCAGCAGGATGCCGAGCGCGCCTCCGGAGGCCGAGAGAATCATCGCTTCGAGAAGGAACTGCAGCAGAACATGCCGCCCTTTCGCACCGATGGCCATCCGGATCCCGATCTCGCGGGTCCGCTCGGTCACCGAGACGAGCATGATGTTCATGATTCCGATTCCGCCGACGAGAAGAGAGATCGCGGCGACCGATCCGAGAAGAAGGGATAGAGTGCGCGAGGTCTCGGCTGCGCCCGCGGCGATCTCCTCCTGCGAGCGCATCATGAAGTCGGCATCGCCGCCGGGGGGAATGCGGTGACGCTGACGCAGGAGCGCATCGATCTGCTGGAGGGCATCCTGCACGGCGGCGTCGGAGACGGCCGATGCGTAGATGAGATTGAGACGGGGAGTGCCGCTCAACCGCTTCATCGCCGTCGTGTAGGGGACGATCACCTGGTCGTCCTGATCCTGCCCCATCATGTTTCCCCCCTTCCGCTCGAGCACGCCGATCACCCGGAAGGGGACGTTGCGGATGCGGATGACCTGACCGATCGGATCATGTCCGGGAAAGAGATTCTCCACCACGGTACCGCCGAGAACCGCCACCTTCGATGCGGCGCGCACCTCGGATTCGCTGAAGAACGCGCCGCGCTCGACGTTCCACGCGCGGATGAACGGCCAGTCGACGTCGACGCCGTAGATGGTCGATCCCCAGTTCGTCTCGCCGGCGACGATCTGCCCGCCGGTGCGAACTCCTGCCGAAACGTAGGCGACGGCGGGACATTCGGTGCGGATGGCGATCGCATCCTCGACGGTGAGATTCGACTGGCCGGTGAAGATGCGCGCGCCGGATTGGGTCGAGGCGCCGGGAAAGATCATGATGAAGTTCGAGCCGAGCGAGGTGATGGTGGCCTGAATCGACTTGGAGGCGCCGCTGCCGACGGCCACCATGGCGATCACACAGGCGACGCCGATCACGATCCCGAGCATCGTCAATGACGAGCGGAGCTTGTTGCGGAGGATCGCGCTCAATCCGACGTGCAGAATGTTCCAGAAGCGAAAAGCGGACGCCTTCATGCCTGCGCCTCCCGTGCCCGGGCCGGATCGCCGAGACGCGCCTGCGCGATGACGTGGTCCTCGACGATCTTCCCATCGCGCATCTGGACGATTCTCTTCGCATGGGCGGAGATGTCGGCTTCGTGGGTGATCACGATGACCGTCTTCCCTTCGTCGTTGAGCGCCTGGAAGACCGCCATGATCTCCTCCGATGTCTTCGAGTCGAGGTTGCCGGTCGGCTCGTCCGCCAGAATGATCGCCGGATCGTTGACGATGGCGCGGGCGATCGCCACGCGCTGCTGCTGGCCGCCCGACAACTGCGAGGGATAGTGCCTGCCCCGTCCCTCCAGTCCGACGCGCTGCAGCGCCTCGAGCGCAAGAGCGTTCCGCGCAGGCCGCCCGCGGCCGTCGTTGCCGTAGAGCATCGGAAGCTCGATGTTCTCGAGCGCCGAGGTTCTGGGAAGGAGATTGAAGCTCTGAAAGACGAAGCCGATCTTCGCGTTGCGAATCTCCGCCCGCCCGTCGCGATCGAGTGTCGAAGCATCGATTCCATCGAGATGAAACGTGCCGGATGACGGGCGGTCGAGGCAGCCGACAATGTTCATGAGTGTCGATTTGCCCGAGCCCGATGCTCCCATGATCGCGACGTACTCGCCGCGCTCGATCGTCAGGTCCAACCCGTCGAGAGCACGCACTTCGACTTCTCCCATCCGGTAGATTTTGACGAGCTCACGCAGCTCGATGACCGGCACGCTCAAAACCGCCCCATTCTCGGGCCCCGGCTTCCGGGACCGCCGGTCTGCTCGACCCGCGAGGTGGCGGGTCCGATGGCGATCGTGTCGCCCGGCTTCAGATCGCCCTCCTTCACTTCCGTGAAGCGGCCGTCGCTGATGCCGGTGCGAATCTCGACCGCCGCGAGCGCTCCGCTCTCCAGACGATAGACGGTCTGTGGCGGCCTCCGCGCGCGCTTGCCCGCATCGAGCGACCTCGCCGCTCCACCGAGTCCGCGCTGCCTCTCGCCGAGATTCGCAGTTGTCTTGTCGAATCCACCGCCGGGCGTGCCGGTTCGCGCGGCGGGAGCGGGACCGGCGCTCTTCTCGATCTCCGGTCGGAACCGCAGCGCCGCGTTGGGAACGCGGAGAACATTCTTCACTTCGGCGACCTCGATGGTGACGTTCGCCGTCATGTTCGGCCTCAGCTTCTCACCGGGATTCTCGACCTCGATGATCACGGGGTAGCTCACGACGTTTTGATTCACGGTCGCGTTGAGCCGGAGCTGCGTGATTCGGCCGCGGAAGTCTTCTTCCGGGTAGGCGTCGACGGTGAATCGGGTCATCTGTCCCACGCTGACGCGCCCGATGTCCGACTGGTCGACGTCGGCCTGGACCTGCATTTTGGTGAGGTCCTGGGCGATGGTGAAGAGCGTCGGTGCCTGGAACGAAGCGGCAACGGTCTGCCCGACGTCGTACTGTCGATCGGCGACGACTCCATCGATCGGCGAGAGAATGCGCGTGTAGCGCAGATTGGTCAACGCTTGGGAAAGGGCGGCCTGCGACTGCTGGAGCTGCGCCCGCGCCGAGTCGAAGCTGGCGCGCGCGGAATCGACATCGGCTTCCGGTGCCAGGCCGGCGTCCTGCAGGCGCCGCTGCCGCTGGAAGGTCAGCTCTGCATTCCGCAGCTCGACCTGGGAGCGGGTGACGTCGGCGCGGCGCTGCTCGACCTGCGCCTCGAACGGCGTCGGGTCGAGCTCGGCGAGCAACTGGCCTCGCCTGACGGGGCTGTTGAAATCGGCGTAGAGGCGCGCGATCACGCCCGAGACCTGGCTTCCCACCTGGACTGTCGTGACCGCCGAGAGCGTTCCGGTGGCCGTGACCGTCATCGTCACGTCGCCGCGCTCGACCGCCGCAGTGCGGTACTTGTCTTCACTCCCATCCTTTCTGACCCGCATGGCGCGCACGGCAAAAAAGGCGCCGGTGAGGACGAGGAGCACCACCGAAATCAGAAAAACCCGCGAACGCGTTCTCATGAGGATGACTCGACTCCTTGCCGCCAGGCCGGATTCCTGGTCATTTTCGCTCCGTCAGAATGAAATTTTGACGTTCCGGACGATTTTGTGACGCAGATCACAGTCTGCCGTGCTCGGCGATCGTATGTTGGCTCTCGTACAGCAGTACCGCCAGATCGGCAAACAAGGGGCGTAACGCCCCTTTTTTCATTCCGGGACTTTGATTCGCCGATTGGTAGAGATCCTTCGGTGCCCCACAATTTGATGCGCGACGGAAGAGCGGTGGATCGGGTGGCTTCGTTGCGCGGCTGCGGCGCCTCAACCTCCTCACACCACCGGAGGATCTCCACTGATCGGCGAACGATCTCGATCATCTCGCAACTGTTGAACCGCGACTCCCCTGCCCGTTACTCCCACTTCCCCTTTTCCAGCGCAGTTCCCGTTCGAGAGGGACGTCAGGGTTTTGCTGGCACCACTTCGCCGGCCGCTCTCGCGCAAATGCTTCGTCCCTACGAAGGACGTCAATGCGGGTGCTGAATGACCCGACATCCGTCGCCGAGTTGTAATTTCCCGCTGGTTGATCTGTAATCTCCTCTGCACACCGAAGTCTTTTGTTCGCCATCTGCCGTCACCGGAGGCCCCATGCCCCAGATCGAGACGTCGACGAAGTACCCGATCATCGAAAACTACATCGACGGCCGGTTCGTCGCAGCCGAAGCCGGCCTTCTCGACGTCACCAATCCGAGCGACGGCAGTGTTCTCTCCCGCGTCCCGCTCTCCTCCAGCAGGGAGCTCGAGTCCGCGGTCGATGCCGCTCGCAAGGCGTTTCCTGAATGGTCGCGAACGCCGATCAAAGAGCGGGTCCAGGTCTTCTATCGTTACAAGACGCTGCTCGAGAGGAATCTCGACGAGCTGGCGGCCCTCGTCTCGGAAGAGAACGGGAAGGTCGAATCGGAGGCGCGCGCCGAGGTTCTGAAATCGGCCGAGCTGACCGAGTTCGCCTGTTCGCTGCCGCAGATCGTCGCCGGCGAGGTCCTCGAAGTCAGCCGCGGCGTCGAGTGCCGGATGGAGCGGTATCCCGCAGGCGTCGTCGCGTCGATCACCCCCTTCAACTTCCCGAACATGGTCCCGAACTGGACCATCCCCAATGCCGTCGCGCTGGGGAACTGCATGATCCTCAAGCCGTCCGAGCAGGTGCCACTCAGCGCGGGACGTATCGCCGAGCTGTTGCATGACGCCGGTCTGCCTCCGGGCGTTCTCAATGTCGTCCATGGGGGGCAGGCGATTGTCGAGGCGATCTGCGACCACCCGATGATCGACGCCATCAGCTTCGTCGGCTCGACGAAGGTGGCGAAGATCGTCTACCGTCGCGGCTGCAACAGCTTCAAGCGTGTGCTCGCGCTGGGAGGAGCGAAGAATCACCTCATCGTCATGCCCGATGCCGATCTGGAAATGACGGCGAGCAACGTGGTCTCCTCGATGTCGGGCTGCGCCGGACAGCGCTGCATGGCGGCCTCGGTGATGATGGCGGTCGGTGCGACCGATCATGTGATCGATCGGATGCTCGATTACGCACGCGGCCTGGTTCCGGGAAGGGATGTCGGGCCGGTGATCTCCCGCGCGGCACAGCAGCGCATCGAGCGCTACATCACCGAGGCGGAAGAGGAGGGAGCGAAGGTACTCCTAGACGGGCGGGGCACGGTCGTCAAGGGGAAAGAAGGCGGCTTCTTCGTCGGTCCCACCATCATCGATCGCGTCACGCCCGGTATGCGAATCGCGCAGGAGGAGGTCTTCGGGCCGGTTCTCGTGATCATCAGAGCCTCCGATCTCGACGAGGCGCTCGATGTCGAGAACCGTTCGCCCTACGGGAATGCGTCGTCCGTCTACACCGAGAGCGGCTCGATCGCGCGGCATGCGATGGAGCGGGCCAGCGCGGGCATGGTCGGGGTCAACGTCGGCGTTCCCGTTCCGCGGGAGCCCTTCTCGTTCGGCGGATGGAACGAATCGAAGTTCGGTACGGGCGACATCACGGGACGGGGCTCGATCGAGCTGTGGACCAGGGCGAAGAAATTCACGACGAAGTGGAATCGTGAGGCGGGCGTGAACTGGATGTCGTAAGCAGGATCAGTGCGGCGAGGGTGACGATGGCAATCGCACATCCGGTGTAGTAGAAGTTCGGTTGATAGAGCACCCGGATGTGTGAAGACCCCGGGGGAACGATGAAGCCGACGAACATCGCGTTCACCTCGGTCACGACGAGCTTTTCTCCGCCGTTGCGGCGGATCTTCCAGCCGGGCCGATTGGGAATGCTGCTGGCGATCAGGCTCCATCGCGGGGCCTCCACGGTCATCGCGTAACCGCGCGCCGAAGCACGTTCCATCCGAACGGTCGCGAGAGGTGCCTCCCACTGGCGCGGACGCAGCAGGTCGCCCGCCGCGTTCGCGACGAGCGAAGTATGGATGGCGGAGATGATGGTGTTGTCGCGCCAGTTGTCGTTGGCGATGATCCGTCTGAACCGGCGATCGGGATCACTCTCCACGAAAACGTTTCGGGCGCCGAAGAAGCGCGGAAGGACATCGCGGTTCTCGTAGATCCGCCCGTCCGTATCGGAATAGATCTCCACGAATCGTGGCGAGCGAACCGCTTCGTGTGGTGCCGTGAAGACGAAGCGCAGGTTGAGGAAATCGAGGAAGGAATTGTCGAAGTCGTGAAGCATGGCGAAGTAGTCGTAGCTCGAATAGCCGCTGAAGACGCGCAGAGCTCCGAGGTAGCGTCCGTACGCCATCGGATCGTGAGCCCTGACATCTTCGAAGCCGTACATGGCGCTCGCATTGGGAAAGAACGTTCCGCCGAATCCTCCGACGCGAAACACGTCCGCGCCCACCCTCGCCTGTTCGTTCTGAACGTGGCGGATGATCGGAGCGGATGGATAGAGGAGCCGGTCGGGGAGAACGGGATTCCAGCTGATCCCGAAGCTCCAGAGGTCGCCCACCGCCGCGGCGACCACCACCCAGCCCATCAGAGCCCGCCGCCGTGGATCGGAAAACGAAAGAGCGATTGCAAGAACGATCAGGACGATGGCACCGGGAACTGAGGTGATCAGCGAGTGGTGACGTGCTGGATCCGACGGGAACTGATTGGCGAAGAAGGGAACGATCAGCATCACCAAAGCGCAGGCCATCCCGAACACGATCTCGCGCGTTTTGCGAGCGAGCAGAAGATCGACGACCGCGGCCGCGAGCACGGCGAGCAGCCAGCAGACGACGAAACGGAGGCGCGCATTGGCTGCCATGGAGAAGAGCGGAATCTGATGAAACGCGTCGGCGATCCCTCGTGCTCCCATGCTGATCGCAACGAACAGCGGCGTGGCTGCGATGAAGAAGACGATCGGATCCTTCCAATGACGTGACCGGATTCGATGCGCCAGCACCGCAAACCAGCCGACGATTCCCAGCAGACCGGCGTAGCCGCAGAGGATTTCGGCGATACCCGGCCCCCAGATGTTCTTCTCGCGCATGCTTCCGTAGAAGCCGACATTGAAAAAGGGGATGAGGAAGTGAACGTCGTTTCTCGACACTTCGTTGGCGTGGGCCTCGATCAACTCCATGCGCTGTGAAACTTTCAGGGAGTCGAGAAGCGGAAGAATGAAGGGAGCGGCGAGGAGCAGAGCGGTGACCCCCGCGACGAGAATCGCAGCAGTGGCTCGCCACCGTGCCTCCCTGCGCGTGACCATCAGGAACAGGACATAGAGGCCCGCCGCGAACACCGAGTGCGCGGCCGACTCCGGGTGACCGTTGAGCAGGAGGAAGGCAAAAACGAACGAGAGAAAGACGAATCGAAGGCGCGTCTGCTGCTCGAAGAGAAGATCGATGCCGTAGAAGAGGGCAGGCAGCAGCGCGACCACGCTCGAGTGAGGGAAATGAAGCCACACGATGATGAAGGTCGCGAAGCCGAAGCTGACCGCGCCGGCAACCGAGGGAATCTCGGAGTAACGGCGCCTGAGAAAGGCGAAGGTGAAGGTCAGCGCCAGGAGAATCTTGAGAGCGGCCTCCGAGGTGAGGCTCTGCCCGAGAGGCAGGGGCAGCGATGCGAGCCTGAAGAGGGAGAATCCTCCGCTCTGACCGTTGGCCAGCAGCGGATATCCACCACCGGCGGCCGCGTTCCAGAGCGGAGCCTCGAGGTCCTTCCATGACTCGCGAACCTGGTGCGCCCAGGGAACCATCTGGAGGATCACGTCATTGATCTCCGGATTCCAGTCGGTGGTGACTCGTTCCGTCGCCTTCCAGGGATGGAGATTGAAGAGGAAATCGGCGGGAACGTTGACGTACGGCTGAGTCATCGGACGGAAGAGGAACACGAGCACGAGGGCATAGAAGAGGATGGCGACCCGCCACGAGACGACCCCCGACCAGCGCCGCCAGACGAACAGCGAGCCGAAATAGAGGGCGGCAACGTAGAGAAAGGTCGGATTCACGGTGCGCCTTATAAGCGATCGATGGACGGCTGTAAAGGTCAAGGGCTCAATCGGCGATGGTCCCGTCGCTCCTCGAGGAAGCCGAATGCCACCGCGGAAGGCGGAGCCGGGTTTTTACGACATCGACCAGCATCCGTGTCGAATCCCCGACGATGTGCACCCGGGAGTCGGGTGAATTGAACCACGAAACGGGGACTTCGACCACGGAATAGCCGAGCGAGGCGGCGAGCAGGAGAATCTCGACGTCCCAGGCGAAACGGTCGATGCGCGCCCGCTCGAAGATGTCGCGAGCGACCGAACGGCGAAGCAGCTTGAAGCCGCACTGCGTATCGCGAAACGGAATCCCGGTCAGAAGACGAACCAGCCGGTTGAAGGTCCTGCCCATCTGCTGCCGGTACCACGCCTGCCGGATGCGAATGTCGCTCTCCGCGAGCCCGCGCGAGCCGATCACGATGTCGAAGCGCTCGATCGAGCCGGAGAGCCGATCGATCTCTTCGATCGGGGTCGACAGGTCGGCGTCGGTGAGCAGAATCCAGGCTCCGCGCGCGAGCAGTACACCGCGCCTCAGCGCCGCTCCTTTGCCGCGGTTCTCAGGCTGGACTTCGAGCACCACCGGCGTTTCCGGTCGTGCCATGCGTTTCGCGGCCTCCGCCGTGCCGTCGCGGCTTCCGTCGTCCACCACGATGATCTCGCGAACGACTCCCTGATTCCGATGACTCCACTCCATGATGCGCTCGAGCGAGGAGGGAAGGCGTCCTGCCTCATTGAAGGCCGGAATGACGATCGAGACGTCGGAGATCCGCGGCGCGGTCGTGCCGCCGGACGAGCTCACCCGTTCCTTCCCGTCGCCGCCCGCTTCCAGCGGTTGTGCATCCAGAGCCAGTACTGAGGAGCCTCTCGGATCTGCGCCGAGATCACGTCGTTGATTCTCTGAGTGATCGCCTCCGGAGCTCGATCGCTTTCGGGAAGCTCGTCGACGAAAATTGGCTCCTGAAACTCGATCCGGCTGCGCTCTCCGGTGGGCGTGCAGAAGACGAATACGATCGGTGCACCGAATCGAAGCGCGAGGCGCGCCGGCGCTGCGGTCGTCCAGGCGGGCCGCCCGAGAAATGGGACGAGGATTCCCTCGCTGGGTCGCGCCGCCTGATCGGGAAGAAGCACGATCACATGTTTTTCGTCGAGGGCGCGGATCAGAGCCCGTGCGGCCTTGCGCCGATCCACCAGTTCGAGCCCGCTTCGTGTGCGGGAGCGCCGGAGGTCACGATCGAGAAGAGCGTTGTCGAGCGGTCGAGCCACGGTGGTCACGGGCGCACCGAGAGACGCGAGCAGCATGGCGCCGAGCTCCCAGCTCCCGTAATGAGCGCTGAGCAGAATGACTCCGCGATCACGAGCGAGAGCGGTCTCGAAATGATCGAAACCGAGGATCTCGCAGCGTGATTCGATCTCGTCACGAGTCGCATACTGGAACCGAAGGTACTCGAAGGCGGCGCGTCCGAAGTATCTCCAGCATTCGCGAACGATCTCGCGGCATTCGGCCCGGGACTTGCCGGGAAACGATTTCATGACGTTGTCGACGGCCATTCGAGTCCGTCCGCGCAGCAGGCCGGACGCGAAAACCCCGAGGCGTTCCCCCCAGTGACCGGTGCGTTCCGGCCCGGCCGCGCGGATCACGGTGAGCATCGAGCGGTAGAGGAGGTACTCGGCGCGTGTGCGCAGGACGCCCTTTCCACGTCTGCCGTGCGATCGTCGCTGGTTCATCACTCCCGCTCCTGGAGGGTCGGCGCGACGAGGGCGAGCACCCGCTCGAGAAGCTGCTCATCTACTTCGAGATCGACTCGCAGTGAGGCGATCTCGTCGTCCCGCAGCTTCACGGCGTCCTTTTCCGTCGTCAGCAGAAGGTCACCTCTGTTCGCATCGAGCAGATGTCTGAGGCTCTCGATCTCGCTGGTGGCGTAGCGATGATGATCGGGAAACGATCGGCGGCCGGCGATGACCGCGCCGACCTGCTCGACCAGACGAAAAAACTGATCATTGTCGGCGAGGCCGGCGAATGCAACCACCCGTTTTCCATGCAGCTCCACCAGAGCATGTTCGTCCCCCCGCCAACGAAACGAGAGCGGACGCAATTCTCCCCGATGAACGGAACCATGGGACGGCAGGTCGGAGGGCTTCCCGCGAACGACGAGCAGGTCAGCAAATCGGAGTGACGAAGGTCCTTCGCGAAGCCAGCCCGGATCCGCGGAATGGATGACGATGTCGAGATCGCGCCGGAGGCGGAAATGTTGGAATCCATCGTCGAGCACGAAGAGATCACAGTCGTGCGTTTCGAGATAACGAAGACCACCGCGAATCCGGTCGGAATCGACGATGACATCCACGCCCGGCAGGGAGCGCGCAAGCAGCACCGGCTCGTCGCCGAAGCGCTCCGTGGCGTCCCCTTCGACCAGTCCGGGCGCCGCTCCGCGGTTGCGGCCGTAGCCGCGGGTCAGGATCGCCACGCGAAAGCCTTCTCGTTGCAGGCGGCGTGAGAGCGTCAGGACGAGCGGAGTCTTTCCACTTCCGCCCATCGCGATGTTCCCGATCGAGATCACGTGGCGGGGCAAACGTCCGGCCCGCAGGATGCCCCTCCGATAGAGGGCTCGCCGAAGCCGGTTCATGCCGCGATAGAGGAGCTCGAGTGGTTTCAGGACCGAATTCAATCGAGCAGCTCCAGGATTCGCTGCGCGGTTCGCGCCGCCGCTCCGCGATTGCGCTGCACGGTCTCGGCGGCACGGCGGCCGAGCTGCACTCGCTTCGACTCGTCATCGATCATCGAGCGAACGAAGCGCAGAAGCTCCTCGACGCTGCCGACGCGGGTTGCGGCGCCCGCCTCGAGGAGCGTCGACGCAATCTCGCGGAAGTTCGACATATTCGGCCCGAAGGCGACCGGAACGCCGACCGCAGCCGGCTCGATCGGATTGTGACCACCACCGCCGGCGACGAGGCTTCCTCCGACGAATGCCGCGACGGCGTGGCGATAGAGGGGAGGCAGTTCGCCGATCGTGTCGAGCAGAAGCACGTCGGCCTCGGGAAGGGCAGAGGCGTCCGAGAGCTCGCTTCGCCGCGCCCAGCGAATCTCGCTCGCCTCCAGAAGCGCCGCGACGATCTCGAAGCGCTGCGGCTTCCGCGGTGCGATGACGGCGAACGAGCTGCCCTCCCGCAGCAGATCTCCGAGACGAGGAATCAGAATCTCGTCTTCCCCTTCGATGGTCGACCCGGCGATGAAGATGTTGCGTCCGGCGCTCAGCCGTTCCACGAGCGGCTCCACTTCCGAATCGGCCTCGTCGAGCTCGAGGTCGAACTTGACGTTTCCCACCACCTCGATCTTTTCCGGTGTCGCTCCGATCCGCTCGAACCGTTCACGGTCGACCTGCTCGCGGACGAGGATGCGATGGTAGCGACGGAGGATCGGCCCGACGAACATCCGGATCAGACGGTAGCGCGGAAAGGACCGGTCGGAGATGCGTCCATTGGCCAGAATCAGGCGGATTCCGCGAGAGGAGGCGATGCGGACGGCATTCGGCCAGATCTCGGTCTCGATCGTGGCGAAGACCCTGGGGAGGTGATGATCGAGAAAGCGGCGCACGGAGAAGGAGAAGTCGAGCGGGAAGTAAGTGATCGTGGCATGCGGAAAGAGACGATGCGCCAGCGATTGGCCTGTGAGCGTCGTGGTGGTGATCACGTAGGCGATCTGCGGGCGCTGGCGCTGCACTTCTTCGACGATCGGCCGCAGCGCCAGGGTCTCGCCGACCGAGACGGCATGGAACCAGATGTCGTGCCGTGACGGCTCGCCGCGATACCGGCCGAGTCTCGTGCCGACGCTCGGCAGGTACTTTCCCCGAAGAACGCCGACCACGAGAAACCAGGGAAGGGCGAAGAGAAGCACGAGGTAGAGGATCGCCTCGTAGAGGACGAACATGGGGCGCATGATGACCAACGGTCGGGAGAGCGTCAAGTTGGAAGGGCGTGGGGACTTGCGCTGCCGGATGGACGGATGGACGCATGGCAGATGGCAGATGGCAGATGGCAGAAGAGAACGTGAAAGGGGGGCACCCCGGAGGGGTGACGGGAACACAGCCGGTGGTGAGCGCGAAGCGCCACCACCGGGCCACCACCGGTTTGCGAGATCCGACACTGCAACGCTAGCTCCCCCGGTAGGTCGCGTAGCCGTACGGACTGAGAAGCAGCGGGACATGGTAATGCTGCATTTCGCCGTCGATTCGAAAGACGATCGCAATCTCCGGAAAAAAGAACGAATCGACTCCGATCGTTTGGAAATAGTCTCCCGTTCTGAAGATCAGTCGATACGTCGCCCGCTCGACCGCCACTCCTTCGGGAACGAGGGTCTTCAGCCGGCCGTCTGCGTCGGTGATCCCCTCTCCCACAATCACCCATCCGCCGTCATCCGTCCCGATCTCGAGCGCCACCGGCACTCCCACCGCAGGACGACCGCGCGAGGTATCGAGAACGTGCGTCGTGATTCCGCTCATCATTCCACCAGCTTCTGCAGCCTGAGCTGCGTGATCTTTCTCTGCTCTTCCGCCGCGATCCGAAGCTCGCTCTCCGAGTCGTTTCGCAGTCGTTCCTTCACCAGCGCCAGCATCTCCTCGGCGCCCTTTCCCGCAGCGCATACGATGAAGATGTGTCCGAATCGCGTTTCGTACTCGCGATTCGCCCGCTCCAGATCGGCGAGCGCCTTTTGCGTTGCGTCGAGCGCTGACGCCTGTTCCTCCTGCGACCAGCTGCTCGTCGTCTTCCTCTCGCCGATTCTCGGATGCGCCGCGAACGCTTCCAGCCAGTCGGCGCGCCCGAGCTCCCACCATCGCTCGTCAGCGACCGCCGAGAATGTATCCCAGCTCCCGAACGGCCGCGCCCGGAGCATCGCGTCGACCCATCGCGACGATCCGCAACAGCGCAGCAGCTCGGCCGCCGCCGCCGGCGGAACGAGCGTGTCGATGCGGCGAACGACCTGACTTTTTCGTCCTCTCTCCGTAGCCACGCCATGCACTCTCAACCGGCTCACGCCGCCGTCGGGAAAGACATTGAGGCGAATATGCGTCACCGGGCCCTGCTGCTGAAGCTCGTCGCGGAAGAGATGGCGTGTATCGCCGAGGAGTTTCGTGCGAGGAAGCAGCTCGGACCATTCCGCGCTCTCGATGTTTCCGCTCGGTTCCTCGAGGCGGCAGACATCGATCGAGCAGCCGTCGGGATAGTTTCCCTTGAAGTGATTCGTGTCGGCCTCGATCCGCCGGATCGTTCCCTCGGTCGCGAGCTTCACGATGACCCAGTCGTGTCCGGGACCGCGTCGCCGCTTCGTCTCCCATCCGTCCCCCATGTTCAGGGCACGGCCAGGCATGATGAGATTGTGCTTCGGTCCGAAGAACATGTCACTACAGGTGAGAACCTCACCGCCATGCTCCGCGGCGGCGAGATCGACCTCCTGAGAGAGTCCTCCCCGCAGATGCCAGTCGGGAACGGCATCACCATGAAGACGCAGTCTGGCGACGCCGCCATCGGGGAAGATGTTGAAGCGGACGTGCGTGACGGCATAGGCCGGCTGGCAGGAAAGAAGATTCTGCGCATCGCCCTGCAGTTTCGATTGCGGGAGCAGCTCGACCCAGTGCGTCGCGCCGGAGAGCAGATCGTCGGGTGAAGCAGCCTGAGGTGCGCTGCAACCTTCCAGCGAGCACGACTCGGGGTAGTTCCCGCGGAAGAAGCTGGTGTCGACGACCACGCCGCGGATCACTCCCGGCACTCCGAGGCGAACGAGACAAAAATCGTGACCGGGAGTACGCCGACGCCGGCTCTCCCAGCCGTCCATCCACTTCCCGCGGTCGGTGTACTCCTCCTCCTTCCAGACGGGAGGTGAGGATTTAATCAGATTCTCCTTCCCGGCGAAAAACTCGTCGCTGGCGTGAAGGACCGAGCCGCCGAGCCGTACGGAGGCGAGGTCGAGAAGTTCGCGAAAGTCGGTCATCGATTCGGATTCTGCTCCTGCGGTCGTGCGCGAAGAGAGTATTACAGGATGGTGGAGGGGAGATAGGGGGAGGGGATAGCAGATAGCAGATAGTCTGCTATCTGCTATCCCCCCGCACCCACCTCCCCTCCGCCCGCCCCACAACCTCTCCCTCCTCGAACACCTTGCGCCCGCGAAGGTACGTTGCCCTGACGATCCCCTGCAGCTCCTCCCCCCGATACGGTGTGAGCTTGTGCCGGTGCAGGATCATCTCCGGCTCCACGCGAAACGCCGCCTCCGGATTCCAGACGACGAGATCCGCATCGGCGCCTGCTTCGAGAGCTCCCTTGCGAGGAGCGAGTCCGGCCAGCGCAGCAGGTGCGGACGAGAGCCATTTCGCCAGATCGGCCGGCGAAGCACCGCGCTTCCGAGCATCCGTCCAGACAATCGGGAGACGCAGCTGGAGGGAGGAGATCCCACCCCATGCCGTCGCGAAATCGCCGCTCTCTCTCCGTTTCAGCTCCGGCGTGCAGGGAGAATGATCGCTGACGACCATGTCGATCACACGGTTCAGGAGGCCCTTCCAGAGTCGCTCGCGATTCTCTCGCTCGCGGATCGGAGGCGCACACTTGTACTCCGTGGCGCCAACCGGAATCGACTCCGCGGCGAAATGCAGATAGTGCGGCGTCGTCTCGCAGCTCACTCGAAGCCCGCGCCCCCGCGCCTCCTCGAGCTGCCCGAGCGCCGAAGCCGACGAGAGATGAACAATGTGAATCGGCACGTCGTACCTCGCCGCGAGTCCGCAGAGCATCGCGATCGCCTCGTCCTCGGCGGCCGCCGGACGGGAGCGGAGGTGCCGCAGATACTCGTCGTGAGGAAGCCCCTCGAGCGACGACCGAGCGGCGTCGATCGGCCCCGCCAGCTCCGCATGAACGAGAAGCGGAATGCCGGTCCCATCGAGCTCTCGCAGCGCCTCGCGGAGATCGCCCTCCCCTATGTGAGGAAACTCCTCGACGCCGGAGTCGACGAGAAAGCATTTGAATCCCAGCGCGCCCCGGCGAATGAGCGGGCGCAACTCGGCAGCGTTGCCCGGGACGACACCTCCCCACAGTCCGACATCGATCCGGCACTTCCCTTCGAGAGCTTCGACCTTCTGCTCGAGGGCGCGGACGGTCGTCGTCGGGGGGATGCTGTTGAGCGGCATGTCGACGATCGTGGTGACACCTCCGGCCGCGGCAGCGCGCGTAGCCGTCTCGAACCCTTCCCACTCCGTGCGCCCCGGCTCGTTGACGTGGACGTGTGAATCGACGAGCCCGGGCATGACGACATCGTCTCCCCGGTCGTCGATCGTCGCGCCGGCGGGAACGTCTTCGTACTGTGCGACTTTCCGGATCGTTTCGCCTTCGATGTGAATCGAAGCGGGACCCGCACGACCATCGCGCACGACACGCTTCGAGCGTACGACCAGGAGCGCTCCGGACATCGCTCGATGATAGCAGGCCGTGACATCGCGCCCGGCGCCGTCCTATAGTTGAAACGGCGCATTCATGACGACGTTTTTCGAGGCACTCGACGAGCTCGCCGGATCCGGCCTCCCCTTTGTCGCCGTCACCGTGGTCGACACCGTCGGGAGCGTTCCGCAGGATCCGGGCGCCAAGATGCTGGTGACGACCGAGGGGCGTTTCTTCGGAACCGTCGGCGGGGGAAAGATCGAGGCGCGGGCGATCGTCGAAGCGCAACGGCTCATGCAGGACGAGACCGCACCGAAGACCGAGTTCGTCCAGTGGAACCTGAACCGCGACATCGGAATGACGTGCGGCGGGACGATGCGCCTCTACTTCGAGCTCTTCAATGTCTCACGCTGGAACATCGTCGTCTTCGGCGCAGGCCACGTCGCCGGGGCGCTGATCGCGATTCTGCTGAAGCTCGACTGTCGTGTCCTGTCCATCGATCCTCGGGGCGACTGGCTGGCACGCCTCCCCGATTCGCCCGCGCTGACGAAGATCGAGTCGCCCGACATGCCGTCGGAGGTGGCGAAGCTCCCGGCGGATGCCTACGTAGTCTTGATGACCATGGGGCACACCACCGACAAGCCGATTCTTCTCGAGATTCTCCGCACCCGCCGCTTTCCCTACCTCGGGGTGATCGGCAGCAACGCGAAAGCGAAGCGACTTCGAGCCGATGTCGCCGAGGCCGGTCTGCCGGATGAGATGCAGCGAGCCTTCCACTGTCCGGTCGGCCTCCCCATCGGATCGAACCACCCCCAGGAGATCGCCATCAGCATCGCCGCGCAGATGATTCAGCTGCGCGACGCGGCGAGGGAGAGAGCGTGACGGCCGACACGTTCCCTACAGGCTGAAAAAATGACGACCCATCGTCATTCAGGATGACGGCACGGCCCGTGTCATTGGAAGCAGGTGTCCTGCGCACGCGCTCGACAGGGCGACGGTGGTGAATATAATGTCGCGCGCTCCTGTTCTGAGTCGGGCCGAAACGAGACGCCGTTGTAGCTCAGTTGGTAGAGCAGCTGATTCGTAATCAGCAGGTCACCGGTTCAAGTCCGGTCAACGGCTCCACTCGGTTTGCCACTCCGCCGCCGAGTCGACTAGACTCGATCTCGTGCGCGCCCCTAGCTCAGCTGGATAGAGCATCAGACTTCGGATCTGACGGTCGGGGGTTCGAATCCCTCGGGGCGCGCCATCTTTTTCCCACTCGCGCAGCGTGGGCGTCGTGCGTCCTCGCCACCAGTCTGCCGATCTTGCCTGCGGCGCGTTTCCCTACGAGGGCGGTGGCAAGGGCTGCGCCACACGACCTCGCGGAAACTCGTAGGGGCGAAGCAGTTGCGCGCCGGCCGCCGCGACAGGCTCGCATGATCGCAAGGCAGCGCAATAGCTTCGCCCGGGTGCTTGCGAGACTGTGACATTCGCATCACGCGATGCGCGCCGCCCTCCCACCCAGGGCGGGCGCGGGACGCCCGCTCTCCCCGAAACGGGTTGGGTCTGAGCATGGGCAAGCACCCGGACGAAGCTATTGCGCTGCGTTACCCCCTCGCAAGCCCTCTGCTCTGTCCCTCGCGCAAATGCTTCGTCCCTACGCGGATTGCGGCGAGGACGCCGCCGCGATCGGGCGAGGACGCCCGACCCCCTCGGAGTACCATGGTGCAATGCGTACCGCTCGACTCCTGCTCGTGCTCGCGCTGCTCGGCGGCTGCGCGAACGAGACCGCGCCTGTGCCGCAGCTCATCGTTTCCGCGGCTTCCGATCTTATCCCTCCGTTCGCCGAGATCGAGCGCGAGATCGAACGGCGGCATGCCCTCGATGTGCGATTCAACTTCGGCTCGTCGGGCGAGCTCGCTCGTCAGATCGAGGCAGGTGCACCGGCCGATGTCTTCGTTTCCGCGAATCGCGCGTACGTCGAGCAGCTCCGCGAGCGGGGACTCGTTCTCTCCGAGACCGAGCTCCATTTCGCGCGGGGTCGCCTCGCCATCGTCACCCGAGCGGATTCGGCGGCGAAGATTCGATCCATCGCAGACCTCGTGAATCCCGAAATCGGGCGCATCTCCATCGCCGACCCGGCACATGCGCCGTACGGGGTCGCCGCGCGCGAGGCGCTGCTGTCCGCGCGCCTATGGCACGTGCTCGAGCCTCGGATCATCCGCGCGCCCAACGTGCGGCTCGCCTACGACCAGGTCGTCAAGGGAGCCACCGACGCAGCCATTGTCGCCGTCTCCTTCATGACCGCGGAGTCGCGATGGATCGCGGTGCCCGAGGAGCTTCACGCACCGATCGATCAGGTCGCTGTCGTCGTCGCCAACTCACAGCGGCAGGACGCGGCACGGAGATTCGTTCGATTTCTCTCCGATCCGTGGAGCCGCGCGGTACTGGAGCGCTATGGTTTTCACCCGGTGAGATGAAAAAGACACCGCAAACCTTGCCGTCATTCCTGAGCCCCTACCAGCACCCTGACGCGACTCTGTACGACCCGCACGGCGTCACGTGTACAAACCGCCGCTGACGTTGAGCACCGTGCCGGTGATGTAGCCCGCCTGCTCCGAAGCGAGGAACACGACTGACCAGGCGACATCGTCGACCGTTCCGAGCCGCCCGAGGGCAATGCGGCTCTCGAGAGCCGCCCTCGCCTGATCGCCGATCTCGCCGGTCATCGCCGTCGCGATGAAGCCGGGCGCGACGGCGTTCACCGTCACGTTGCGCGAACCGATCTCCAGTGCCAGCGCCTTGGTGAATCCGATCAGAGCGGCCTTCGATGCCGCGTAGTTGGTCTGCCCCGGATTTCCCATCAGCCCGACGACCGAGGAGATGTTGATCACCCGTCCCCACTTCGTCCGGATCATCTTCTTCACCACTTCCTGGCTGATGTGAAACGCCGAATCGAGATTCGTCCGCAGCACGGCCTCCCACGCCTCCGCCTTCATCCGGATGAAGAGGTCGTCCTGCGTGATTCCGGCATTGTTGACGAGAATGTCGATCCGCTCGTGCTGCGCGATCAGCGCTTTGACTCTGTCGCGGACGTCGGGAGCGGTGATGTCGAGCTGCACGGCAACCGCCTTGCCACCTCCATCGACGATCGCGGCCGCGACGCTCTCGGTTCTCGCGAGCGATCGGGCGGCACAGAGTACAGTGGCTCCAGCCTCTCCGAGCCGCCGCGCAATCGCTTCACCGATTCCTCGCGACGCGCCGGTCACCAGCGCGATTCTCCCCGTCAGGTCGATCTTCATCGTCTCTTCCTCACCACCCGTCAGCTGCTCCGCAGAAACTGCTCGACACTCTCTGCGCTGCTCACAGAAACCGTCTCCACGTTCTTGTCGATCCTGCGGATTAGGCCTGACAGCACGTTGCCCGGACCGATCTCGACGAAACGCCGGACCCCCACTGCAATCATCCGCTCGACCGACTCGACCCAGCGGACCGGCGAGGAGACCTGACGAACCAATGCATTGCGGATGGCATGCGCCGTTCCGATCGGCGAGGCATCGACGTTCGACACGAGGGGAACCGACAGGTCGCGAATGTCCGCTTCTTCGAGCACCGGCCTCAATCGCTCCTCGGCAGGCTTCATCAAAGCGCAGTGGAACGGCGCCGATACGGGGAGCAGCAGGGACTTCCGTACGCCGCGGCGCTTCGCGATCTCGATCGCGCGCTCGACCGCCGCCTTCGTTCCCGCGACGACGATCTGCCCCGGTGCGTTGATGTTCGCGGGAGAGACGATCTCCCCCTCCGCGGCTTCTTCACAGATCGACACGACCTCGTCGTATGCAGGACCGATGAGCGCCGCCATCGCCCCCTCTCCGACGGGGACGGCCTCCTGCATGAAACGGCCGCGCTGGTGAACGATCGCCGCTGCGGAGCCGGCCGAAAGCCCCCGGGCGGCGACGATCGCGCTGTACTCGCCGAGAGAGTGACCGGCGACGATGTCTGGGGCGGGACCGGAGCGAGCTCTGATGACAGCCATGATCGCCGACGAGACTGCGAGGATCGCCGGCTGCGTGTTCTCCGTCAGCCTCAGCTCTTCTTCCGGTCCTTCGAAGCAGAGGCGCGAGATCGGATAGCCGAGCGTCGAATCGATCGCGTCGAAGACGGCGCGTGCTTCGGGCCATCCTTCGGCGAGGTCTTTCCCCATTCCGACGGCCTGGCTCCCCTGTCCGGGAAAAACGAATGCGAGTTGGTGCTCCACGTTGCGAATCTCCGGCGCGGATGATAGCAGGAAGTGCTCTCAAGCCTCGCCGCTGTTGACGAGCATTCCCTCGGCGCGCTCGCGGCTGTGCAGGTCGCTGATCTTTGCATGGATCTTCGCATCGATTCGATTCGCAGCGAAGTCGGCGGCCACGCGAATCGCGTTCTTGATCGCCTTGGCGCTCGATCGCCCGTGGCAGACGATGCAACCGCCTTTCACTCCGAGAAGGGGCGCACCGCCGTACTCGGAGTAATCCATCTTTCGTTTCAGGTTGTCGAATGCGCTCCGGCAGAGAAAAGCCCCCGCCTTGCGCAGCGGCGTGCGGGAGATCTCCTCTCGAAGGGTTTTGGAGACCATCTCCCCGAGCGCTTCCGACGCCTTCAGCACGACGTTGCCGATGAAGCCGTCGCAAACGACCACGTCGGCATTGCCGTTGTAGATGTCGCGACCTTCGACGTTGCCGATGAAGTTCAGTCCCGTTGCCTGCAGAACGCGAAACACCTCCCGCGTCAGCTCGTTCCCCTTTCCCTCTTCCTCACCGATGGACAGCAGACCGACGCGCGGAGTCTCGAGGCCGAAGACCATCTGGGCATAGAAGTGCCCCATGACGGCGAACTCGCGAAGATGGTTCGGCTTCGAATCGACGGTCGCACCGACATCGAGAAGCAGAGCGTGGCCGCCGATGCGCGGGACGATGGCCGCGAGGGCGGGACGGCTGACTCCCTCGATCATGCCGATGACCATCTTGGCCGAAGTCCAGGTCGCGCCGGTATTGCCGGCCGAGACGAACGCGCTGGCGCGCCCTTCGTTCACCAGATTGGCGCAGACGCGAACCGACGAATTGCGCTTGCGCCGCAGCGGGCTGAGCGCCGTGTCGTTCATCTCGACGACTTCACGCGCATCGACGATCTCGATCCGGGAGTGGTCGCCTTCGATGGCACTCAACTCGCGCTGAATGTCCTCCTGCCGGCCGACCAGAAGGATGGGCACTGCATACTCGCGCGCGGCGAGGACGGCTCCCTGAACGGTCTCGCGGGGAGCGAAATCGCCTCCCATCGCATCGACCGCGATCGTCTGGCGGTCGCTTCCATCCGAGCTGCCGCGGTCGCTCATGGCAGACGCGAAAGGATTAGAGGGCGTCCTTCGCGGCGATGACTTCGCGACCCTTGTAGTATCCGCACTTCGTACAGACGCGATGCGGAAGTTTCGCTTCGTGACAATGCGGACATGTCGACAGTGACTTCGCTTTCAGAAAGTCATGTGCACGCCGGGTGTGCGTTCGCGCCTTCGAGTGGCGTCGTTTCGGATTAGGCATCTCGAGACTCCTTCAGATCGGTACCGGAAATCGAATCAAATATCCTTCTTCTTCGCAAGCTGCTCGCGGATCTCCCGCAGCCCGCCCCAACGCACATCGACTCCTTCGCTCGCGCAACCGCAGCTCTCTCGGTTGAGATTCGCTCCGCAATGTACGCAAAGGCCGAGGCAGCCTTCGTCGCAGAGAGGCTTCATCGGAAGTGAAAGCTGGACCTGCTCGAGGGCCAGCTCGCGAAGGGAAACCGAGGGCTCGGAATAGTATTCCACCTCCAGCTCCTCCTCGGAAATCTCCACTTCCTCCTCTCCGATGGAACCAACCGGACGACGAGGGCGGTATCTTACGGCAAAGCTCGAAACCATGGCAAACGGATAGGGCTCGAGGCAGCGCACACACTGAAGATCCGCCGTGTACTCGACCTTTCCGTCGAGAATGTACTCCTCCTCCAGATCGCCGGCGGAGGCGCGGACATCCATCGTGACGCGTCCGATTCCGGCGAGCTCCACCCGGCCGACCTCCTCGGGGGCCGGCTCGAAGGAGATGTCTCGCTGCTGAGGTCCCCGCTCGTCGACCAATTCAAAAGGAACCGTGTCGCTGCCGACGCCTGTAGTCATCGCTGTGCTCCCGCTATTCTCCCGCCATTCTTCCGAAGTCCGGTGGCGCAACTGCTTTCCTGATAGTTGTTTGGACATGACCGGCAGATCCGGGCAACGTTCGCCCCGCCGATTCTATTTCGATCGCTCGACGACCGCTCGCAGGACTTCCATCTCACCTTCCACGCTGTGGGCGATGGCGACGGACGAGGCGTTCTCGAACAGGCGGCTCCAGCGCCTGGCATCGCGAATCGCGTCGTGAAGATCGGACGCCAGAATCCTCAGCTCGTCGCGCTCTTCGAGCCTGGAGAGCAGCGGCTCGAGCTCATCAGGACGCAGGCGCACCGTCCAGCCAGGCCGGATCGCCCCATGCGGTGAGGCGACGAGGGGATCTCCCAAATACTGCTCGACGCTCGTCCGGTCGAAGCCGACGACGACCATTCCGCCGGCGACCGCCGTCTCGATGGTGTAAGCCAGACTTCGCCGGCGCGTCACCTCGATTCCGTTCACCATCCGCTTCTGCTCGCCTTGCGGAGCCAGAGAATCGAGAAAGCTCGAGCCGCGCCGGGCGCCGATCGTTTCCTCGATGGCAGGGCGCTTCGATTCCGGCAACAGGATGACCCCATGAATGCGGGGAATCAGCTTGCGGTCATCGATCCCGTAGATCGCGACCCCTCCCCCCTGATCGAACAGCGGAAGAAGATCGAGCGGGAAGATCTTCATCACCGTCTTCAATGGCTTCGGCGGCTCGACGAACCCCGCGCTGACGAGCGCTCCGGCGGGAAAGCGGAACGCCATCGAGATCGGGGTCCGCGCCATGGTGTCGGAACGCAGGCCCGACTTCGACACGAGCCGCACGGCATCGGGCTCGATGACGCCGTAGGTGGCGGCTGGGCGTCCGATCGGCGGATAGCCGAGCGCCGACTGCGAGGTCTGGAAAAAGAAAAGATGCGCGTCCACACCATCCACCAGTCCGAGCGGCCAGGCGCTCGGAGTGGCGTTCTCGCCTGCTCGCGCGGCAGCACCCTCCGGCCTGCCACTCACGGCGATGACGAAGTCGTCGTCGAATGAGATCATCAGGGCGTCTCCGCGGCGTATGAGCCGATAGCCGCGGAAGAGAGCACGCCGCACCCGATCGAGTCTGGCGATATAGCCGGTCTGGCCGCCGACGCGCCAGACGACGAGGTCGGCCCCACCGAGAAGGAGCGGCATCAGCGGAAGATGCGATTCGGCGCGCCATTCATCGAGGAATTTCCGCGTCACGCGATTCGCGCGCGCGGCGCGAATCACCCCGCCGGAGCTTGGAATGACGGCGAGCTCGGTCGCAGACGAAGGAACGCGTCGCAACATTTCGATCCGATGCTCCCCCGCCTTCAGGTTCGTCAGGGAGGGCGACGCCGGAGTCGAGAGCACCAGCCAGACCACCGGAGCGAGTGCGGCGGCAGCGAGGAGACCGAAAAGCAGACATCCGTAACGACGCATCAGTACCTCTGGCACCCGGTTCGACAGCTTCCAGCCCCGAACGACATCGCGCTGCAGATGCTACCATCGGCCGGACGACGACATGGAAGCTCGATCCCTGCGCGCAGACCCGGAACGGCGCGACCTACTCTCGCGCGCCCTCCGCTTCGGCCTGAGAGTCGGACGTAGAGTAGTCCGCCTCGCCCGGCCGCTCGCGAGGCGGCTCGGTGCGCCATTCGTGCCACTCCGCCGCCGTGCCATCGTCGTTCGACAGCAGCTACCGGCAATCGCCGTGATCTCGCGGACCCTCACCCGCGCCCTCCGCAGACGGATCCGGCGCGTGGTCGAGCGTGCGAGTGCGACGCGCCTTCGCGTCGGAGTCGACATCCGACCTTTCTACGAGCCGTTGACCGGCGTCGGATGGTATCTCCATCACCTGCTGAGCGAGCTCGCTCGCCGCGACGAGATCGAGATCCTCGGGTTTGGCGAGCCGTTCGTGACGGGCGATGGCCCGCGGCTCCATGTCGCCCTGCCGGAAGGGGTGAGCGAGGAATCGTTCGATTTCCGAGGAATCGCGCTTTCGGGAGGAACCGTCTGGCTCGCGAACAGACTGCACGCGCTGCTCGCCTCGATTCACGGCTGCGATCTCTTTTTCGGAGCGAACTACTTTCTGCCGCGATCGATGTCGGCGGTGGCGCGCCGCAGAGTGGTCACCATACACGACCTCACCTTCCGCCGCTTTCCCTCCCTCCTTCAGGAAGAGACGCTCGCCAACCTGAACCGCGAGATGACCCGCGAGTTGTTTCGAGCCGACGGGATCATCTGCGTCTCGGATGCGACGCGACGCGACGTGCTCCGCTGGTTCGAAGTCGATCCTCGCCGCGTAGTGACCGTTCACTCCGGGCTCGCCGAACTGCCGGAGGAAGGGGGAGACATTCCACTTCAGCTCCCGCCGGCCTACCTTCTCTTCGTCAGCACAATCGAGCCTCGAAAGAATCTCGACGTACTGCTCACGGCGTTCGAGATGCTGAAGGATGATGGGAACTACGCCGGGAGCCTCGTCATTGCGGGAAAGATCGGATGGAAATCGGAAGCGACCGCGGCGCGATTCCGGTCGAGCCGCTGGCGCGATGCGATCGTCCATCTCGACTACGTCCCCTATCGCTGGCTGGCGCGCATCTACCGCCAGGCCGATCTGTTCGTCTTCCCGTCGCACTATGAGGGCTTCGGTTTCCCGCTTCTGGAGGCGATGTCCTGCGGGACGCCGGCGATCGCCGCGCGCACTTCGTCACTCCCCGAGATCGGCGGCGATGCGGCGCTCTACTTCGATCCCGACGATGCCGGAGGCCTCGCCGCAGCGATACGTCGTGTGATCTCCGATGACGCTCTTCGCCAGGAGCTCCGGCGACGAGGGTTCCGGCAGGCCGCATCGTTTCAATGGAGCAGGGCAGCCGAGGAGACGCTCGCCGTCTTTCGCCGGGCGTCGGGCGGAGAGCGATGACGGCTAAAGCTCCGCTTCGCGTCGCCATCGACGGCCGCGCTCTGGTCGGCGAACGAACGGGCATCGGAGTCCATACCGCCGAGATCGCAGGGCGGCTCGATCTGGCGACCGCGCCGCTCATCGCGTCGCACGTGCGGATCGCGGACCGTCAGGCTATCGACCACTGCCGCTTCATCGCCGGGCGATGGTCGCCGACCGGAGTGATCTGGCAGCAGTTCATTTTTCCGAGGATCGCGCGCAACGATGAAGCGGATGTCGTGTGGGGGCCGCACGGAACGCTGCCGCTCGCGCTCCGCCTTCCCTCCGTGGTGACGATTCACGATCTGACTTCGATGACCATGCCGCGCCGGCACCGGATCAGAACGATCCTCTCGTTCAATGTCTTCATCGCGCGGAGCCTCGACAAGGCGAGCGCGATCAGCGTCGTCTCGCGTGCCACGGGCAACGAGGTGATGCGGCGCTTCGGCATCCCGGCGGAGAAGTTGACCCTGGTCTACAACGGAGTCGACGAGATCTTCGCCCCCGCCGGTGCGACGAGCGAGCTGGATCGATTCGGAATCTCCCCTCACGACTATCTCCTCTTCGCCGGCACGCTCGAGCCGCGCAAGGGCGTCTCCGATCTCATCAGCGCATGGGAGGCACTCGGGGAGCCGCGCCCGAAGCTGGTGCTTGCCGGCGGGCGCGGCTGGGGACTCGCACATCTCGAGCGGCGAATCGCTCCGTATGTTCGCGAGCGAGCGATGGTGCTGACCGGCTATGTCGAGAGGGAAACGTTGCGGCAGCTCTACTCCAACGCCGCGGTGTTCGTCTACCCGTCGTATCACGAAGGGTTCGGGCTGCCGCCGCTCGAAGCGATGGCCTGCGGCGCGCCGGTGGTCACCTCGCGGAGCGGCGCGCTGCCGGAGATCGTGGGCGATGCCGCCTTGCTCGTGAGAGCGGGGAGGCCGTCAGAGCTCCGCGACGCGATCGCTCGAGTCCTCGGCGACGCGGTGCTCGCCGGCGAGCTGCGCGCGCGCGGACTCGAGCGAGCGAGGCGCTTCCGGTGGGAGGAGAGTGCGCGCGTCATGCGCGAGCTGCTCGAAGCGGCTGCTCGCAAAGGGATCTGAGCCGGAGTAGACTCGGCAGGGGATGCGGATCGCGATCGATGGCCGCAAGATCGCCGACTTCGGAATCGGCACCTACATTCAGGGGCTTCTCCGCGGAATCTCCCGAAGCGACGCCGACCATCACTTCGTCATCCTCCTGCCGCGCCCCCTTCGCCGATGGGTACCGGACGATCCGCGATTCGCCTGCACGGACCTCGAGTCTCCGCACTATTCGCTGCGCGAGCTGCGGGCGGTGGCGCGCGCGATCGATCGAAGCCGCGTCGATCTGTTCCATGCTCCGCACTACGTCGTCCCGTTCACCAGCCGGCCCGTCGTGGTGACCATTCACGATCTGACGCACCTCGTCGTCCGCCATCCGAATCCCCTGGCTCGCCCCTACGCCTCCTGGATGATCGGGAGAGCGGCGACCATCAGCCGCCGCGTTCTGACCGTCAGCCGTGCAACCGCGGACGAGCTGCTCGCGCGCTATCCCGACATCGGCGCGAAGCTCACGGTGACACCGAACGGAGTCGCCGAAGAATTCTTCGATCCGCCGGCGGGGAGCGCGCTGGAAGAGCTGGCGGCGCTGGGGCTCGCGTCGGGCCGCTACCTTCTCACCGTTGGGAACGACAAGCCGCACAAGAATCTCGATCGCCTCGTCGCCGCGTTTCGCCGCGCTCCGGCACATCTCGAGGGCGTTTCGCTCGTCTTCGCCGGGAGCGCGCCCGCACGTTTCGAGAACATCGAGGGTGTACGCCTTCTCGGCAGCGTCTCCTTCGAGCGACTTCGCGCACTCTATGCGCGAGCGCTCGCCGTCGTGCAACCGAGCGCGCACGAAGGCTTCGGACTTCCCGTTCTCGAGGCGATGGCCGGCGGCGCGCCGGTCATCGCCTCGTCGATCGCCGCGCATCGCGAGGTCGCGGGAGACGCTGCGCTGATGATCGATCCCTCATCGATCGATTCGATGAGCGCTGCGATGATTCGAATCTTCGATGACGAAGATCTGCGCCAGCAGATGAGCGAGCGCGGTCGAATCCGAGCGCGTGGATGGAGCTGGACGGAGTGCGCGAGTGCGACGTTGCGCGCGTACGGCGATGCGATCGGAGCGCCGCGCGATGTCGAAATCGTGGAACATCGTGGAACACCCGGTTAAACGTGGAGGGTTTTTTATTTCGAAACCCTTGACAATATTGTTGATTGATCGCATATTAATTGCTAACGCATGATCGCTGAAAATCAGACACACAAAAGAGTGATCATCAGAGACGATGAAAAATCCTTCCACGACCCACACCCCATCGAACGAACTGCATACAAAGTTCGCCGGAGCGATCCGGCGTTGCTGCCAAGTAGGCGCGACCGTGAGGTCCCGTACGGCATGAAAGGTGGTGAGCGATATGGCGACAGCAAAGAAACCCGCTGCTAAGTCGAAAGCGAAAGCATCCACCAAGGCGAAATCGAAGAAGAAATAACCGCAGTTCAACGTTGCAGTCGTACCTGGAGGGATCCGTAAGGGTCCCTCCTCCTTTTTGGGGACGATGTTGCCGGCTCCGCGAAACTTCGAGCCCTCGCCGATCGTTCAATGAAATGGAGGCCCCATGCGAAACATCGCCATTCTCTTCTTCCTCACCACTCTGGCATCCGCCGCTTCGGCTGCATCCGAATCGCTCGTCACCCGCGAGTTTCGCAGCTCGGTGCCGCGCAGCGGGACGCTCCGTCTCGTCATCGATCTCCCCCCCTCCGAGGTCACGATCGGCAACGGCCCCTCGGGCACCATCGAAGCGTTCGGCACGGTGAGCCGCGCGTACGGCAAAGCGGCCGACATCGCCGTCGCGCAGCAGATCGTCGATGATTCGAGCGTCCGCATCGACATCCAGGGAACACGCGCCATCATCCGGCGTCACCTCGGGCCCGCGGCCCAGGGCCGTCGCGCCCGGCGCACGAAGAGCGACTTCAAGGTCACGCTGCTCGTCCCCGAGGGAATGCACGTCGAGCTCCGCCAGAAGGCGGGCGAGGTGAAGATCGCCGGAGCGTTCGGCAACATCCTGGTTCGGATGCGCGCCGGCGACGTTTCGATCGCCGTTCCCAAACGAACCATCAAGGAGCTCATCGCCTCGGTCCGAGTCGGCGACGTGACCACCAACCTCGGAGATCGAATCATTTCCCGCGAAGGATTCTTCGCCGGAAAAACCCATTTCTTCAACGAGGGAGGCAACTCCATCCTCGACGTCCGCCTCACCGCCGGAAACGTCGACATCAACCTGACCGAGTGAAAACGTCTACCTCTGCCCTCTGCCATTCTCTGCCCTCTGCTATCTGCTATCTGCCTTCTGCCCTCTGCCCTCTCCCATCTCCTCCCTTCACCACACGTGTCTCCCCTTCTCGTAGGGACGAAGCAGTGAGCCGCGAGATGCCGCATCAGGCTCGCCCGACTCTCGAAGGCGAACAGCTTCGTCCGGCCCCGGCGAAATGTAAGGAATGTAGGCGGAGCCTGTGGCCGAAGTTTGTTCGCTTCGGCCAGCCGCTGCAGGACATCGTGACCCCTCGCGCGCCGAAGCGGACAACTTCGGTCCTGCCCCGAATCGCGGGCGACGAGCTGGACCGAGAGCACAAACCCGAGAGATCGCCCCGTGACACGGGTCGAAGCTCGAGGTCGTGGCGAATCGCCAGGCCGCGAAGTCGGCCGGCACAACCTCAGCCCCGCCCGTGAGGGCGGGGTTGTCGATCCCGCGCATGTCATTCGGAAGGCCGCGAAGGCGGCCGGCACAGCGGCGGGCTCGGATAGATCTCGCGATCGGTCACAGCCCGAACTTGTCGCGGATGCTGGGTCTGATCATCGCAAGAACGCCTGACCCTCGCGTCGCATCCGCGACAAAGTTC
Organism: Thermoanaerobaculia bacterium; assembly: GCA_035546335.1. Lineage (GTDB taxonomy): Bacteria > Acidobacteriota > Thermoanaerobaculia > Gp7-AA8 > Gp7-AA8 > DATKDP01. The sequence goes on along the minus strand of DATKDP010000149.1, from coordinate 37,985 downwards.
GGCCACTTCCCGCCCGCCCCGGCTCTCGCAGGGACGAAGCAGTGAGCCGCGAGATGCCGCATCAGGCTCGCTCGACTGTCGGAAGGCGAACAGCTTCGTCCGGCCCCGGCGAAACGTAGGCAAATGTAGGCGGAGCCTGTGGACGAAGTTTGTCCGCTTCGGCCAGCCGTCGCCGGATGCCGTGACCTCTCGCGCGCCGAAGCGGACAACTTCGGTCCTGGCCCGAATCGCGGGCGACGAGCTGGACCGAGAGGGCAAGGCCCGAAGATCATCCCTGCGACGCGTGCGATGTGAGCTCGCAAGCATGTGAGATGCGACCCCTCTGACCCCTCTCCCCATGGTCAGGTCGCTGCCTCTGGTAAGTTGGCTGATGGGGAGAGGGGAACGGGCGTCGCGAGATTCGCCGGTCTGCGCGATCGGCCACAGACCGAACTTGTCGCGGATTCGCTTGACCCTCGCTGTCGGTCATAGGCCGAACTTGTCGCGGATGCTGTGTCAAGACCATCGAAAGCCTTCACACCGTCGCGTCGCATCCGCGACAAAGTTCGGCCACAGCCCGCCCGCCCCGGCTCTCGTAGGGACGAAGCAGTGAGCCGCGAGATGCCGCATCAGGCTCGCTCGACTCTCGGAAGGCGAACAGCTTCGTCCGGCCCCGGCGAAATGTAAGGAGTATGGGCGGAGCCTGTGGCCGAAGTTTGTCCGCTTCGGCCAGCCGCTGCAGAACATCGTGACCTCATCGCGCGGCGAAGCGGACAACTTCGGACCTGCCCCGAATCGCGGGCGACGAGCTGGACCGAGAGCACAAACCCGAGAGATCGCCCCGTGACACGGGTCGAAGCTCGAGGTCGTGGCGAATCGCCAGGCCGCGAAGGCGGCCGGCACAGCGGCCGGCTCGGATAGATCTCGCGATCGGTCACAGCCCGAACTTGTCGCGGATGCTGGGAACGATCACCGCAAGAACGCTTGATCCTCGCGTCGCATCCGCGACAAAGTTCGGCCACAGCCCGCCCGCCCCGGCTCTCGTAGGGACGAAGCAGTGAGCCGCGAGATGCCGCATCAGGCTCGCTCGACTGTCGGAAGGCGAACAGCTTCGTCCGGCCCCGGCGAAATGTAGGCATGGGTGAGCTCGCAAGCATCTGAGATGCGGCCCCTCACCCCTGCCCCCTCTCCCCATGGTCACGTCGCTGCCTCTGGTAGGTTGGCTGATGGGGGAGAGGGGAACGGGCGTCGCGAGATTCGCCTGTCTGCGCGATCGGCTACAGACCGAACTTGTCGCGGATGCTGGGAAAGTAGTTCGGCCACTTCCCGCCCGCCCTCGTGGCCGAAGCCACTTCCCACAAAAAAGGCGCACCGTGATGGTGCGCCTTTTTCTGGTCGTTGATGCAGGAGGGTCAGTTGAGCGGAACCGCGGGAACGTACTCGGGATCGCGCGAGAGTTTGTCGATGATCGACGCGAACGCCCAGACGTCGCCGCCGGAGACGATCTCGATCCGAAGCGTTCCGACTTCGACGTTCGGCTCGAGCGAGCGGAGGAAGTCCGACGCGAGGCTGCCGATGATCTTCGATTCGCCTCGACGGATCGTGAAGACCTGCGGCGAGCCGATCGGCTGACCGCTCGTACGATCGAGCAGCGTCACTTTGACGCCGGTCGTCAGATCCGACGCGGAAACGAGCCCGAGGTTCGTGTAGTACTTCAAGTCGCTCCGAACGCCCGGGATCACGGCGAACTTGCCCGTGCCCGCCTTCACGTTGGCCTCGCTGAGCGCGAATGCAGGAATCCCCTGTCCGAAGACTCCCTGATCGGCGCGATCGTTGTAGGTTCGCGAGAAGAGGATCGGATGACGCACCGATCCGGGCGTGCTGGTGATGACGCGAAGCGTCGCCTGGCCGGAGTTGAGCGAAGGGAAGAGCGGGCCCGCGAGGATGTCGTCGAGCTGCATTCCCGTCTTTGCGGCGAGAATGCGCTTCGCCTGCCCGAGGAGCGTGCCGTGCTCGTCGATCAGCTCGAGATCGAATTCGATGCTGGCGACGTCGGGGTTGAAGAGAGAGACGTCGCTGCGCCACGTGTCGCCCCCGGGCGTCAGGAATCGGGCGAGACCCGGCAGCAACTGCCTTCGCTTCGCTTCGGCTCCCGAATCCGTCTCGGAGGTCGCCTGGATGAAGGCGGGGTCGTTGCTGACGTTGTGCACGATCGACGCGTAGGCGATCAGTCCCTCACCCGAAGCGCGCGTGATCTGCACGCTGTACGGCTTCGAGGTGGAGAGCTGCGGCACCGCCGCGCGGATCGCGTTGTCGTTGATCTGAAGGAATCCGAACAGCGGGATGGTGCGATTGAACGGAAGTCCGACCGGGACACCGTTGTCCTGATCGTAGATCTGCACACTCACCTCCGCCGCCGTCGGCGTCGGATTGACGAGGCCGATGTTCGTACGGAACTTCGCCGTGCTGAGCAGCCCGGCGAGGAAGTGACGCGCCGGTCCCTCGGCGGCGACGCCGACACCCTCGAGGGGGATCGCCGGGATGAGCTGGCCGTAGGTGCCCACGCCCGTGGGAGTGGCGATGTAGGTTCGCGTCCACATCTGCGGCGGGAATGCACCCGAGCCGCGAACGACCACCGACCCGGTGACATCGCCGCTGGCCAGTTGGCCCATCAGATCTTCCTGGACATAGGTCGAGCTCCCGACGTCGATCACTTTCGACGGATGTCCCGACAGCTCGAGCGTCAGGCGGAGCGGTGAGCTCGGCGAGAAGTTCGGATCGGGAACGTAGACCTGGAGATCCGTCCGCCAGCCGTCCGCAAGATGCGTGACGACCGGAAGAAGGAATGCCCAGGTGTTGGCCGCGACGACCGGAATCTGTTTCGCCGCAACGGAACCGGATCCCGAGCTGTTCGAGGCCGTGAGCTGCACCTGGTAGGTGGAGGGGTTGGCGAAGGTGTGCGTCACGTTCTGCCCCGTCGCCGTCCCGCCGTCACCGAAGTTCCACTGGTAGGTGGTGGTGGTCAACGAGGTTGCCGAGCCGCTGAAATTCACCGGATCGCCGGCGATCGGAGCGGTGGGAGAATAGGTGAAGTCGATGTTGGTGGGCGGCGTTCCTCCGGTGCCGGAGACCGTCACGTTGCGCGTCGCCTGCGAGCTGCCCGCGGTGTTCCTGACGACGAGCTTGACGGGGAATGTGCCCGCGGAGACGAAGCTGTGGGTGACGTTGCGACCGGTCTTGATGGTGGAGCCGTCGCCGAAGTCCCATTCGAAGATGTCGCACTCCTGGAAGGTGTACTGGAAGGCGAACGCGCTGAAGGAGATCACCTCTCCCGCGTTGCATGCTCCGCTTGCTGTCGTGCAACCGCTCGTCGCACCGCTGAAGGTCATGTCGATGAACTGCCCGGGCGCCGTCGAGCAGGTCGGGCCGCTGGTGCTGACGGTGATGGTTCGCGTTGCCGGGCTCGAAGAGCCGACGGAGTTGGTTGCGATCAGAGAGACCGTATAGGTACCGAGGGTGGCATATGACTTCGATGGATTTTGCTGCGTCGAGGTGGCGCCGTCGCCGAAGTTCCAGTTCCACGAAGTGATCGGACCGTTGGTGGCGTTGCCGCTGAAGTTGATCGTGGTTCCGGGAGTCACCGTCGTGGCGCTGGCGCCGATCGAGGCGACGGGCACCTGCGGTGCGGGTCCTCCGCTCCCGACGGGGACATTGCGAGCAGGATCCTGAGTGACACTTCCCAGCGAATTCTGGATTCGCACTTTGACCGGGTAGGTACCGTTGGCGCTGTAGGCATGGGTGACCGATCTGCCGGTCGCCGACCCGCCGTCGCCGAAGTTCCAGGTCACGGTGTCGCAGCTCTGGATGGTGTAGCCAAAGGCTGACGCGGTGAACTGAATCGACTCACCGACCTGGCAGGGAGTGCCGCTCGTCGTCGTGCAGTTGCTGCTGGGCCCCTTGTAGGTGAAGTCGGGGGATCCACCTGGCGCCGTCGTCGGACAGCTACCAGAAGGAGGCGGTGGTGGTGGAGGTGGTGGAGGTGGAGGTGGCGGCGGCGGCGGTGGCGCCTCCGCTGCCGGATTGAGTGTCGTCGAGGTGTTGCCGATGCCGAGAGAGTTCGTCACCTTCAGCTCGACGAGGTATGTCTTTGCCGTCGAAAGGGTTGGCTGGAAGATGGCAGCCGTCGACGAGACGACTCCATCGAGCTTCCACTCGTAGACCCAGTTGGTGGTCGAAGCGCCCGAGAGGGAGAAAGCGCTGAGCGAACAGCTCTCGCCGACAAAACTGCATCCGGAAACGGAGATCTGCGGATCAGGAACGGCTTCGACGGCAGGCCCGGTCTGCAGCTCGTAGACGTCGCCGAGGCCATGCCCCATCCAGGTCACATACTCCCGGCCGTCGCGGACATGGACGACCGCCATGTTGGGGAAAGCGCAGTACTGCCCTGCCTTACTGTAGTAGGACGCGAAGAAACCTCCGAGAGAGATTTCGCTCATGCTGTTGCCATCGAGGCGGAACAAGCGCAGATCGAATGCTGAGCCGAACTTCGGCCTCGCAATGAGCGAAAGATAGGAAGCGCCGAAACGCAGCGACACGGCGTCGTAGACGTTGCTCAGTTCATGGTTCGCCACCACCGAATACGACGACGCGGTCCCGGGGCTGGAGGGGGCGACCACCTTGATGCGCGCGGGCCCGCTGTCATTGGTTTCCAGCACGAAGAAGCGGTTGCCATCTCCCGTAACATCGATGAAATACTGCCCGGAGCCGGGCGATATCGTCACGCCGGCGCCCGATCCATTGGCGAGAGCGGAAGCGGAGTAGATTACAAGGTCCGATCCCGAAAGCGCGGCCACAAGGTCGCTCGATCCCGATCTGGCTTTCGCAAACTTCCTCGGAGCAACGCTGACGCTACGAGTCTGGACCGGGGACGAGGGATTGGTCACGTCATAGATCAGGCTCGAGGTGGAGGTTCCGGCATCGGCGAGCAGGGCATGATAGCTCGAGCCATTGCGGAAGGCGATGACGGTCCTCGTCAGCGACGTGTCGAGCACCTGGGTGACGAAGTCGAATCCTGCGCCGTCGCGCACAATTCCCCAACCGTAGGGACCATAGGCGAGATAGACGTAGGCGCGATCGTCCCAGTCGACTCCTTCGAGACGATTCTGCCCATCGACGTGAACCGTCGTCCAGTTCGCGTCATTGTCGGCGTCGACACTGGAGAAAAAAGGGAGATACTGCTCATTCGAATATGGATTCGACACTGTGACCAGCGGTTTTCCGAGATCGGACGTGAACCATGTCGAGAGCCGGTAACTGGCAAGCGTCGATCCCCCGATGATCATGTAGACCCTGTCGTGCTCCGGGGCAAACCCGGCCCAGCGAGCGCGGTACGTCCGGATGGTCTGCTGGATGTCGCGGCTCGAAGTCGAGTCGACGAAGCGGCCCGTGAAGCGTTTCAGCGGGGCAACTACAGGGGGATCGCTCGTTGGGCCAGGCATCGGATAATTCTGCGCCGACAACGAAGCCGCAACGGCCAGACCCACGACGAACAGCAGCAAAAACCTGGTAACCGAATTCCTCACGCCCCACCCCCCTCTGGCAGCAACACGAACGGACGACGTATGAGTCATTTTTTCCTCAGGGACCTTTCTGGAGATCGATCGCGGTTATTGTAAGCAAAAAAAGGGCAGAGCGACAGCATTAATTGGGCCGGCTCCGGGAAACGTCAGGTCAGGCGCAACCTCACGACTCCCGGTCCGCTGCTTTCAGCCTTTGTCGAATGGTCACGGCGACATCCGGCCGCTTCTAACTGACCTGCTCGCCGTGCAATTCCGAAGTCAGGAAGTCCGGGAGTGGTTGCTCGCGGGCTTCCAGCCAGATTCCTCGCCCCCGCGGCCTGTGGACCCCGCACCTCATTCACCGTTCACGCGGCGCGCCGCGCCGTCATTCGAGCTCGCAATGAGGCTTCCAGGTCATCTGTGACCCGAGAAACAAAAGGCGGGCCGGTTTCCCGGCCCGCCCGTGGGCTACCCGTTGGAACGAATCCTCAGAACGAGTTGAAGTTGTTCAGAGGACCGATGGTTGCCGTGCCGCCCGGATTCGGCGAGCAGCCGTTTCCGAGATACGCGGCGTCGAAGTCGACACCGAAGCGACCTTCCGCAGTCATCTGGATCGTGACCCAGTTCTGCGTTCTCCGGTTGGGGGAGGACCCGCGGTTGCTCAGTGCTGCCGTTGTGCTGCCGTTGCTCAGGTTCAGGTACATCCATCCGCCGAGATCATCGGTCGAAGCATTGTCCGGCGGGAAGTTCGCACTTCCGACCGAGCGGGCCGATGCCTCAGGAGAGGTGAAGACGTCCTCACCGGGGCAGGGCGAAATACGGCAGCCCTGGAGCACCGACGGATTCTCCGACTCGTCGAAGCGGACGATGCGATGGATCGGGATGGCGGAGTTGCTCACGTACGGGTTGCTCGATGCGGCCGTTCCGGTGCAGGCGAGTGTATTGCCGACGACGACGCCCTCACGCCAGATGGCGAAGCGGGTACCGAAGCCACCAGCACCCTGCGAGATGTAGCGAGCTGCCCATACGCTCGGAAGGGGCTGACGACGATCGATTCGGCGAGCCTGCGTCCCCGCCGTTCCCGAGGTATACCGATCGTAGAAGGTATACGGCAGGTTCGTGGGGAACTGACCCGGTACGCCACCCTCAGGAATGGCGCGGATGTGGACCATCGGGTTGCCGCCGGCGTAGTTTCCGGTCGTCGACGTCGGGTTGATCCGCTGGTAGTCGCCGATCAGCACGTTGTCGAAGAGGATTTCCTGCGTGTAGAAGTCAGGATCGGTCGGCAGCTTCTGCGAGCAGGTGGCGGCGACGTCGACCGTCACGTACCCGATCGCAAGACCAGCATGGCTGTTGCCAACGGGACCCGTGCAGGAGCCGTAGCCGGTTCCGACCGTCAGGGCATTGACGATCGACTGGCGCAGCGACTCCGGAATCGGACCCGGGAGCGCCTCGCAGACGCCGTCCTCGATGTCATCCGAGAAATGGAGCGGGTTCTCGTCGGCCGACAGAATGCCGGGGCTCGTCTCCGATCCGGTCGGCGGGATGACGCCGCGGTTGAGGATGTCGTAGAGGCTGATGCCCTGGACATCGTAGCCGGTCAGCCAGATGTTGAAGTCGATGACCGGGTAGGACCGATCGGTCCAGATGGTGATGTGGGCGATCTGCGGGAAACGCGACGTGTTCGTCAGGGTGAAGATCGTGTTGACCGCGGACGTCGATGCCGAAACAGGATCGACCTCGAAGTACGGCAGCAGAAGCGTCGCTGCCGGGGTGACCGCGATGTCGCACGAATCATCGTTGTTCGTGGTGGCCGGGCCGCCTTCCAGGAAGGTCTGATCGGGCTGCACGAAGAGCCGGCCTGCATTGAGAGCCGGGCTCGCGGCAAACGCCGAGCTCACCATCAGGAGAGCGGCTGCCAGAATGAAGAGTTTTCTCATGTTGTCATCTCCTACACTGCTTGTGTGTTTTTTACTTCGTTTCATCGGTATCAGAGGCTGGACCTTACTGTCGTTCCTGGACGATACGATCACCTCCCGCCTCGAAATTTTTCAACTTCAGCACTTTTTCTGAAGCAAATCTGCTTCAACCTAAGCCAAAATATTCCAGAAGTCAATAGCTGAATCCAACTTTTATGGCGTTACCGCATAAAGGGGATCTGGATGGCGGCGATTATACTGGAAGTTCCGGCGATTGCAACACTTCATTTTTGCTGTGCTCCCTCGCCGAGGAACACCCGGATCGCCCCGTTCCTTTCGGTCCCTGTCGCTTCGTACATCACGATCACATCGGGCCGTCCATCGAGATTCACATCGGCCACCTTGATGTCGTACAGCGTCTGCGCAGGCGATTGCAATCCCTGTACCTCTGCACTCCGGAAGTTCCCCTTCCCGTCGCCCAGCAGCACGACGAACTGGTGCGGATCGGGGCGCCAGTAGATCAGATCGCGGTGGCCGTCGCCATCGAAATCTCCACCGGCGAGGCCCTGAATCGTCCGGCGCGACTCCCACCGAACGATCGGCGTGCGCGACGGCTTCTTTCCCTCGAAACTGATTCGATCGATTCCGAGAATCCGTGTGATCGGAGGGGAGGCGAGAACCTTCGGGTCGAGCAGAGACGGCCAGGTGCGGCCGTAGGTGACGATCAGATCGTCGAGCTTCTTCGATCCGAACCGCCCGGCCGTCATCGCAAAGTAATAGGAGTAGAAGGGAAGCCAGCCGCGGCCCACTTCCCGATACTTCAGCTTCCCTTCGCTGAGATAGATCAGGTCGGTGCCGCTGAACATGATGCTCGATCCGGCGATGTCGGGATAGCGATCGCCGTTGAAATTGCCGGCAGCAAGCCAGTCGCCCGCGACCTGCTGATCGGGAATCGAAAGATCGAAGCGGGTCCATCTGCCCGCACGGCCGTCGTTGAGGTAAGCGCGAAGAAGGCTTCCGCTGATGTCGTCCTCGCGCGGACTCGCTCCTTCCGAGATCACGACGATGTCGAGATCGCCGTCGTTGTCGATGTCCGTCAGGATCGCGCGGCGCGTCGGGAAGTTGTTCGGCAGACCGTCGCTGGCATCACGGAAATTTCCCTCCCCGTCACCGAGGTAGGCGATCAGACCATAGAGATGTGCCGCGAGCACCAGGTCCTGATGCCCGTCCCCGTTCAGATCGCCGGCGACGACGGTGCCATACGACGCGCTGATCGGCCACCTCACCGTATCCCACAGCTTCCATCCCCCTTTTCCATCCCCCAGAAAGATGGTCGGAGCGCCGCTGCCGGCGCCTCGCTGCGGTGGTGCGATGATGTCGGGAAAGCCGTCGCCGTTCATGTCGGCGACATCGAGACCGTTGCGCCACGATCCGCGCGCCGGAAGTCCCGCCGATGATTCTCGGAACACAACCGTCTTTCCACTCGAAGGGGGAGTCACGACTTCGAATTCAGGCCTGACATGGCGCAGCCACTTCAATCCTTCTTCGTCGAAGGTGACGTAGTCAGGATGAGGGGCGTCGCCCGAGAGGACCTCCTTCGGAAGTCCGAGCTCCTCTCTCGGGGCGGGCGGCTCGTGCACCGGCAGCCAGACCCAGACGAACTCTCCCTCCTGGCGATAGATCTCGGCAGGAATGTTGATGTTCGAGATCGGCCGTACCCATCCTTCGGGCTGGTCCCAGGCGGCGCGCTTTTTCTGGAACTTCTCGATCGTGTATTTCCTCCCGAAGCGGATCCACTCCTGTTTCGGATCGGGATCGGGGCCGGGATCCTGCTGCACTCCCCAGCGATCGAGCTGCTCCTGCCGGCTCTCCGGCGTCTCTGCTGCCAGGGCAGCCGCCTCCTCGGCGAGGCTCGCACCGGACGAGCCGCTCAGCAGGGCGGCGATTGCCAGCACTGGAATCCAACGAAATCGAATCTGCATGTGGCGAGGGAACATCGAGTCTCTCCTGTCGATGATGTTTGGTTGCTTCGAAGAATGGTTCGAGAAATGTCAGATCAGGTCCGCGAGCCCGGGCTGTGCTCTGCGGAAGAAAAGCAGACCTCCCGCAAAGGCAACCGTGGTGACGAACATGAGGAATACGATCGAGCCCGCCTGAGGTAACGGGGCGTCGAGCAGGGCGGCTCGAAAAAGCCCGAGCAGCGGCGTCATCGGATTCCAGGCGAAGAAGGCCTCGTACCGGCCGGCGACGTCGTAGAGGATCGGGCTGAGATAGAAGGCGAACGAGAGCACGAAGCCGAGCACCTGCGTCACGTCGCGGACGAAAACGCAGGTCACAGCGAGGAGCCAGCCGATGCCCACCTGCAGCAGAAACTGCAGCAGCATGGCGAGGGGAAGGAGCCAGAGCCCGCGCAGCGGCGCACCGCGCGCGAGGAGAAAGAGTAGAAACAGCGCGATGGCGATCGACTGGAAGAGGATCGCCGAGGCGTTGGGCACCACGACCAGGATCTCGCTGCGGAACGGGAGCCTGCGGACCATGGCCGCATTCTCCACGATGCTGGTGGTTGCGCGGGCGAGCCCTTCGCTGATGCCGAGCCACGGCAGAAGCCCGGAGATCAGAAAGAGGGCGTAGTTGGGCTGGCTGCTTCCCGGACCGCGCGGGATCATGACGGTGAAGACGAACCAGTAGAGGATGACCAGGCTGAGGGGCTGGAGGACGGCCCAGGCGACACCGAGGGCCGATCCCATGAAGCGGGCGCGGAAGTCCCGCCGGATCAACTGCATCAGCAGGTAACTGTTTCGACCGATCTCGAGAGGGAACCAGAACTTGACAGACTGAAGCGAAGCACGTAGATTGAACAATCGGACGCGAGTCTATTTCGCTACAGCATAAAAGTCAACGAAACGCCAGCAAAACGCGACCCGACGACGCCCCGATCAAAAAGCAATGAACAGACCAGCCCAGCTCGAGCTCGTGGGACGGAAGATCCGGCAGCTTCGCCGCCAGCGGAAGCTGACCCAGGTGGAGCTCGCCGACCGGATCGGGATCCACCAGTCGGACCTCTCGCGCATGGAGCAGGGGGAGTACAAGGTCGGGCTCGACACGCTGCTGAAGATTCTCCAGGCGTTCAATCTCAGCATGGGAGAATTCTTCGAAGAGGGGACGGGCGATCGGGTGGTGCTGGAGAAGTACCGGCGCCTGAGCCCCGAAGCGCGCCGCGAAGTCGAGAGCTTCATCGAGTTCAAGCGGATTCAGGAAGATGACAGCGATTCTTCGGACGAGGTGGGAGAGAGCGAGGGTGACTATGAATAGTCCGATGAGTGGTCCGATGGCCCGGATCGAAGAGCTGCGCCGCGAAGCGCTGATCCGCCTTCGCGCGAACCGGATCGAGGAGGCGTTTCCGCTGCTCGACGAAGCGATGTCGCTCGCGACCGACGAGGCGACGCGCGAGCTGCTCACGATCGACCGGGCGCAGGCTTTGATCCTTCTCGAGCGGACAGGGCCCGAAGTGCAGCAGCTCCCGGCGATCATCATGCGCCGCCGGAGCGCCGGGCACGTCTACCGAGCCGCGTATCATCTTCAGTACCACTTTCAGAACGAGAAGAACTACAAGCGGGCGCAGTCGTATGCGCTGATCGCGCTCGGAGCGGCCGAGGAGGCAGGCAACGCCGAGTGGATTCGCGAAGTGAAGTTCGCGCTCGGCAACCTCGCCGTTCTCGAATCGCGGACCTCGGAGGCGATCGACTACTACGAGGCGATCTTCGACGAGTTCCCCGATAACGCAGAGCATCGGATCTGGCGCGCCTTCACGCTCCAGAACCTCGGCTACAGCCGGATGATGAACGACGAGGTCGCCAGGGGGATCGAATTGATCCATCGCGCCCTGGAGATGATGGTCGCCTGCGGCGCCGCAGGATACGCGGCCGAGTCGTACGTCGATCTCTGCTTCGGCTATCTCGAGCTCGGCGATCTCGACGCGGCCGAACGGTATGGTGAGCTCGGACTCGCCGAGGCGACCGAGACACGACAGGTTCGCAACGCGCACTATCTTCTCGGAGAGGTCGCCTACAAGAAAGGCGACACGGCGAAGGCCGAATCTCACTTCGAGCATCTCGCAACGTTTTATCCCGACTTTCCGCAGCTCAAGAACCTCCTGCTGGCGATCGATCTGCGGGGACTGGTGAACCTGAAACTGTGATGAAGCGCTTCGTTCTCGCACTGCTCGTCGTCGCGCTGCCGGTCGTCGCGGCGGCGGAGGCATTCGATCGTGAGATGCTGCTCACGAGCGACGGAGCTCTCTATACGATCGAGAGCGTTCGCAGCGAGGACACGAACCTGACCACCTCCGCTTCAATCGTTCTCCTCCTCACCGTCCAGAAGGGTGAGGAGCAGAGATCACTCTATGTCCCCGCCTCACTGAATCCTGGAGTTCACCTCTCTCCTTCGCTCGCCTTCGACCCCACGAGCAAGGCGCTGTTCATCTTCTGGCAGAACATGCCGACGCTCATGTCGAGCCAGCTTCTGTTCTGCTCGTACGAGAACGGCAGGTTCAGCGAGACGACCTCGATCGACAACGCCCCCTTCCGCTTCCGCTTCAATCTGCGCATCGGCGTCACACGCCAGATTCTCGACTTGAAGTCGGCGGACCAGGCGGAAACGCTGGAACCGCGGCTCCTCGTCCACGCCGTCTGGTGGGACCAGACCGGATACGGCGAGTCGGCCGGCTATGCGATGCTCGCGATCCGCGAGGGTCGCGTCACCTCGATTCACCGCCACGACCTTCTCGACTACATCACCGACACGGACACCATCCCGTCGGTCGTCGACGACGACTTCGACCGCGACCTCTTCCGCCATGCTGCGATCTTCGAGCGGCCCGGCAACAGCTCGGTCGAGATCGTCTTCGGAAACTGGGACCTCAATCGATTCCACCGCGTCGTGCTGAACCCCGTCTCCGCCGACGGCGTGCTCCGCGTTCCGATCGGAAAGCAGGGACCCGACATTCCCGCCCCCCGACGATTCCGTCGCGAGGCGGCCGCCGACATCTCCATGCTCCGCGGCAGCGGAACAGACGACAGCCTCGTGATCTACTCGCGGACTCCCAACGCGCTCCGCTATCAGATGTATCGCGATGGCGCCTGGCTCGAAGCCGTCACCGTATCGCTCAACGAACGCGTGACAGCCGAGGCGAGTCTCGAAGCACTCCGCCGCCTCGCCGCCGAATAGGGGAGAGCGGGCGTCCCGCGCCCGCCCCTGTTGCAACCCGCACCTCCGCCGCCCACCCCCAGGGAGAGCGGGCGTCCCGCGCCCGCCCCTGTTGCAACCGCGAATCTGCTACAAATGCAGCGGAGGCGACTCCTGTTTACTCGCAATGGCACTCTCATTGCTGACCTGCACCGGAGGGGAGGTGCTACTCTTTGAGATGGTTCAATCTTGCATTTGTCGGTTGGCTGATCCTGATCCTCGCGCTCGCCATTGCCGCATACCTTCTCGGTGCACCCTCGATCTGGATCGGAGTCGGAGTCCTCGCGCTGATCGGTCTCGGCCTGATCGTCTCGGCCAACCGCGCCCGATCCGGCCCCTGAATCCCACCCCGGGGAGAGCGGGCGTCCCGCGCCCGCCTCTGTTACATCCGCGACGATGCAGCCCACCATGCACCTCCACACCCAGTAGAAGAGGGCACGGCTCCCTCGAGCCCGAGGTACGATCGTCGGATGAGAATACGACCATCGATTCGAGGGGATCATCGTTTCGTCTACAACGATGTCGTGGTGCGAAAGCGCAGCACTCTTCCCCACTGGGATGTACGCGACGGAATCTACTTCATCACGATTTGTCTTGCGAACGCGTTCCCTCAGAGCATGGATGAAACGCTGGCCGCGTTTCGACACGCGCGCGATGGAGCTGACGACCCGCGACGAGAGGAGCTTCTCCAACAACTCGAATCATCGCTGGACGAGGGTCATGGCTCATGCTGGCTCGCGCGCCCCGACCTGGCTACACTCGTGAGCACCGCACTGAAACATTTCGACGGCGCGAGGTATCGCCTCGGCTCCTATTCGGTCATGCCGAATCATGTCCACGCGGTCTACCGCTCGATGCCTCAGTGGCCACTCTCGAGCGTCATGCACTCGTGGAAGTCGTTCACGTCGAAGGAGGCGAATCGCTTGCTGAATCGAACCGGACAGTTCTGGCAAGAAGATTACTTCGATCGGCTAATGCGGACTCGACGCGAGCTCGAGCAAACGACCCAGTACGTGATGAACAATCCCGCAGCGGCAGGCCTGGTGGATTGGAAGTGGGTCGAGTCCTTCGGTGTCGAGAGGCTTCTCAGCGGAGAAGGTGGTGCGTGAGGGATTGGCGATCTGCGACAGGGGCGGGCGCGGGACGCCCGCTCTCCCAGGGTGTGTCCGTGTGGGTTCCATTGTCGCGGGGGTCACAGGGGCGGGCGCGGGACGCCCGCTCTCCCAAGGGTGTGTCCGTGTGGGGTACATCGTCGCGGGTGTTACAGGGGCGGGCGCGGGACGCCCGCTCTCCAGGGCCGAAAAAGCCCGGCTTGCGCCGGGCTCTTCGACTGTGGAACGCGAATCGCGGCTACTTCGCCTGGACGATGAAGGCGATGATCAGCGCGTAGATGACGAGCGACTCGATCAGAGCGAGACCGATGATCATCGCGAGACGGATGGCGCCGGCGGCGCCGGGGTTCCGGGCGATGCCTTCGCATGCCGCGGCGATCGCGCGCGACTGGCCGATGGCACCAGCCGCTGCCGCGACACCGAGAACGAAAGCGGCCGAGACGAGCCCCCACGCGACTCCGCCACCAGCGGCGGGTGCGGGCTGTGCAAAGACGGACGTCGCCGCCATCAGGACGACGATGAACAGAACTGCTGACTTGAGTTTTCTCACCGGGGATTTCCTCCTTTCCTGAATTTCGAGAATCGAACCGATGCAGCGCGAGCTCCGCCGCCGCAACCTCAATGCTCCTCCGCCGTGACCGCTCCTCCGATGTAGACCATCGTCAACATGATGAAGACGAAGGTCTGGAGAACGGCGCCGAAGATCCCCAGCCCCATCATCGGCCAGGGAAGCAGCAGCGGGAACAGGCTGACGAAGATGCCCGTCGCCGTGTGCTCGCCGAAGATGTTGCCGAACAGACGCATGCCGAGCGAAAGAATGCGCGCCAGATGTCCGATGACCTCGATCGGGAACATCAGAATCGCCAGCAGCGGCAACGGTCCCATGAAGTGTTTCAGGTAGTCGACGATGCCCTGCTTTCTCACGCCCTGGTAGTTGTAGTAGAGAAACGCGGTGATCGAGAGTGCGAAGGTCGTGTTGACGTTTCCCGTCGGCGGCTGCAGGAAGTAGAAGAGGCCGAAGATGTTGGAGATGAAGATGAAGGTGGTGAAGGCGCCGATGATGTAGAGATACCGATTCGCCGCGCCGTGCCCGACGATGTCTTCGAGCAGACCGCGGAGGCCGGCGACGATCACCTCGAGGAACTGCTGAAACCCTCCCGGGTTTTCTCTGCTGAGGTTACGCGAAACGAGAGGAAAGACGATCAGGCTGACGAGCAGAACGAGCAAGGCCATGATCACATGATCGGGAATGGCTCCCGGAAGGCCGATCGCATGCCACACCGCGTTGACCGGATCGTACAGAATCGAATTATGGTGCTCCATCCGAACTCTCACCTCAGATCGGCCGAATCAGCCGGCGAGCTCACCGCCTCGCATCAACCATTCGAAACGAAGGATTTCCATGTGGAGTACACAGCTTCCGCCATGATCCCCACCACGATGATCGAGAACCCGAGCAACACACTGAGCGCATCGAATCGTATGACGAAGATTGCGACCGCCAGAGCCACGCCGAAGAGAGCGAAGCGCGCCACTGACCACGACCCCAGCTTCCACGCGCTCACACGCGGCGCCGGCTGCAGGACTTTTTCGATCAGGTCCTCCAGCCAAAGGAAGTTGATCATAGCCACGAGCGCACTGCAAGTCAATCCGAGAAACGCCCACAAACCACGGGAAATCAGGCAATAGGCGGCGAACACCACCCAGCCGAGCGCAGCGAACCCGCGCACCCGGCGCATCAGTGCGCGGTGATCCCGATCGCGGGAATCGAGCTCCCCCGCAGACGTCTCATCCCGTCCCGCCGACATCTCCATCATCTCCTGACGCCAT
The DNA here is from genome assembly GCA_035546335.1 of Thermoanaerobaculia bacterium. Classification (GTDB taxonomy): domain Bacteria; phylum Acidobacteriota; class Thermoanaerobaculia; order Gp7-AA8; family Gp7-AA8; genus DATKDP01. The sequence continues at coordinate 22,343 of DATKDP010000149.1, read as the reverse complement.
CCGAAAAAGATTCACGAATGCGGCCGCGACTCCGAACGCCGTGAAGATCACCGTGAGCCACGGCCACGTCCCGAAGAGCCGGTCCATCCAGAATCCCCAGCCGAACCCGATCGCGATCGCGATCGGAAACATCAGGCCGATCGCCGACGCTTCGAGAAGCTGCCGTGCCTGCGATCCGCGCCGTCGCGGACCCATCACGGAACCAGCGTCGCGACGATCGTACGCGAGGAGCTCTGGACCTGCGCGATGAGTCCCTGCGGAAGGACTCCGAGCCCGAGGGTGACGGCGAGGCAGATGGCGATGGCGAACCGCAGAGGAGCGGACGTCATCACCTCGGCAGCCTTCCCCTCACGGAGATACATGGCGACCACGAGACGGAAGTAATAGAAGATCGAGATCGCCGAAGTCAGCACCGCCACGATCGCGAGCCAGCCCCATCCCGACTGAATCGCGGCAGCGAAGAGAAAATACTTCCCGATGAACCCTGCCGTGGGGGGGATTCCGCCGAGCGACAACAGAAAGACGACCATGGCGAAGGCGTGGAACGGCGCGCGCTGGTGAAGGCCTTCGAAATCGGCGACGCTCTCGCCGGCATAGGCGTGGCGGCGCAGCATCAGAACCGTGGCCCAGGTGCCGATCGTGGCGAAGACGTAGACGAGCATGTAGACGAGAACCCCGTGCAGTCCCAGCGGCGTCATGGCGATGATGCCCATCAGAGCGTAGCCGGCATGCCCGATCGACGAGTAGGCGAGCATTCGCTTCACATTGTCCTGTGTGATCGCCGCGAGATTGCCGACGATCATCGACAGCGCCGAGATCGCCGCCAGCAGCGCACTCCAGTCAAGGCGGAAATCGGGCAGAGCGGAGTAGAAGATGCGCGCGAAAATGGCGAATGCCGCAGCCTTCGAAGCGGTCGACAGAAAGGCGGTCACCGGAGTCGGAGCACCGACGTACACGTCCGGCGTCCAGACATGAAACGGAACGGCGGCGACCTTGAAACAGAGACCGGCGGCGAGAAGGACGATGCCGAAGACGAGCGCATCGTTGGCCACGAGGCCGGCGAGGGCGATACGGATCTCGCTGAGCTGCAGGGTGCCGCAAACGCCATAGATCAGCGACAATCCGTAAAGAAGAATGGCCGAGCTGACGGTCCCCAGCACGAAGTACTTCATCGCCGCTTCGGTCGACTTCGTCTCGTCCTTGTAGTAGCCGGCGAGAATGTAGCTCGAGAGCGACAGCAGCTCGAGCCCGATGTAGATCGAGATCAGATGAATCCCGGAGGTCATGAACATCATGCCGGTGAGTGCGAAGGCGAGCAGCGAGTAGTACTCCCAGTGAGAGTACTTCTCCTCCCGGAGAAACTCGTTCGACAGGAGCACGACGAGGGCGACGGCTCCTATGAACAGAAGCTTGAAGAAGATCGCGAATCCGTCGAGCGCGAACATCCGATGGAACGCGCCGGTTCCTCCGATCGTTTCGCCGGCGTTGGAAGCGTAGACGACGGCCGCCGCTGTCGCACCGAGCACGGCCAGAGCCACCCATTTGGCAGCGGGGCTCTGCTCCTTCATCCCCAGCACCGGAGCGAGCAGGAGCACGCACGCTCCGATGGTGAGCACGATCTCCGGAATGAGCAGAATCGTGTCGGTCCAGGTCATCGATTCTCCTCGACCGGCAGAAGCTCGGCATGCCGCTCATCAGCGGCCGCCGGCAGCTCCGGATAGACGATCCGTTCTTTCTTCAGATAGTCGGGATCGACCTTCTCCACGAGGTACTGCACCGGTTGCTCGATGATCTCGAAGAAGGGGCGCGGCGCGAGACCGATCCAGAACATCAGGATCACCAACGGGACGAGGGTCAGGATTTCTCTTCCGTTGACGTCGCTCAGTTGCTGATTCGCCGGATTGTCGAGCGGCCCCCAGAAGACGCGCTGATAAAGCCAGAGAAGGTACGCCGCGCCGAGAACGATTCCGACGGCGGCGAAGACGGCCCAGACGATACTGCGATTGGCGGCACCGAGCAGAATGGTGAACTCGCCGACGAAGCCGTTCAGCGCCGGCAGTCCCATCGAGGAGAGGGCGGCGATCAGGAAGAACGTCGCGTACACCGGCATCTGCTTCGCCAGCCCGCCGTATTCGGAGATCAGCCGGGTGTGGCGTCTCTCGTAGATGATTCCGACGAGAAGGAAGAGCGCTCCCGTCGAGATGCCGTGGTTGATCATCTGCAGGACCGATCCGCTGAGCCCCATCGGGTTGAGCGCGAACATGCCGAGCATGACGAACCCGAGATGCGAGACCGATGAGTAAGCGACGAGCTTCTTCATGTCCTTCTGCACCAGAGAGACGAGGGCGCCGTAGATGATTCCGATGATCGACAGGACGACGATCGGGACCACCAGCTGCCGCGTTGCATCGGGAAGGATCGGCAGGGCGAATCGGACGAACCCGTACGTTCCCATCTTCAGCAGGACGGCCGCCAGGATCACCGAGCCGGCCGTCGGCGCCTCGACGTGGGCATCGGGAAGCCATGTGTGGAACGGAAACATCGGAACTTTGATGGCGAATCCGAGGAAGAATCCGATGAAGATCCAGAACTGAAGCGTGGGCGGTATGAGATGGCCGATCTCGTGGTAGCGGAGGATGTCGAATGTGTTCTCTGCGCCGAGTCCGGGAATGTTGAGGAACGGGATGCCGTCGCCGTTGAAGAAGTAGAGCGCCAGGATCGAGAGCAACATGACGACCGATCCGGCCAGCGTGTAGAGGAAGAACTTGATCGCCGCGTACAGCCTTCTCGTCCCCCCCCAGATCCCGATCAGGAAGTACATCGGAACGAGCATCACTTCCCAGAAGACGTAGAAGAGGAAGAAATCGAGTGCACAGAAGACGCCGATCATTCCCGTCTGCAGCAGCAGCAGCAGGATGTAGTACTCCTTCTGCCGGTGCGTGATCGCGCTGAACGAGGAGTAGACGGCGATCAGCCCCACGAGCGTCGTCATCAGGACCAGCAGCAGGGCGATGCCGTCGATGCCGAAGGAGTACTTCACGCCGAGCGCCGGAATCCAATCGATCGTTTCGCGGAACTGGAACAGCGGCGCGCCCGCCCCGCGCTCGAAGGCGAACCAGAGAGGGATCGACAGAGCGAAATCGACTCCGACGACGAGCGTCGCGAACCACTTGATCGCATCGGTTCTCTCTTTCCCGAAAAAGAGCAGGATGATCGCTCCCGCCAGCGGGAGGTACGTCAGCAGCGAGAGAATCGGAAAGCCGGAAGTGTAGATGCCCATCTGAGAATCGTCTCCCTTGTGCCGCCAGGACTAAGGTTTCAGGAACAGGTAGATGACGACGAGCAGAACCACGCCGCCGCCCATGATCAGTACATAGTTCTGCACGAAGCCGCTCTGAACGCGGCGAATCATCGCCGAGCCCCCTCGCGCCGTCACCGCAAGCCCGTTGACCGCTCCATCGACCACGAACCGATCGAAGAGGTTCGATCCATGCCCGAGCGGAAACACCGTCACGTGCCGCACCAGATTCACCAGACCGTCGACCACGTGGACATCGAACCAGGCGAGCGCGCGGCTGAAAGCGAGCGTCCCGGCCACCACGGTGTGGTGATAGATCTCGTCGACGTAGTACTTGTTTTCCACCAGCCGGTAGAGAAGGGGAAAGCGCGCGGCGAGCGCGCGCGGCGTCGTCCATTCGGGATCGCTGTAGTAGAACTTCCGGGCCAGAAAGATTCCGAAGACCGCGACGGCGACCGAAAGCAGGATCAGCACCCAGTCGACAGCCATCGATGCGTGAGGAAACTCGTACGCTTCACCGCCGATCGGCAGCAGGACCGGCGCCAGCCATCGCTGGAACAAATTCGGGTGATGGATGCCGAGCGCCCCGAGCGGCGGACCGATCAGGCCTCCGACGACGGCGAGAAAGGCCAGCACGACGAGAACGCCCGTCATCGAGACCGGCGACTCGTGCGGAAGCCCGTGGACGTCGTGATGCTCGCCCGACACCGCCTTCGGCGCGTCTTCGGGATGGAGCCTGACATGATCGTCGATCACGTCGATTCCCATGTGCTCCGGCTCCGAGGCCTCGATCCCGCCGGTGACAACGCCGCGATACGACCCTTCGAAGGTCATGAAGTAGAGGCGGAACATGTAGAACGCGGTGAACGTCGCGGCGAGCATTCCCAGCAACCAGCAGACGAGCGGGACGTACATCAGCGGAGCCCCGAGCGATTCGAATCGCGTCACGAACGCCCCCGCCAGAATCTCGTCCTTGGAGAAGAACCCGGCGAGCGGCGGAATCCCGGCGATGGCGATCGTCGCCACGAGGAACGTCATGCGCGTGGTGGGCATGTAGTGCCGCAGCCCTCCCATCTTCCTCATGTCCTGCTCCCCGTTGCAGCCATGAATGACCGATCCCGATCCGAGGAAGAGACACGCTTTGAAGAAAGCGTGGGTCATGAGGTGGAAGATCGCGGCGCTGAAGGCGCCGACTCCGGCTCCGAGAAACATGAAACCGAGCTGGGAAACGGTCGAATAGGCGAGAACCTTCTTGATGTCGTTCTGGGCGATGCCGATCGTGGCGGCGAAGAGCGCGGTGAAGGCTCCCACGACGGCGACGACGAGCATCGCCTCGGGCGAGAGCCTGAACAGGACGTTCGAGCGGACGACCATGTAGACGCCGGCAGTCACCATCGTCGCAGCATGAATCAGCGCAGAGACAGGCGTCGGGCCGGCCATGGCGTCGGGAAGCCAGACGTGGAGCGGTATCTGCGCCGACTTGCCGCATGCACCGACGAACAGGAGCAGGCAGATGGCCGTGGCGATGCCGGAGAAGCGCTCCGGATCGGACGAGGCGAGCGCGAAGACGCTGGTGAAATCCGACGTGCCGAAGTAGTTGAAGATCAGAAAAATCCCGAGCAGAAAGCCGAAGTCGCCGATCCGGTTGACGATGAACGCTTTCTTTCCGGCATCTGCAGCGAAGTTCTTTTCGTAGTAGAAGCCGATCAGCAGATAGGAGCAGAGGCCGACGCCCTCCCAGCCGACGAACATCACCAGATAGTTGTTGCCGAGAACCAGCAGCAACATCATGAACATGAAAAGATTCAGCCATGTGAAAAAGCGGGTGTAGCCGCGCTCGTGCGCCATGTAGCCGGTCGCATAGACGTGGATCAGAAACCCGACCCAGGTCACGACCATCATCATCGTGCAGGAGAGGGTGTCGATCTGGAATCCGAGCTGGACGCCGAAGTCGGCGAGGTAGTTGCCGAAGACCGTTCCGAATCCTGCCGGGATCCATTCGTAGTAGACGACCTCGAACGGCGTCCTGATCCCCTCTCCGACGTAGCGAAGCACGACCCATGTGGCGATCAGAGCGGAGAGCGCCGTGCTCCCCAGCGCGATCGCGTTCGTGACGGCCTTGTTCTTCGTCTCGTGCGGCGCGGCGAGCGCACGCAGCCCGTTCACGAGCGCGCCGAGAGCGGGAAGAACCGGAACCAGCCAGAGGATCGAGGCGATGTCCATTCAACTCCTTCGCGGCGCACCCGGGCGCCGGAATTTTTTCGATTCGGTTGAGCTCGACCGACTCGCGCTTCCGGCGCCATCCACGCAGGAACCGCGAGACCGTCCAGCCGTCGTCCGATCAACCGCTCAGTTCGTGCACCTCGTCGATGTTCACACTGTTCTTCAGACGGTAGAGCTGGATGATGATCGCCAATCCGACTGCTGCCTCGCCCGCGGCGACCGCGATGGTGAAGATCGAGAAGATCTGACCCTCGAGCGAGGAGAGCCGATAGGAGAATGCGACCAGATTGATGTTCACGCCATTGAGCATCAGCTCGATGCACATGAGCACGGTGATCATGTTGCGGCGGATGATGACCCCGATCAGCCCGACGGTGAAGAGGGTCCCCGAGAGCATGAGGAACGCCTGGGTGTCAGGCACCGCTCGCCTCCTTCACCCGTTTCTCTTCGGCGACACGATCGGTGATGAACTGGGGATTGGTCTCCTCGTCCATCGAATACAGCTCCCTCTTTCCGATGACGATGGCACCGATCATCGCCACGAGAAGAAAGATCGACGCGACCTCGAACGGAACGAGGTAGTCGCGATAGAGCGCCATTCCGAGGGCCTCCGAGTTCCCCACCGCCCGATCGCCCATGGTCACCCTTCTCACCGACCGGCCCTCGTCGGTCTTCGTCACTTCCGATCGCACCGCGACTCTCGCTGTTCGAAGTGGTCTGGTATCTTCGACCTCTGTTGCATAGCTTCCGGTTCGCACCACCGACGCGAAGAGGATGAAGAGGACGAGTCCCACGCCGAGTGCGGGCTTCCAGAAAGGAGAAAGCATGCGCTCATCCGGCAAGTCGCGAATGTTGATCAGCATGACGACGAAGAGAAAGAGCACCATGATGCCGCCCGCATAAACGAGGATCTGGATGGCACCGACGAGCTCTGCGTGAGCGAGGATGAAGATCACGGCGACGCAGAGAAAGGTCAGCAGGAGGAAAAGAGCGGAGTGAACCGGGTTGCGCATCGCGACGACGAGAATCGAGGAGGCGACGGCGACCGTACCGACGAGGAAAAAGACGAGAGACGGAAGCTGCGAGAGCATCTCGCCCATCATTTCCATTACTGCACTCCTCCCGGAGGGAGAGCCCGCTGCGGGGTCTCTTCGTCGCCTTCCTCGAGGCCCTTGAATCGCGGGCGATCGTCCCAGTACTCCAGCTCCTGCATGTTGAAGTAGAGGTTGTTCCTGTCGTAGGTCGCCAGCTCGTAGGTCTTGGTCGTGAGCCAGATCGATTTCGGCTTGGTCGGGCAGGCCTCTTCGCAGAGCGAGCAGAACATGCAGCGTTTGACGTCGATGTCGTAGCGGTCGAGCACCTTCAGCTTCTTCTTCTTGCCGTCCACTTCGCGCGTCTCATCGTGGACATCGATATAGATGATGTCGATCGGGCAGGCGATCGCGCACAGCTTGCACGCGATGCAGCGTTCGAAGGAGAAGCGGAACATGCCGCGGAAGCGGTCGCTCGGCTCGAGCCGCTCTTCCGGATAGCGGATGGTCACCTTCGGCTTGAACAATTCGCGAAAGGTGGTCTTCAACCCCTCGAACAGATCGAGGAGCAGAATCTTGTCCGTCCACTTCGCCTTCGTCACTTCGACTTGCACGAGCCTCACCTCCAGGGGGGTGACTGAATCAAAAGGATGACCAGGCCGGTGACGAAGATGTTCGCCAGCGCGAGCGGGATCATCCACTTCCAGCCGAGATCCATCAACTGATCGAACCGGAACCGGGGAAACGTTCCGCGGAACCAGACGTAGACGAGCATGAAGAACATCACCTTCGCCGAGAAGATCAGAACGCCGAGCAGCGCGCCGCCCAGGCCCCAGCTCTGCATCACCTTCGTCGTCAGTCCGACGTTGTTCATCGCCAGCGTCCATCCGCCGAAGAAGAGAGTCACGATCAGGCAGGCGTTGACCAGCATCGCCGCATACTCGGCGAGAAAGAAGAAAGCGAACTTCATCCCCGAGTACTCGGTATGGAACCCGGCGACGAGCTCCGACTCCGCCTCCGGCAGGTCGAACGGCGAGCGGTTGACCTCCGCGGTCATGGCCACCAGGAAAATGAACGCGCCGACGATCTGCGGAAACACGTTCCAAACGTTCGCTTCCTGATAGCGCACGATCTTCACCAGATCGAAGCTTCCGACGAGCATCAGCACTCCGATGATCGAAAGGGCGAACGGTACCTCGTAGGAGACCACCTGCGCCGCCGAGCGCAGCCCGCCCATCAGCGAGAACTTGTTGTTCGACGCCCAACCGCCGAGGATGATCCCGTACACACCGGTCGAGGTGAGCGCCAGGATCAGGAGCACGCCGACGTTGACCGAGGTCACGGTGAAGGTCGGCGGCGGGCCGAAGGGAATGAGCGCAAAGACGACGAAGGCGGGGATCAGCGGGAGAATCGGCCCGAGAAAATACGACACCTTCTCGGCGTTCGCGGGGACGATGTCTTCCTTGAGCATGAGCTTGACCGGGTCGGCGATGATCTGGAAGAGCCCCTGCGGCCCGACGCGATTCGGCCCGAGCCGCGCCTGCATGAAGGCCAGCCCTCTCCGCTCGATCAGCGTCATTGCCGCGACGATTCCCTGCACGATGGCGAAGGCGATCACGAACTTGATCGTCGGCCAGACGAGATATTTCATCAGCGGCTCGGGGATGGCGAAGGCGGCCGCGGCGAGCGTCATCATCGGTCCACCTCTCCCAGCACGATGTCGATCGTCCCGATGAGCGCCACGAGATCCGACACCAGATGGCCGCGGGCCATCTCCGGAAGCGCCTGCAGGTTGACGAACGAAGGGGGTCGGACGCGGCAGCGATAGGCGTTCTGGCTCTTGCCGTCGGAGACGATGTAGTAGCCGAGCTCCCCCTTCGGCGACTCGATCGAATGGTAGACCTCCCCTTCCGGCGGACGGACGACGCGCGAGATTCTCGCCTTGATGTCGCCCGCCGGCGTCTCTTTGATCTTCTCCATGCACTGGCGGAGAAGCCGGTTCGACTGCCGCATCTCCTCCATGCGCACGAGGTAGCGGTCGTAGGTGTCGCCGTTGCTCCCGAGCGGCACCTCGAAATCGAGCTCCGCATAACACTCGTAGGGACGCACTTTGCGCAGATCCCAGTCGACACCCGAGCCGCGCAGCGGCGGACCGGTGATTCCCCACTCGATTGCATCCTCCGGAGAGAGGACGCCGACGCCGATCGTCCGTCGCTTCCAGATGCGATTGTTGGTCAGCAGCGATTCGTATTCCTCGATCGCCGCATCGAATTTCCCGACGAACTCGTCGAGCTTCTCGAGCCAGCCGGCGGGAAGGTCGTCGGGAAGCCCGCCGATCCGCATGCAGTTGAGCGTCAGTCGCGCGCCGCAGTAGTCTTCGAAGAGGTCGAGCACCTGCTCGCGCTCGCGGAAACAATAGAAAAACGGCGTCATCGCGCCGATGTCGATGGCATGCGTGGCGAGCCAGAGCAGATGAGACGAGATGCGCTGCAGCTCGGAGAGCATCACACGGATGATCTGCGCGCGCTTCGGAATCTGCGCGGTGATCCCCATCAGCTTCTCCACCGTTTCCACGAAACCGAGATTGTTGGTCGCAGCGGCGACGTAGTCCATCCGGTCGGTGTGCGGGATGCACTGCGGATAGTCCATGTTCTCGAAGAGCTTCTCAGTGCCGCGGTGCAGATAGCCGATGATCGGTTTCGCATCGATGATCCGCTCGCCGTCGACTTTGAGCAGAACGCGCAGCACTCCATGGGTCGACGGATGCTGCGGCCCGAAATTCACTTCCATCTCGTGCAGGTTCAGCATCCGCCACCACCTCGCAGGCCCCGACCGCTCGGCAGCTCGAATCTCACAGCTTGCCCGCCTCCGCCATCAGCTTGCTCAGCATCGATTCGGTCTCCTCTTCACCCGGAACGCAGAGCGTGATGTCCTGCGTTTCTCCCGACGCCAGCGCTTCCGCATATCCCTCGCAGTCCCAGCCGCAGGCGGTGCAGTCGGTCTGGGCCATCGCGGCGAAGAGCTTCGCCTTCAGATCTCCCTCTTTCGCCAGATCCATCCGCTGCGCGAGCGGCATGTTCGGATCGTGGAACGGCGCTTCCTCGGTCGGTTTCGCCGTCTCCGCCACCTCGGTCGCCAGCTCCGGCGTCGGCGGCTGCTGGGTCTTCGCATGAGTCTGGACGACGGGAGCGCGACCATACTCCGGCCATTCCCCCTGGAAGACGTTCACGTCCTTGACGTCCTTGCCCGTCGAGCCGGGTTTGGGCCCTCCCCCTTCGGGAAAGACTTCGGGATAGATCCTCGCTCCGGTATCGATGCCGCGCAGGGGAAAGTCCTTGCGGAGCGGGTGACCGTTGAACCCCTCCCACATCAGAATCCGCTCGAGGTTCGGATGCCCTTCGAAGACGATTCCGAACATGTCGAACGTCTCGCGCTCGTGCCAGTTGGCGGTCTTCCAGACGCTGGTGACCGAAGGGACCGTGGCGCCGTCATCGCACCACGTCTTGAGCCGGATTCGGTCGTTCTTCTCGTGCGAATAGATATGGTAGGAGACGGCGAAACGCTCGCCCGTGTGCCCGGGATAGGTGGAATAGTCGACGCCGGCGAGATCGACGAGATACTTGAAGCCGGCATCCTTGAAGAGTTGCGCCGTCTCGCGGATCTTCTCTCGGGCGATGGTGACCGTGATCTCGCCGGCAAACTCGCGCGCATCGACGATGGCATCGCCCGCCTTGGCAATCGGTTCGGCGATGCGGGCATCGCGCAGAATCTCTTCAGCGCTCCGGATGGCTGGTGGAGCCGGCTTTTCAACCGCCTTCTCCGCCACGTTCTCCGCCACGTTCTCCGAGGTGCTCGTGGTCTGTTCAGTCTGTTCCGCCATCGTCCGTTTCGATCCGCTCGAGCGTTCAGGAGGCTCGGTCGATCACGCCCCCGTGTACGGCTTGCCCGCCTGCTTCATCAACTGCTCGAGCATGTCGAGCGTCTCGGCTTCTCCCGGTGTGCAGAGCGAGATGTCGTCGGTCTCGCCGCTGGCGAGAGCGTTCGCGTATCCCTCGCAATCCCATCCGCATGCCTGACAATCCGTCTGAGCCATCGCCGCGAACAGCTTCAGCTCGAGCGTTCCTCCCAGCTCCTCGGCGAGCTTCATCCGCTCGTCCATCGGCATCCCTTCGTCATGGAAGGCGACTTGCGCCGACGCTCCCTCCTCGGGAGGGGCCGCCGCGACGGAGGCGGCTGCCGGCTCGGGCTCAGCGACTGCAGTCGCAGTGGCGGTCTGCGCCGGCGGTGCTGCGGCCGCAGCGGGAGCAGCCTGCTTCTTCGCCGGTGTTTCGGAAGCCGGCGGCCGGCGAACGCCGGAGATCGGCGCGGGACGAAGCTGTGCTGCCTGCTCGGCACGAAGCGCCGGACCCTCGTGTCCCGGACGGATCGAATCGCGGACCGAGGAGCGGGCGAAGTCGTAGGCCGCGCCTCCTTTGCGTAGCACGTGCATCTTCTCGATCTTCTTCTGCAGCTCCATCAGCCCCCACAGAAGAGCCTCGGGGCGCGGCGGGCAACCGGGAACGTAGACATCGACCGGCACGAGGCGGTCGACTCCCTGGGTGACGGCGTAGGTGTCGTATGGGCCGCCGCAGGTGGCGCACGAGCCCATGGCGATGACCCACTTCGGCTCGGGCATCTGATCGTAGAGACGCTTGACGATCGGAGCCATTTTCTCGACGACCGTTCCGGCGACGATCATCAGATCCGACTGACGCGGCGTGGCGCGAAAGACTTCGGCGCCGAAGCGCGCCATGTCATGACGGGGATCGAGAACGGCCATCATCTCGATGGCACAGCATGCCAGACCGAACTGCATCGGCCAGAGCGACGACTTGCGGGCCCAATTGAAGAATTTGTCGACCGAGGTGGTCAGGATGTTCGGTTCGAAGCGGTTTTCGATCAGACCCATGTCAGGACCTTCCGCCTCCACGCATAGAAATAGCCGACCAGCAGAATCGCGATGAAGATGGCCATCTCGATGGCGCCGAACCATCCGAGCTGTTTGAAGCGGATGGCCCAGGGGAAAAGAAAGATCGTCTCCACGTCGAAAATGATGAAGAGGACGGCGATCAGAAAATAGCGGACGGAGAAACGATGGTCGAACGCCTTCGAAGTGGGAGGAACTCCGCACTCGTAAGGCTCGAGCTTCACCTTCGATGGACGCGATGCCCGGATCAGCGGGGTCAGGATGAATAACGTCAACACCGGCAGTGAGATGACGATCAGCGCTGCGACCAGGAGGACCGAATAATTTGCCATGAGTTCCCCGTCGGAAGGACGGTCTGTATTGTAAACGGGCTCGAACAGGAGTCAAGGCAAAAAGGACGCTGTTCGATCACACCATCTGACGAAGAAAACACCACGAAACGCCAGCAAAATCCGATGTCGATTGCACGAGCACCGACATCTCTTCCCCGATGCCGTCGGGAAGAATCAACCGCTGCGCAGCGCGGCGCGCGTCGAGATCGGTCAATGCCGCTCGACCATCTCCCGAACCCTCCCCCGCCCCTCCGAACAATGGATGCCCAGTGATTCCGAGCGAAAGGAGAAATCGCGCCTGTTTCGTGAAGAGCAACGTCACCAGACCGCAGCTCTCCCCCGCGCGTCGCAGGTCGGTGAAGTTGATGTGCGCCGTCAGATCCTGCTCTCCGGGCTGCTGGAGAAGATCGCGCGAGACGCGATGCCCCGAAAACGCTGCAGCAGTTCCGAATCTTCGGAATCGTGGATGGAACAGCTTCGTCTCTTCAGCACCGTAATCGATCGTGACGATCATCCCGCGCTGAATCCTCGAGGCAATCGCGCTGTAGGACCTCTCCCATGCGAGCGAGACGTCGGCGTACTGCCCCTCTTCGAGCTGCAATCCCCGTCTGGCGAAGTAGTCGGCATACTCCTCCGGCGCAGGTCGATCCGACCAGCCGAGATCATCTCCAGCGAGCGTCACCATCAGCTCTCGCAACCTGCCGTCGTGCATGACCAACCGGGCGAAGGGAAAGGCGTCGTAAAGCTCGTTCGAAAAGACGAGAAGCGGGACATCCCACGGAAGCGACGCCGGGTCGCTTGTGAAATGCGTGTCGTCGCGCTCTGCGAGGGCGCTGTCGAGGCGAGCGAGCGAGCGGTCCACGCCCCAGAAGAGCGAGCGGTCTCGCTCCGCCGGACTCATCGATTCGATGATCCCGCGGAGCATCGTTCCACGGCCGCATCCGATGTCCACTATTGCGCACAGTCCGTCGCCTGCGCGCTGCACAAATTCAGTGGCGAGCCGCCCGAGCGCCCACGCGAAAACGGGTGAAATCTCGACCGACGTGATGTAGTCGTGGCGTCCGGACACCGGATCGATCGAGCGGTCGTAGTAGCCGCGAGCCGGCGAATAGAGAGAGAGCTCCATGAACTCCGAGAACGGTAAGTCCCTTTGAAATAGCGCTTTACGAACGGCTTCCGCGGCCGAGACTTCCTCGGCCGTGTCGGGCGAGCGCGGCTCGTTCTCATCGGTCACGACGTGGCCAGCCTACTCGCGAACGATCCCGGGTGGCAAGCGAGATGACGCCGGGCGCGCGTGGCACTTCGATTGCGATAGAGAGAGTCGTTCAGGCCCTGAGAAGCAGCAACAAACGAAGGAAACGATGTAGACGGTGGACGCTGAAGCTCCCCGTAGACCAAGGAGGACGTGTCATGAAACGGATTCTTGCAGGATTGCTGATTGCGATGCTGGCTGCACCCGCCGGATTCGCGGCGGAAACGCCGAAAGTCCGCAAAGCGGTCAAGGGCGCCTCGATCGGCGCGGTCGCAGGGAGTGTCGTCGGCGCAGTCGTCGGAAACAACCGAGGCAGTGGTGACGCGAAGAAGGGAGCAATCGTGGGAGCGATCGCCGGGACGGCGATCGGAGCAGGGATCGGCGCCTACATGGACAAGCAGGAGCGCGAGCTCCGGCAGATCGAAGGTGTCGATGTCTACCGGACCGATGATGACGAGCTCAATGTCATCGTGAGGAACGAAGTGCTCTTCGACTTCGATTCGTCCGCACTCCGCTCCGCGTCGCGCGACACGCTCCGCGAGATGGCCGGCGTGTTCAGCCGCTACGCGGACACGCGGATCTCGATCGAGGGTCATACTGACTCGGTCGGAACCAATGCCTACAACAACCGTCTTTCCGAACGGCGAGCCGGCAGCGTGTCAGGCTATCTCCGCGGACTCGGTGTCGACAGTTATCGACTCGACACCATCGGCTACGGCGAGTCGCAGCCCCGGGCGTCGAACGCCTCGGCGAGCGGTCGTCAGATCAACCGCCGCGTCGAGATCCGAGTGAAGGCGGAGCGCGGCTGAGCAGCGCACGACGAGCTCGGCAGTGAATCGAAAGGCGCTCCTGCGGGGGCGCCTTTTTCTTGGACGGCGGTGCAACACACCGCCTGCATGCTGAAGGCATGCTGGGATCAACAGCCGGTGGTGAGCGCGAAGCGCTACCACCCGTTTGCGACGTTTGAAACGTGGGCACCCCGGCAGGGGTGCCGGGATGAAATGTGACAGCGCCCCCTTTCCTTGCAGCCCTGCCGGGCTGCGGCCGACATCGCGCTTGCGCGAACGTTCCGGTGGTGGCGATGCGCGCTCACCACCGGCTGTGGTCCAGGCATCCTTTCAGGATGCATCCCTTACGGCGCGAAGCGCTTGGGTACGCCATCGGCAGCGGGGGCTCGTCCGCGTTGCGGATGAAAAGCGGCGCGTTGCGCCGCACTCCAAAGCGCCGCAAAACCGGTGTGGCATCCCCTTTGTAATCAACCGCGACCAGATGTCATCGAGGTTGCATTGGAGGAGCCATGATTCTTCGTAAAATACTCACACTGTTGTTCATCGCCGCGTTTCTCTCCGCCTGTATCAGCGCGGATGACCCGAACCGGCGAACGAAACAGGGCGCCGCAGCCGGCGCGGCAACGGGCGCAGCCGCAGGCGCAGTGATCGGAAAACAGTCGGGCGAGACGACAACCGGAGCGGCGATCGGCGGCGTCGTCGGTGCGGCGGTCGGGGCGGCGATCGGCCGTCGAATGGATCAGCAGGAGCGCGAGCTCCGGCAGATCGAGGGGCTCGACGTCGAGCGAACAGCGGAAGACGAGCTCAACGTCGTCATCCGAAACGACATCCTGTTCGATTTCGACTCGGCCGCTCTGAGATCGGAATCGCGGCAGGCTCTGCGCGAGATGTCGGGCGTCTTCAGTCGCTACACCGACACGACGATCACCGTCGAAGGACATGCCGACTCGACCGGAAGAGCGGCATACAATCAGACCCTCTCCGAACGGCGCGCCATCTCGGTGAAGAATTATCTCGTCGATCAGGGGGTCGCTTCCAGGCGCATCATCGCTCGCGGCTACGGCGACACGCGCCCGCGCGAGTCGAATGCGACGCCGGAAGGACGTCAGCTCAACCGCCGCGTCGAGATCCACGTGAAGGCGAACCCGGAGGGCTGAGGGGAGACGCGTCGTCATCCTGAAGCGGGTGGGGGCAGGGTGTGAGTGAAGGATCTGCGATCGGCAACTGTCTAAGAACGCAGATCCTTCACTCACGCCCGCCCATCCGCCTCGCTCAGGATGACGGCTACATGAACAGCGGGGCGACGACGAGTGCGACCACCGACATGAGCTTGATCAGAATGTTCAGACTCGGTCCCGCTGTGTCCTTGAAGGGATCTCCGACGGTGTCGCCGACCACGGCGGCCTTGTGCGCATCGGAGCCTTTTCCACCGAACGCTCCCGCTTCGATATGCTTCTTCGCGTTGTCCCAGGCGCCGCCGGCATTCGCCATGAAGATGGCCATCATGACCCCTGAAGTCGTCACGCCGGCGAGAAGGCCGGCCAGAGCCATCACGTCGTAGAACCCGACCACCACCGGCACGATGATCGCCAGAAGACCAGGCGCGATCATTTCGTTGATCGCAGCCTTGGTCGAAATGTCGACGCAGCGCGCGTAATCGGCTTCTGCTGTTCCTTCCATCAATCCGGGAATCGTCTTGAACTGCCGCCGGACCTCTTCGATCATCTTGAAGGCGGCGCGACCGACAGCCTTCATCGCCATCGACGAGAAGAGGAACGGCAGCATCGCTCCGATGAAGAGGCCTCCCATGACCATCGGATTTCCGAGGTCGATCGTCTCGAGTCCGACCGTGGTCTTGAACGCGGCGAACAAAGCAAGAGCGGTCAGAGCCGCCGATCCGATCGCGAATCCCTTTCCGATCGCAGCCGTCGTATTGCCGACCGCATCGAGCCGATCGGTACGGGCGCGTACGTCCTTCCCGAGGTGGCTCATCTCGGCGATGCCGCCGGCGTTGTCGGCGACCGGGCCGTAGGCGTCGACGGCGAGCTGGATCCCTGTCGTCGACAGCATGCCGAGCGCAGCGATCGCGATCCCGTAAAGACCGGCCTGCTGATGGGCGATGATGATCGCCGCGACCAGCACGATGACCGGAAGCGCTGTCGAGCGCATGCCGACCGCGAGACCGCTGATGATGTTCGTCGCCACGCCGGTGACGCTATCCTGCGCGATGCCCCGCGCCGGGCCGCGCGATTCCGACGTGTAGTATTCGGTGATCAATCCGATCAGCACTCCGGCGACGAGACCGGCCACCGTGGCGAAGAAGACCCCGCTGGCACCGAACTCCGAGCCGCCGAGCGTGTACGTTCCTTCCATCATGCCGTGCGAAACGAACCAGACCGCGACCAGCATCAGCAATGCAGCAACCGTCGTTCCGGTATGCAGCGCCGTGCTCGGATTGCCTCCCTCGCTCGTCCGCACCAGGAACGTTCCGATGAGCGAGGCGATGATCCCGATTCCGGCGAGCGCCAGAGGCAGAACCACGAGAACCGGGGTGAACGCATCGCCGGCCAGCGTATGTGCGTTCACGCCGAGAACGAGAACGCCGATGATCGCTCCGACGTACGACTCGAAAAGATCAGCGCCCATCCCGGCGACGTCTCCAACATTGTCCCCCACATTGTCCGCAATCACCGCCGGATTGCGCGGATCATCCTCGGGAATCCCCGCCTCCACTTTTCCCACCAGATCCGCCCCGATATCCGCGGCCTTGGTGTAGATGCCGCCGCCGACGCGGGCGAAGAGCGCAATGGAGCTCGCACCGAATGAGAAGCCCGAGAGCACGGTCACGACCTGCAGCATCTCCGTCTGTGGATCGCCTGCGAACAGCCGGCTGTAGAGGAGATAGAGAAGCGAGAGTCCGAGAACGCCGAGGCCGACCACGGAAAAACCCATGACCGCGCCACCCGAGAAGGCGACGTTGAGGGCTCGGTTCAGGCTGGTGCGCGCCGCGGCCGCCGTGCGCACGTTGGCCGAGGTCGCGACGCGCATTCCGAAGAATCCGGCGAGCCCCGAACAGATCGCCCCCGCCAGAACGGAGACTCCGATGAGCCAGGAGCTTCCGGCCCGCCCTGCATTCGCCCAGCCGAGAACGACGGCAACGACGAGAACGAAGATCGCCAGCACGCGATACTCACGCCCCAGAAAGGCCATGGCGCCATCCCGGATGTACGATGCGATCTTCTGCATCGTGGCATCGCCGGCGTCCTGGCGGCTGATCCACGAGCTGCGGAAGAGTGCAAAAAGGAGGGCGGCCACGCCGCAGAGAGGTACGAGATAGAGCACGAGTTGAAGGTCCACGATGAAGTCCCTCGTCTTGATTTGATGTCAGCTTGCGAGCCCGCGCCCTGCTGGTGACCCGCCACCCCCAATCATGACGAACGACGGAGATGCAGGCGCGGACAAGTTGGCGTAAAGCGGGCGCATCATAAAGGACTTGGGCGTCCGGTTCAACTGGACCAGGGATGGCGGGGTGGGGATCGCGAATGGCAGATGGCAGATGGCAGATGGCAGATGGCGATGGCAGATAGCAGATGGCAGAGGGTGGATGGCAGAGGGCGGATGGCAGAGGGCAGAGGGCGCCGCGTCCCTCGTCTCTCGTCCCTCGTCTCTCGTCTCTCGTCCCTGGCCATCTGCCATCTGCCATCCCCTCCCCCTTGACCTCTCCGCCTCCACCTGATAGCTACACTCCCATGCGCTCGCACACCTTCCACGTTCGGACGACTGCGCGGGAGCAGATCGTTCTCATCACCGACCAGGTCAATGCAGCGCTCCGCGCGCTCGACGCCGGCGAAGGGGTGTGCCTGATTTTCACGCCGCACACGACCGCAGCGATCTCGATCAACGAGGACGCCGATCCCGATGTCCTCGAGGATCTCACCCGCGCGTTTCGCGCCATGGTGCCTGAGGTCGACTTCCGCCATGGCGAAGGGAACTCCGACGCGCACTTCCTCTCGACGCTCATCGGAGTCTCGAAGGATGTCCCCTTCGGTGACGGCCGCCTCCTGCTGGGACGATGGCAAGGAATCTATTTCATCGAACTGGATGGACCGCGTACGCGCGACGTGATCGTCTATCTGAGAAAATGATGAGAGTGCGTTGATGGAGGGCCTCATGCCCGAAGAGTTCGATGTAGTCGTTCTCGGGGGTGGCACAGCGGGTCTGGTAACCGCTTCCGGCTGCGCCCGGCTCGGCCGGAAGGTCGCCCTCGTCGAGCGCGAGGCCCTCGGTGGCGATTGTCTCTGGACGGGATGCGTTCCGACCAAAGCGCTCGTCGCCAGCGCACGACTCGCCCTGCAAATGGCTCACGCAGACGAGTACGGCCTTCCGCCGGTGAGCCCCGCCATCGATCCGAAAAAGATCATGGACTCGATGCGCCAGGCGCGACGAGTCACCAGCCGGCATGACGATCCGGAGAAGTTCCGCCGGCTCGGCATCGACGTGATCTTCGGCAATGGACGCTTCGTCGCGCCGCGCGAGATCGAAGTTGGAGAGCGCAGGCTTCGCGGAAAAGACGTCGTGATCGCCACCGGGTCGCGCACCAGCGTTCCCCCGATCGAAGGACTCGCCGAAGCGGGATTCCTCGATCACGCGTCCTTCCTCGAGCTCGATGCGTTCCCCTCGTCCCTCGCGATTCTCGGCGGTGGCTACATCGGCATCGAATTCGCGCAGATCTTCCGGCGGTTCGGCTGCGAGGTAACCGTGGTCGAGATGCTCGACGAGATCGTCAACAAGGAAGATCCCGACGTGATCGCCCTCGTGCGGCACACCCTGGAGGGAGAAGGCATCGCGATCCGAACGGGATGGAAAGTCAAACGCGCGCGGCGCGAGGGCAACCGCAAAACGCTGGAGATCGAAGCGAGCGACGGATCGCAGGAGACCGTCAACGCCGAAGAGATCTTCGTCGCTTCCGGCCGGCGCGGAAACACCGAGAACCTCGGATTGGACATCGCCGGGGTCCGTCTCGATCGATCGTGGATCGCGGTCGACGGATTTCTCCGCACCAGTGCACCGCGCGTCTGGGCATGCGGCGACGTTCACGGAGGGCTGCAGTTCACGCACGTCGCTGCCTACGAAGCCGTCAAGCTGGTCCGCAACATCCTCTTTCCCTTTCGATCGAAAATCGATTACGACGACGTTCCGTGGGCTCTGTATACCGACCCGGAGGTGGGTCACATCGGAATGACCGAGCCGGAAGCGGTCGCTCGCATCGGAAAGGACCATGTCCGGACCTACCAGGCCGACATGGCCGAGGTCGACCGGGCTGTCGTCGACCGGACGACGAAGGGATTCGTCAAATTCGTCTGCGACCGCAAGGGACGGATTCTCGGAGCGCACGCCGCCTGCGCGAACGCTTCGACGCTGATCGAAGAAATCGTCCTGGCGCGAAAAAAGAACGTGCGAATCGGAGAGCTTGCGCAGCTCGTCTCTCCCTATCCTTCGCTCGCCGACGCCATCCAGAAGGCCGCTTCTCTCTACTACCAGGATCTCGGCAAAGGGTGGCTCGGCGCGGTCGGACGAAAGATCGCAGCATGGTCGCAACGTTGAAACAATCGGGCGCGGCGACGGCGCCGCGAATTTCAGGATGACGGGAAGTGGACTTCGCTCTTGCACTGTTGTTGCACAGCGGGAATCATCGGAAACGAGAGGATGCGACGTTCGACGAAACAGCATCTCGCCGCATGGGCGATGGTCGCGCTGATCTGTCTTGTGCTGTTGCTCGGGTTTCGCCAAATGTACGGCGAGACCGCGTCCGGCATGACGATCGACCGAGCGAGGAGAGAGATCCGCTTCTCCGCCGTCGTTCAACCGAAAGCGATGGAAAAGCGGTTCGGCGTCAGGGGGCACCACGCAATCGTCTGGCGAGAGGGAAAATCGGCTCCGTACGCCCTCTTCCGCAGCGATGCGAGCGATCGCGAAGTGCGCCGCGCCCTCGAGGCGCTCGGAGCGGTCGCCGGCGAAAACCTGACGGCCGCGAGCTGGAATCTCCGCAATGACCGCAACAGCCTCGAGCCCGACAAACGGGTGGAAGGAACGCCGGTCGAGGTGTTCGTGGAATGGCAGGGGAGCGGACGACGGCTCGCGATTTCGGAGCTCGTCGAGGAGAAAGGGTTGTCGCGCCCGTCACTCGATCTTCGCTACGGCGGCAACGAACGTTTTCAACCGGAGTTTCAATCCGGATGTATCGTATGTCTATACTCCTGTCCTGGAGGAGCGATTGGAAATCACGCACATCCCATTCGTGACTACGTCCGCGATGGCGTCGTCTATTCGGCGATCCGCGAGAGACTGCCGCGCGCGGGAACGCATGTGACGATCATCCTGAGACCGAGATCGAGAGAGGAGGCATCATGAAGTCTGCTTCGTTCCTGTTGATCCCTGGAATCCTTCTGCTCGCCGCCTGCACTACGACGCAGGATGCGATGACTGGATTGACGGCGACCGCCGTGATCGAACCGAGAAGCGGGTCGAACGTTTCCGGCACGGTCTCCTTCGTCGAACGAGCTGACGGCTCGGTGACGGCGACGGTCCTGCTCGAGGGGCTCACTCCCGGAGCTCACGGATTTCACGTTCACGAGAAAGGTGATTGCACCGCTCCGGACGCTTCGTCGGCCGGCCCCCACTTCAGTTCCGGCGACCATCCTCATGGCCCTCCAGGCGTCACCTCGCATGCGGGAGATCTGGGAAATGTGACTGCCGACGCGAACGGCAAGGTCAGCACGACGATCATCACCGAATCTCTGACCGTCTCACCCGGCAGCCGGTCCGTGGTCGGACGGGCCGTGGTGATTCACGCAGATCCCGATGATCTGAAATCGCAGCCGGCCGGCAATGCGGGTGCTCGAATCGGCTGCGGCATCGCATCTCTCAAAGTCGGATCGAGCATGCCATGATGCGCTCGAGGATCCTCGCCGCCCTCTTCGCAGCGGCTGCTCTGGACTGCACTTCGACGGGCAGCCAGGCGCCTCCGGTCATCGAGGGAACTGCGGCCGTGGCGATGAGCGTCGTACCAAACCCGATCATCGCGAATCACGTGTCCGGCAGCGTCTACGACTTTCCCTTCTCGATCGCGCTGCGCGAAGTGGGAGGAGCTTCGGTCGAGATCGAGGAGGTCTCGATCGACGTGACGGCCCTCGGCGGTCTGCGTGTCTACTCGCAGAGCTATGACGCCGACGAGATCCGAAGGCGGGGCTACTCGACTTCTCTTCCCGCGCGAGGAGAGATCCGGTACGAATTCAACCCCCGCAAGGACGTGCCGGACGAGCGGCTCTTCAGCGCGGTGTCCGCCGAGCTCTCGATGCGCGGCCGCGACTCCGGCGGCGCAGTCACGTCAGCGCGGACAAACGTCACAGTGCGGAGGTAGAGGCGAGGGGCTCGAGGCTCGGGGCTCGAGGCTCGCAAGCACCCAGACGAAGCTGCGGCATGGCAAGTCTCGACTCTGTCCCTTCGTCCCCACGAGGAGCACAGTAACGCGCCCCCTACGATTCATTCGAGCCTCGAGCCTCGGGGAGGGCGGCCGTCGCGCCCCGGGAGACTCTCGCACCCCGTGAATTTTTCACCCGGCCGTCCGGTTTGGGCGTCCCAGGAGGAGTCGCAATGTACGATGAAATATTGGTCGAGCCGATGCGGCGCGAGCTCTCGCGGCTTGGAATCGAAGAGACGCGCACTGCTGAGGAGGTCGACGCTGTGCTCGGCCCCCGCAAGGGAACCGTTCTCGTGGTCGTCAATTCCGTCTGCGGCTGTGCCGCTGGAAATGCGCGACCCGCAGTCGCTCTGGCACTGGCGCATGCAGTCAAGCCCGACCGGATGATCACGGTGTTCGCCGGAAATGACAAAGAGGCGACTGCGCGCGCACGTTCCTACTTCACCGGCTATCGCCCGTCGTCGCCGTCGATCGCTCTTCTTCGCGACGGAGAGATCGCGAAGATCTGGGAGCGGCACAACATCGAAGGACGTCAAGCCCACGACATCGCGGCGGACATGGTTGCGGCGTTCGATCAGTTCTGCACTCGCGCCGAAGTCGCGAACTGAGAGGGAGAGCGGGCGTCCCTAGAGGCGAGAGGCGAGAGGCGAGAGGCTAGAGGCTAGAGGCTAGAGGCTAGAGGCTAGAGGCTAGCTAGCTAGCTAGAGGCTAGAGGAGAGACGAGAGACGAGAGGGGTGAGCGGAGACCAGTGCTCTCCTAGCCTCCAGCCTCTCGTCTCTCGCCTCTCGTCTCTCGCCTCTCGTCTCTCGCCTCTCGTCTCTCGCCTCTAGCCTCTAGCCTCTAGCGGTAGTTTACTGGATAGGCCCCGGTTCCTGAACGCCGGCTCCGGCGAAACATATCCATCCCAAGAAGATAGGCAGGACTGACTGTTCGCCGAATGTGTATTACCCTATTAGTTTATCAATTTTCTAT
>DATKDP010000148.1:0-13140 GCA_035546335.1 Thermoanaerobaculia bacterium | reverse complement strand
ATGGATTTGTCAGCACGGCGGTAGGCAGCCTCGATCCTGGTAGCCGGCGGGATCGCAGACTGAGGCGGTTTGTTGAACAGACTGTTGGCCAACGGACCGCAAACGCGTTTGTGGAAGAGGACGAAGAGAAGAGCGACCTTGCTCCCCTTCTCGGTGAGGCGATAGGCGTAGCGCTTCCCGCCGCGTTCGATCAGGCCGTGGGCTTTCAATTTGCGCACGTCGTAGCGTACTTGGTTCAGCGAGTAGGCAGCCGGATGCAGAGGCAGGTATCCAAAGGATGACGATGCGATTGAAACAGTGGTATACGAAAGCAACGAGGCTGCCGAACAGCTTCGCAAAGGTGTCCATCGGTCCTCCCCGGTCGTTTCTTTCCTGGCAGAAAGATGATTGTGCGGGGGACCGAGACTTTCAAGCCCGCGGCGCCCTTCCCGGGCCCGAGCCCGCGCCCGCGCCCGGTCTTTGACTTTCAAATTTCGAATATCTTTGGGTAGCTCCAGCCTCCAGCCTCCAGCCTCTACTGCTGCGGTGCGCTGGGCGAGGGTGGCAGGGGGGGAGACGCGGTGGTGAGTTGATACGCCGCTCCGATGGCCGCCGCCATCTCGCCGGAGCCGCAGTTCGACGTGACGATTTCGACGTGCCGGGCGACTTCGTTCCGGCAGTTCGACGTCACGCGCACCCGGTAGAGAACGGGGCTTCTGCCGGTGATCACCGCGGTCTCGCCTCGATCCATCTGCGTGAGGAGGCGATCGGTCACGAGAGGCTTCTCCTCTTCCACCGAGGGATCACCGTTTCCCTGATCGAAGTCGAGGGTCGCGAAGTAGTACTCGAGGGATGCGCCGCTCTCGAATTTCGGGAAAACGAAGATGGCGCGATCCTCCAGTTTGGTCCCGTCCACCCAGCACCAGTCCTCGGCTCCCTCCCTGCGGAAGTAGGCTCTCGGCACCCCTTTGCTCTCGACGGTTGCGATGAGAAGAGGGAATTTCTCCGCAGGAAGGCACTCGGGAGGCGTATGCCTGATCGGCAACTGCTGCGCTCCGAGTGGAAGGCTGGTGACCAGGGTGACGAGGAGAAGAAGCGAGGCGGTTTTCATCGGGCTGGGATTCATCATATGCGGTCGCACTCGAGCGGTCAAACGAGCTCTCATCGAGCCGCCTCGATCTTCGATCGATACTCGGCCATTTCCATGGTCGGCGGAAGCTCGGGCAAGGCGAGCTTCAGGTACTCTTTCGCCCGCGCGTAATCGCCCGCTTCGTACAGGATGATCGCCTTGTAGAAAAGGTGAATCTCCTCTCCTCGCCGGAGTCTGCCGGCGCGTTCGTAGGCAGCCGACGCTTCGGCCCACGACCGCGATTGCGTCAACCCTTTTCCGATCTCCAGCAGGGTCGGGCGCTCCAGATCCTTTCCCGAGAGCGCCCGCAGCAGCAGCGCCCGCGCTTCCGGCAGCCGTCCCTCGCCGATGGCCCGCTGCGCTGCGTTCAGCAGATCGAGCGTCTGCGTCTGATTCGACATCCGGGTCGAGTCGATAGAGGATCGCGGTGCAGCACCGCCGGATGCCGAAGCAGTGTTGTCAGCGCGCGCGGGGGAAGGCTGGCTCGATTCATTGTGTGCCGGCGGTCGAGCCGTTGGTGGGCCGTTGGCCGCCACCTCCGATGTCGCAGCCGTAACGGACTCCCGAGCCGCCGGCTGCGAGGCGCTGCGCGATCGGCTCGCTTTCTTTGCGAGCGCTGCATCGAGGGTCCTGCCTGCCCGCCGGACGTCGTTGGAGCCGAGGCTTTCCTCGGCGAGCAGCTCGCGAATCGGCGATGCCTTCTCGTATTCACGCAGAGAGACGTGTGCGACGAAAAGGGTCGCCAGGTCCTGCTCCTCGAGCTCCCTCGAGGCGCGCGCCTGTTCGAAGTGCGAGACCGCCGGCCGCCATTTCTTCCGCTTCGCCTCGATCCGTGCCAGGACGAGATGTGCCGTGACGTTGTCGGGCTCGGTCGCCAGAACACTTCGCGCAATGGCTCCCGCTTCCCGATCCTTCCCTTCCCGCAGCCGGGCCTCCGCCGTGGCCGCGCGGAGCGGAATCGAATCGGGCGTCTCGACAGCCGTCGGCCTGCTCTCTGCTTCGTCGATCGGAAAATCCGCCTCGCGTGGCGAGACCCGCCGGACGAGCACTCTCTCGGCGTGAGGCGCGGACGTTCGAAGCAGCGTTTCGAATGCCGTGCGGATTTCGGGAGGAATCTCGAGCGTGGCATAGCGCGCCTCGACCCGCTCGGCCTCGAGGAGGTGCTGGATGGCTTTTTCCGTCTGCTCCTTCCGGCCGAGACGATCGTGCACCAGGGCGAGATAGATCTGCGCCGTCTCGAGCTGCGGAATCCGCTCGAGAAGACCGAAGGCCGCGATGCGGAGCTCTTCGGCTGCCGCAGCGAAGTTCCCGACGTGATAACTCCCGATGCCCCGCCGGTAAAGCGCTTCGTAGAAGGCTTGGGACCCCGCAGCAGGGGGGGCGACGGAGAGCACGACAAGGAGAATGGCGAGGCTGTGTGAAAGTAGGCGGTTCATTCCGGAATCAACTCCTTCCCAGAAACTGCCTCAAAGCTTCTAATAATCCCGTTGGCGGCCTGGGGTCGAACGGCTCCGGGTCGAAAGAAAGCGTTTCGTTTCTGATGATTGCAAGCGGGTTTCGCTCGAAAAGCGCGGCTGCCATCTCTTCGCCGAACTGCGTCTCGACGATCGATCGCGGCTCGCGCACCAGCGGCGGACGGGTCGAGGTGTTGTGCGCATCGGTGGCCACGATGTGCACCATTCCCCGCGCAATCCACTCGAGGGCGGCCCTGCGTGCGCGCGCGCCGAACCCGCCGGTGATGCTCATCGCCGTGACCTGCGTTTTTCCTCCACGTTCGACGAGCGATTGCAGCAGCTCGGGCCTGCGCTGAAACACGAGGTTGCGCTCGGGATGCGCGATGATCGGCGTCCAGCCGCTGATCTGCAACTGGTAGAAGACGCGGTCGATCATCGGCGGCAGCGAGTGAGCGGCGAATTCGACGAGCACATAGCGGCTGGAGGCGAGTGGAAGGATCGTCTTTCGCTGCAGCATGTCGATCATGTCGTGCGCGAAGTAATACTCGCATCCTGTGAGGATCTCTGGTTTGCCCTGGAGCTGTGAGTGCAATTTCTCGACGAGCGCGTCGATTGCGCCGGGCGCGTCGTTCTGCCATGACCCTCGCAGAACGTGCGGTGTGGCGACGATGGTCGAGATTCCCTGGTCGAACGCCATGCGGCATTGTTCGACGGCGCTCTTCCACTCTTTCGGGCCATCGTCGATTCCCGGAAGACAGTGATGATGTATGTCGATCATCGTCGATCGGCAGGCGTGCTGCTTTGTCGAGATACACAAACCCCCCACACGCCATGTCTGGCTGCGACATCCTCACACCAAGAATATATGCAGAGGCGGCATTTGGGAAACGTGCTCCAGGGCACAGCGGGTGCCCGGCGGCGGGTTTCAGCCGCTCTTCTGGCTGCGCGCGCGGCCGAAGACGCCTCGGCGCGGGGTCGTCTTGGCCGGCTCCTCGTAGTACTCGTAATAGTGTTTCGCGTAGCTGTAGCCGTGCTGGCGCAGGTCGAGATTGTTGAGCAGCGTTCCGAGAACGGGGACGTTGCTCTGCCGCAGGCGATCGGCGGCGCGGCCGACCAGCTCGCGCGGAGTCGAGCCCCCATGAATACAGAGCACCACGCCGTCGGAGCGGCTCCCGAGAATCACCGAGTCGGTCACGGCGAGCAGAGGCGGTGAGTCGAGAATCACGTACGCGAACTTCGAGCGGACGCTGTCGATCAGGAGCTGCATTTTTTCCGAGGAGAGCAGCTCGGAAGGATTGGGCGGAATGGGGCCGGACCCGATGAAGAAGAGATTGGGAACGAAGGTCGGCTGCACGATCTGATCCACGGGGGTGTCGATGGCGAGGTGATTGACGAGACCATCGGGCTTCGAGGACTTGAAGAGCTTGTGAAGCCGCGGCTTGCGAAGATCGGCATCGATGATCAGAACGGGCTGTCCCATCTGAGAGAGAACGATCGCCAGGTTGACGGCAGTCGTCGTCTTTCCTTCGCGCGGGGATGTCGAGGTGATGACGATCACGCGGGGCGATTTCGCCGAAGCGAGCAGCAGGGCGGTTCGGAACGCGCGATAGGCTTCGGAAATCGGCGAGCGGGAGTTGGTGTGCGGCAGCAGATCGATGTCGGAATGGCGCGGATCGGGGTCGGAGCCGACCGGTCGCAGGCGCGACTTGCCGTAGTAGTAGCCGTACCCGTATCCATATCCTCCCGAGATCGCCGAGAGGGAAGGGATCACTCCCAGCGAGGCGAAGCGGGTCACCTGTTCGACTTCCTCGGAAGTCTTGAGGGACCGATCGAGGTATTCGAGAAAGAAGACCGCGGCGAGGCCGAGCACGAGCCCCAGCGGAACCGCACTCTTCATGTTCTTGGTGAGCGACTCGTTGAATCGTCCGCCGGGGAGCTGGGCACGATCGACGAAGCGGATGTTCGAGTCGTCGGCGCCGCGGAGGCGTGAGGTCACCTCCGTCTCGTTCAGCCTTCTGGTCAACTGATCGAGGAGCTGGCGCTTGTTGTCGATGTTCGCCTGAAGATTCATGTAGGTGACAGCGTTGGCATTGAGCTTCATCACCTCGCGCTTCTGTGTGTCGAGCGCAGCGCTCATCGATCGTTCCCGTGACATCGCGGAGAGGTACTCCGTGCGTGCGGTCTCGCGCGCTTTGCCGAGCGAATCCCTGATCGCTTCTGCCACCGCCTGCCGCGTATCCTCGATCTGTAGCCTGAGATTCATCATCTCCGGATGCTCGGGCTTGAACGTGCTGAGCTTCTGCGCATACTGCGTCTGCAGCAGTCCGAGCTGAGCGCGCTGCTGAGCGACGACAGGCTCGGAAACCACGATGGGAATCGATTCGGGATTCGATGTCTGGAGCGTCTGGTAGGCGATCTCCTTCTGAATGCGGTCGTTCTGGGCCGCGGTGAACGCGCTGTTCAACTCATTGAGCTTCGAGACGGTGATGTTTCCGGCGTCATCGAGCGAGATGATCTCTTTGCTTTCTTTGTACCGCTGGAGCTCCTGCTCGTTGTCGCCCATCTCCTGCTTGAGCTGATCGATCTGAGCCAGCAGGAAGCTGCTCGCCTGGCGGACGGCCGCATGATTGCGCTCGATCGCCATCGTGGTGAACGACTCGCCGATTCCGTTGGCGATCTTCTGCGCCAGGCGCGGGCTGGTCGAGACGTAGCCGACCTCGACCAGCGATGTGTACTGGACGGGTCTCACGTCGATGTTCCCGATGAGCTGCGAGATCAGCCGGTTCTTCAGATCCGCGAGCTGTTCCGGCGACTTTCCGGCGACCCCTTCGGGATTGATATCCGGATCGGAGACCAGGCGGAGATCGTCGATCACCCGCTCTCCCAGCCCCCGGCTGCGAAGAAGCGCGTATTGCGTCTGCAGGAATTCCTGGCTCGACGGCTCGATGCCCCATATATCATCGATGGTCAGACGGTTCGGATGTTCTCTCTCGACCTGAAGGACGATCGCCGAGCGGTACAGAGGTGTGGAGAGCTGGCTGACGATCCATGTCGCGGTGAGCACCGTCAGCAGGATCGCCGCCGCGATCTTCCATCGCTTGTAGACGATGTTCCAGTAGTGGGAGAGGTGGATTTCCTGAGAGAGGTTGTTGTCCATGACTCCGCTCTCCGCTAGAAGAAGCTCTCATTCACGACGATCGTGTCGTTGTCCTTGAGAAGGAAATCTTCGCTGGTCCCGGCGAGAATCCGCCGCAGATTCACCTTCTCGTCAGCCTCGCCGTTGGCCCGTTTGATGATGATCGTGCCACGGCTTGCGCGGTCCGTCAGACCGCCCGCGGCGGCGAGTGCCTGCACCAGCGTCGGGTTCTGCGACTCGCGAAACTGGACGACTCCCGGCCGCATGACTTCGCCGAACAGGTAGATCGTCAGAGTGCGGTCCGCCAGAACGTTGATCACGTCGTTCGGCTCGACGGGAATGTTCAGATCGGAGTTCCCGCGCACCATCAGTTCTTCGGCGTCGATCACGATCTGGCTGGTCAGCCCGTTCCGCGCCGTCCTCAGAACATAGATGTTCTTCGCCGATGCCGACGACAGTCCCCCCGCCGCCGAGATCGCCTGAATCAACGTCATGTCGCCGCCGATCTGGATCTTCCCGGGCTTCGACACCGCGCCGAACACCGAGATCGGTTTGCTCTCGAACTCCCGGATCACCACCGAGACGTCGGCCTTGTTCATGTAGCGCGCCTCGAGCAGCTCCTTGATCCGCTCGCCCGCCTGCGTCGCCGTCAGGCCGCCCACCGGCACCGCCGTCAGCAGCGGCATTCGCACGCTGCCGTCCTGACCCACACGTGCTTCCGTGTTCAGCGATGGGTCCTGAAAAACCCTGATCTGCAGCAGATCACGCGGGCCGATCTGATAGTCGGTATCGGGTGGAGAAACTCCCTGCGCGGAGAGCGTTCCTGTCAGGACGCCACAGGACAAGATCAGAATGAATGCGAACCTGGTTTTCATCATCGCGTTAGGGACTGTTGAGCTTGCGCCCTTGTTGAATGGTTACGGTCGTAGTGACAACCTCAGAAGCAACTGTATTCCATCCTCCGAGAACTGCTCGAAGTTCGAATTGCGCTCGAAATAGCCCACTCCGAACCCCGCTCCGAATTGTCTCGTGATCTGGTAGATGCCCCCGATCGCGGCGAAAAGGAGATCATCGGTTCGCCTCGCGAACGTTCCATCCTCCATCGCCTCGGCCATCGGATAGCGTGCTCTGCCGACCTGACCCTGCAGGTCCACCTTCAGCCGTTGGCCGAGCGGAACCACGGTGATCAGTTGTACTCGATCGAGCACATAATGGGAATTTGCGCCGAATGTCGAGAACTCCAGCTGCCGCTCCACCAGCGTTCGGACATCGAGGCGTCTCCGCGGATGGTACGACCACTGGACCGTCCCCACGATGCCGCCGAAATCCTCGAAGTCGGGTGTGTCGTGCGTCTGCTCGAGGTATCCGATCTGGATGTCGAGATCGTGAATCGCCCTGTCGCGAGTGGCTCCGATGAACACTTCCCGCCGCTGGCTGTCACGCGCCGTCGAGTCGAACTGGTAGTCGGTCACGTCGATCCCGCTGCGCAGCCAGGTCGTCGGAAACGTGTGGTGGCGAATCGCACCGTGGAACGAAGTCTCCTCGCGACTCAGCTGTGTGATCGACTCGTCCGGCTGATTGCTCGTGTCTGGATACTCGATGTCGCGGTAGGCCGCACTGAAGTTGATGTTCGTTCTGCTGCTCAGCGTCAGCTCGCCGGCCGATCCCCAGGAAACTGTTTCCCGGTCGACGAGGTTGTTCAGCTCGAGCCGGTCGCGCAGCCTCTGGTCGGCGATCTCGGCATGGAAGTTCAGATAGAGATGATTGAACAGAAAATGGATGTCTCCCCTGTACGCCCAGCTCAGGTCGCGGTTCTCTTCGTTGTGCAGGTACCAGCGATAGACCGGTCTCGCGTCGGCCGTCATGACGAACTTTTTCGAGGGGACGAAAAACGCCTTCAGCGGCGCTCCGACCGCGATCCCCCAGTCTCGCTTTTCGCTGGTCGCCGGCATCAGCAGGTTCAGGTCGTACCCGAGGTCGAACAGCGGGTTGAGCTCCAGTTCCGACAGCAGATAGAACGGGCCGATATGGAAGCGGGCCTTCTCGAGCTCCGCGAGCACCGCGCTGCGTCCTCGGGACCGGCTCGGCTGGGTGAAGGAAGTCTGCCCGTTCAGAGCAGGTGCGGCCTGGATCGCGAGAAGGAAGGCGAAGGCACCGAGGAGAAGAGAGCTCCGGGCCCGTTTTGGCGAAACTGCGGAATCAGGTCGTTGCGCCCGTGCGTGGGAGAGAAGGTTCTGTGTTTGCAGATGGTTGCCGTGTCCCTTGTCCGGATGACTGGCGAATCCGAATGAACGCCATCTACTGACGTTCGATCTAGATAGAGACCTCCCCTCTCGAAGGTGTGCGGCATCCCTCATCGTTCGAAATGATACACTTTCGGGCTCGATGTTTCGACTTTCCGGCAAGAGCACTCTGAGCTGAGTCGCCCGACGAATGCTCGATCGATCGCTCCTTCTCGCCTCCTTCCGTTTGCTGTTCCTCGTCTGGCTTTTCTGGGTTCCGCTCCCGTTCGGCTCGGTCACGGAGTTTGCGCGGCTGCCGCTGGTCGTTCCTCCGCTGCTTCTCCTGGCGGCCACCCTCGCGGTGCATGGGGTCACGGAGGGGCATCGGCGCGCCGTCAGGCGCTCGCCTCTGCATCGGGTCTGGTCGGCTGCGGGCGCGCTCTTCATCCTCCTTGTGCTGCTGCAGGTGATGCCGCTACCGAAGTGGCTGGTCGACACGCTGTCGCCTTCCGCCCACGCCATCTGGTCGAGCGCCGAGGCGATGCACGCCATGATGCCGGCGAGCGCCGGAGAGGAGTTTCCGCGCTACTACCGTCTCAGTGTCACGCCGGCAAAAACGCTCCAGCATCTCCTTCTGATCGTCGGATATTTCGCGACGTTTCAGCTCGGGTTTCTTCTGTACCGGGAACGCCGGCATCGCATGGTCTTCTGCTGGGGATTGATGGTC
This sequence comes from Thermoanaerobaculia bacterium, assembly GCA_035546335.1. Taxonomy (GTDB): domain Bacteria; phylum Acidobacteriota; class Thermoanaerobaculia; order Gp7-AA8; family Gp7-AA8; genus DATKDP01. The sequence continues at coordinate 4,493 of DATKDP010000148.1, read as the reverse complement.
GCCGGTTGCCTGCAGGTCTTCTACGGCCTGCGGGCCTGGGCCGAGGGAACGCAGTATGGGACGCATTCGATCTGGGGCTGGCACAACGCGAGGATCTTCTCGCGAGTGACGGGTACGTTCGTCAACCCCAACCATTTCGCTGCCTGGATCGCGCTGCTGATTCCCCTGGCGCTGACTCTCGCGCTTCTCGCGGTGGCTGAGGGGTGGAGAGGAAAGGGATCTGCCGGCGGCCGGGTCGCGCATTTCGTCAGTCACGGGCTGATTCGGTTCGCGCTCGCCGCGCTCGCAGCGGTGATGCTTCTCGCCGGCGTTCTGATGTCGCAGTCGCGCTCCGTTCTGATCGCGCTGGTCTCGGGGATCGGGATTGCGGCGGCGGTCTACTGCGTCGCGCTTCTGGCGGCATCGCGTCGAGGCAGAACGCGCAGCTCGCTGCGCATGGCTGCGATCGTCGTTCTGATCGTCGAGCTTCTGATCGCGCTGGCGGCGGCGTTCGTGATCCGCCGAATGGGAACGGAGGCGACGATCGGGCGACTGATGACGATTCGCGATCAGCGGGGAATCGTTGCCGGCCGGATGATCGGGTACGAGGCGGCGATCGGAGTGTGGAAACGATTTCCCCTCTTCGGCAGCGGACTCGGAAGTTTCGAGAATGTCGTCCTGATGGAGCAGTCGATGGAGATGAACGCGATCTTCGACCACGCGCACAACGACTATCTCGAGATTGCCGCGACGACGGGAGCAATCGGGCTTCTGATCCTGCTCGGCGGCCTGGCCGGCGGGCTCCTCGTTCTCGCGTGGTTGCTGGCTCGCTCGTTCCAGGGAAACGCAGGAGAGCCGGAGTCCGTGGGAGGCAGGTCAGCGAAGAGCGGGAGGACAGAGGCGCGCCTGGTAATCGTCGGCGTGCTCGCGAGCCTGATGGTGATCGCTCTCCACTCGCTCGTCGATTTCGATCTGTTCATTCCTGCGATTCCCGCCACGCTCGCTGCACTTCTCGGCGTGTGCGCGGCAGCGGCAGGCTCGCTGCGGAGGCCCGAGCGGAAGCCGGGCAGTTGACTTCGGCCACCTTCCCCACCGCCCCACATCCTCGTAGGGACGAAGCATGTGGCCGAAGTTTGTCCGCTTCGGCCAGGCGCGGACGGATTTCGTGACCTCTCGCACGCCGAAGCGGACAACTTCGGTCCTGCCCCGAATCGCCGGCGACGAACCGGACCGAGAAGGGCAAGGCCGAGAGATCGTCCTGCGACGACCGAACTTGTCGCGGATGCTGTGTCAGATGATCGCAAGCCCGAGGGGCCTCCGCGTCGCATCCGCGACAAAGTCCGGCCACTTCATGTACCCGATGTTACGGCTCGATCACTTCGATCCGGCGGCGCTCGCGGTTGCGCGTCATCGGGTTGGCGAGCCGCAGCTCGATCCGGCGCGCCCCTTTCGCTGCGATCTCGATTTCGAACCGTCGCGACTGCGCAACTTCTCCCTCCGCCGCCAACCGGTCGTCGACGTAGATCTCCAGCCACGGATTCACGTCATCGGTTGCCACCGTCCTGACCGCGATCGGCAGCGTGCCCGGGCTCTCCAGATAGAGCGTCGCGTCGGCCGAGCGGCTGCAGATCTCTGCTCCGCAAAGTCCCTTCCACCGCTCCGGCGGAAGCCATTCTCCAGCGTACTGCTGCCGAATCGTCTCCCGCACCACACCGAGCCGGAACGTATCGCCGACGGTCTCCGCGACCGCCTCCATCGCCAGAAGAGCCGGCAGGCTGTTCTTCTCCCGTACCGCAATGCGTCCGAGCAGCTGTTGTGCCGCGATGAGATTCCCGTTGCGCGCCTCCTCCATCGCGCGCTCGGCATAGAAGTGAAACCATTCCGAAGGGTGGTCCGCCGGATCGCGGTTCTTCTCGAGCTCGCGCGCCTTTGCGTAATGGCCGGCGGCATGTGCAAGGCGTGCACGCATCACCAGCGGGAGCTTCTCGTCGTCGATCTCGAGCAGGCCGCTCAACGGCTGCAGGCCGTTCCGCAGCACGTATTCGACGAAATGCGCGAGGGCCTTCGGATCGACCTCGGTGCCCGCGGGCGGCTCCGTCGCGAAATGTTCCAGATGGCGCACGATCGTCGCGTCGTTCCCCCGCTCTTCGCGGGCGCTGACGATCGAGGCGAGCATCGCTTCCGGTGATCTGCTGCTCCGGCGCCGTTCGAGCTCGTCCTCCCGCTCTTTTGTCACCTCGCCGCGCAGCGCGAGATACGATTTGAAATCGCCGTGCATGACCGCGAGGTCGCGCAAAAGAGCCGTGGTCCCGGGCGTTGCCGGGCGGTGAGCCCGCAGAAAGTCGAGATCGTGTGTGATCTGCCAGACCAGGGGATAGAGCCGCGTGAAGTACTCCGGACTGCGCAACAGCGCAGCAGTCGCCTTCAGAACCGAATCGCGATCGTCAGCAGTGAGCTCACTCCAGTGGAAGAAGCCGGAGCGGATGTACGACAGGTGTACGGCCGGCCATTGGCCGGCGAGCTGCGAGGTGTGAGCGTGTGCACTCCTCCAGAGCGCTTGGCGCTGGTCGGTGGCGAAGTCGAGAGCCTGCCCTGCAATCTCGTGCGCCACCTGCCAGTTCGCCGGCTCGGTGCGCAGACTGCGAGCGAGCTCGACAGCATCTGTCGGAGGTTTCAGCCCCTGCGGGATCCAGCCGGCCGATGGTGATGAGCCGGGGAAGGGGATCGCCCGGAAGGCGAACAGAGAAATCGCGAGGACGACGATCGAGCCGGCCAGGAGACGAAGATGGCGAAGTGAGGGACGGAGTCGGACAGCAGCTCTTTTCTCTCCGTCCTCGTCGGTTGTTTCCAGCCGTGTCGTCTCGACGATCGATTCCCATGCCTCGAGCGCGATCGCAATGTCGAAATTCTCGTCGAAGAGCCGCCGCGCCCTGCGGCCCATCTGTTCGACCATGGAACGGTCCGAGGCGAGAGAGCGAATCGCCGCGACGAGCGCGAAGACGTCGCCCCGCTGTACGGTGAGACCGCACTCGTGCTCTGCCAGGATCGTCCCGATCTCGCCGTCGTCCGCCCCGATCATGATCGACGGCCGTCCCGCTGCCGCGATTCCGTAGAACTTGCTCGGGACGATGAGCCCTTCGAGTCCCCGGCGAAGCGTGATGAGATGAACGTCGGGAAGCCCCAGCAGATCACCGAGCATCTCGCGCGGCTGATAGGGGAGAAAGATCACGTTCTCCACTCCCTCGGAGCGTACCCGAGCCTCGAGTCGTTCGTAGAGGGCGCCGGAACCGCTGATGACGAACCGGATCGAGAGATCGGAGCGCAGCTCCTCGATGGCTCCCAGAAGCGTCCTGTAGTCGTGCGCCCTCCCGAGGTTTCCGGCGTGGCCGACGACGAAGGCATTTTCGAGACCGAGCCGGACTCGCAGACGATTCGTCTCCGGACCGGACGGCGCGATGCTCGTGCCATCCGCCCAGTTCGGTCGGACGACCGTCGCACCGCCGCGCTTTCGGACCTTGACCTCCATCAACTCGCCGAGGACGACGTTCACGAAGGCGATGCGGAGAGAATGATTTCGCAGCCCGCGCAGGAGCCTGGAGATCACCCCCCGAGGCTTGATCACGCCGAGCTGCTCGGCCACCTCCGGAAAAAGATCGTGGATCCAGTTGACCAGAACCGCTCCTCGCAGCTGCGTGGCGATCGCCGCGGGAAACGAAACGAGCGGAGGATCGGTGAGAGCCACGACGATCGTGCCGCGTTTGATGCGAAAGAAGAGCGCGAGGAACGAAGTGAGATAGAACGAGAGATAGTCGAGCAGGCGTCCCGAAAGACGAGCGCGTCCGTACGCAGTGCTCCAGACGCGGTGGACATCGACTCCTCGAATTTTTTCCTGTCGCGGGCGGGCGGCGGCCGGATTCTCGTAATCCTGGCGGCTGGTGATGACCTTGACGCTCCACCCTTTCGAGGCGAGATGAAACGCGAGATCGGCGAGGAGCTGGCTGGTCGCGGAGCGATCGGGATGAAAGAAGCGATTGATGAAGACGATCTCGCGCATGGGGACTCGCCGTCCCGTCATTCTAGTCCAACAGGGGCAAAGCATTTGCGCGAGACAAGTGGCCGAACTTGTGGCCGTGCCGTCATCCTGAACGAGGGCGGGGTGCGGGTGTGAGTGAAGGATCTGCGTTCTTAGACAGTTGCCGATCGCAGATCCTTCGCTCCCGCCCACCCAACCGCCTCGCTCAGGATGACGCACGCCAGCCACCTCGCGAAGTGGCGTTGCAATCGCGGCGCAGCAGTCGGTCACATTAGGTTCTTGAAACCGAAGTCTGAGGATTCGTCTCTCAGAGTTTGATCATAGAAGCCGGGCGCGGGCTCGGGCTCGGGCGCGGGCACGGGTGGTTCACTCGGTTGGGCGCCGGGATTTGATCAATTTGGTCAGTATCTGTGCGATGCGGTCGAGAAAGGCCTTGTGGTCATGCGGAGAACCGAGATACTCAACTCCGACCAGGTTCAGT
>DATKDP010000147.1:0-10280 GCA_035546335.1 Thermoanaerobaculia bacterium | reverse complement strand
CTGTCTTTGGAGCACTGTTTCTGATCTCACCGATCCGCGGTTTCCGTGCAATTCGCAAAGGGCAGATCGCGCGACATCGCGAGTGGATGATCCGCATGTGCGCCGTTGCACTCGGTGTCTCAACGGTGAGGCTCTGCGGTATCGTGCTCGCCATCGCCACGAAGGAGGGTCCCGAGGTCTGGTTCGGCTATTCGGTCTGGCTCGGTTTCACGATTACGGTTTGGGTCGCTGAGCTCTGGATCCGCCACACCCGAGGCGTGCCCAACAGCGCGCGGCCGGCAGGGACTCCCGTCGCGTTCAGTGAAGGGACGTAATACTTCCTCGGCTCCACGCATCCGCGTAGACTTTTCCGTAGAGCCACTCTCCGTTGTCGATCGGAGCGTCCCGTGTGGAGGAACGGGTGACGGAACCATCGAAGACTACTCCTTCCTGGTCGAGTCACGAGCCTGAAGGCGCTCGATCCGGACCGGACGGCCCTCGATCTGTCCTTCGAGCGCGGCGATTCTCCCCTCATCCGTCCGCACGACGGTGATTTTCACGTCGAGCACCGGTGAGAAGATGCGCCCCTCCGCGTCGCGAAACAGCTCCACCTCGGACATTGGCACACCCTTCGGCAGCGCGAACAGCCGGCCATCCTCATGCACGACGAACGTCACCTGCGGGCCGAGCGCGTATTCGCCGCTGATGGACCGGATGTCTTCGGCACTCCATGCCACCGCCGTTCGAGGTTCCGGAGCGGGACTCGCATTCGGGAGCGCCTCGGGACGAAGTGAGGTCGTCCTCACTGTCGACCCTTCCGGATCTTCAATGGTTTTCGATGCAATGACCGCGTCGATGACCCGAGCAGCCCCCTCGAAGGTCCCACCCTCTCCCGTCTCGGTGTCGGTCAGGTGCACGACGACGAGGTCGAGCGACGGGACAATCGCGAGCACCTGGCCGTGAGATCCTCGCGTCAGATAGATGTCTCTCTGCGCGAACGGGCGTTCCGCATCGCTGCGAGCCCGGTGAATCCACCACATGTACCCGAAACCCGTCGCATCCTCCCAGGAGCTCGGCTCGGAGAAATCGGTGCGAGCCCTCCAGCTCTCCTCCACCCACTCCTCTTCGAGTATGCGATGCGAATTCCAGAGGCCCTTCCGCTCGTAGAGCAGCCCGAATCGGGCGAGGTCCCGCGCACTCAACCGGAAGATGACTGCCGGATAGAGCGAACGACTCGGCTCCTGAAACAAGAAGGCCGTGTTCTCGGAGAGATCCTGCATCCCGAGCGGCTCGGCGATGCGATGGCGGAACAACGTTTCGATGTTCTCTCCCGATGCGGACTCGATCAGGTGTGCGATTACGTTGAAGTCCCAGTTATTGTAGAACCAGTGTTCTCCCGCGCGATGCGACCCGCGATCGGGACGGTTCCGCTTCATCGACGCAGGCTCGTATGCGGAGACTCTGTAGACTCCCGATCTCGAGGAAAGCAGATGCTCGACCGTTGCCGACAGCTCCTCTTCGCTCAGACCACCGATCTCGCTGACGCCGAGCGCGTTCAGCGTCGTCTCGAGATCGAGTCGTCCCTCCTCGACCGCGATACCGGCGAGTGCGCTGTATAGCCCCTTCCTCATCGAGTAAATCGGGAATGGACGATCCACCTCTCCCCAGGCGACGACGACCGTACCGTCCTCGACCACCATGACGGCCGCTGAGCGAACCTCTTCCGTAATCTTCCTCGCGACCTCGAGTTGTTCGACCGACCAGCCCGCACGGGCTGGTTCTTCATACTGGCGCCACTCGCTGGTTGCCGCACTGGCCGATACGCTGATGACGAGTGCGAGCAGCGCGAATCGAGAAGCCGTCCACTGTAGGGTCATGACCTTCATCCTCCACTCCTTTCCCGTGACTGCCGAAACAGATACGGACTATAGGGGGGCGGGTTCGTTCCGTGAAGGCCGAACATGTCCAGATGGATCGATCCGGACAAGCCTCTCACTCCGGGAGCTCAATCGTGCGATCTGTGGGTTGTGCGGAACCGCCCCGGAGTCGTGCCCAGCTCATTCCGGAAGATCGAGTGGAACGAGGACCGCGATCCGAATCCGCTCTTCTCCCCGATCGCCTCGATCGTATAGATCTCATGGCCGGGATCGCAGAGTCGCCGCGTTGCATCTTCGAGGCGAAATCGCGTGAGGAGATCGAGAAGCGTCGTACCTGCGACGCGATTGAGAAACATCGAGAGCTGGTGGGGAGTGACGTCCAAGGCTGCCGCCAGGTCGTGAAGGCCCAGATCGTTCCGGCGGTAGAGATGTTCATTCCTCATCACCGTTTCGATCCGTTCCAGAAGCCCACTCTCCGAGGTGGAACAGTCCACGTGTGTGGTCGTCCCAACGGTCGCCGGTCTGTCACGCCGCCCGATCCGCCTCGGCCGGGTTCTGCTCGCCATCCAGATGAAACACGCGAACGCCGACGCCGAGAGCATTGCTAATGAGATCGTCACAGGAACGATGTCCGTCAGAGACTGCGGGCGCACCGAAGCCATTCTGGTAATTTGTGCGGCGTGGATGGTCACCATGGTGAACAGAAGGGCCAGGCTCGTACGCCGGTCATCTCGCAGAGCGGTCGCATGCCCCAATCGCTCCAGCATTGCGAGTCCGGTGTAAACGACCTGGTGCAAGACCAACAGGGCGATGGGAAGGCCCGCGGCTCCCGGAACGGCGGCCACGGCAAGCGCCGGGGTGAAGTGAAGGATCCCCGGCCACAGGTCCTCGTTACGGTGCAGCGACCTTATGTAACGAAGCAGCATGGGACCCGTGGTGAGGATCACGATGTACTCGATCCTCTCGAGTGCCTGGATCGCAACGGCGTCCTCCAGCCGATGCTGCAATGTGATCGTCACGATCGCGGCGACGCCGCAGAACAGAAAAGCGGCGAGCCACCGATCCGAGTACGAGCGTGGAGACGTGCCCCTGCGCCAGCTCCCGAGAGCGATCGACGTTCCGTACGCCGCACCCACGAATGCCAGCGTCATCGTGTCCATGAGAGGTGCTTACGCATCACGAGCTCGCGGGTTTTCTTTGGCATCGGCCAGCACCTCGGCGGGAACTTCGTCCGTTCGAAACAGATGCGGGCCGGTCCAACATCGTCAGGCTTCGTCCGGTTTCGTGTCATGCCTGGTCTGATGCGCATAAAGTTAACGTCGGACCCTACCTCGGAGAGCCTCCACCTGACCGGATCCAACTGTTCATAGCGCTTTCGACGCCTGAGCGTCCGCGATGGTTCCTCCAGCGGCAGATCGCAGCACGAGCCGAGAGCGCAATCCGCCACGGTCGCCGGGCTCGAGGGCGAAGGACCCGTGATACAGCGCAGCAAGATCCTTCACGATGGCAAGACCGAGTCCGTGGCCTGGAGCGGTCTGGTCGGCACGCACTCCCCGTTGCAGGACGCGGTCGCGCAGCGCGGCGTCGATGCCCGGTCCGTCGTCCTCGACGAGGAACGTGACGTCGTCTCCACTTCGCCGCACCGTCACCTGAACCACGGAAACTGCCCATTTGCACGCGTTGTCGAGGAGATTTCCGAGCATCTCGTCGAAGTCTTCCGGTTCGCAGCTCACAGTCAGCGGCTCTGCAATGCTGAGCTCGAAAGTGAGCGCACTGTCGCTGTTCAGGCGCCGCATCGTCTCGACCAGCCTCTCGGTCGCCGCGACCACCTCGGTGCGGCGATCGTAGGAGGAGCCGGCGCCGGATGCGCGGGCGCGCGCCAGATGGATGTCGACCTGACGCCCCATCCGCTCGACCTGTTCTGCGATGCTGGCTGCGCTCTCGTGCTGTCCGAGGGTCTCGAGACGGTCGGCCTCCCACGCCATGACCGCGAGCGGCGTCTTCAGGCCGTGGGCCAGATCACCAGCAGTTGCGAGTGCCCGCTGCACGACGGTTTCGCGATACTCGAGCAGCTCGTTCATCTCACGAACGAGCGGCTCGATCTCCGAGAGACCGCTCGCGCTCAGACGGTTCTGTTCGCCGGCGCGCACTGCCGATATCAGCGTCCTCACGCGGTCGAGGCGGCGAAGCGCTCCCGCTGCGAGCAGCAATCCTGAGATCGCACACCCGGTGGCGATGAGTGACAAAATCAGTTGATCGACGGGGCGGAAACCGGGAAACGTCTCGGCAGCGACCGCGGAGCCGACCTCGATCATGACGAGCAGGCCGACGGTCCACAGCAGTGCCGCGGCGACGATGCGCGCGCGGAGCGAAGCGAGGATCGAGCGGAGCGAGCGAAGGATCACGGTGCCATCCTGTAGCCGAGCCCCCGTACCGTCTCGATTGATCCCGAGCCGAGCTTCCGCCGCAGCCGGCCGATGAACACCTGGATGGTGTTAGAGTCGCGATCGGAGCTCTGGGCGTAGATGTGCTCAGAGAGCTCGGTCTCCGAAACGACGCGCTCGCGGTGATACATGAGATACGCGAGCACGCGGTACTCGTGACTGGTGAGGCGCACCGGCGCTTCGGCGAGCGTCACTTTCGCCGTTCGCGGATCGAGCGTCAGCGCGCCGTGACGCAACTCGTTCTGGAACTGCCCGGCGGCGCGTCGGATCAACGCTCGCACACGCGCCTTCACCTCCTCGAGTTGAAGCGGCTTCACCAGGTAGTCATCGGCGCCTGCGTCGATCCCTCCCACCTTCTCATGCCACGAGCCTCGGGCGGTCAGCACGAGAATCGGAACCGGATTCGCGGCGGCCCTGCATCGCTGCAACACCGTCAGGCCGTCCATCTTCGGCAACCCGAGATCGAGGATCGCGGCATCGTAGCGCTCGGTCGCCAGGAGGAAGTCGGCTGTTTCTCCATCCGCAGCAAGGTCGACCGCGTAGCCGCACTCCCCGAATGCGGAGGCGAGCTGGCTGGCGAGGCGATCTTCGTCTTCGACGATGAGCAGGCGCATGGTCGGGTCTCAGTGAGGGCTGGAGCCCGAAGGCCCTGGTCGGAAGCCCATGCTCGCTGGCTCGTACATTTGATTCCTCGCGGATGATGATGCCCGTGCGCTGAACGTAAGCTGAACGTCCGGTTCAGGCTTCGTTCAGCGGGTCTTCTCCATTATAGGCGCCAGGAAGTCGCCGGGATGCTTTCAACAAGAAGCGCGCCCGGCATGAGGAGACGCGATGAACAACCTGAGTATTCATGCAGTTTCACGTCAGAATCGGATGTGGATGTCCTGTCTTGCGGTCCTCGCCTTCGCATCGACACTTTCTGCGGCCGAAGTGATCCAGCGCGGCGCGGCGGTTCCGGCGAAAGCGACCGTCATTCCACTCGCGAGCGTCCTCGCGAACCCGGAGTCGTTTACCGAGACCGAATTCGTCACCGAGGGAACCGTTCGCAGGGTGTGTCGTTTCGCAGGGTGTTGGATGATCGTTGCGCCAGCGGGCTCGTCCGCGGGATTACGGGTGATGTTCAAAGGGGGCGCCTTCGTCGTGCCGCGCTCGAGCGGGGACAGTCACGCGCGAATACTTGGGAGGGTGCGCATTACGAAGGATAAGGTGACGTTCGTGGCGAGCGGGGTCGAGATCACGGCGAAGTCGAAATGAGCGGCTCTTTCGGATCTCCGCGTGCGCTGGCACGGCTCGCCGGAGCGATGTACATCGTCACGGGCGGGACGGCGCTGATCGGCGAGATGTACGTGCGTGGAACGCTGATCGTTCGTGGCGACCCGGCGGCGACGGCATCGAACATTCTGGCGAACAGGACGCTTTGGCGCGCGGGCGGCGTGGCGGATCTGGTTGCGGCATCGGGAGACGCGATTCTCGCGCTCCTTTTCTTCGTGCTTCTCGCGGGCGTGAGCAGGCCGCTCGCGCTGCTCGCCGCGTTTTTCAGACTGACCCACGTCGCGGTCCTGGCGACGACCACGCTTCTGCATTTCGCGCCCCTGGTGTACCTGTCGCCCGTGACGCCCTTGAAGGGGTTGAGCACGCCTGCTCTCGAGGCACTTGCGTTCGCATCACTCCGGACACATGCGATCGGCTACAACATCGCTCTCTTCTTCTTCGGCCTCACCTGCATCACGCTCGGCGTTCTGATCGCGCGGTCCGGTTTTCTGCCGCGTGTGATTGGCGTGTGGCTGGCGATCGGGGGAGCGGCGTACGTCGCGAATAGCGTCGTTCATCTTCTCGCCCCCGCCTATGGCGCGCAGTTCTTCCGCTACGTCCTGGTTCCCTGCGCGCTCGGCGAGCTGGTGCTCATCTTGTGGCTCCTGATCGCGGGGCTGAACGAGGAACGGTGGAAGGACCAGTTGCGGACGGCTTCGAGTGGCATGAACCCGGGCACGCGTTAGCGTCGGAGGCGATAACGGTCAGAATCTCCGATCCGGCCGAGAGTGCAGCGGGTTCCAAGCCGAACGGGACCGTTATTCGGTGTCGTGTCGCCATCGGTCGTCGGAATCGTTCATCTCCTCGATCGATCGATAACGATACACTCCCGGCTGGAAGCGGATACGGTTTGTTCGCTGCCCAAAGTTCCAAACTCTTTCGATGGCGAGGTAGAGCGCGGGAGAGCCCGGCTCTCGCCAGTTGGGGCGATTCATCTCTTCGACGGACCTGAACTTGCGGATCGGCATCACTCGTCCTCCAGGGAGAAACGTTCTCGAAGCATCGCCGCGTCGGCGCGATCCTGAAGCCTCACGGTGTCTTTCTTCATCCGATAGAGCGTCTGGGGCGTGACGACCGAGACCGCCAACTCCTCGAACGGGAGACGGTCGACTTCGAGATCGCTGAAACGGAAGCCCTCGCCGAGTCTGGTCAGGATATCAATGTGAAATGTGCCTTCCGGCGGCACGTACTGAACGGCAGGATACTCGCCCATCAGATCGTCGGCTGAGATCTCCTCGATCGACTCGTCGTCGAACACCGTGGCGAGAGCAAGCTTCAGCCTCTCGATGTTGTCTGCATCCGGCTCAACGAATAGATCGAGATCATCGGTGAACCGGGCGAGACCGTGGAGGTTGAGCGCAGCGCCCCCGAACACGGCGTATCGAACCTTCTGCTTCTCCAGTGCACTCAGAAGCCGCTTGACGAGAACGAAGTCCATGGCCGGACATCATAGCGGATGACAAGTCATGCGGTAGAGCGACGATGCAGGCCGCGCTTTCATGCCGTCACCATGGACGGCATACCACTACCGGTATACTCGGCCGAATGTCAGAACCGGCGACGGTGGGGAACCCGATCGGCATCATTGCGAGGACGGCGCGGCGCATTGCCGTCGCGCTGACGATTTCGATCGGTGTCTCGCTCCTGCTGATGAACGGATGGAAAAGTCCTCCCTCCACACTGTTCGTCCGCACGATCATCCTCGGCCTGGTGGCGACGACTGCCTTCGCACTCTTCGAAGTATGGCCTCCGAGGCTGCCGCGGTGGCCTCCGCGATGGACATTTCAGGTCGTTGCGGTCGGCGTTCTCATGCCGGTGACCACCTTCCTCATCTGGGTTCTGACCACGCCCGGGGGTGCGCCGCCGTTCTGGGAGAATCGTGACCGTCTGGTCGGATGGATCATCCTCACAACCTTCGCGATCGTGCTCGCGCCGTCGACGGCGCTCGCGGCGGTCGTTCGTCAGAAGGAAGCCGTCGCTCGCGATCAGAAGCTCGCGTTCGCCTTCGAACGCAGTGAGCTCGAGCGGCAGGCGCTCGACGCCCGCCTGCGTCTGCTGCAGGCGCAGGTCGCTCCGCACTTCCTCTTCAATACGCTCGCGAACGTGCAGGCGCTCGTCGATGCAGGCTCGCCGCATGCGTCGACCGTGCTTCGAAGCCTGACCGCGTATCTGCGCGCGGTGGTACCGGTGCTGGACGAGCCCGCTGTAACGATCGAGCGCGAGGTGCAGCTCGTTCGGCCTTATCTCGAGCTGATGCAGATGCGCATGCCCGATCGCCTGCAGTACGCGATGAACGTCGACCCATCGGCGCTCGAGCTTCGCTGTCCTCCGATCACACTGTTGACGCTGGTCGAGAACGCCGTGCAACACGGGATCGATCCCAGTGAAGAAGGAGGCAGAATCGACATCGACATCGAACGGCGTGGTCAGCGCTGCGTGATCCGCGTATCCGATACCGGCGCTGGACTCCACCCGTCGACGAACGGTCTCGGAACCGGGCTGGCGACTCTGCACGACCGGCTGCAGATGATTTTCGGCGATGGAGCGGAGCTGCGCCTGATCTCCGACGCGCCCCGCGGCGTGGCCGTCGAAATCGAGATGCCCGCACAGGTGGCATAGCATGACCGCTCCCACAGCGCTGATCGCGGACGATGAACCTCTGCTGCGCGATTCGCTGCGACGCCAGCTCGCGAAGATCTGGCCCGAGCTCGAGATCGTGGCCGAAGCTCGGAACGGACGGGAGGCAATGCGGCTCTTCGACGAGCGGCATCCCGAAATCTGTTTCCTGGACGTTCAGATGCCGGGTCTCTCGGGCGTCGATGCCGCGAACCACATCGGCCGTCGAGCGCATCTGGTGTTCGTCACCGCGTACGATCACTACGCCGTGAAGGCCTTTGCGCAAGGCGCACTCGATTACCTTCTGAAGCCGGTCGAAGAGGAGCGTCTTGCGGAAACGGTCGGCCGTCTCGAGGAGCGGCTGCAGTCGTCGAAACCCGCCATCAACACCGCGCAGCTCTTGCAGCAACTCAGCGCGCAGCTCGCGAAGCTGCAGGGCGGCGGGAAGGAAGATGCGCTGCGATGGATCCGGGCACAGGCGGGAAAGACCGTGCGCCTCATCGCGATCGATGACGTCGATTTTCTTCGTTCCGACGCCAAGTACACACTCGTCGCCTGGCGCGACGGAGGGAAACCGGCCGAGGCGGTGGTCCGAACCCCGCTCAAGGATCTCGTCGAACAGCTCGATCCGGAGCAGTTCGCGCAGGTCCATCGCTCCGTCGTCGTGAACCTGCGCGCGATCCACCATGTGAAGCGGCATGACAATGAAACCGCAGAGATTCACCTGAGGGGCCGAGGCGATGTACTGCCCGTAAGCCGCAACTACCTCCATCTGTTCCGTCAGATGTAAGCGGCCCTCGAAGAGCCACCAGCCGCCGTTCATCCTGTGGAAACCGCACTTCGTCTCAAGGCGGTTGTTCGAGCACACTCGTGCCGACACTATTGCTGGTGCGCATGTCGAGAAACGCTCGCAATGGTAGATGCGCGAACAGCAATCACGCGCGCGGGTGGCGCGCGATGCTCGGGATCGAGCAATGAGGAATCGAAGGAGCGAAGGATCGAATGAAGCAAAACGGCATCCTGGTCATCACATCTCTGCTCACGATCCTCCTCACGACGCTCCACCTTGCCGACGATATCGTCCGCGGGATGTCCCCGGGAGGACTCTCGAACCTTCCCGTGGTGCTCGTCCTGGTCGTCTGGCTGTACGGAACTCTGGTGCTCGTCGGGCAGCGATCGGGATACGTCATCACCCTCGTCGCGCCGCTCCTTGCGTCGGCTCTCCCCGTCGTCCACATGACGAACAGAGGAGGCGCCGTCGGCGGTGGCATCGCCGAGTCCAGCGGAGCCTTCTTCTTTGCATGGACAATCATCGCGCTCGTGGTGACCGCGATCTTCTCCGTGATCCTCTCGGCGCGCGGACTGTGGAGCCTCCGCCGGGGCCAGCGGGGGTAATCGATGCTCTTACTGATTCACATTGCCGCAGGCGGACTCGCGATCGTTCTCGGCGCCGTCGCTCTCTCCGTGAGGAAAGGTGGGACCATCCACCGCCGTAGCGGGATGCTGTTCGTCTACGCGATGCTCGTCATGGGCGCGACCGCCTCGATCCTGGAGTTTCTCCAGAGTGCCGGAGTGGCGAATGTGGTCGCCGCGGTCCTGGCTCTCTATTTTGTCGGCACGGCGCTGACGACCGTCCGCCCGGCATCCCGATGGACCCGGGTGATCAATGTTGCGGCGCTGACGATCGCGGTCGGCCTCGCATTCCTGGCGATCGTGGGCGGCATCAGAGCCGTCAGCAGCCCTGGCCTTTCGCCTGGTGGCGTTCCGTTTCGCACGATCGGTGTGATGTCGTTCATCCTCGCTGCCGTGCTCCTGTTGGCGGCGGCGGGTGATGTGCGCATCATGCGATCCGGCATGCCTCGGGGCGGTCCGCGCCTGGCGCGCCATCTGTGGCGGATGTGCTTCGCGCTGTTCATCGCGGCCGGATCGTTCTTCTCGATTCGTGAGCGGGTGGCGACAATCCTTCCGGAGCCATTCACGACCGGGCCGATGCGCGCGCTGCCGATCGTGCTGCTCTTTGGCGCGATGTTCTATTGGCTGTGGAGGGTCCGCG
>DATKDP010000146.1:0-13690 GCA_035546335.1 Thermoanaerobaculia bacterium | reverse complement strand
GAAGGGTGAAGGGTGAAGGGTGAAGGGTGAAGGGTGAAGGGTGAAGAGTGAAGGGTGAAGAGTGAAGAGTGAAGCGTGAAGGTGTCATCCTGAACGAGGCGGCGGGGTGGGTGTGAGTGAAGGATCTGCGATCGGCAACTGTGTAAGAACGCAGATCCTTCACTCACGCCCTCCCCGCCGCTTCGCTCAGGATGACGGGAGTCGTCAGAGGCCGATCAGCGACTCGGTGGGCCGCGCCACGGGAACCGGCTGCCCCATTTCGTTCGGCATGCGGAGGGGTGGCTGGGGCGCCTCGAGGATCTCCACTGTCACGATCCTGGAAAACGCTTCGGGAATCGTCTTCATCCTCACCGTCAGCCGGGGGGCGGATGCTCGCTTTCGTGGCGTTTTGCGCAGCTCGATGCACTGATCGCGAACGATGCTGGTGATGTTCGCGCCGAGAGGAAGGTCGGCGACGAGTGTCTCCTGATTGCCGCAGCCTGCCTCCGGCGAAGTGGAGAGGGCGAGGCGGTGAAGGAGATGATCGGGGAGAGTCGCATTCGCGGTGACTGCGATGAGATCGGCTCGTCCCACGCTCTCTGGCTCTGCTCGCGCGGCGATTGAACGATCGTCGCCCCGTGAGGTCGGCCCGGCAGCCTGCACTTCGGCGGAGCCTTCGTTCGCCGCGACTCGACGAATCACCGGCGCGATCGTCGTCTCGTCGTCATTGGATGCTGGAGCCGAAAGGCGGAAGAGCGTTTCGATCACGATCGAAAGTGCGCCTCGCGCGAGCGTCTGTTTTCGCTGCTCGGAGACGCTGCAGGCCGTCAGGAGGAGCAGCAAGAGGATCGCCACAACTGATTTCATCGTGTTTTGCATCAGGAGCTTCCTTCCATCGGGCCGCAGCCGCGTCCATCCGCGAGATCACTCGTTCTGACGATCGAGAGGGCGAAATGTTAGCCTGGCGAGCGGCGAGCCCGATGAGTTCACCGGCCTGTAACACGGTCGCAGCTGTGGCCCAGGACTCCGATCTTCGGCCGGTGACGCGCGACGGTGGGAGCGATCGGGCCGCTCGTCGCGGACGGTAACCGCGTGATGGTCGGTTGCATCATCGCGGATGGAACAGAGGCGGGCGCGGGACGCCCGCTCTCCCCTGCATTGGACCAGCGTGGCGATCCCTCGCCTGTGGCCGAAGATTCCGATCTTCGGCCCGGTGACGCGCGACGGTGGGAGCGATCGGGCCGCTCGTCGCGGACGGTAACCGCGTGATGGTCGGTTGCATCATCGCGGATGGAACAGAGGCGGGCGCGGGACGCCCGCTCTCCCCTGCATTGGACCAGCGTGGAGATCCCTCGCCTTCCCGCCCACCACCCGCTACAGGGATGACAGGTGTGGCCTACCCTTCACCCTTCACCCTTCACTCTTCACCCTTCACTCTTCACCCTTCACCCTTCATTCCTCACTTCTTCGCTTTCTCGATCACCGCGGTGACCTCGCGACGCAGCGTTTCGGCTCGCTCGCGAATGTCGGTTTGCTCGGCCGCCATCAGCAGATCGTCGAGCGCGCGCAATGCCTCCGCGAACCGGCTCTCGTTGGCGTGCACGGCTGCAGCATTGAACCGATCGATCTCCTGGTTGCGGCGGAGCTGGACTCTGAGGAACATCGCCTGGGACCTCGCCGTACGCTGCAGGTCCGGGTCGCGGCTCTGGTCTGCGACGAGCTCGAACAGCGACGCTGCCTCCTCGTGACTCCCCTCGGCCCAAAGACTGCTCGCCCGATTCGATTCGACTTTGAAGATCGTCTCGAGCGCCGCAGTGGAAGCCTCTTCGCCGGCGATCCCGCCGATCAGCTGCACCAGCTCCTCCGCCTTCTTCCTCTCACCCTGACGAGCATGGAGTATGACGAGCTGATACAGCACATCATCGCGCGAGGGCTCCAGAGAACGGCACCGCTCGAGCGCCTCGATTCCTCTGGCGAGGTCACCAGCGTGGTAGAGATGACTTTTCCCCAGCTCACACCAGGCGCGTGCGCTGGCGGAATCGAGTGCGAGGGCTCGTTCGAGCAGCTCCTGACTCATGACGACCTCGCGGTGAGTCTGGCGGACCGGGAAGGGAATCGCCTTCTGCTGGCGGAGGAGATGCTCGGCGAACAGAAGCCAGGGCAACGGATCGGAGGGTTGAAGTGCAACCGCTGCCTCGTATCGGCGTCGCGCGTCAGTGAGTCGATTCTCTTTCTCATCCAGAAGAGCGAGCATGGCGATCGAAGCGGCGTGGCCGGGCTCGATTCGCAACGCTTCCTCGAGATAGAGCCTCGCCTCGACGGGCGATTCCGGAGCGATGTGCAGCACGAGGTCGCCGAACTGATACAGCATCTCCTCGACGCTCACGGTTCGCGGCGTCGGGCGCTCTGCCACCGGAAGCTCCTCGGTCGGCAGCACCAGGGAGATCAGCACGCGCTGGCGGAGATAATTCCGCAGCACGCGTTCGAAATCCTCCGCGGAACGGCCGAAGGAGAGAACGAAGTTCTCGGCCGGCGGCGTCCCCTTTTTCATCCGCTCGAGAAAGGCATTCAACTGCCGCGCTCCGGAGCTTCCATCGACGAGAAGATAGTGGACGAAAAGCCACGACTGGGCGTAGAAGACCGATTGCTTGACTCCGGAAACGAACTCTTCCGTCTCGACGCCGCGCGTCACCAGATCGAGCATCGGCAGCATCCGCTCGCGCTTGAGCAGGCGCACATGCTCCTCGATGGGCGCTCCGACATAGGCTTTCTTGCCTGACACGGAGAAGGTCGAGTAGAACTCGGCCATCCCTTCGCTGAACCATGCCGGAGCATCAGGGATCGTATTGTTGAGAAAATAGTGAATCAGCTCGTGATGAACGATTCGCTCGTATTGCCGAGTCGCGCCGGCGTTCACCAGAATGTAGTTTCCCTCCGGGTGCGCGACGAAGATCCCGTTCATTTTCCGGCTCGACTCTCCGAACGCGCTGAGACGGAACGGCTCGAAATCGGCATCACCGCGGAAGACGTAGATCCTGGTCGGAAGCGGCGAGCGAACGGCCATGTCGCTGATACTCGCCATGGCCGCTCGCATTTTCTGGAGCCGTTCGGCGATGGCGATCGTCACGGGCTCGCTGGCATTGCTGAAGATCCGGAAATCGTCGGCCTGCACCTCGATCCAGCGGTCGCGTACCGCGCGACGCGGGTCGTGGGCACTCCAGAGTGGCTGTGTGAGGGTGACGAGTAAAGCGAGCGCACCGAAGAGTCGCCGTGGCATGGGGTAGCTCCGCCGCATCAAGCATTGCACATCGGACGCCCGATTGCCACGAGCGCCGCACGGCGCCGCACTCCTGGAGGCTCCAGTCAGGCAAGCCTGCCGCCGCTGCCTCACGCGCAAATCCTTCGCCCCGACCGCGATTCACGTTGCGCGTGAAGTTGGCCCTCCGATTGCTCTCGAGATCTCCATGAATCGTTCCTTTCTCCGGTCGAGCCTGACCACGCTCATCCTGTTTCAGGCGGCCGCCCTCCTCGGTTCGACCGCCCGAGCCGTCTCATTCGACGAGAAAGTACGCGATGCGTCGGCGATCATCCTCGGCCGATGCACGGCGGCGCGGTCGGAAATGGATCCCACCGGACGATGGATCGTCACCTACTCCACCTTCAAGGTCGAGAAAGCGCTCAAAGGCGCCCACGTCCCCGAGGTCACGATCGTCACTCCGGGCGGACGCGTGGGATCGGTCCATCAGGAGACTGTCGGCGTCCCGAGCTTTCGTCAAGGCGACGAGCGAATTCTCTTCATCACCCCGACCGAGCGGGGATCGTCCGTCCTCTTCTTCGACCAGGGGGCGTACGAGGTGAAGCGCGGCATCGGCGGCGAGGCGATCATCGCCCCGGTCGCTTCGAGTCTGCTCTTGATGGATCCTCAAACCGGCCGTGTCATGCAGAGCGAAGACACTCCGCGGGCACTCCGGCGATTCGAGGACGACGTCCGCTCGGCGCTCTCGGGAGAGGTGCGGAGTCGCGAGCTCTCACGATCGACGGCCGTGCCGGTGCGCAAGGGGACGGCAGAACCGCGCTCATCCGTGCGCACCTTCGTCACCGAACATCCGTTTCTTCTCCTCCTGGTCGCTCTCGGACTGCTCCTCGCCCTGCTGCCTCTCGTGCGGAGAGGCTAGAGGATCGGGGCTCGAGGCTCGCGAGGCGAGAGGCTGGAGGCTAGAGGCTGGAGGCTCCCGACGCTGGAGGCTCCGCAGATGGCAGATCGCAGATCGCAGATCGCAGGTGGCAGATCGCAGGTGGCTGCCATCTGCCATCTGCTATTTCTTCCTGCTATCTCTGCCAACTATAATAGGCTACCCTCTACCCTCTACCCTCTACCCTCTACCCTCTAGCCTCTACCCTCCAGCCTCTAGCCTCTAGCCTCTAGCCTCTCGCCTCTCGCCTCTCGCCTCTCGCCCCTCGCCTCTCGCCTCTCGCCTCTCGCCCCGGGACTACCCACCGCCTCTCCTCTGTTTCGACAAGCGCGAAACCGCCGTTTCGATCGACCGTATATCAGAAGACTGTGCCGGCTCCATCAGGAGGATGAATGAACGAAGTGACGGAAACACCCGCGGGCTCGCGGCTGGGAAGGGCAGCGAGCGCGTTCTGGATGAACTGGGTCAGGCCTTTCATCCTCATCGCCCTGGTCGTCGGATCGCTTCGTTCGGCGCTCGCCGACTGGAACGACGTGCCGACGGGATCGATGAAGCCGACGATTCTCGAGGGGGATCGCGTCGTCGTCAACAAACTGGCCTACGACCTCAAGATTCCGTTCACGACGATGCACATCGCGCAATGGGATGATCCGGCACGGGGCGACATCGTCGTCTTTTTCTCGCCGGTCGACGGGAAGCGTTTCGTCAAGCGCGTCATCGGCTTGCCAGGAGATACGATCGAAGCGCGGCGAGAAGCACTTCTGATCAACGGCAGGCCGGCACATTACGGCAGGAGTCGCCTCCATCTTCAGCCCAGGGCCGGCGACTTGCCCCACGTCCTCTACGAAGAGCAGCTCGAGGGAGCATCACATCCGATCATGCTCTCACCCGACAATCCGTCGATCCGGAACTTCGGTCCCTACCTCGTTCCGGCAGGATGCTACTTCGTCATGGGGGACAACCGAGACAACAGTTTCGACAGCCGCTACTTCGGCTGCGTACCACGCGACCGGATCATCGGCCGCGCCGCCGCCGTCGCCTTCTCCCTCGATCGCGACCGCCATCTGACGCCGCGCTGGGAACGATTCCTCAGTTGGCTCTGAGTCGAGCGAAGGCGGCCGTATCAAGGGGCACAACTGACGCCAGCCGCCTTCGCGGCCGGCGCTTCTGAACGCCGACCCGGTGGACGCGCTATCCAGCGCATTCTCGGGCTCACCGGAATCTTTGGGCTTCGTTGACAGGGAAGCACCTGCCCAACCGCTATAATCCTTCGCGCCACGAATCCGCGCAGAAGGGAACCGTCCATCGATGATCAGAAGCGCCGCTCTCTCGATCGTATTGTCGCTCGCCATCCTCCCGCTCGCCGCGGAGGGAATCCCGACTCCTTCGGAGCATTTGCGCATCACTGTCGGAGCGGATCGAACGCTCGCCGACTATCGTCAGATCGTCTCCTACTTCGAAATGCTCGCCTCACGGTCTCCTCGTGTCGAGCTGCAGCATCTCGGACCGACGACGCTGAACGAATCGATGATCATGGCGATCATCTCCTCGGAAAGGAACATCGCACGGAAGGATCGAATCAAGGAGATCGGGGCGCGTCTCGCCGACCCGCGCGGGCTCACAGCCGAACAGATCGATGCCCTCGCCAAAGAAGGGCGTGCGGTGGTGCTGGTCACCTGCAACATCCATTCGACGGAGATCGCCTCGAGCCAGATGGCGATGGAATGGGCGCACGCACTCGCCACAGCCGAGGATGAGGAGACGCTTCGTCGCCTGGACAATGTCGTTCTCCTTCTGGTGCCGTCGCTCAATCCCGACGGGCAGATCATGGTCACCGACTGGTACAAAAAACACCTCGGAACGCGATGGGAGGGGGGAGCGATGCCGTGGCTGTACCACCATTACATCGGCCACGACAACAATCGCGACTGGTTCATGCTGACCCAGCGCGAGACGCGCGCCATGACCCGCGCGATCTATCACGAGTGGTTCCCTCAGCTCTTCGTCGACGAGCACCAGATGGGATCCGACGGCCCGCGCATGTTCATCCCGCCGTTCTCCGATCCGATGGATCCCGACGTTCACCCGCTCATCTGGCGCGAGGTGAACCTGATCGGAAGCAGCATGGCCTACCGGCTCGAGCAGCAGCGCAAGGCGGGTGTGATCTACGGCTATTCGTTCGACGCCTACTGGCTCGGCGGAACGCGCAACACGGGCTGGTGGAAGAACATCACCGGGCTGCTGCTCGAAGTCGCGTCGGCGAGGATCGCGACACCCATCTGGATCGATCCGACCGAGCTTCAGGGAGGGCGCAAGGGGCTCGTAGAATACAAGGCGCAGGTGAATCATCCGAATCCGTGGAAAGGAGGATGGTGGAGACTCCGCGACATCATCGACTACGAACGAATCGCATCGGATGCGCTCCTCGAGGTGGCCGCCGACAGACGAGAGGATCTTCTGCGCGACATCGCCCGGCGTGCAGCCGACGCGATCGCCGGCGCGGCGCCGGGAGAGGGTTACGCAATCCCGTCAGCCCAGCACGACGCTCCGACGGCTCGCCGGCTCGCACAGCTTCTGGCCGATCACAATGTCGAGGTGATCGAGGAGCCGGGCGGAGACTTCTGGATTCCGCTCGCGCAGCCGTATGGACTCTTCGTCCGCGAGATGCTCGAGCCACAACGCTATCCGGAAGTGCGGCTCGTCCGCGATTCCGAGGCACTCGCCCCGTACGACGTCGCCACCTGGACGCTTCCGCTGCTGATGGGTGTCGAGGTGCGAAAAACGACCCGGCCGGGAGCGATCACCGGCAGACGTCTCTCCGAATCGCTCCTGCTGGAGACGACGCCTCAGCGCCCCCTTCCCGATCTCGACTCCGCCCCCCACTTCTCGTTTCCCGCTGGCTCCGCCGAATCCTCGCGTGTGCTCAATGCCGCTCTTCGCGGCGGCGGAAAAGGATGGATGATCGATAGCGGCACGAGCAATGGGCGGTTTCTCATCGATCAGAAGGGGGCGAAGGCCGCGGCCGCGAAGATCAGGGGAACGGGCACTCCGCTCACCCCTGCGAGCGTCCCCGAGGGGGCACGATCGATCCGCCTTCCGCGCGTCGCCACCTACAAGCCGTGGAATCCATCGATGGATGAGGGATGGACGCGATGGCTGCTCGAACAGTATGGCTTCGCCACGCAGACGTTCGACAACCGGACGATTCGGGAAGCTGCGAAGAGCGCGCGCTCTCTCCTCGAGCGCGTCGATGCGATCATCCTCGCCGACATCAGCAAGGACATCATCCAGACCGGACGGCCGAAGCGCGACCCAGCCCGCATGAGCTACTTCGTCGAGATGCCGCCTGAGTACCAGGGGGGAATCGGCAGCGAGGGGGCGGAGGCACTTCGCCGCTTCGTCGAAGGAGGCGGAACGCTGATCGCCTTGGATTCGGCTTCGGACTGGGTCATCGAGCAGTTTAACGTTCCCGTTAGGAACGTCCTCGCCGAAGCGCGCCCTGCCGATTTCAATTCTCCGGGATCACTTCTTCGAGCGGAGATACGGAGCGGTCACGTCGTCACGACGGGCCTCCCTTCCGAGCTCGCCATCTTTCTGGATGACACGACGGCGTTCCAGACGGCAATCCCCGGAAGCGAGTCGCGCCGCCAGGTGCTGGCGAGCTATCCCGAAGACGCGCGCGACATCCTCTTGTCAGGCTGGATCGATGGTGCCGGGAAACTTACGCGCCGCGCCGCCGCCGTCGCCGTCGGCTATGGAAAGGGAAAGATCGTCCTCTTCGGCTTCCGCCCTCAGCACAGGGCCCAAACCCATGCGACCTTTCCGATGCTCTTCAACGCCCTCTACTGGTCGGTGATGAGCGAAGAGTAGAGCCTCCCGTCGAGCTCCGCCGCGACCGGGCTGTTCGCGACGATGAACCTGCGCACCTCCTCGCGCACCTCGCGTCCCGACTCCACTGCATCGGCGCGTCCGAAGATCTCTCGATAGCCGGAGGCGATGCGAGCCATGTAGTCGGTGGTCGCCACTCGATACGTGCTCGCGTCGTCGAGTGGCGCGAATCCCTTCGAAGGATCGGCAGGGTCGCGGAGAATCTCGACTTCGAGCTCGTCTCCTTCCTTCCGCACGCGCACCCCTGAGAGCTGAGCGAAGGCATCGGTCCCGCGACGACCAAGGCCGAGCTCGAGCAGCTCTCGAACCGAAGCACCTTCGAGATCGTACATGACGATCCTGTTTTCATACGGCAAAGCCGCCCGGAGGTCCTCGAGCACGATTCGCCCGGGAGGAATCGGCTGACGGAAGCTGCTCGTCGTCGAGAGCGCGACGTGCGCCGTCACTGCCGAGCGAACGACATCCATGACCAGATTCCCGAGGATCGTCTCGCCCTGCAACTGACCATCGAGTGAAAGCTCGATGGCGGCATTCCCGATCGGCTCGAACAGCGATCGGTACGCCGGGTCCCGCTCGAGTCGTTTCCGCAGACGCCGAACCTCGTTCCGGACACGGCGGTCTTCGCCGATGTTCCGGTCCATGCGAACCAGCCGTCCTTCGACGCCGGCGAGCTGCCCCTCATCGAACCTGAGCTCGACGCGACTGATGAATCCGAGGTACTGATGTGGAGAGATGAACCAGGTGGCGGTGCCCGGAATCCGTGTGAGCTCCTCTCTGATGTGGCTGTGGGTTCCGAAGATCAGATCGATCCCGGGAACGGACCGTGCGAGCTCGAAGTCCTCTTCGCGGTGCGCATGTCCGATCACGACGACGGCATTCACCCCTTCGATCTCGCGCAAGGCGCGGACGATGCTCTGTGCCGATTCGATGCGAGGCAGGAACCGAACGCCGGCGGCGGGACGCGTCTCTGGTCTGGTCAGCTTCTCGAAGCCATCGCTGGCGAGGGCGACCACACCGATTCTCACGCTGCCCGAGCGCAGAACGACATACTGCTTCCCCTCCACTGTGAAGAGAGGCGAGCCTGCATGATCGACGACGTTCGCCCCGAGGATCGGATAGGTGACGGAGCGGCGACAGCGATCGAATGTCGCAGGGCCGTAATCGGCATCATGATTCCCGAAAGCCATGGCGTCGACCAGACCGTTCAACCATGGCCACTCCACACATCGATACTTGTCGGACCACGCCGGCGATCCGAGGTTCATCGTATCGCCACCGTTGAAGACGAAGGTCGACGGCTGCTTCTTCTCCCGGCGCAGGTAGCCGATGGCTCGCGCGATTCCCCCGCGACCATGTTCGCCGTCCGCGTAGAACGGCACCGCATGCGAGTGGTAGTCGGAAAAGTGCAGAAGCGTGACGCGAGAGGTCTCCGCCTGCGAAGGACTCCAAAGGGAGAGACCCAGTACCAGGAGAATGACTCCTCGTAACGTCATCGGCTCTCCCTCGGGCTCCCGGCAGGCTCCCCGTCGGTGTGGAAGCGATACGATCTCCGCTCCGTCATCCTCCCCTCCGCGTCGAAAGCCCGTTCCTGATAGTCGATTTCGCCGCCTGCACGGATGAGCAGAACCGTCGATGACCGCGTTCCATGCCACGGGCTCACGATGAACATCGGGGAGAGATCGCGCTCGAGCTCGAGTCCCACTCCCGTGTCAGGCAGCTCTCCATCGTCGGCTCGCGTCGTATCGCGGAGCATCATGAAGAGACGATCGACCATGTCGGGCGCTCCCCTGCCGAGCGTCGCGCGAAGAGCGGTTCGCCCTCGCTCGACCTTCGGCCAGCGACTGTCGAGCAGACCGTTGCTGAGCCCGTGGACGCCCGGTGAGAGAATCTCCGCTTCCGGCTGGACGCTCGAGAGATAGCCGAGCGTCCGGCCATCGCAGACGAAGAGATTGAACGGCGCGAAGAGGGGCACCTCGGTTCGTGCCTGAGCGAGAAACTCGGCGGCGGTCGAATCAGTGCGGAGGAATCTGATGACCAGCAGCCCTCGGGAAGGCCCATCCGGTGGTGTTGCAAGGCCGTCGCGGTAATTGGTCACGGCGGCGAAGCGACCCGACGCCGAGACCCCCATCCACGTTCCTCCACCGACGAGGTCGCGGCCGGCGAGAACCGAGGGAGAGTCGTGCCACCAATCGGCGGGGCGCGTTGGACGCTCGTGAAGCTCGTCCCGATTCGCGGCGACGACGAGCGGGTACTGTGGATCTTCCCGCCAGGAGAGAATGATCAGACACATCGGCGGCATGATACCGGACGAGGGTCGCCGTCACGTGATGTGAGAGCGGCGCTACGCGCCGTACTCCAAAACCCTCACCCTCGCCGCGGGCGATCTTCGGCCACTCAATGCCGTGGCACGCGGACGGAGCCCTTGACGCGATCGTGATGAATGCCACCACTGCCATCGCGCACGACGACGAAATCCCCATCGACGTCGGAAACGTGAATGCTTCCCGAACCGTCACGCTCTACGCGGACGCTGCCTGTGACTCTGCGGATGTCGATCCCACCCGAGCCGTCTTCCTCGATGACCACCTCGCCTGCGACATCGCGGATCTCGATCGAGCCGGAACCGTCGTTGACGCGAAGATCGCCTTTCACGTCTCTGATCTCGATGGAGCCGGAACCGTCGTCCACTCTGAGGCTCCCGACATTCTCGATCCTGATCCATCCACTGCTGTCCCTGACAGAGAGGGGAAGATGGTCCGGCAGCTCCACCGACAAATCGAGTCGCGTGACCGGCGATCTGCCGAAGAGCACACCGGACAACTCGGGCAGCTCCGCTTCGATCAGCAGCTCTCCCGCAATGCGCGACGTGGTCAGCCTGACCTCGCTCAGATGCGCCTCGCGGGACGAACATGCGAGCCCCTCGGCGCGTATCTCCGCGACCCCGCTCCGCCCTACGACTCGCAACGAGCCCGCCCGCGCAATGATTCGAACGCTGGTGACTCCCTCGGCGCGAGCTCTCGCCAACCGCTCTTCCGTGTATTTGCAGTCGTCAGCCGAAAGAGGCAACGTCGCTCCGAAAAGAGCTGTGGTGATCAGAATCGCAAGACGATGCATCATCCCTCCTTCGATCCGCTTCATCGAATGATACGGAGAGCCGGGGAAAGAGTTCCCGGCACCAGCTCATCGCGTGCAGAAACCAAAAACTAAAAACTGCCCAAAAATATTTGAAATTCGAGAGTCAAAGGCCGGGCTCGGGTCCGGGCGCGGGCTCGGGCTCGGGAAAGGCGCCGGTTGCCTGCTTCGGGACTGAACCTGGTCGGAGTTGAGGATCTCGGTTCTCCGCATGAGCACAAGGCTTTTCTCGACCGCATCGCGCAGATACTGACCAAGTTGATCAAATCCCGGCGCCTAACCGAGTGAGTCACCCGTGCCCGCGCCCGTGCCCGAGCCCGAGCCCGGTTTTTGATTCTCCAGAATTCTGAGAGACGAACTCTCAGCTCGCAGATCCAAGAACCTAGAAACCGGAAACTAGAAACCGAAACCAGAAATAATCAAACCTGAAACTTGAAAAGAACTGCCTCGCGGGTCGGATTCCGGCTTCCGATACAGTCTTCTGGTCTTTAGTTTCTAGTTTCTGGTTTCTGACAGCGCTACCGCGCAGCAACGGAGGCGCGGGCAAACCCGATGGCGCGGGAAAGATCATCGACCACGGCCACAGAGACGGTGTTTTCGCCGCCGCGCAGGATCGCATCCATAACGAAGGTGACGTGCTTCCCTCGCAGCGTCTTCTCATCCGCCGCGGGGATTCGAAGCTGCTGGCTTTTGTGAGTCACCTCGGAAACATTTCCGTTCTGATCGGCAACGCCGATGAAGACGGTGAATCCGCCGGCGAGCTCGGCGCCCTGCGGAATCAACGTGAACGCCGAGGTCGGGATCCGGACTTCGACCGGTACCTTGAAGCGACCGCGCCGCTGCTTCTGAACCCGCCCCGTCGAGACCTGCAGGATGATGTCACTCGAAGTCGCCTCGCGATAGAGATTCCCGATGACGCGGTCGGCGATCTCCGCTTCGTTCGTCTGGACGACCAGCCCCTGTCGCGATCGAACCTTATAGGCGGGATTCTTCGCCACGACACGGATGTCACGCTCGCCTGCTTCCGGCGAGCTCGAACGATATCCGAGGGAGTAGTACGAGTCGAAATCGCGAGCGATGCCCTCGAATGTCGCGGCGTAGTCGCTCGGCTGGAGCACAGCAACTCCGCCGGTGGAATCGGCGATCTTCATCAGCGATGTCGCGCTGTTCGAGAACTCGAGAAACCGTACCTCATCGGAGCGGGGGACCGATCGTTCGGCCGGCGTCTCCGACTCATCCTGCCCGCCTCGCGAATTCACGACATAGAACGTGACGCCGTTCGCGTTGGCCGTTCGCGTGATCGACTCCTGAAGAGCTCCCTCGCCGCGGCTGATCGCCTCGGTTCGCGAGGTCGGCCCTCGCGTTCCGAAGTAGGGAGCGAACGCCTCGTCGGTGTGCTGGAACATCTCGATCCCGGGATACATCGGCAATGCCTGTCCCGAGAAGATCACCGCCTTCTTACCGTCCTGCCCGGCCAGGGACGAGATCACGCCATTGAGTGCAGTGACCATGGAACGGACCTGATTCCGCACCTGCTCGGAGTAGAAGCGCGTATGCGTGAGCGCAGCAGCGTAACAGTCCTGCACCCCGAGAACCGAAATCATGTCCACTTCGTTCTGAATCCGCCGCTCCGTCTCGCGCCTCTGATTCACCAGCGACGCTGCCCCCGTGTTCTGTGCGGCGACTCGCTTCAATGCAGGAGCAATAGCCGCGACATTGGTCGTGAAGGGGAGCTCGACTTTCAGTCCCGGCCCCCAGGTGACGACCATGATCTCGTCCCCGCTGCGGAGGGTCTTTGCTGCGAACTCCTCAAGGCCGACGAGAATCTGATTCCTTCCGAAGGGATGGATCGAGGAGTTGTCGATGAAGAAGATGACTCGGCGCGTGCGCGGCTCGACGATCGCATCCACGTCCTCGGCCGGGCTCGCGGGCCGGCTCGCCGGTGTGGACGTCACGGCGCGCTCCTCGTAGAAGTTGGTGATCGCCTGGGGTGTCCGGTTCTCGTAGAGGATGAAGTCGTCTTTCGTGAGACCGGTGACGATGTTCCCCTTCGCGTCGGTGACCATCACGTCGACGTTGATGACACGGATCTCGATCGACTCGACCAGCTTCTCGGGCTGCTGCGCCCGGAGAGGAAAGGCGATCAGAAAAGAGAGCAAGAACGGGAGAAGGCGCCGGCTGCGCCGGAGGGAGTAGGAATCGAGCATGCGGCGATTATAGAAGATGCCGTGTTGCCGTCACCGCCACGCTGCAACTTTAACCCTTCCGTAACGGGGAGTGAGGTTCGCCCAGCCACACCAGAGGCGGGCTCACTCTTCCCAGAATCCAGTGTACGCGGGCTCGCAGGGACACCGTTTCTCCCGATCGGCGCGCGTGCCGTCATCCTGAGCGAGGGCGGGGGGCGGGTGTGAGTGAAGGATCTGTGTTCTTAGACAGTTGCCGATCGCAGATCCTTCGCTCACGCCCACCCACCCGCCTCGCTCAGGATGACGGGAGTT
>DATKDP010000145.1:0-7989 GCA_035546335.1 Thermoanaerobaculia bacterium | reverse complement strand
ACACCGGGCATGGTGAACATGGTCCTCGATCCGCGCGGCAATCTGCTCTTTGCGGCGACCGTTCCGCTGCAGAAGCGCGCGAGTGAATCGGCGGCGAGGGAAGTCGACTGGACTCGATTCATCGAGCTCGCAGGCTTCGATCCCACCGGCCTCGAGGAGACGAGTCCTGAATGGGCGCCGCCGGTTCCGACGACCCGTCGCTTCGCGTGGAACGGGACGTTCCCGACGCGGCCGGATATCCCGCTGCGCATCGAGGCGGCAAGCTGGGAGGGCCGGCCGATCTGGTTCGAGGTGTTTCCTCCGTGGCAGAAGCCATTGACGCCGCATGTGGCCGAGCGATCAATCCTCGCGAAATCAGCCGACATCATCTTCGTCCTCCTGTTCGCCTCGACTCTGCTGCTGGCTGCTTTTCTGGCGAGGCGGAACGTCGTGCGCGGCAGGAGTGACCGGAAAAACGCCTTCCGTCTCGCGATGGCCGGCCTGGTCGTGATGACCGTCGCCCAAATCGCGGACTCGGACATGATCGCGTCCTCCCGGGTCGTGCCAACGATCGTCACCATCCTGCTCCGGGATTCGATCGGATTCGCCGCGTTCCTTTGGCTTTCCTACCTGGCGCTCGAGCCGTACCTCCGACGCCGCTGGCCACGCACGCTGATCAGCTCGACCCGACTGTTGTCCGGCCGGCTGTCCGATCCCCGGGTTGGCCGCGACATCTTCATCGGCGTGCTGGCCGGCCTGCTCATGCAGAACCTTTGGCCGATCATTCGATTCGCCGCCGCCGCAACGGGGGTTCCGATGGCTCCCCACACCGTCGATTTCAATGCCGCGGGCAATCTCGCCTCGGCAGTGTCCCTCATCGTCGGTCAGGGAATTGGCGCGATCTGGTACCCCTTGTTCGTCGTGCTCGTCCTTCTTCTCGCCCACCTCGTGCTGCGTAATCGAGTGGCGGCGATCGGTTTCACCATCGTGGCATTCGCGCTGTTCGGCGATTTTGCCGAGGGGCTCGAGTGGCTTCTGTTCGGAGCAGCATTGGTCGCGGTCTCGATCAGCGTGCTGACGATTGTTCGCTGGGGGCTGCTCGCCGGTACGGCCGCGACTTACACGATCGGCGTCTTCCATGAAGCACCACTCCTGATCGATCCGTCGTCGTGGCTCTTCCCGTACACTCTCCTCTTTCTGTTGCCACTGGTCGTCCTCATCGGAGCCGGATTCTTTCTGGCGCTCGGGAAGCAGCCGCTGTTCGCGGACGCGGTTCTCGAGGGCTGAGCGACCTCTCCTCGCGCAGTGCCGCTGGCGACTCGATCCGAAATGCCTCGACCTCGACCGAGAGAAGATCGTCGTCGCCGGTGACGAGGGCGTCCGCTGCGCCCGCGATGGCAAGTGCAAGGAACTTCCGGTCATCGGGATCGCGACAGTCCGGGGTGGCAACCGTGTCCGGCACGTCGACGACATCGCACCAGGGAAGATAGTCGCCCAGCAGTTGCTCCCGTTCCTGAGACGGAACTTCGGATACGCGAGGACCCTCAAAATCTCGAGTACCGTCGCCCGCGATGCGAGAGGAACCAGGTGGCGACGCTGCCACTCGATTCGGAGCCAACTCAACCTGCCCTGGGAAAACAGCAGCGCTGAAACGAGATCTTCAGATCTCGAATGGACGGCTCCGATCCGGCGCCTGGAGTGGTCGCACTATTGCATCAGGATCAGTTGCCAGCAAGATTCCGGCAACGATCACCATAGGAGACGAAAATGGGAATGTTCAGCGATCTGATGGGAAAAGTATTTCGTGGCGGAGCCGTGGCCGAAGCCCCGCCTGACGCAGCAAAAGGAGGAGTCCCCGAGTCGAAGGTGCAGGCGGCGAACCGCCAGGGAGTTCCGGTGAGCGAAGCGAAGCCTGGTGGCCCGATCGGACCCGGCGCATCCGGCCAGCAGATCGACATCCAGGCGACGCTCGACAGGATGGCAGCAGACAACCCTCAGAAACTCGACTGGCGACACTCCATCGTCGACCTGATGAAACTCGTCGGGATGGAGAGCAGTCTGTCCGCGAGGAAAGAGCTCGCCGACGATCTCGACTACTCCGGTGACAAGAGCGATTCGGCAACCATGAACATGTGGCTCCACAAGGAAGTGATGCGCAAGCTCGCAGAGAACGGAGGCAAGGTACCGGCGGACCTTCGGTGACGAACGAGGACGCTGTAACCGCCACCCAAACAGGCTGTTGCCGAAAACCAGGAAAACGCGGAGAGAGCGTCATCGAGCCGTGATGGCGCCGCTTCGCTTCGCCAGTGGAGCGGAAATCAACCAGCCCGTCATCCCGACCGAGCCCGTTCGACTCGGTGCGCTCGCTCAGGCCAGGCTCCGCGAGCGGAGGGATCTCCCAAGGTACGTACTCAGCGGGCATTGAATTGGCTGGTTAAAGGCCGCGTCTCAGGCACGGGCCACTTGGTCAAGCCGAACGCGATGAGTTGCAGTCACCAGCCAGACCCCCAACACAATGAGGTTGACCAGGCCACCACGGAAAGCGTCGTACCTGCCGTGTCCGAGAACGCCCGGCCACACGCACCGCCCATGCGGCTCCAGCGTCAGGATGACAGCTCGCTTTGTCATCACCACTTCCCGGTGAGAGCCGTGCGAAACGAAAAACATGGGCCTGGCCCTTCTTCTTCTTGGCCCTTCTTCTTCTCAGGTCCGGCTGGTACGATGCAACAAAAGCCATGATCGGCCGCACGGTCTCGCATTACCGCGTGATCTCGAAGCTCGGCAGCGGCGGAATGGGCGTCGTCTACGAGGCAGAGGACACTCGTCTGCGGCGGCGCGTGGCGCTGAAGTTTCTCCCCGACGGGATCGGCGACCGGACGGCTCTGCAGCGGTTCCGTCGTGAGGCGGAAGCGGCGTCGGCGCTGAACCATCCGCACATCTGCACGATCTACGACATCGGCGAACACGAGGGTCGTCCCTTCATCGTGATGGAGAAGCTCGAAGGGACCAGTCTGAAGGATGCAATCGCGGGCAGGCCCCTGGCTCTCGAGACGATCGTGAAGCTGGGTGCGGAGATCGCGGATGCGCTCGCGGCCGCACACGGCGCAGGAATCGTTCATCGCGATCTGAAGCCGGCGAATCTGTTCGTGACGAGTCGCGGCGCCGCCAAACTGCTCGACTTCGGCCTGGCGCGGCTCGAGCGGCCGGAGACGGACGGGGCCGCGTCGGGGCCAGACACTCCGACCTGTGCGATGCCAGAGGAGCTGACCACGCCCGGCACCACCATGGGAACGATCGCCTACATGTCGCCGGAACAGGCGAAGGGAGAGCCGGTCGACGCGCGCTCGGATCTCTTCTCGCTCGGAGCGGTGCTCTACGAGATGGCCACGGGCGCACCGCCGTTCCGCGGCGCAACGCCCGCAGCGACCTTCGATGAGATCCTGAACCGTCCGCCTTCTGCGCCGTCGAATGTGAACCCCGAGATCCCGCCGGCGCTCGACCAGGTGATCCTCGCAACGCTCGAGAAGCAGCGCGACCTCAGGACCCAGAGCGCATCGGAGCTGCGAGCGCAGCTGTTGCGCATGCCGCGGGGCAGCATGGGAACGCTCGCCGCGCCACAATTGACACATCGGCGCGCCGATGCTTTTCGAAGGCGTTGGGGCGTCGTGGTGGCGCTCGCGGTCCTGAGCATCGTCGGGATGGTGGCGCTATGGCTGGTGAAGGGCGTCGACCGCTCCGCTGCACCGGCACAGAGAGCTGCGGCCGAGCCGGTCCGGGGCGAGAAGCGAATCGCAGTCCTTCCGTTTGAGACAGCAGGAGGAGAGGCCGGCGACTATCTCGGTGAAGGAATGGCCGACGAGATTCGGGGAAAGCTCGCCGCCATGCAGGGCCTGGCCGTCATCGCGCGTGCGAGCTCGAGCACGTACCGCGGCGCAAAGAAAACCCCGCAACAGATCGCAGAAGAGCTCGGTGTCGAGTACCTGCTGACCGCCACGATCCGGTGGCAGAAAGAAGGAACCGCGAGCCGGCTCCAGTTGTCTCCGGAGCTTGTGGAAGTGCGCGCAGGAGGCACTCCGGTGACGCGGTGGCAGCACGTCTACGAACTCGATCGCTCGGGTGTCTTCGAAATCCAGGGCGCGATCGCGAGAGAAGTCGCGCGGACCCTGCAGGTCGCGCTCGCGGGGACGCAGCACAAGCGGTTGAACGAGCAGCCCACCTCGAACCTCGCGGCCTGGGATGCGTACCTCGAGGGGGCCGAGGCCGAGGCCGGCGGATGGGGGCCGGCGGTCCTGCGGCGGGCGCTGGGGTTCTATGAGGAGGCCGTGGCGATCGACCCGCAGTTCGGGCTGGCCTGGGCGCGGGTAGCCTCGACATCGATGGCCATCTACGAGCCGGGAGAGGACATCGCCCCGATCCGGGAAGCTGCCGAGCATGCGATCACTCTGGCCCCGCACCTTCCGGAGTCTCACGGAGCACTCGCCGCCTACTACAGCGCCGTAGCGAACGACGAACAGAAAGCGCTCCAGATCCTCCGGCGTGCGGTCGAGCTGTTCCCCGATGACGCGAGTCTCCTCGCCTACCTCGGCATGCTCCTGGAGCAGACGGGCGAATACGAAGAGGCGCTTGCGAAGCTCCATCGCGCCGCCACTCTCGACCCGAGGTCGTGGAAGCTCCAGTCGCAGCTGGCGGCCGGTTACATGGTCCTGAGGCGACCGCGGGAGGCGCTGCGCGAAGCGGAGCACGGGCTGACGATCAATCCCGGAAACGACTACCTGCTGTTCGAAACCGTCTGGGCGAACATGGCGCAAGGCAACGTCGCCGCTGCGCATGCCTCCGTCTCGAGACTTCCGGAGTCCATCGCGCCGCGGGCATTCGGGCCTGTGTTCAGTCTCTACCCTTCTGCGACCTGGATTCTGACCGACGCCCAGAGAGAGTTGCTGGTGAGACTGCCCCCCGCTTCCTTCGGCGACAACAGGGGACGGTGGGGAGACGCGCTCTCGTCGGAATACTGGCTCCGCGGCGACATTGCACAGGCGCGGAAGTACGCCACGATCGCACGCGACGAGTATGCAAGTCTGATAGCGCAGTCGCCGCAGAACGCGCTGCTTCACGCGTCGCTTGCCCGCGTGCTCTCCGTTCTCGGTGACACCGCCGAAGCGGAGCGCGTCGCCTCTCATGCGCTCCAGCTCGCAGCTGAGCAGCGGGACATCCGCGCCGGACGCCGGCTCTACCGGGGCTGGACGCTCGAGGCTCTGGCCGTAGCCCAGGTCCGTCTCGGCAACGAAGATGCTGCAGTCGACATGCTGCAGCGCCTCCTGCAGGTGCCGCACCCGATGACGCCGGCATGGCTGCGCGTCGACCCGAACTTCAACCCGCTCCACGACAACCCGCGCTTCCGGAAGATCGCCGGTATGTGACGGGGAGTCTCGAGCCGGTCGGAGCAAATCAGGCCGGCTCGGACCGCGCATCACGCGCCGTCGCGCCGAGTCCAGGAAACCGGCTGCACCCCTGCCGTTCTCACCTCCGACAAGGCGCAGGCCGCGACGACCTTTGCGGGCAAAAACTTTGCGTTGTAATGAAACCGAACAGCACGGGCCTGACCCCGTTTCAGCTTTCAGTTAGAATTCTGGCTCTGATCCTAACTTCCCTAACTTCCCCATGGAGCATTGTGGCAGCGATGTGCCGATTTGACGTTGGTGATTGCGATCTGGAAGAATCCGGCGCGTGAGTCGCGGTCTTCGTGCCGTCGCCGTCGCGCTTGTCGCCATCTGGATGGTGCCGGGGATCGCTTCGTTTGCGATCGGTGTCCATCTGCTCGTCGAGCATCACGATCATGACGGGAAATCGCACGACGGTGAGAGCGCACTCGAGGAGAGACACCATCATTCGCCCCCGGCGTCCGCCGATCAGCTCCATGAAATCGTCCTGGAACGGCGTGTGCTCGAGCAAAGCGCTTTCGTCGCGGTCGCGACGATCGGCGGATCATCGTTCCCCGCGAGTGACCTGGTCGTCACCTCTGCCGCATGGGTGCCCCCGCGCATCATCCCACCATCCGGTTCACTCCTCCACACTCTCTGTACGCTCCTGATCTGATCTCCAGCCGTCGACAGGGCCTCACCCTTCTCACTCGTCCGGAGAGGAGCGCATCCAATGCTTCGTCACGTCATGGCCGGCGCGCTGCTGGTCGTCACGGCCGCACCGGCCGGAGCACAAACAGTCGTCACTGAATCCGAGTTTCTGTCGGTTCTCGGGCCGGATCATCCGGCGGTTGTCCAGGCAGCCGAGGATCTCGCGATCGCCCGCGCGTCCCACGTCGACGTGTCGGCATTCGAGAATCCGGCTCTCGAGGTCGTCCGAGAGGATCCCGGGCCCGCATCGCAGACTGACCTCATGCTCTCGTGGCAGCTTCCGGACGCGAGCCGCGGCCTCGAGATCAAAGCGGCCGAACATCGGGTGCGCAGCGCGGAGGCAACACTGGCGCAGGCGATTCTGTCGCTCCGGCTCGAGATGCGGGAGATCTATGCACAGTGGGCCATCGCCGCGGCACGCGAGGGGCGGCTCGGTGCGCAACTCGAACGGATCGATGCCCTCGCCCGCCGGGGGCAGGTCCGCGCCAAGCGCGGCGAGACATCTGGTCTCGAAGCGCACCTGCTCCAGCTCGCCGCACACAGTCTCGCGGCACGCCTGGCGCTCGCAACTGCCGATGAAGCCGAGGCCCGTGCCCGAATCATGAGCTGGAACCCGCGGATCGCGGGTGATGCGCGGCCGGTGCTGCCGGAGCTTTCCGCCCACCAGAAACTGAACGATCCGCATCCGCTCGTCTTCGCCGCCGAAGCCGAGCTCGCGGCGGCGCGCGCGGCGCGCAATGCCGCCCGTCGTTTCATCCGTTCGCCCGAGCTGATGGGCGGCTGGCAGCGTCAGCAGGATGGCGGCGAGTCGCTCGACGGACCGCTCCTCGGGCTGAGATGGTCGATCCCGCTCTTCCGGCGAAATCAGGCGGAGACGTTGATCGCCGACGCGCGCCTCCGTGCCGCCGCGGCGAAACTCGAGCACGTGCAGCGCGAGATCGGTGCGCATCGCGAGGCCGCCGTCGCTCGCTACACGAGCCTCGCAAGTTCGATCGCGCGTCTCGAGCTCACGTCCGCCGAGAACGATCGGATGCTCCGCGGCGCCGAGGCAGCATTCCTCGCCGGGGAAGCGACGGTGACTGAGTTCCTCGAAACGCTGCGCTCGGCGACCGAAGCGGAGCTCACCCTGCTCGAGCTGAGCGACGCGGCGCTCGCCGCCCTGCGTGATCTGCAGCGATTTCAGGGACCGGGCGACGCCAAACCACCCATGTTGATCGAATGAAACGAACGATGACGACAAAAGGAGATGAATCCATGAACATCACGGTCCGCACATCTGTAGTCACCCTCTCTTTGGTCCTCGCCCTGCTGGCTTTCGGTTGCGGCGGTGCTGAACCGGAAGCAGAGTCCACCGCACCAGCACCGGCTGAGACCGGCGAGGTCGCCTATGAGCCCGCCTATCCGGAAGACGTCAGCACGGAAGAGCTGAGCGCCGAGGACACTGCCCAGCAGGAAACGCATATGCACGGCGGCGAAGAGCACATGCACGAAGACGGAGAGGAGTACGCGCATGACGAGGCCCCGGAGAATGATCACGGTCATGACCATTGATCGGTGGCGCGTCGCGCCGCTCCTGCTGACGCTTGCGCTCGTCGGGCTCGCCGGTTGCGGCGAGCCAGACGAGGCTCCCGAGGCTTCGGCCGCGGGAAACTGGACGGTGACGGCGTGGGGCAGGCTTTTCGAAGTCTTCCCCGAAGTCGAGCCGCTCATCGCGGGACGAACCGCGACCGCGCACACCCACGTCACGAGACTTTCAGACTTCTCGCCACTCGTCGACGGAACCGTGGCGATCGTCCTCGACGGCGCCGCGGGAGAGCAGGTGTTCTCGGCGGATGAGCCGGTCCGCCCAGGTATCTACGAGATCGGTCTGGAGCCGGACGCA
>DATKDP010000144.1:0-3892 GCA_035546335.1 Thermoanaerobaculia bacterium | reverse complement strand
ACCAGTTCGGGCTGACCCAGGAACAGATCTCGACGCGAGTGGGGAAGGACCGTTCGACAGTCGCCAATCTCGTCCGGCTCCTCAAGCTTCCGGTCGGCGTGCAGCGAATGGTGGAGTCGGGAGAGCTTTCGAGCGGACACGCGCGT
Organism: Thermoanaerobaculia bacterium; assembly: GCA_035546335.1. Lineage (GTDB taxonomy): Bacteria > Acidobacteriota > Thermoanaerobaculia > Gp7-AA8 > Gp7-AA8 > DATKDP01. Next base: position 3,746 of record DATKDP010000144.1, on the reverse strand, counting down.
GCGCTTCTGGCGATCGGGTCGGCCTCGAAACAGCAGGATCTGGCCCGGCAGGTCGTGAGGCGGGGACTCAACGTCCGGCAGACCGAAGCGCTCGTCGCCGAGTCCGGCTCATCACCGCGGAAGGCAAGAGCCACGGAGAAGGATGTCCATACGCGGGATGCCGAGGAGAGACTCACGCGCTCCCTCCAGACGAAGGTCGAGATCGATCGTCGCCGAAAAGGGGGTACGATAAAGGTCCGTTTCGGCAGCGAAGAAGAGCTGATCCGGCTCTTCGAAAAACTGACGGGTCAACGGAGGAACCGATGAAAGGCAAAACAGGGGAGCTCAACGGATTTCTCGATCGCGGCTCGGCCTTCAGGGGCGAGCTCGAGTTCGAGGACACGATGCGCATCGACGGGAAGTTCAACGGCAAGATCGTTTCGAAGAACGAGCTGATCGTTGGCGAGAGCGCGTCGATCGAAGGCGAAGTGCATGTAGGTCGCATCGCGATCGGCGGCACCGTGACCGGGAAGATCATCGCGGCCGACCGGATCGAGATCCACCGGTCAGGCAAGGTTTACGGCGACATCCGCACACCCAAGCTGATCATCGAAGAGGGCGCGACTTTCGAGGGGAACTGCAGCATGGGCACGCAATCACTCGAAGCCGTTCCGAGGGTCGAAAACCGACACGTAGCGAACTGATCGGCAAGAGGAATTTGTCCGCAGACCGGGAGATTTAGGAAGTGCGCTCGGGGGGAGCCGCGGCCGGCTGCTCACCTTCGAAATCACCATCGTCCGGCGCTCAGCCCCGACAAACCGAGCATCAACCTTTTCGTCAATGATCGAACTGAAACCTGACATCACGCTGCTCGTGATCGCCGCGATCTTCATCGCGACGTATTTCATCGTGAAGCGTTTTCTGGTCGAGCCCATCACCGAAGTCCTCGATTGGCGGGCCTCCCGAGTTCACGAAGCGGACGAGATGTACGAGGATGCGATCGCCCGACTCCACGAGTCCACCGAGGAAGCATCGAAGAAGCTGGGTGAGGCGAGACGCGAAGCAGCAGAGGTCCGCGACCGGCATCGCAGCGAAGCCGGTACGCTCCGGGACTCTCGACTGGGAGAAGTTCGCGAGGACGCGGCTCGAATGATCGATCAGGCCGACAGCGAGCTCTCACAGGAAGTCACCTCGATTCGTTCGTCGCTCGAGACCGAGTCCGAGAACCTCGCCGCAGAAATGGTGCAGCGCATCCTCGGGAGGAAGTCTTGATCCGGCGGCTGATCGTATCCATCGCTCTCGCCGCCTGTCCCGCCGTCGCCGTCATGGCGCAGGAGACCGGCGAGCAGGACGTCGAGCTCGTCGCTCCTGAGTCGGAACAGACAGGCAGCATTGCGCATGGTTCCGAGCTCGAGGCTCGCGAGGAGTTTCTCGGAGACGAACATGCTGCCGACTCACATGACGAGGCGCATGGGGCGGAGACGTTTCTCGGCATTCCGGTCTGGATCTGGAAGCTCGCCAACATGACCCTGTTCATCTGGGTGCTCTGGAGGCTGCTCAGGAAGCCGTTCTTCACCTTCTTCGCCGGCAGGAAGAAGGACATTGCCGAATCGCTGGAGACCGCCGCCGAGCGGAAGGATCGCGCCGAGCGGATGGAGAGTGAGATCCGGGAACGGCTCGACAAACTCGAAGAGGAGATCGAGGGGATTCGTCAGCGCGCGGCCGAGGATGGCGAGCGGATCTCGCTCGAGATCGCGGCCAACGCGGAACGCGACACCGAAAAGGTCCGGAGAGCTGCCCGGGCGGAGATCGAACAGCGGCTTCGAAACGCGCGGCAGGAGCTGCGCTCCGAGGCGGCCAGGCTCGCCGCTGACCGCGCCGGGCAGATCGTCGAAAGCACGATCACCGACGCAGATCGCCGGAAAGCCTTCGACGCCGGGATCGAGCAGCTCGAGGTGAAGGGATGATCCGTTCTTTCGCACGACCGTATGCGAGAGCGATTCTCGATGTCGCTGGCTCGATCGACGACGCCGCTGCACTGTCCGCGGAGATCGGAACCTTCCGGGATGCCCTCGCGACATCCGAAGATCTTCGCGGTGTGTTTGCGACTCCCGGAATCGAGCTCGAGCGGAAGGAATCGCTCGTCGGCGAGATCGCATCGCGTCTCGGCCTGTCGGATCTCGCGCTGCGGACGCTGATCGTTCTGACGCGAAACCGCCGGATCAACGACGTCGGAGCGATTCTCGATGCGCTGACGGCACTGATCAACGAAAAACGTGGAATCGTCATCGCCGAAGTCGTCGCTGCGGAAGAGTTGGACGAGGCAGGGAAATCACGCCTGGCCAAAGCGCTGTCGAAGCGTGTCGGGCGGGAGGTCGAGTTGCGCCTCTCGACCGATCCGACGCTGCTGGGCGGTTTCGTGGCGAAGCTCGAAAGCGAAGTTTACGACGCCTCGGTCAGAGGGCGAATGACCCGCATGCGCGAGAGCGTGAGCTGAGGAGCTCGAGGAGAATCAGATGGCAGTCGACCTGAAAGCAGAAGAGATTACCGAGATCATCCGCCGGCAGATCGCCGGGTTCGACGAAGGTGTCGATGTCGCGGAGGTCGGCACCGTGCTGTCGGTTGGCGACGGCATCGCGCGAATTTACGGACTCGATCGCGTGATGGCGAACGAGATGCTCGAGTTTCCGCACGGCGTTTTCGGCCTCGCGTTGAACCTCGAGGAGGACAACGTCGGAGCGGTTCTCATGGGCGAGTCCAGCCACGTCCGCGAAGGCGACCAGGTTCGCCGCACGGGCAAGATCATTTCGGTTCCGGTAGGCCCCGCGATGGTTGGGCGTGTCGTCGACCCGCTCGGGCAGCCGATCGACGGCAAGGGGCCGATCGAAGGCACCGAGCAGTATCCGATCGAACGAATCGCCCCGGGCGTCATCGACCGGCAGCCGGTCAAGGAGCCGATGCAGACCGGGCTCAAGGCGATCGACGCGATGATTCCGATCGGACGAGGCCAGCGTGAGCTGATCATCGGAGACCGCCAAACCGGTAAAACCGCCATCGCAATCGACACGATCATCAATCAGAAGGGACAGGAGGTCATCTGCGTCTACGTCGCGATCGGTCAGAAGAAGTCGACCGTCGCGCAGGTTGTCCGCACCCTCGAAGAGTTCGGTGCGATGGAGCACACGATCGTCGTCAGCGCCTCGGCCTCCGAGCCCGCCCCTCTGCAATTTCTCGCGCCCTACGCCGGATGCGCGCTCGGCGAGTACTTCATGTACAACGGCAAGCACGCGCTCTGCATCTACGACGACCTTTCCAAGCACGCTCAGGCGTATCGCGAGATCTCTCTGCTGCTTCGCCGTCCCCCCGGTCGCGAGGCCTACCCCGGCGACGTTTTCTATCTTCACTCGAGGCTGCTCGAGCGCGCTGCCAAGCTCAGCGATGCGAATGGAGGCGGGTCGCTCACCGCTCTTCCGTTCATCGAGACCCAGGCTGGCGACGTTTCGGCGTACATTCCGACCAACGTCATCTCGATCACGGACGGTCAGATCTATCTCGAGACCGACCTCTTCCACTCGGGAGTGCGGCCGGCGGTCAACGTCGGCCTGTCGGTCTCCCGGGTCGGTGGCGCCGCGCAGATTCGAGCGATGCGCCAGATCTCGGGTACGCTCCGGCTCGATCTGGCGCAGTACCGCGAGCTGGCCGCATTCGCCCAGTTCGGGTCGGATCTCGACAAGGCGACGCAGTCGCAGCTGAACCGTGGCAAGCGA
>DATKDP010000143.1:0-28929 GCA_035546335.1 Thermoanaerobaculia bacterium | reverse complement strand
AGAATCTGCTGGAAAACGCTGCAGAATGGTCGCATCGTCGGGTGTCTCCCTTCCTGTTTTGTGTCGCACACATACAGTTTACGGGAGCCCCGGCGACTTTCTTCGTGACCCTAATTTGGACAGGCCTGATCTGCTATCTGCTATCTGCTATCTGCTATCTGCTATCTGCTATCTGCCCCCTGCCTTCTGCCCTCACACTCCCTCGAACGCAGTCTCGAGATCGGCGATGAGGTCTTCGATGTCCTCGATGCCGACTGAGATGCGGACGAGGCCCGGGGTGATGCCGAGCCGTTTGCGCGTCTCGAGCGGAACCGAGGCGTGGGTCATCGTTTCGGGGTGAGAGATGAGCGTCTCGACGCCGCCGAGGGATTCGCCGAGCGAGCAGAGGCTTACGCGATTGAGGAAGGCTTCGGCGTTGTCGCGAGAGCCGAGCTCGAACGAGATCATCGCCCCGAATCCCACCATCTGTCTGGCGGCGAGCGCATGCTGCGGGTGAGAGGAGAGCCCGGGGTAGAACACTCTTCTGACCTTCGCATGGTTGTTCAGATACTGCGCCATCGCCATCCCGTTCGCATTGTGGCGCTCCATCCGGACGGCGAGGGTCTTCACGCCGCGAAGAACGAGCCATGAATCGAGTGGGGAGAGGATTGCACCGACCGCATTCTGAAGAAAGCCGATCCGCTCGCCGAGATCATCGGTCGTGGAGATCACCACGCCCCCGACCGAGTCGGAATGACCATTGAGGAACTTGGTGGTCGAGTGAACGACGATGTCGGCGCCCAGCTTGATGGGCTGCTGGAGAAAGGGGGAGCAGAAGGTGTTGTCGACGACGACGAGCGCCCCCCGATCATGGGCCAGCTTCGCCGAAGCTTCGAGGTCGCAGATCGACATCATCGGATTCGTCGGCGTCTCCAGAAAGAGCATTTTCGTCGTTCCGCGAAATGCCGCTTCGATGCTCTCGCTGCGCGTGATGTCGACGTAGTCGAACTCGAGAGAGAAACGCCGCAGCACCTGCTCGAAGAGCCTGAAGCTCCCGCCGTACATGTTGTCGGCCGCCACGACGTGATCTCCGGCGCTCAGAAGCCGCAGCACCGTGTCGATCGCCGCCATCCCCGAGGCGAAGCAGTGCCCGTGAAGCCCTCCTTCGAGCGCTGCGAGGTTGGCTTCCAGCGCCGAGCGCGTCGGGTTCTTCGTTCGCGCGTATTCGTATCCCTTGTGCTCTCCGAGCTTCGGCTGGACGTAGGTGGACGTCTGATAGATGGGGACCGAGACGGCGCCTGTCGTCGGATCGGGCTGCTGTCCGGCATGAATGCAATCGGTGGAGAATCCCATGGGTACCTGCCTCGCGTCTCTCGTGGTTGCTCACATCCGTCCGGCCTCACTCCTCGGAGTACAGGCCCGGCGGGATTTCAGACAGACTCACTTGCGCCTGTGCGGCGCTCAGGCGATGTCGCCCCATTTCGAGTAGATTCCTTTCGACAGATAGCGCTCCGAACTGTCGGGAATCACCGTGACGACCCGTTTGCCTCTTCCGAGCCGAATCGCCACAGCGATCGCGGCATGAACATTGGCTCCTCCGGACGATCCGGAGAGGATCCCTTCCTCCGCGGCCAGGCGCCGGACCATCACGAAGGCAGGGGGATCGTCGACGGTGACGAACTCGTCGGCGAGGCTCAGATCGAGTACTTCCGGCACGAACGAAGCGCCGATCCCTTCCACCTCGTGCGGTCCCGCTTCCCCTCCCTGCAGAACCGACCCCTGAGGCTCCACGATCACCGAGTGCAGCGACCGATGCCGTTCCTTGAGGTAGCGCGTCGTTCCGGTGAACGTTCCTCCGGTGCCCGAGCCGGCGAGGAACGCATCGATTCTCCCTTCCATCTGCTCCCAGATCTCCGGGCCGGTCGTTTCGTAGTGGGCACGGCTGTTGGAATGGTTGGCGAACTGCTGTGGAACCCACGAGCCGGGAATCGACGAGGCGACCTCCCTGGCCCGCGCGATCGCCCCTTTCATTCCGTCATCGCGGGGAGTGAGAACGATCTCTCCCCCGAGCGCCCGCATGAGCTCGCGCTTCTCGACCGAAAAGTGCTCGGGAACGATGAGGATCACGCGATATCCGAGCTGCACTCCCGCCATGGCGAGCCCGATCCCGGTATTTCCTGCTGTCGGCTCGACGATGGTGCCTCCGGCCTTCAGTGCGCCCGACGCCTCCGCGTCGCGGATCATGGTGAGAGCGATCCGATCCTTGATCGAGCCTCCCGGGCTGAGCGCTTCGAGCTTCACGAAAACGTCCGCGCTCTCGGCCGGTGGAATCCGGCGAAGGCGAACCATCGGCGTGTTGCCGATCAGGTCGAGAACGCTGCCGGCCGGGCGAGGCAATGGACGATCAGCCAAGGCGGCTCATTCTAGGAAGCGGTCGGAGGGGAGTCAAGGAGACGAAAAAAAAGGACGGGCAGACGAGCCCGTCCTTTCGATGTCGACGAAATCGTGGTGTCAGGCCCAGCTGTTGGCACGTCCGTGCGAGCGGCGCTGGTTGTAGCAGTCGCGGCAGTACACCGGCTTGCCACTCACGGGTGTGAATGGAACCTCGGTGGTGATTCCGCAACTGTCACAGGTCACACTGACCATCTGTCGCTCTCGGGAACCGCCGTTCCCGTCGCGCGATGTTTTGCGTTTGTCGCGGCAGTTCTTGCAGCGCTTCGGCTCGTTGGTGAATCCACGCTCGGCGTAGAAGGCCTGTTCGTTCTTGGTGAAAACGAATTCTCCCCCACACTCGACGCAGTTGAGATTCTTGTCAGAAAAAGTGTCCATGGAACTATGATCTCCTAATGAAATTTTTGGTGATGCCGCAGCCTGATGCACGTGCGGGGCGCCGCGACGTTCGTCCCCCGCATTGAAACGATGAATCGGTCGTCGAGTGTGATCAGTCCCCCTTCCGGCGAACGCCAATGCGGCCAAATGAGGTTGGGTGGGTTGAATACATGGAGTTGTGATCTGGAGTCGCTTGAGCACTTTTTAGCACATTCGAAGGCAATAACGCAATCAAATGCAGCGGTTGGAGTAAGTTACAAATAATTATTCGTGATCATTCATGAATGAATCACGCACTGATTCATGGCTCCGCAGCCGTCGAGCTCGCCCGCACCACACGCCATCCGCGTCGGTCCCGCGGGGTGGAGTTATTCCGATTGGGAAGGGATCGTCTACCCCCCTCATGGTTCGCGATTCGACCACCTCGCCTTCCTTTCCGGCTATTTCGACACCATCGAGATCAACTCCACCTTCTATCGAATTCCCCCGGTGACTCATGGTCGAAGCTGGGTCAAACGGGTCGAAGCGAACGAACGGTTTCGCTTCTGCGTCAAGCTGCATCGCGGTTTCACGCACGAGGCATCGATTCCATCCGACGAGGACGTCTCGGCGTTTCGTGCTCTTCTCGACGTGATGCGGGACGGTGGCCGGCTTGGCGCCGTCCTGATCCAGTTTCCCTGGAGCTTCAAGGAAACGGGAGAGGGGGAGCGGCGACTCGAGGCGATCTTCCGCCGCTTCGAAGGGTATCCGCTCGCCCTCGAGGTCCGGCACGCCAGCTTCCAGAACGAGACGTTTTTCGAGTTTCTCCGATCCGCCCGGGTCGCCTTCGTCAACATCGATCAGCCGCTCTTCCACGACTCCGTGCGGCCGGCGGCGATGGTCACTTCCACCCCCGCCTACGTCCGATTCCATGGCCGGAATCATGAGAAGTGGTTCAATCACTCCGAGTCGTGGGAGCGTTACGATTACCTCTACTCCCGAAGAGAGCTGGCGCCCTGGATCGAGCGGATCGGCGAGATGGCGACCGCCGAGGAGGTGTATGTCATCACCAACAATCATTTCCGCGGCCAGGCCGTCGTCAATGCGATCGACATCAAGCGGGGTCTGGGTCAGCCTGCGGAGGTCCCTCCGCAACTCGCCGCGGCGTACGGGGTGAGGCTGGAGGCTCGCTAGAGGCTAGAGGCTGGAGGCTGGAGGCTAGAGACTCGAGGCTCAAGGCGCGAAGAGACGAGACAGACGAGAGAGACGAGAGAGACGAGAGAGAGACGAGAGAGAGACGAGAGACAAGACGAGGGACTCGGCTTGATGCTACGTCAACGTCTCGAGCCTCGTCGCTGAGAGATGCTCTCTCGTCTCTCGCCCCTCGTCTCTCGCCTCTCGTCTCTTCCAGCCTCCAGCCTCCAGCCTCCAGCCTCTAGCCTCGAGCCCCGAGCCTGCAACTCACGAGTCCTCCCTCCGCTGTGGCCTCCTGCTGTGCCAGAGAAAGAGCGGCGTGACGTTCGTTTCTCCCTGCTGCCAGAGTTTTCGCCGCAGCTGGTGCGCCGAGGAGAATCCAGCCTGCGCCGCCGCCTGGCTGGTCGACTGTCCCGCCGTCATCAGACGAACTGCATGAAGAACACGCACCCTGACGAGGAAACACGACGGCCGCTGCAGAATCTCGGCGCTCCACAGCCGGTAGAACGATCGACGCAGTTTCTTGCCGCCGATCCATTCATCGAGCGAGGGAACATGCGTGTGCTGTGCGAGCCCGAGAAGCAATTTGCGCAGCGGATCCGAAACGGTGTCGAGTGTGACGCCGCATTCCGCGAGTGCCTGCCCGATCTCGCGATGGAGCGACAGCTCATTGGGAGCGAGTCCGGAGCTCCACATCGCCAGCTCATCGAGGCTGTTGAAGACGAGCAGTTCGTATTGCTCCCCCAGCGTTGCCACGATTCGCACCGCGATGTCGCTTCTCGCGACGAGGATCACCCGCTCGCGCGGAGGACGAACAGAAAGGGCGGCTTTCCCGCGGCGGCGGCGACGCGATCTCCCGCGAGGGCTTCGTTCCTGGGCGACATTCCGTGGCGATGGCTCCTGACGATGGTCCGGCATGGGTCCCTCCTGTGCAGGAGAGTCCTGAGAGCGAAAAACCCTACCCCCTCGCCGGAAGTTTTTTGAAAAAAGTGTCGCGGCCAACATTTTCACCGTCGTGGCCGGGAGGGGTCGGGCGGGTGATGGATGGGTTTGGTTCCCGGCGGCGCCCAACGAGAATGCCACGGCCTGGCAAGCACCCGGGCGAAGCCATTGCGCTTCGCTCCAGTCACGCGAGCCTGTCGCCGCGGCCGGCGCGCAAATGCTTCGCCCCTACGAGAAATGTCACGGTCGCGAAGTGCGCTGCGTCGCGGCCGTTGCAAGCCCTCGGCGTTGTCCCTCGCGCAAATGCTTCGCCCCTACGAGGAGCACACCATGCGCTTCTACGATTCAGCGCTCGCTCTACACGGAGTAGAAAACACCGCGTTTCAGGCTCCTTGTGATATTCATTTCCGGATGGCGCGTGCACGTTCCCGGAGCGAAATGCCTTCGTCGGACCCTCTGTTAGGATCGGCCGGAGACTCCATGGACTCGATCATCATTCGCGGTGCCCGCGAGCACAATCTCAAGAACATCGACGTCGTCATTCCGCGCAACAAGTTCGTCGTCATCACCGGTGTGAGCGGCTCGGGAAAGTCGTCGCTCGCCTTCGATACGATCTTCGCCGAGGGGCAGCGCCGCTATGTCGAGTCCCTCTCGGCGTATGCGCGCCAGTTTCTCGAGCAGATGGAGAAGCCGGACGTCGACTCCATCGAAGGGCTCTCGCCCGCGATCTCCATCGAACAGCGGACGACTTCGAAGAACCCGCGATCGACCGTCGGCACGGTCACCGAGATCTACGACTATCTCCGGCTGCTCTTCGCGTCGGTCGGCGTCCCGCACTGCGTGCAATGCGGTCAGGAGATCCGGCCGCAGACGATTCAGCAGATGGTCGACCGGCTTCTGCGGAATCCGGAAGGAACGAGACTCACCATCCTCGCCCCCTACATCCGCGGCAAGAAGGGGGAGTACCGGAAGCAGATGCTCCAGATGGTGAAAGAGGGCTTCACTCGCGCGATCGTCGACGGGGAGATGATCGAGCTCGCGGATCCTCCGGCGCTCGACAAGCAGAAGAAACACACCATTGATGTGGTGATCGACCGGATCGTGATCAAGGCCGATGTCGCCCAGCGTTTGGCCGACTCCCTGGAGGTGGCCACGCGCGTGTCGAAGGGTCTGGTCAGGATCCTTTATCACGACGCTGGATCGGCAGCTCGCGAAGAGCTGCTTTCGCAGAATTACGCCTGCCCCGATTGCGGGATCTCGATCGGCGAGCTCGCGCCGCGCCTTTTCTCCTTCAACTCTCCCTACGGAGCCTGCTCGCGATGCTCCGGGCTCGGCTCGCTGCTGGAGGTCGATCCAGACAAGCTGATCCGAAGCGCCGATCGCTCGATCGAAGAGGGAGCGATCGCCATCTGGCGCGAAGGAGCGGAGAACTGGCGCACGCGGCAGCTCGCGCAGCTCGCCAGGCATTTCGACTTCGATCTCGATACGCCCTGGAAGAAGCTGCCGGAAGCAGCGCGCCAGATCATCCTTCACGGAACGGATGAGAAGATCCGCTTCGAGTTCAAGGGGAGCGAGAGCGCCTATCACTGGACGGGACAGTTCGAGGGGCTGGTCCCGATGCTGGAGCGCCGCTACCGTGAGTCGGAATCCGACGACATGCGCGAGGAGATCGAGAAGTACATGTCGGCCAGAAAGTGTCCCGATTGCCACGGGCGGCGGCTCAAGCCGGAAGCGCTCAGCGTCACGTTCGCCGAGCTGACGGTCGATCGGATCGTGGCGATGCAGCTCGAGGAGGCGCAGCGATTCTTCACCTCGGTTCGCCTCGGTGGACGCGACGAAGCGATTGCCGGAAAAATTCTCAAGGAGATCCGCGACCGCCTCGGATTTCTGAATGCCGTCGGCGTCGGCTATCTTTCGCTCGACCGCGCCGCGGCGACGCTCTCCGGCGGCGAAGGCCAGCGTATCCGTCTCGCCACGCAGATCGGATCGAAGCTGATGGGCGTGCTCTATGTCCTCGACGAGCCATCCATCGGGCTCCATCAGCGAGACAACCGCCGGCTCATCGACTCCCTTCTCAGCCTCCGCGAGCTCGGCAACACCGTGATCGTCGTCGAGCACGATGAGGAGACGATCGCGGCGGCCGATCACGTCATCGATCTTGGGCCTCGGGCCGGCATCCATGGAGGGGAGATCGTCGCCGAAGGAAGCGTTGAGCAGATTCCGAAATACGAGCGGTCGTTGACGGGCAGATATCTGAGAGGCGATCTGAAGATCGATGTTCCCCGGAAGCGCCGCGCGCGCGCGGAAGGAGAGATCAGGATCGTCGGCGCGCGAGCGAACAATCTCCGCGATCTCGACGTCGCGATTCCCCTCGGGCTCTTCGTTGCCGTGACGGGCGTGTCGGGCTCCGGCAAATCGACCCTGATCAACGACATCCTCTACCGGGCGGTCTCACGCCATTTCTACGACAGCACCGACATGCCGGGCGAGCACGATCGGATCGAAGGGCTCGATCAGATCGACAAAGTGATCGACATCGATCAATCGCCGATCGGCCGGACGCCGCGATCGAATCCCGCCACCTATACGCAGCTCTTCACCGAGATTCGCAGCCTCATGTCGCAGACCACCGAGGCGCGCGTACGCGGCTATGGCCCGGGAAGGTTCTCGTTCAACGTGAAGGGAGGGCGGTGTGAAGCGTGTCGCGGCGAGGGACAGATCAAGATCGAGATGCACTTTCTGCCCGACATCTACGTCGGCTGCGACGTCTGCGGCGGGAAACGCTACAACCGCGAGACGCTGCAGGTGACCTGGAAGGGGTGGTCGATCTCGGACATTCTCGACATGACCGTCGAGCAGGCGTACGAGGCCTTTCGAAACATCCCGAAAATCTCGAACATCCTTCGAACACTCGATGAGGTGGGGCTCGGTTACATCCGGCTGGGGCAGCCGGCGACCACCCTCTCCGGTGGTGAAGCACAGCGCGTGAAGCTGGCTCGTGAGCTCGCGAAGCGCGCCACGGGGAGGACGCTCTACATTCTCGATGAGCCGACGACCGGACTGCACTTCGACGACGTCGCCAGGCTGCTTCAACTGATGCACGGGCTCGTCGAGCGCGGCAACACCGTCGTGGTCATCGAGCACAACCTCGACGTGGTCAAAACCGCCGACTGGATCATCGATCTGGGACCGGAAGGGGGCGACGGCGGTGGAGGGATCGTCGCCACAGGAACGCCGGAAGAGGTCGCTGCGACGAAGCAGGGAGCGACCGCGCACTTTCTGCGGAGGCTTCTCGGCCGCACGACCGCCCGAGTCTGACATCGCGATGGCGTCCCTGAGGGGGTCGGGCGTCCTCGCCGCCCCTCGCGAGTCGGGACGATGAGACCAAGCCTGCCAGCGATGGCGAGGACGCCATCGCGATCGTGCGAGGACGCACGACCCCCACGCTGCGCGGGTCGGGACGATGTGACCACGCTGCGCGGCACGACCCCGGCCATGTCCCTTTCGGGTCTGAGACTTGCAACGCGCGTCCTGCGGTCACTTCAGGCCGGTACCCGCATGACGAAAACGAGCAACATCGCCGGTCAGGCGGAGGAGCTGAGTCTCCTCATCGAAGCAGTCGAGGATTACGCGATCTTCCTCCTTTCTCGGACGGGGGTGATTCGCTCCTGGAACAACGGCGCGACCCGGATCATGGGGTACTCCGCGGACGAAGCGCTCGGGAGCCATTTCTCACTCTTCTATCCGCCCGAGGATCAAGCCGCGGGGAAGCCCGAAATGGAGCTGGTGACCGCCCGGCGCGACGGGCGGGTGGAGGACGAAGGATGGCGTGTCCGCAAGGATGGAGCACGCTTCTGGGCGAACACGATCATCACCGTACTGAGGCAACCGGATGGTGAGGTGCGCGGCTTCGCGAAGATCACGCGCGACCTGACAGCTCGGCAGAGCGCGGAGCAGCAGCTGCGGCGGAGCGAGGAGATGTTCCGTCTACTCGTCGATTCGGTGCAGGACTACGCCATCTTCATGCTCGATCCGGAGGGGAGAGTCGCAACGTGGAATCTCGGTGCCCAGCGCATCAAGGGGTATGCCCCGGAAGAGATAATGGGCAGGCACTTCTCACTGTTCTATCCGGAAGAACAGCGGCATCTGGCGGTCAATGAGCTCGAGATCGCGTCGCGCGAGGGGCGATTCGAAGACGAAGGATGGCGCCTGCGGAAAGACGGCAGCCGCTTCTGGGCGAGCGTGGTGCTCACTGCGATCCGGGATGATCGCGGGAATCTGCTGGGCTTCGCGAAAGTGACGCGCGATGCCACGGAGCGGAAACTGGCGGAGGAGACTCGCCAATCGCTCTTCGAGCAGCAGCAGGCTCGCTTTCGCGCGGAACAGCAGCGCCGCGCGGCAGAGTCATCGTACCTCGCCGCTCAGATGGCGAATCGCGCCAAAGACGCATTTCTCATGACGCTCTCCCACGAGTTGCGGACTCCGATGACCTCGATCCTCGGTTGGGCCGCACTCCTCCCCACCCTTCCCGTCGATCATCCGAGCTTCCGCGAAGGAGTCGAATCAATTGCCCGGAATGCCGCCCTTCAGACGCAGCTGATCGACGACGTTCTCGACGTCTCGCGGATCATGTCGGGCAAGCTCCACCTCAAAATCGAGAACGTGGACGTCCCGTCGATCCTTCGCTCGGCGGTGGAATCCGTTCGACCCGCGGCAGCAGCGCGAGGCAACGAGATCGTCGTCGATCTGGACGATGATCTCGGACCGGCACGGCTCGACTCGACCCGGCTGCAACAGGTCGTCTGGAACCTCCTTTCGAATGCGGTGAAATTCACCCCTTCCGGTGGGAGAATCGAATTGCTGGGAACGATTGATGGAAACCTCCTTCGAATCACCGTCCGCGACACAGGAGAGGGGATCGACCCGGAGTTTCTTCCCTACATCTTCGAGCCGTTCCGGCAGGCGGAGAATCCCGGCACGAGAGTCCACGGAGGCCTCGGACTCGGCCTGTCGATCGTCCGTTACATCGCCGAGGCGCATGGCGGCTCAGTTCGCGCGGAAAGCGCAGGACGGGGCCGCGGGTCGACCTTCGAAGTCTCGATTCCGGTCGACGGTGCAGCATCCGCCGGCAAGGCTGCAGAGCGGCGCGAGCGAGCGTCCGCCCCGCGCCTTCTGTCGTCTTGCGACTTGCTCGTCGTCGACGACGAGGAGGATGGGCGGGAGCTGATCAGGACCGTGCTCACCGAGGCGGGAGCGACGGTCCGCACCGCTGGCTCGGTGGCGTCGGCGATCGATCGAATCCTCGAGAGGAAACCGGATCTGATCGTCACCGACATCGCGATGCCCGGTGTCGATGGCTTCAGCCTGATCGAGCACCTCGGGGAAGCCGATCACGTGCGTATACCGATCGTTGCCCTTTCGGCATTCCCACGGCCGAAGGATGCGCGCGGAAGCGAGAGACTCGCCGCGTGGGTGGCGAAGCCGATCGATCCGTTCGCATTCGTCGATCTCGTCGCAGACGTGCTGCACCGTGGCGAACGAGAAGACTGAGATATAATTCTGCCGAGCGATAGGCGGTTCCACCCTTCGACCGATGCAATCTGCACGACGGGCACTCGCACTTGCGGCAGCACTTCTGGCAGCACCACTCTCGATCGATGGTGCGACGTTCGTGGTGCCACCCGATTTCGAGCTCGTTCAGAAAGCTGAAGCCATCGTGCTCGCGACCGTCGTTTCCGCCTGGCCGAGACTCGACGCGAACGGCCTGATCGAGACGGTGACCGAGCTCGCCGTCGACGAGACCATCAAGGGAGCCGTCGACGGGAACATCCGGATCATCCACTGGGGAGGAACCATCGGTGATCGCTGGCTGATAGCGACCGGGACGCCGCGGTACACGCCCGGCCGGCGCGTGCTCGCCTTTCTCCAGCGCGACGCCAAAGGGCGATGGACCACGCTCGATCTGGCGCTCGGCAAATTCGATCTCGGATTCGACTCGCGAGGAAAGGAGCTGCTCGTTCGCGACGGCGAGGCCATCGCCGGTTGGGATCGCGATGGCGTGCGCCATATCGAGCGGCTGCGGCTCGCCGAGCCCTTCCTCGCGTTCGTGCGCGCCGAGGCGCACGGCGGGACTCCGACCCTCGACTACTGGGCGCCCGCTGATCCGGGCTCCACGGAAACGCCCTCGACCACCTCGGACGGTGTGGTCGCCGCCGCATTCACCGCAACACAGTACTGCCTGCTCCTCGGAGGTCAGGCGGCGCGCAGGACGAACACGTCGGTCGCCTGGCGTCTGGCGGGGAATCAGACGGGTCTGAACAGCGATGCCGCGGTCACGAAGGGAACCAGTGCCTGGACCGATGACCCTGGCTCCAACGTGAACTATTCGAAGAGCGCGACGCCGGCTTCCGGCTCGCTCAACGACCCTTTCGATGGCGAGGATCGAATCATTGCCAATGATCCAGGAAACGACATCGCCGGCAGCTTCACCGGATCGGGCACGGTGGCCATCGCCTTCATCGGCGTCCAGGGCATGCACAATTTCAGTGGTGAGACGTTCATCACGATCCCCGGTGCCGACATCGTCGTCCAGGACGGAGTCGGCGCGGCGGTCGGGCAGAACTTCTTCGATACCGCGATGACTCACGAGCTGGGCCACACGCTCGGCTTCCGTCATTCGAACAGATCGGCGAATGACCAGGCTGCCTGCGTGGATCCGCTCCCCTGTTCGAGCACGGCGATCATGAATTCGAGCCTGATCTCCGGACTCAATGGAAACCTCCAGGCGTGGGATCGCGACGGGGTCCAGACGCTGTTCGGAAGCGGCCCGGTGTGCCCCCTGCCGGTGATCACTGCACAGCCGCAGAGTGCCAGGATCGCGAGCGGTGAGATCAGCACGCTGACGGTCAGCGCAACCTCGCCGACGCCGATCACGTTCCAATGGTTCAGGGGCCCGAGGCTCGACACCAGCAATCCGGTCGGAGGCAACTCCGCCTCGTTCAATACCGGGCCGGTCGCGACGACGACCAGCTATTGGGTTCGCCTGACGAACAGCTGCGGGAACACCGAAAGCATCACGGCGACCCTCCGCGTGGCGGAAACGCGCTCGCGCGCCGTGCGGCGGTGAGGTCGGGTCCGCACGGGAGAGCGGGCGTCCCGCGCCCGCCCGTGGTGCACACATGAGGGAGTGCTGGCGTCTCGCGCCCCGCTTCGACATGTAGGCTTCCGGTGGTCGGCGATGGCCCCCTCCGCGGTATGATTCTCCGCAGCCTTGACTATTCAACCCATGGTGAAACAGGCGCTTGCGTTCGCGGCCGCACTTTTTCCACTTCCGATCCTCGGTGCGACATTCGTGGTGCCTCCGGATTCAGAGCTCGTCCAAAGGGCGGATTCCATCGTCCTCGGGACCGTCGTTTCCGTCTGGCCGAGACTCGACGCGAACGGTCTGATCGAGACGGTGACCGATCTGGCCGTCGAGGAGACTATCAAAGGAAGTGCAGGGAGCGGCGTGGTTCGAATCGTCCACTGGGGAGGAGTCGTCGGAGATCGCTGGCTCATCGCAACAGGGACGCCGGAGTACACGCCCGGCCAGCGCTCGCTCGTCTTTCTGCACCACAATCAGAAGGGCGAATGGACCACGCTTGATCTCGCGCTGGGGCGCTTCGATCTCGGCTTCGACACGCAGGGACGAGAGCTTCTGGTGCGCGATCGCGAGGCGATCGCCGGCTGGGATCGTGCGGGCGCCGAGCACCGCGAGCACCTCCGTCTTGCCCGCCCGTTCCTCGAGTTCGTTCGCGCCAGAGCGAACGGGTTTCCATGGCCCGACGACTATTGGGCTCCTGCCGATTCAGTGACGATGATGCAGCCGCCCAGCGCTTCGGCAGACGTCATCGCCACTGCGTTCACCGGAACGCAATACTGCCTGCTACTGGGAGGACAACCGGCTCGCAGGGCGATTACGTCGGTTGGGTGGCGGCTGGCCGGAAACCAGACCGGCCTGGACAGCGATGCCGCGGTGACGAAGGGAACGAGCTCCTGGACGAGTGATGCCGGCTCGAATGTGACCTACTCGAAGAGCGGAACACCGGCCGCGGCTTCCATCAAGGACCCGTTCGATGGCGAGGATCGAGTCATCGCCAACGATCCCGGAAACGACATCAGTGGAACCTTCACCGGGTCCGGAACGGTGGCCGTGGCATTCATCGGCGGCACCGGTGGCTCACACACCTTTGGCGGAGAGAGTTTCACGACCATCAGCGGCGCCGACATCGTCATTCAGGATGGAGTCGGCAGCGCGTTCGGGCAGGAGCGGTTCAACACGGTGATGACACACGAGCTGGGCCACACGCTCGGTTTTCGTCATTCGAACAGAACGGCGAATGACCAGAATGCCTGCGCCGACCCGCTTCCCTGCTCGGGCTCGGCGATCATGAACTCGAGCGTGATCTCCGGACTCAACGGGAATCTTCAGGCGTGGGATCGCGATGGGGTGCGGACGCTCTTCGGGAGCGGTCCTGCCTGCACGTCGCCTGCGATCACGACCCATCCTCAAAGCCAGACCATCGAGAGCGGAAGCTCTGCCAGTCTCAGTGTTTCCGTCACCGGAACGACTCCCTCGTTCCAGTGGTTCCGTGGTGCGAAGCCGGACACGAGCAATCCAGTCGGCACTAACGCCTCGTCATTCAACACGGGCACGCTCACGGCGACGACGACGTTCTGGGTGCGGGTGTCGAACAGCTGCGGGACGGTCGACAGCAATGACGCGACCATCACCGTCACCACAGCCTGCCCGAATCCTGCGATCACCTCGCAACCACAGAGCGCGACCATCACCAGCGGTCAGAGCAGAACCCTGACCGTCAGTGCAACCTCCGCCACGGCGATCACGTTCCAGTGGTTCCGAGGAGTGAGACCTGACACCAGCAATCCGGTCGGTGGCAATGCAGCGTCGTTCGAGACCGGCCCTCTCACCTCCAGCACGAGCTTCTGGGTCCGCTTGACGAATGCGTGCGGCAGCACCGACAGCCAGACCGCGACGGTGACAGTCTGCACCCCTCCTTCGATCACGGCGCAACCTGCGAATCAGACGATTACTGCCGGCCAGACCGCGACCCTCAGCGCGACGGCTTCAGGCACTGCTCCCCGGACACTGACGTGGTTCCAGGGACTTTCAGGTAACACGTCGACGCCGGTCGGCAGCGGCTCGCAGTTCGTGACTCCCATTCTCACGGCGACCACGAGCTTCTGGGTGAGAGTCCAGAACAACTGCGGCGCGATCAACAGCAGTACGGCGACGATCACCGTCGTTCCGCAATGTACACCGCCGCAGATCACCGCCGAGCCGTCGGATGCTTCGATCGCCGCAGGTGCCAGCGCCCTTCTTTCCGTCGTCGCGACAGGGACAGGTCTCACGTACGCATGGTTCGAAGGAGCCGCGGGCGACACGTCACGTCCAGTGGGTGACAACTCGGCATTCTTCGACACCGGCCCGCTGAATGCGTCGACGAGCTACTGGGCTCGGGTCTCGAATGCCTGCGGACAGGAGAACAGCCGGACCGTGGTCGTGAATGTCGGACCAGCATGCCAGCCGGCGTCCATCACCGCCCCGCCGCAACCTGCGACCGTCGCCTCCGGGCGGCAGGCATTTCTCAGCCTCGGTGTGGCCGGGACCTCTCCCTTGACGTTTCAGTGGTTCGAGGGAGCAACCGGTGACACGACTCGTCCCCTCGGGCCCAACTCGTCGTTTCTCGCGACTCCCTCGCTGACTTCGTCGACGAGCTTCTGGGTCCGCGTGGTCAATGCATGTGGCAGCGCCGACAGCGACGCCGCGAGTGTGACCGTGGTGAGCGTCCGCCCGCGCGCGATTCGGCGTTGAGTGAGTGCGCGTCATCCGGAGCGCGTTCGGTCATCCTGGGCGAGGATGACGGAGTACCAGCCACCCTCTGCTACGATCTGCCGCGATGGATCCACTGACGCACACACTGCTCGGAGCCAATATCGCAGCGACTCCTCTCGGGCGGACCTCGCGTTTCGGCCCGGCTGCCCTCGTCGTCGGAGCGAATCTTCCCGATGTCGACCTTTTCAGCTACGCGATCAGCCCCGACTTCGCGATCGGATTTCGCCGCGGCTGGACGCACGGCGTGCTCGCCCTCGTCGTGCTGCCGCTGATCCTCACGGCGATTCTGCTGCTCCTCGACCGCGTACGACCCGACGAGCAGCGGGCCGCTCGTCCGCGATGGCTCCTCTTTCTCGCGATCCTCGGGATCGCGAGTCATCCCGCACTCGACTGGCTGAACAACTACGGCATGCGCTGGCTGATGCCCTTCCGTGAGACGTGGTACTACGGCGACTCGGTTTTCATCATGGATCCATGGCTCTGGGTGATTCTCGGCGGAGCGTGGCTGGCCGGCCGGCGTCCCTCGGCGGCCCTGCTCGTTTCCTGGGGCGGGATCACGACGATCATTCTGCTCGTCGTGGCCGGACGCTCGAGCGAATACCTCCTGCTCGTCGTTCTCATCGCGTTGCTCCTGCTCGCCGCACTCCTCTGGCATCCCCTTGCCCGGGACGAGTGGTCGAAGAGCGTCGCGGTCACCGTGGCACTCGTTCTCGCCCTGGCGTACATTCTTCTGCGGATCTCGCTCCACAGTGCGGCTTTGGCCAACGTGCAGATCGCTCTCGCGCACCGCGACATCCGGGCGATGCGGGTCATGGTGGCGCCACATCCGGTCGACCCCTTCGAATGGGACGTGGTCGTGGAAACGCCGGAGGCCTATCGTCATGGCGTCTATCACCTGCGAGAGCGGCGACTGGACCTGGCGTCGCGCACCATCGTGATCGATCGGAAGTCGTCTCTCTGGCCGCTCGTGCGCAACCATCCTTCGACGCGCGGGTTCATGTCGTGGGCGCGATTTCCGTGGTACGAGGCGGCAACCACCGGCGCTGGCCTCGAAGTTCACCTCGGCGACGCACGCTATGCGCGCGAGCGAACCAGCGGGTTCGGCGGCGCGAGGGTGACGCTCCCTCTGAAGTAGCGAATGGGTTGCGTTCGCCGGTGTCGCTGTGTTATTTAACAGACCTCCAGGCGGCGCTTTGCGCCCGTTCGCCCTGTAAGAAACCCCATTCCTCGGAGGCTCAATGCCGTGTCAAGGTTCCCCACTCTCGCTTCTCGCTCGATTTAGTAGTGTTCTCCTGCTCCTCTTCGTCCTCCAGCCGCAGCTTCGCGCCGCCGATCCCTTTTCCAAACCGGCGAAGGGAAACAAGAGCAACCCCGTGATCCGCAAGACGGTGGAGTTGACCAGGGCATTGCAGATGCGCGTCGAGCCGACAGCTCACCTCTGTGATCACATCGACACGATCGCCTGCACAGAGGAGGCGACCGTCGTTCCCGGAGCGCTGACGACGGCCGACTGCCGGCTCGAGGATGGCAGCTACGTCGACTTCTACCAGTTCGAGGGAACGGCCGGCGAAGTGGTGACGATCGAGATGACCTCGTCCGATTTCGACACGTTTCTCGTTCTACTCGATCCGAATTTAGCCGTCGTTGCGGTGGATGACGACAGCGCGGGTGGGACCAACTCACGCATCACGTTCGCTCTCGACATCTCGGGAACCTGGCTCATCGCCGCGAATTCATTCGATGGCGACGAGTTCGGCGCCTACCTGCTCAGTCTCAGGGGGTGCGGCGTTCCTGCTTGCGAGCCGATTCCTGAGTCCATCACCTGCTCGGTGACGCGCACCGGAGCTCTCGCCGACCCCGACTGCACGCTTCCCGATGGCTCGTTCTACGATGTATTCGAGTTTACCGGAATCGCTGGAACGCGCGTCACGATCCGGATGCGATCGGCAGTCATCGACTCCTACCTCTTCCTGCTCGACCCGAGCGGACAGGTCGTGGCGCAGGACGACGATAGCGCCGGAGGAACGGATGCGGAGATGACGTTCACGCTGAACGCGACCGGCACCTGGGTGATCATCGCCAACAGTTTCGATGAAGGCGAAACCGGGAACTACACGGTGACTCTGCTCTGCGAAGAACGTTCTGGACGCGTCCGCGCAATTCGCCGTTAGTGGCTGCGTCCGGTGTGGCCGAACTTTGTCGCACCGAGTGGCCGAACTTTGTCGCGGATGCGTCGCGTAGAACGTTGGGGCTTGCGATGGTCCGACACAGCATCCGCGACGAGTTCGGCGTGTGACGCGCAGGATGACGGGTAGCGACGCGTTCGGGGACTCCTTCCATTCACCCTTCCGGGGTGCCATCCACCATCCACCATCCACCATCCACCATCCACCATCCACCATCTGCCATCTGCTATCTGCTATTGCCTTCCGCCTTCTCGAGGGCCAGCCCTCCCAGAATCAGTCCCGCAGCGACGATGAGCCTCGGCGTCAACGGCTCACTGAGAAGGACCACACCCCCGGCGGCGGCGAGGAGGGGGACGGAGAGTTGCACCGTGGCTGCGCCTGTTGCCGAAAGGTGCGGCAGAGCGCTGTACCAGATCACGTAACCGAGTGCCGACGCGATCGCCCCCGAGATCACGGCCAGAGCGATCCCGCGCGGGGTGATGTGAATCGTGGGAAGGAACGCGATGACGAGGAGGATCGCGAATGGCGCCGTCCGTAGAAAGTTCCCCCCCGTTGCGGCGATCGCCTGCCCCGATCCTCGGCCGCGTAGCGAGTAGAAGCCCCAGGCAATGCCTGCGATCGCCATGAGGGCGGAGCCAGCCGGGGAGGGAGCGCGCAGTCCGGGAGAGACGAGCCATACGAGGCCGCCGAAGGCGATCGCGATGCCGACCCACTGATGACTCGCGAGGCGCTCGCCGGCGACGAGGCCTGCAGCGATCATCGTGATCTGCACGGAGGCGAAGAGAATCAGCGCGCCGGTACCGGCCGCGAGAGTGACATAGGCGAAGGAGAACGGAAGTGCATAGAACGTCAGCGCGAGAGCCGAGCCCCAGTTCCCTTCGATCGACTGCCGTCTCAGGCCGAGGATGAGAAGGAGGGCGAGCGCGCCGGAGAGAAGGCGGATGCTGGTGAAGGTGGCAGGATCGATCGTCTCGCCGTCGAGCGCCAGACGGCAGAGAATCGAGTTCGCGGCGAAGGCGATGAGTGCGAGCGTCGTGAGAATCGCGATGCGCATCGGTCACGACAGAGTAAAGCAGAAATCAGAAAGCAGAACGCCCACAAGTCCGACGAGTCCGACAAGTCCGACGTCCGAGACGTCCGACAAGTCCGCGGTCACGCCGCGGCGCTGCCGAGGTAGCGGTAACCGATCTTGGCCACGGCGACGATCACGGCCGCGTCGTTTCCTACAGCCTGCTGGAGCTTTCGCCGCAGCCGTGTGACGTGCGTGTCGACGGTACGGCTGTTGAGGTTGAGATCGACCCGATAGTTCCAGACGCGCGAGAGAAGCTCGTCGCGCGGCACGACGCGCTCGCGATTCCTGAACAGATACATCAACAGGTCGAACTCCTTCGGCGAAAGCTGCAGCTTCTTGTGATTTGCTTCCGCTTCGCGCGTGCTCGGATCGAGGCGGATCAGGTTGTCCTCGCAGACCTCCTGTGATCCCTTCGCCATCGCTTCGCTTCTCCGCATCACCGCATCGATGCGGGCGAAGAGCTCCTGCAGCCCGAACGGCTTGGTGACGTAATCATCGGCTCCACCCCGCAGCCCGCGGACCTTGTCGGTCTCCTGGCCGCGTGCGGTGAGCAGGATCACGGGAGTGCGCGAGCTCGAGCGGATGTGGTCGAGCACCTCGAAGCCGCTTTTCTTCGGCAGCATCAGGTCGAGCAGTACGAGATTGGGCGAATGCGCGTGGAACATCCGTATCGCCTCGTCACCGTCGATGGCCTGTACGGTGTCATGTCCCTCGAGGCGGAGATTGATCTCCAGCCCCTGGCGCAGCCCGGCGTCGTCCTCGACGATCAGGATCTTGCTCATACGATTCCTCCTCGCGGCTCCTCGCGCCTGATCCAGGCCGAGGCAGGTTCCGTTCCTTGCACTCTCTTCGCTCGCGGAAACGACAGCTTGAATGTCGAGCCCGAGCCCGGGAGCGAGTCGACATCGACGCGGCCGCCGTGCGAGCGCATGATCTGATGAACCAGCGTCAATCCGAGGCCGGCGCCGCGCCGCGTCTCCGTGTCGGAGAACGTCGCGCGAAAATAGGGCTCGAAGATTCGCTGAATCTCGCGTCCCGACACTCCGATCCCGTGATCCGTGACGGAGATCTCGACCGCATGTTCCCGCTGTGTGAGTGAGACGTGGAGCCGCGGATCGCTCGACGAATACTTGATCGCGTTGTCGATGAGATTCAGGAGAGCGCGCGAGACGCCGTCGCGATCCCACATCTGCTCCTCGATGCTCTCGTCGATGTCCGCTTCCAGGGTGAACCCCCGGTTCTCGATCCACGAGCGATAGGTCGTCAGCAGTGTGCGCACCAGCTCCGCGGGCCGCACCGGCGTGAAGGCGAGCGGGCGAGTGCTCTTCTGGAGGCGCGCCACGTCGAGGACGTTCTCGACGAGATGATTCAGGTGAATGACCTCGCGAAGGATCGATTCCTGAAGATCGTTCCGCTCGTTCTCCGCCAGCCGCTCGCTTCGCTTGAGAGTCTCCGCGCCGAGTCGAATCATCGATAGTGGTGTACGCAGCTCATGGGAAATGTTTGCGATCAGCGCCGCGCGCAGCTTCGCCGCCTCGGTCTCTCTGGTCAGGCCGCGGATCGCGAATCCGGCCCCCACCACCAGCAGCAGGAACGAGATCGCCGCAAATGCCACGCTCACCGTCCGGTGATTCTCCCAGCCCGATGCGATGTAGTCAGTGCGAATCGATGCCCTGACGGCGAACTGCTCGAGCGGCGCCCCAAGAGCGACCATCACGGCGAATCCATCGACGGTCTCGGCGACTCCATTCGTCGAGGCCGCGACCAGATCGATCTGTGACTGCGAGGGAAGAAGGCGCTCTTGCGGGCGTGCGCGCTCTTCGATCATCGGCTGCTGTCTCACCGAGCGTTTCGCGTAATCGAGAAGCAGAGCGGGATCATAGGTGTAGCGAACGGTTCCGTTCGGCGTGAAGAATTCCTGCGTCACCCGGACGCCGTCTCTCGACGCCTCGGGGTCGCTGAAGTAGATCGCGTGGACGGGATCGGAGTCGGGAAGAAAGATCGCCGAAACGATCCAGTCATTGTCCCCGACCCATTGCTGCAGTGATTCGAAGTCGGGATTCGGATTTCCGCGCTCGATCTCGTGCCAGTCCTCGAGTGTGCCGTTCATCGTGTTGCGGACCGTGGAATCGGCGCGCCGCGCCGTCACCTCGGCAGCGTAGGCGAGATACTGAATCGAGAGGGAGTCCAGACCCCGCTCCATTCGCACCGAAAGGTGGTAGGAACGGTAGGCGAGCACCCCGAGGGCGATGGAGATCACGAAAAAAGGGATCACGATCGAGGCGCGGTCGTAGATGTGACTGTTCTCGAAGATGGTCCTGAACTTCGCTCGCTTCGCGCCGATCATCTGCTCCGCCTTACTTCCGCGGGCTCTCACCCGAATGCGCTTTTTCCAGGTGGGTCGCCACGATCTTCTCGATCTGTTCCCTGGTCAGCGAATCATACCGGGCAACGATCATGCGGAAGAAGCCGGAGCGATCGATCGTGAAGGTGATCCGGCGGCTGTTCTCCAGCTTCTTCATGATCTCCTTGAAGCTCCGGATCGTCGCCGAGGTGCAGTCGGTGCCGTTGACCGAGATGATGCGGTCGTTCGCGCGAAGCCCCGCCCGGTCGGCGGCGCTGTCCGGAACCACGCGCGTGACCACGAGGCCGCGCCGCGTCTGCTCGAGCTTGAGACCGAGGTACTTCCCGCCCGAGAGAATATCGCGAATCTGCTTCGCGCATTCGTCCGCGGGAAGATTGCAGAGCTGCTTGTCGGCTCCGCTCAGAACGGGTGCTGCCGTCAGGGCGAGGAGCAGAAGGATGGACGCTGCGCGCGCCGCAGCGCGAAAACGGGGGACTTGATTCATCACATTTCTTATAGACCGATCTCAGGCCGGTAGTTATTACAAATCGGAAAAACATCCGGAGAGATTCCCGCGCTGCACGAAAACAGGGGCAAATGGGGCCAGGGGAATGTCTGGAATATTGCGCGGGACGCCCGCTCTCCCCTGCTGTCATCCCGAGGGTGGGTGGGCGGGAAGGCGAGGGATCTCGAAGCAGGTCCAATGTAGCGTGTTGTCATTCGTGGACTGTGGCATGCAGTGAGACAGGGGCGGGCGCGGGACGCCCGCTCTCCCGTGCTGTCGTCCCGAGCGGGTGGGTGGGCGGGGAGGCGAGGGATCTCGAAGCTGGTCCAATGTAGCGTGTTGTCGTTCGTGGACCTTGGCGTGCAGTGAGACAGGGGCGGGCGCGGGACGCCCGCGATCCGTCCTCATTCCGCCGGAATGAACACCGCGTCTCCCGTCCTGTTCTCCACCACCGAGGCCCATGCTTCGACGATCCCCTCGCCGGCGAGCTGCTCGACCTCCACCCTCAGATGTCGCGCGCCGCCGAGTCCCAACTCGGTGAAAGGTGCCGACAGAAGCTGCGCCACGTAGGGGGCGAGATAACGCTCGGTGATCCCGACGAGAACACCCGCCGAATCGTAGACATTGAGCTGCACGAGAGCTTCCTTTCCCCCCACCTCCGTGAGTCCCAGATTCGTTCTCCGCTCGCT
Organism: Thermoanaerobaculia bacterium; assembly: GCA_035546335.1. GTDB lineage: Bacteria > Acidobacteriota > Thermoanaerobaculia > Gp7-AA8 > Gp7-AA8 > DATKDP01. The sequence goes on along the minus strand of DATKDP010000143.1, from coordinate 7,315 downwards.
GGTCTCCTCCAGCGGAAACATCATCGGCCGTCGGCCGCGGAACGGCGATGCGGACTTTGAAGATGCGCTTCCTCCGCCGCCGAGTGATTCCGTCGTCAGCGGGCTGATCGAGCGCAGCGGGACGAACTGTCCGAAGATCCCTTCGGGCCCCTGATTGTAGATCTGTCCCCACCCCAGCAGCGGAGCCCTGCTCGAGACGCGCAGCCAGCCGAGCGCCGCGAGCTCGGGCGGGCCGTGCGGAAGAATCTCCGCGAGCAGATCGCTCGAGTAGAACGAGGCACCGGGCGCCAGCTCGATGTGCTTCGATTCGGCACGTGCCGGATCGGCGAGCGGCACGAGAGTCAGCTCCACCGTGGCGGTCTCATCCCCTCCGTTCGAGAGCTGAACGGACGTCCTCCAGACCGACCCGGCAGCTCCTCCCGTCGAGCTGACGATAAGGAACGCGCTGCGGCGTGCCGACAGCGCGGGCTCTTCCGAGAGTGCCGCTGGGCGCATTGCGTAGGAAAAGACGCCGTCGCCGGTCTGCTGGTCGATGCGGCTCGCGTAGCCGATCACCGCCGGAGATGCATCGAGAACGATCGTTCCGTCGGTGATCCCGGCGCCTCCGAACAGCGCTGCAAAGGAGGCCTGCAGGGACTGGCGCGGCCCGAGCTGCAGCTCGTTCGATCCGAGCGCGCTGCCATCGTTGCCGAGCGCGACGAGCCTCACGATCTCCGGCGACGTGCCGCCGTTGATGAGCCCGATGTTGGTGCGTACCGCGGCGCCGTGCGACACGCCGAGAAGACGGCGGATTCCACTTCCCTGGCTCGCTGGCTCCGTCGCTTCGTTCAGCATGGCGGGGATCAACTGGCCATACCGCCCGTTGTCTCCGTCGTTGTAGGTCCAGCCGCTGGCGGCGATGTCGAGCACCGAAGAGATCCGAAGCTCGATCGTGCCCGCCGCGCTCTCGCGGCCGAAGAGCTGCTGGATCACGTCTTCGATGACGACTGATTGGAGTGCTGCGAGGGAGATCTCGATCCAGTCGCTCTCGTCCCCCGAGCCGAACGGAATGAATCCGATCTCGATCTCGCAGCCGGTGAGGCTCCGGCAGCCGAGGTTGAGGTTCGATTTCCAGCGCGTGTCATGCGCCCCTTCCGTTGCAGCGACGCCGGGGATGAGGAGTGACTCCCCCTCTATTCGCGGCTCGCGGCGCTCGGGAGAGACCACGGAGACGATGAGCTCGTAAGAACCGCCCGCCTCAGCTCCCTCGAGAACGATCGTGAACCGACCCTCACCGGTGATGAGAGCTGGGGTGATCGTGACCGGCAGCGACCCGGAGGTTCCGGCCTGCAGCGTGACGCTCGCGGGATGCGAGATCGCCTGATGGCCGTCGCCGAGAACGCTCGCACTCGCTTCCGCCGAGCCGTCATTGCGGATCGGCAGAGGCAGATCGAAGGGATCCGAGGCGGAGCTCACGACGACGTGCCGCCCGTTCTCGACGAATGCGATCCCGCCTCCGCCATGCTCGAGGTGCAGTGTATTCGACCACGCCTCCGTGGCGCAGGCGTGGCGGCCGCGCACGCGAACGTATCTGCCGGCGGGAAGAGGAACGAAGATCTCGCGGGCGCTCGTGGCGCTCCGCTCGGGCGAAGCGAACGACGAATCGTCGTCGACCTCGATCTCGAACAGGGGAGCCGTCGACCCCGACCAGCGGATTCTGGCGACCGAGCGCGCCCCGGTTGCCACACGCTCCAGCAGGGGAGTGCCCGGCGTCGATGACGGAGGATCGCTCATCACGCGAAGGGCCCAGGTATCGGCGACGGCCACGGTCGAGCCGGACACGGCGACCTGCACCGGATCGAAGAAGTCTCCGTCGGTCCGCGTGATTCTCGGTTGCAACGGGTCGCTGAAGTCGATGCGGACGATTCGTCTGTCGCGTGTCAGCACCCATGCGATGTCGCCGCCGACGGCGACCTCGTGCGAGTCGGGAATGGTGATCGACGAAAGCTCGATCGGGTCGAGAAGCGTAGCCAGCGAGAAGAAACGGAGATGGGCTCCATCGAGGGCGACGAGCAGCTCGGGGCGGGTCGAGGTCGCCGGAGCGATCTCGAGATCGGTGATTTTCGACAGGACGATGATCCGCGTGAAGATCGGATTGTGTGGATTCGAGAGATCGATCACCTTGATTCCGCGGTTGACGAGCGCATACGCGGCTCCCGGACGCGCGATGACTCCGAAGAACTGACCCCAGCCGTCGTTCTTCAGTCCGCCGATCTGGAACGGGCTCGCCGGATCGGAGATGTCGACGACGTGAAAGCCGGTCGGGCGATTGTCCTCGATCAGGTAAGGGCCGGCCATCGCCGCGCCGTTCGGAGGGCTTCCGAGCGAGCGATAGACGCCGAGGTATCGGGGCCGCAATGGATCGGCGAGGTCGATCATGTGGACGTTGCCGCGGCCGTAGACCAGCGCCATCGTGCCTGCGAGTCTCACCCGGTCGGAGGAATCGTCGATCGCGAGACGTGCTACCTCGCGCGGCTGATGCGCAATCCGGAGGTCGATCACCCGGAAGAACGGAGGATCAGCGAGGTATGCGAAACTGCCGTCCGTCCCCACGCCGGTCAGGGGACCGGCATGATCGAGAAATTCTCCGATCAGAGCCGGCTCGGATGCGCTGACGTCGAAGACCCGTACCGCCGCCCCCGTTTCACTGAACGAGTCGAACGGCTCGTGGTTCACACCCGACACGTAGAGACGGCTCGCTCCTGCAGTGGACGCCCGCACCGGCTCGTCGAACGAGCCGGTCGCTTCCGGGGTGGCGGGATCGGTCAGATCGAACGAGACGATGCGAGAGCCTCGGAGCTGATCGATGGCGAAGAGGCGGTCTCCGGCCAGCAGAACCTCGCGATAGTCGATGTCGTCCGGTTGAATCACGCGGAGAAACTTCGGCGATTCCGGAACGGCGATGTCGACGACGGAAACCCCGAGCCCGCCCGATGCGGCGTAAAGGTAGCTCTCGAAACGGGCGAGACCGCGTGCGACGATCGGAATCGACGAGATCGGTGCGAGCGTCTGTCCTTCGATGCGAAAGACATTCACTCCGCGCTCCTTCTCGCCGACGAAGATCAGGTTTCCGTCGACGAGAAGTGCATCGATTGCATCCGACTCCAGATCGATCGAGAAGAGCTCGGTCATCGTCGCACCATTGATCGACAACAACCTCAGCCGCGCGCCCGCGGTGAGGAACAAGCCGTCGATCGCGGCGACTCGATCGACGCGCTGCTTGAGACGCGAGCTGCCGGCCGGCAGGAGGGAATCGGCTTCCAGACGGAACCACTCGAGCGAGGTGTCGGTCAGGGCGAGCAAAGAGCTTCCTCCGACGGCCACGCGCCGGGCAGGCGCGCCGGTCACAGCGACCGCCGTGCGACGGATGGCCGCCGGATTCGCGACGTCGTAGACGGCGATGCCGCGACCGTCGGCGACGAAGAGCCGTTGATCGCGCAACAGAAACTCGTGAGGGCTTCCGCGCCAGCCCCAGACGCCAAGGGGGCAGACTGCATCGGCGAGCAGCGGTGCGCTCGCGAGAAGCGCCATCACAAGCAGGAAGAGACGGGGCATCGGTTCTCCTTTGGCTCGCAGCGCGGCGGTCGTCCGCCACTGCGTGAATGCGAATCGTAACCCACTCCGAGCGGAGAGGGCGCGCCGATGTCGAGGATGATGACGATGAGGGTGCGTCAGCGGCTATGGAGCCTGCGGTCACGCCGGTCGAGCGCTGCGGCGGCTCTCTTCGACTTGCTCGACATCACGCCGGATCGCCACGAGCGCCGAGAGGAGCGCTTCCGGTGTCATCGACTGCCAGAAGTCGAGGTCCCACCTCTCTGCCTCGGCAAAACTGGTCGTCCGGTTCGTGACGATCCGTTCTCGCCGCCCCCGGCTTCGATGTTCGAGCGTCATGCCGGCCATCTTATCAGCCGGAAAGAGGAGGACGAAGTGGTGCTGCCTACTCCAGGACAATCTCCCCGAAGCACGCGGGAAGGTGAAAGTCGGCCGGATTCCGGCCCGTCGCCATCCAGGCGGAATACTCGTCGCCTGCGGGGCTGCGGTCGATCCGGTAGAGATTCCCTCGCCAGAGGGCTCCGGGAGAGGGGGGCTCCGGCATGAGCGCCGTGAAAGGGAAGGAAAGCACAGTGTCCCACCTTTCCGCCGAGCCGCCCGAGATCGCACGGCGCGTCGCCGCCCAAAGGCCGGAGCAGGTCCAGCCGGTGTCGACGACCATCGACGATCGCTCGCCGGAAGGGGAGTCGACTCTGGCGTCGAAGGTCGTCGCCAGCGGGTTCACCTCGAGCTCGAAATAGTTCGCCGGCCCGCCCGGGGCGAGAAACAGCTCCACCACGTCTTCCTCCCACAAAGGGGCGTCGTGCTCGAGATGAGTCGCAGTCACGTGATCGTCAACGGCGTGGAAGACGGCGTAGAAGCGCGCGCCGTCATGGTAGAGGGCGCAGCGCGTCGGCAGGCGAGGGGATGAGCCATCGATTGCCGACCGTAGCTCGATCGGCCGGCAGACGGCGGGAATGGCCCACGGATCTTCGTAATCAATCGAGCCTCGGGGGACGACGAGCGGCTGCACGTGCGCATCATAATTCGGTCCTGGTGATCTCCGGCGCTCCATTCGCGTCACTCGCGCCGCGGTCAGCTCGACGTTCCTGTGCCCCGTTTTCCTACTCCCCGTTTGGGGGACGTGCAGCCGTAGGTTGCATCGTCTCGTGTGGGGGACAGGGGCGGGCGCGGGACGCCCGCTCTCCCCCTGTGTGAGCGTCCGATTCTTGCGTGGGGTGAAAGCGAACAACGAGTCCCATCGCAATGGGCCGGGGGGACTATGACCTCCGGCATACGGAATGCATCGTCGCCCATCGAATGGCAACCGATCCGGAGCTGGACCAGTTGAAGCGCGAATTTCTCGTCGAGGCTGAAGAGAAGCTGGACGAGATCAGAAGCCTGCTGGCGGGCGAGCCGTCGGACCGATCGATCGAGCGGATGATCTACCTGACGCACCAGCTCAAGGGAGCCGGGGGAAGTTACGGCTTCTCGCGGATCTCCACGGAAGCTGCAGAGCTGGAGGACGTGTTCGAGGGATGGCTGCACGGAACGAGGAAGAACGATCGCCTCGCGCATCACCTCGAGAACCTCGGTCAGGAGATCCGAGCCCGGATGCAGCAGTTTGCCTCGACGGCAGTACAGTGACCTCGATGAGATCCGGGCCGGGCGCAGTCGACCTTCCGCCTGGCGGTCATGCCCCCTCCTGCTTCGCCGCCTGCGCCGATCCTTTCTCCTCCCCGCGGCCTGCGGTGCGCCTGCGAGGATCCCGACGCCGTTCGGCCTGCACCTGGTTTCGACCGCTCCTCTTGGCGCGATAGAGCGCCTTGTCCGCTGCTTCGATCAGCTCGTGAGCCGAGTGAATCCGTGAGTGCGGCACGCTCGCCAGCCCGACGCTCACCGTCACCTCCACCGGTCCGGCGCTCGTTTCGACAGGCCTGGTCTCGACCATCTGCCGGATCTTCTCCGCAAACTGCAGTCCCTCTTCGAGACGCGTCTCCGGCATCATCACCGCGAACTCTTCACCGCCGTAGCGCGCGGCGAGATCGGCGGCGCGGATCGAATCGGCAAACACCTGCGAGATGGCCACGAGCACCTCGTCGCCGGCAGCGTGTCCCTTTGTGTCGTTGATCTTCTTGAAGAAGTCGATGTCGATGATCGCCAGCGAGAGGGGCCGCCCGTAGCGCAGCGATTCATCCCACGCTCGCGCGAGCTCATCCTGAAAGTGGCGATGATTGTAGAGACCGGTCAGCCCGTCGGTGATCGACAGGAGCGCGAGGCGCTTGTTCGAGGCGAGCAGCTCGTTCTGCAAATCGACGATTCGTTTTCCGGCGCGGATTCGCGCCAGCAGCTCGGGATGTTGAAACGGCTTGGTGATGTAGTCGTCGGCACCGAGGTCCAGCCCCTCGACCTTGTCCTTCTGCTCGTCCTCACCCGTGAGCATGATGATGTAACGATTCCGGTATCGCGGATTCGACTTCAGCTCCTGACAGATGTCTGCTCCGTCGGCGTCCGGGAGACGCCGGTCGAGGATGGCCAGGTCCCACGGCACGTCGTCGAGAAGCTCGCGCGCCTCGGCCCCCGTCGAGCACTGGTGCACCTCGTACCCGCTCCTCCGGAGGAAGAGCCGCACCAGCCTGCGAATGGCCGGGTCGTCGTCGACGATCGCCACGGAAAAAGGCCTGTCGTGAGCCATCACGTCATTCCCACCGCGCAAAGAACTTGCCAGGAAAATGGACGGAAAGGACAAGCCTGGGGCGGGTTTTCAACCCGCCCGCGCGGGAGTCCGGCAGATCTGAGCAAGAATGCCGCAGCGGCAGCGCGTTGCCGTCATCCTGCTCACACAATCCGCATCGAGATGTCGAGCGCCGTGACCGAGTGCGTCAGCGCGCCGATCGAGATTCGATCGACTCCCGTCTCGGCGACGGAGCGGACACTTTCCAGGGAGATTCCGCCGGACGCCTCGAGAACGGTGCGTCCCGCGGTTCGCCGCACCGCCTCGGTCATCATCTCGATCGACATGTTGTCGAGGAGAACGAAGTCGGGCGCTTCCTCGAGGGCCTGTTCGAGCTCGACGAGATCACGCACCTCGATCATGATCGGGCGTCCCATCGAGGCGCGACGGGCGCGCAGGGCGGCCCCGTGAATCGATCCGGCGCGATCGATGTGATTGTTCTTGAGGAGAATCATGTCGAAGAGTCCGAAACGATGGTTCTCACCCCCGCCCGCAGCGACCGCCTCCTTGTCGAGGGGGCGAAGGCCGGGCGCCGTCTTTCGCGTGTCGAGGATCTTCGCGCGGGTGCCTGCCACTGCGCCGGCGTAATGGCGCGTCGCCGTGGCGATTCCTGAGGCCCTCTGCATCATGTTGAGCGCCGTCCGTTCCCCGGAGAGGAGAGCGCGGACGGTCGCCTCGAGATCGGCGATGCGCGTGCCGGGCTCGACGTGGTCTCCTTCGCTGACGAGTGGGTGGAAGCGCGCGTTTGGATCGAGGTGCTCGAACACCCGCGCTGCGACTGCGAGACCCGCAATGACGCCGCGCTGCTTGGCGATGAAGTGCGCCGATCCTCGCTCCTCCGGGCCGAAGATCGAATCGGTCGTGATGTCGGGAAGATCCTCGTCGAGCGCCCGGCGAATGATCGCATCCATCTGCTCGGCAGTCATCGGCGAGAGTATGACACGGCGAGGACGCTCGTTCCGATCGCCTCCGGGGTCCTCCGGCTGCGCGGGTTCCTCGTAGGGACGCAGC
>DATKDP010000142.1:0-15666 GCA_035546335.1 Thermoanaerobaculia bacterium | reverse complement strand
TCATGGCAAGCACCCGGACGAAGCTATTGCGCTGCGTTGCGGCGTGACAAGCCCTCGGGTTTGTCCCTCGCGCAAATGCTTCGTCCCTACGAGGAGCACGGTGATGTTTGCGGGACGGTGGGTTAGAGCGTCGCGGGTGATACGGGGGCGGGCGCGGGACGCCCGCTCTCCCCTGCGGGGGTTGGATAGATCATGGCAAGCACCCGGACGAAGCTATTGCGCTGCGTTGCGGCGTGGCAAGCCCGCGGATTTTTCCCTCGCGCAAATGCTTCGTCCCTACGAGGTGCAGAGGAATGTTTGCGGGTCAGCCCGGCTGGCGCGCGAGGTGAGTGAAGCCGAAGCCGGCGTTGGAAAGGCGCGCGCGGATCGCCGTGAGGCGCGCCACGGCGTCCGGCATGTCGCCATGAATGCAGAGGGTGTGGAAGCGAACCTCGAGAGGGACTCCGGTGTCCGCGGCGACGAGGCGTGAGCTGGCGAGCGAGAGCGCCTGATCGGCCGCCTCGCGGACGGCGAGCAGAAGGGCGTTCGCCTCCGAGCGAGGCACCAGGGACCCGTCCGCCCGGTAGCGCCGGTCGGCGAATGCCTCGGCGACCACCGCCATTCCCTCATTCTGCGCGGCCTCATGGAGGAGGGAACGCGGCGACGCGACAATCGCCGCAGCAGGATCGAATGATCGAACCGCTGCGACGATCGTTCCGGCGAGCTCGGCATCATGATACGCATCGTTGTAGAGCGCTCCGTGCGGTTTCACATGGGTGAGGTGAACCCCGAAGCCTGCGGCGATCGCCGCCAGCGTCAGGAGCTGCTCGAGCAGCGAATCATGAAGCAGCGCAGGCGAGATCGACATCGATCGGCGGCCGAAATTTTCGCGGTCGGGGAACGAGGGGTGCGCGCCGAGCAGAACGGAATGGTTCTGCGCCCGCTCGACCGCCCGTTCCATCGATCCCGGATCGCCGGTGTGGCCGCCGCATGCGACGTTGGCCGAGGTGATCAACGGCCAGAGCTGCTCCTCGATGAGGTCGTGATCGGCATCGACGGCCTCCCCCAGGTCGCAGCTCAGATCGACGAGTCGCTCGGTCTGCATGGGTGGGTCATTATCGCAGATAGAGGCGGGCGCGGGGGGTAGAGGCTAGAGGCTAGAGGCTGGAGCGGAGAGAGACGAGGGACGAGAGGCGAGAGGCGAGGGGCGAGGGACGAGAGGCGAGGGGCGAGAGCTGGAGCAGAAGCAGATAGCAGAAGCAGATAGCAGAGAGCAGATAGCAGAAGCAGAGAGCAGATAGCAGAGAGCAGATAGCAGAGGACTCACTTCGTCGACGCCATCTCGTGGTCTCGCTCTCGTCTCTCGCCTCTCGTCTCTCGTCTCTCGCCTCTCCCCCCCTCGCCTCTCGGCTCTCCCCCCCTCGCCTCTCCCCCCGCGGCACGATCCTCGCACCGCTGATTTCGGCTTCGCCGTCGATACCTCATACAATGGCACACCTGCCTGGTGAGCCGTTGCAGTGCATGCCCACACGCGAGGAGACGTCGTTTCACAATGGATGTTCACGATGGAAGAAGACGTGTTGTCATCGAGAATGTGACGCCGGAGATCGATGCGGGACGCTTCCCGATCAAGCGCGTCGTTGGCGAGTCGGTTCGCGTCGAGGCCGACATCTTCACCGACGGACACGATGCGCTTGGCGCCATCCTGCTGCACCGTCGCGCGGGTGAGAGTGGCTGGATCGAAACAGCGATGCAACCGCTGGTCAACGACCGCTGGGCAGCGACCTTCAGCGTCGATCACTTCGGGCGCCATGAGTACACGCTCGAGGCGTGGATCGATCACTTCGAGTCGTGGCGCCGCGATCTGAAAAAGCGGATCGACGCCCGTCAGAACGAAGAGCTCGCGGTTCAGATGCTCATCGGCGCCGATCTGATCGAAGAAGCATCGGGTCGTGCGGCGCCGCCGGAACAGCGAGCGCTTCGCGCTGCGGCCGCCGCACTTCGCGATTCCTCCGATCTCTCCATTCGACTCGAGCAGGCCCTCGGTGAGGAGCTCGAGGCTACGATGCGACGCCACGCCGACCGCTCCCTGGCGACCCGCTATCCTCGGAACCTCGGCGTCGTCGTCGATCGCGAGCGAGCCCGCTTCTCCTCCTGGTACGAGCTCTTTCCTCGTTCCACTTCGACAGTCCGGGGCGGCCACGGCACGTTCCGCGATGTCATCGAGCGTCTGCCCTATGTCGCCTCGATGGGATTCGACGTCCTCTACCTTCCTCCGATTCATCCCATCGGAGTCTCGTTCAGAAAAGGGCGGAACAACGCCCTCGTCGCCGAGCAGGGAGATCCAGGAAGTCCGTGGGCCATCGGGTCTGTGGAGGGAGGGCACACCTCGATTCATCCCCAGCTCGGTACGATGGACGAGTTTCAGGCGCTCATCGGGGAAGCCCGGCGCCAGGGACTCGAGATCGCTCTCGACATCGCCTTTCAGGTGTCGCCCGATCACCCGTGGGTCCGCGAGCATCCCTCCTGGTTCCGGCAGCGACCCGACGGAACGATTCAGTACGCCGAGAATCCTCCGAAGAAATATCAGGACATCTACCCGCTGAACTTCGACTCGCCCGACTGGCAGGCTCTGTGGCGCGAGCTGCGCGACGTGTTTCTCTTCTGGGCCGCGAACGGCGTTCGCATTTTCCGTGTCGACAATCCCCACACGAAGGCCTTCTCCTTCTGGGAATGGGCGATCGGCGAGATCAAAGAGCAGTATCCCGACGCCATCTTTCTCGCCGAGGCGTTCACCCGTCCGAAGGTGATGTACTACCTCGCCAAGCTGGGGTTCACGCAGTCGTACACCTACTTCGCCTGGCGCGACCAGAAGTGGGAGCTGACGGAATACTTCACCGAGCTGACGGGGAGCGACGTGCGGGAGTATTTCCGCCCCAATGCATGGCCGAACACGCCCGACATCCTGACCGAGGCATTGCAGCATGGGGGGCGTCCGGCGTTCATGGCGCGTCACGTTCTCGCCGCGACGCTCTGCGCGAATTACGGCATCTACGGGCCCGCCTACGAGCTTCAGGAGCATCTGCCGCGCGAATCGGGAAGTGAGGAGTATCTCGGCTCGGAAAAGTACGAGATCCGCGAATGGAATCTCGACGATCGTGCTTCTCTTCGCGATTTCATCACGCGGGTCAACCGCATCCGCAACCAGAACCGCGCGCTGCACTCCGACTGGAGCCTCCGCTTTCATCCGACGACCAACGAGCACCTCATCTGCTACAGCAAGGCGACCGGCGAGAGAGACAACGTCGTGCTCGTCGTGGTGAATCTCGATCCCTATCATCGACAGTCGGGGGAGGTCGATCTCGATCTCCGGGAGCTCGGAGTCGACGGCGACCGGCCGTTTCAGGTACACGATCTGCTGACCGGCGGCCGCTATCTCTGGCACGGATCGAGAAACTACGTGGAGCTCGACCCCTGGTCGGTTCCGGCGCATCTGTTCGTCGTCCGTAGGCGCGTGCTGTCGGAAGAGAGTTTCGAGTACTACGCATGAAGAAAGCCGCCACAAGAACCGAGGTAGCGCGACGAGGTTCCGCGCGGGTCAAAGACGATCCGCTCTGGTACAAGGATGGCGTCATCTATCAACTGCATGTGCGTTCGTTCTTCGACAGCAAGGACGACGGAATCGGAGATCTGGAAGGGCTGACTCGGAAGCTCGACTACCTCCACGACCTCGGCGTGAATGCGATCTGGCTGCTTCCGTTCTACCCCTCGCCGCTCAAGGACGACGGTTACGACATCGCCGACTACACCGAGGTGAATCCGATCTACGGCAATCTGCGCGACTTCAGGACATTTCTGCGCGAGGCGCATCGGCGAGGGCTTCGCGTGATCACCGAGCTGGTCATCAACCACACCTCGGATCAGCATCCATGGTTTCAGCGCGCGCGCAACGCGAAGCCGGGAAGCCGGTGGCGCGATTACTACGTCTGGAGCGAGACGGCCGAGAAGTACCGCGAAGCGAGAATCATCTTCAAGGATTTCGAGAACTCCAACTGGTCGTGGGATCCGGTGGCGCGTGCCTACTACTGGCATCGCTTCTATCACCACCAGCCGGACCTCAACTTCGAGAACCCCGAGGTGAAGCAGGCAGTGTTCCGGGCGCTCGACTTCTGGATGAAGATGGGGGTGGACGGGCTGCGCCTCGACGCGATTCCGTATCTTTACGAGCGCGAGGGAACGAGCTGCGAGAACCTTCCGGAAACGCACGAGTTCCTCAAGGAGCTGCGGCGTCATGTCGACCAGCGTTTCAGGAACAGGATGCTGCTGGCGGAGGCCAACCAGTGGCCCGAGGACGCGATCGCGTACTTCGGCGATGGGGACGAATGCCACGTCGCCTTTCACTTTCCTCTCATGCCGCGGCTCTTCATGTCGGTGGCGATGGAGGACCGCTTCCCGATCGTCGACATCCTCGAGCAGACCCCGCAGATTCCGGCGAATAGTCAATGGGCGCTGTTCCTCCGAAACCACGACGAGCTGACCCTGGAGATGGTCACCGACGAGGATCGTGACTACATGTGGAAGACGTACGCCACGAATCCGCAGGCGAGGATCAACCTCGGGATCAGGCGGCGCCTCGCACCTCTGCTCGGAAATCACCGCGGGCGGATCGAGCTGATGAACGGGCTTCTCTTCGCCTTCCCCGGAACGCCGATCATCTATTACGGCGACGAGATCGGCATGGGGGACAACATCTACCTCGGCGACCGCAATGGCGTGAGGACTCCGATGCAATGGAGCTCCGACCGCAACGCCGGCTTCTCCCGCTCGAATCCGCAGAAGCTGTTCCTTCCGATCATCATCGATCCCGAGTATCACTACGAGGCGATCAATGTCGAAGCGCAGCAGAACAACCCCCACTCGCTGCTGTGGTGGACGAAGAGGCTGATCGATCTGCGAAAGCGCTACAAGGCCTTCGGCAGGGGAACGATGGAGTTCCTCTATCCGAAGAATCGGAAGATCCTGGTTTTCCTTCGCGAATATCAGGACGAGCTGATCCTCGTCGTCGCCAATCTCTCCCGCTTCGTGCAGGCAGCGGAAGTCGACATGTCGCGCTGGGAGGGGATGGTGCCTGTGGAGCTCTTCGGCCAGACGCCCTTTCCTCCGATCGGAGAGCTTCCCTATTTCTTCACCATCGGACCGCATGCCTTCTACTGGTTCTCGCTCGAGCGGAGGGGGGCGATCGAGATTCGCGCTCGCGACATCCCGCGGATCACGATCCCCAGTCTCGACGATCTGTTCGAGGGAACCGCCCGGAATGAGCTCGCCGGGGTGCTCGGGTCGTTTCTGCGCGATCGCCGATGGTTCGCAGGGAAGGCGCGAACGATCAAGAAGGTGTCGATTCTCGACGTGATCCGCTCTTTCGGAGCGCACACCGAGCTGGTGATCGTTCAGGTGGACTACTCGGAGGGAGCGCCGGAGATGTATCAGATTCCCGTCGGCGTGAGGATCGGCGACTCGCGCCCCGAAGGAGTGGACAAGGGTCATGTGATCGCGCGCTTCTCGCTTCCGCAAGCGAAGGGCATTCTCTACGAGGCGGTCGTCGAGAAGGAGTTCGGCCGCCATCTTCTCCAGACCATCGGATCGCGCAAGCAGTTCCGAGGAGAGACGGGAGTCGTCCAGGCGGTGCGCACGCGCGTATGGCAGCAGCTTCGCGCGCAGGTCGAGCTGGTCGAGCCGGAGATTCTGAGAGCGGAGCAGAGCAACACCGCGATTCGCTACGGGCAGACGTTTTTCATGAAGCTGTTCCGGAAGCTGGAATCGGGGATCAACGGCGACTTCGAGATCAACCGTTTCCTGACCGAGAAGACCGACTTTCGTCACATCGCGCCCGTTGCCGGAGCGCTGGAGCTGGTGCGCGAAGGACGGGAGCCGATTACCCTCGCGCTGCTCCAGCAGTACGTGCCGAACGGGGGAGATGTCTGGAGCTATACGCTCAATGTTCTGCGGCAGTACTTCGACCGCTGCCTCAGCGACGCGAGCGTTCTGACGCGGCTGGGACGGGAGTTGCCGGGCGAGCCGCTCGTCGATCTGGCGGAGCAGGCGATTCCGGACGCCGAGGCGGAGCTGCTCGGCAACTATCTGGAGGCTGCGAGCGTTCTGGGCCGGCGAACCGCGCAGATGCATCTGGCCCTTGCGTCACGCCCCGACGATCCTGATTTCAAGCCCGAGCCGTTCACGCCACACTATCAGCGCTCGATTTTTCAGCAGATGCGCAGCGAGGTCGTCGCGGTGATGCCCCTGCTTCGGTCGAAGCTCCCGGAGCTGGAGGGGCTGGCTCTGGAGGAAGCCGGGGCGGTTCTCGGCGCAGAGCGAAAGATCCTCGATCGCTTTCAGGCGCTCCTGCAACAGAAGATCTCGGTAGCGAGGATTCGCTGCCACGGCGACTTTCACCTCGCGCAGGTGCTGCAGACGGGAGACGATTTCATCATCGTCGATTTCGAGGGGGAACCCAGTCGCCCGCTCAGCCAGCGGCGCATCAAGCGCAGCGCCCTGCGCGACGTCGCCGGAATGCTCCGCTCGTTTCACTACGCCCCCTTCGCCGTCCTTCTGGGGAAGGCACCCGGTGCCACGGTGCGATCCGAAGACGCGGCAGCGCTCGAGGTGGCGGCGAATTTCTGGTATCGCTGGGTGAGCGCGGTGTATCTGCGTTCGTATCTGGCGACGGCCAGCGGGAGCATCATCGCGCCGCGCAGCCGCGACGAGCTGAAAGTTCTGCTCGACGCCTATCTGCTGGAGAAGGCGCTCTACGAGCTGGCCTACGAGCTGGGCAATCGCCCGGAATGGGTTCGTATCCCGCTGCGCGGAATCCTCGAGCTCGTCGCGGGGGAGTAGCGGCATGGGGACCGATGGCAGATGGCCGGAGGATCTGAAGACGCTGGCGCGGCTTCATGGGATCGAACCGAGCTATTACGACATCGAAGGGAACGAGATCCACGCAGACGCGGAGTCGCTTCGCGAAATGCTCCGGCTGCTCGGCGTCGAGCTGAACGGCTGGGACGAGGTGGCGGAGCGCATTCGCTGGAAATGGCGCGAGACGTGGAGCGAGCTCACCGAGCCGGTGACGATCGCCTGGGCGGGGGATGAGAACGCGATCGACTTCCGCTTCGATTCGCCCGAAGCGGAAGCGACCCTCGACTGCCGGATAGAATTCGAGGACGGACGCGTCGAAGACGTTCCACTTCGGCTCTCGGAGCTTCCGATCATCGACCGGGTGGAATCGGACGGTTCCGTTCATGTCGTGAAACGGCTGCATCTTCCACCTCTTCCGCTCGGGCATCACCGCCTGGTGACGGAGGTTCGAGGACGCCGCCATCGCACCGCGATCGTTTCCGCGCCACGGCGTTGTTTCACGACGGGGGAGAAACGTTGGGGACTCTTCGCGCCGTTGTATGCCTGCCGGTCGAAGACGAGCTGGGGCATGGGAAACATTGGCGATCTGCGCCGCCTCGACGACTGGGTCACTTCGATGGGCGGCTCGATGGTGGCGACGCTGCCGATCCTCGCCTCGTTTCTGGACGAGCCGTTCGAGCCGAGTCCCTACACGCCGGCGAGCCGCCTCTTCTGGAACGAGCTCTATCTCGACGTTCCATCGGTTCCGGAGATCGCAGCGGAGGGCGTGCAGCGAATCGTTGGATCGGAAGAATTTCGGCGGGAGATCGCGTCGATCCGTTCGGCGCCGCTCGTCGACTACCGCGCGAGCAGCCGGCTGATGCGCAGGGTCCTCGAGGAGATGTCGCGACATTTCTTTGCCAGCGACGAGATCGAGCGTCGCGTGCAGTTCGAGACGTTTCTGCGCAGGCGCCCCGATGTTTCCGATTACGCGAGATTCCGCGCCACGGTCGAGAAGCAGAGAACGCGGTGGCGCGAGTGGCCTCCCGCGTGGCGCAGCGGTCATCTTCCGAACGAGGCGTACGACGAGGAGGCCCACCGCTACCACGAGTACGTGCAGTGGCTCATGGACGCACAGCTTGCCGCCTTCTCGGAGCATACCGCCGCGCGAGGCGGCGGTCTCTATCTCGACTACCCCCTCGGGGTGCACCCGGACGGTTACGATGTGTGGAAGGAGCGCGATCTGTTCGTTCGCTCGGTGTCGGTCGGGGCTCCCCCCGATTCGTTTTTCACGCGAGGCCAGAAGTGGGGGTTTCCGCCGCTGCATCCCGATCGCCTGCGCCGCGACGGCTACCGCTATTTCGTCGAGACGATCCGTCACCACCTCGTACGAGCCGGCACCCTTCGGATCGATCACGTCATGGCTCTTTTCCGTCTCTTCTGGATTCCGGAGGGAAGAGAGGCGAATCGAGGAGTCTACGTGCGGTATCGTGATGAGGAGCTCTACGCCGTGCTCGCGCTCGAGTCACAGCGCCATCGGAGCATGATCGTCGGTGAAGATCTCGGCACGGTGCCGGATGAAGTGCGGCGGGGAATGCGAGAGCATGATTTGAAACGAATGTACGTGCTCCAGTACGAGATGTCCCCTCACGACGAGCCGCCGGTGCGCCCCGTCCCCCCGGAAGTGGTGGCGAGCGTGAACACGCACGACATGCCGCCGTTCGCCGCGTTCGTGTCCGCGCTCGATGTGGACGATCGTCTCGCGCTCGGACTGATCGACGAAGAGGAGGCGGCCGGCATCAGAGAGGAGCGCGGTCGTCTCGCGGCGAGGCTGCGCGACGATCTGCGGAGGCGCGGTTTGCTGGCGGATGGCGCGATGGGGAATGAGGATCTGTTGTCCGGCTGTCTCGCCCTGATCGCCGCGAGCGATGCGCCGCTCGTCGTCGTCAATCTAGAAGACCTCTGGGGAGAGACCGAGCCGCAGAATGTTCCAGGTACCGGGTACGAGCGTCCCAACTGGCGCCGCAAGCTGAAATGGAGTCTCGAGGAGATCGTCGCCTCCGAAGAGCTTCGCACGAGACTCGCACCGATCGACCGACTGAGAAAAGGAGGTGCAGCCGATGTCTGACGAGACGAAGAAGCCGGCGGGCAAGCGCAGGACAAAGAAGCGAACCGATGTGACTGCTGTCGCGACGACTCGGCGCGCTCCGGCGGAGAGATCGAGGCCCGAGGAGGAGGTAGGAGCCGTTCCGCTCACGGATCATGACGTCTATCTCTTCAACGAAGGAACGCACCGCAACCTCTACGAGAAGCTCGGCGCCCATCCGATGGAGATCGACGGCGTGCCGGGAACCTCCTTCGCAGTGTGGGCACCCTCCGCAGAGCGCGTCTCGGTGATCGGAACATTCAACGCCTGGGATCGATCGGCCACGCCGCTGCATCCGCGAGGCAGCTCGGGTATCTGGGAGGGCTTCGTCGCAGGAGTCGGGCACGGCGATCTCTACAAGTATTTCATCGAGTCGCGATTCGGGAGCTACGAAGTGGAGAAATCGGATCCCTTCGGCTTTCTCCACGAGATTCCCCCGAAGATGGCTTCCGTCGTCTGGAATCTCGACTACGACTGGAACGACGCCGAATGGATGGCGTCGCGCCGGGCACGTCAATCGCTTTCAGCCCCGATGTCGATCTATGAAGTCCATGCGGGCTCGTGGCGCCGGCACGGCAACGGCGACTCGCTCAGCTACCGCGAGCTCGCCGAGCAGCTCGTACCTCACGTCGTAGAGCATGGATTCACGCACGTCGAGCTTCTGCCGGTGATGGAGCATCCGTTCTACGGCTCGTGGGGATATCAGACGACCGGATACTTCGCGCCGACCAGCCGATACGGGACGCCGCAGGATCTGATGCAGCTGATCGACGCGCTTCATCGGGCGGGCGTCGGCGTGATCCTCGACTGGGTGCCCTCCCATTTCCCGACCGACGAGCATGGGCTCGGCTACTTCGATGGAACGCATCTGTACGAGCATGCCGATCCGCGTCAGGGATTTCATCCCGACTGGAGCAGCCTGATTTTCAATTACGGAAGGAACGAGATCCGAAGCTTCCTGACGAGCAGCGCCTTCTTCTGGCTTCGGAAGTACCACATCGACGGGATACGCGTCGATGCGGTCGCATCGATGATCTATCTCGACTACTCGCGCGACGAAGGAGAGTGGATTCCGAACCGCTACGGAGGAAGGGACAATCTCGAGGCACTCGCTTTTTTGAGGCGGCTCAACGAGGACATCTACGAAGTCTTTCCCGACGTGCAGACCATCGCGGAGGAATCGACGGCCTGGCCTATGGTCTCGAAACCGACCTGGCTTGGGGGTCTCGGCTTCGGGTTGAAGTGGGACATGGGATGGATGCACGACACGCTGAAGTACTTCTCCAATGATCCGGTCCATCGGAAGTATCACCATGGCCAACTCACCTTCCGGATGATCTACGCCTTCTCGGAGAACTTCCTGCTGCCGCTGTCGCACGACGAAGTGGTCCATGGAAAGGGATCGCTGATCGGGAAGATGCCGGGAGACGACTGGCAGAAGTTCGCGAATCTGAGACTTCTCTTTGCCTACATGTACGGCCAGCCGGGCAAGAAGCTCCTCTTCATGGGAGGGGAATTCGGACAGTGGAGCGAGTGGAACCACGATGGGAGCCTCAGCTGGCACCTTCTGGAGGACGAGCGGCATCGCGGAGCTCTGCGGCTGGTGGCGGATTTGAACCGGCTCTACCGCGAATCGAAGGCGATGCACGAGCTCGACTGCGATTCGGCCGGATTCGAATGGATCGACGGCTCGGACATGGAGCAGAGCGTCATCGCCTTCGAGCGGCGCGGCCGCGATCCGGCCGATATCGTGATCGCGGCATTCAACTTCACTCCAATTCCGAGGATGAACTACAGGCTCGGCGCTCCTTTCGGGGGTCATTGGCGGGAGATCCTCAACAGCGATGCGCGCGAATACGGCGGGAGCGGCCATGGAAACATGGGCGGCATCGAAGCGGCACCGGTGGCCTCGCACGGCCGGCTTCATTCGCTGACGCTCACGCTGCCTCCACTCGGTGCCGTCTTCTTCGAGCGCGAGGAGAGAGTTGCCCCCGCTCGATGAGCTTCGAGCGGTCGGCGCGATCGAGGCCGGCGAGGCGCGGTGGCGTTTTTCCCTCTGGGCGCCGCTCGTCGATTCGATCCAGCTCCACCTTCTCGGCGATGACGAGCGCCGCATCGAGATGGTGCCGGCCGGAGACGGGTATCACGAGGTTACCGTCGAGGGGGTCCGCCATGGCGACCGCTATCTGTTCGGCCTCGGCGGAGGGCGCGAGAGACCTGATCCCGCATCGAGATCTCAGCCCGACGGCGTGCATGCGGCGTCGGAGATCGTAACCGGCCGCTTCGAGTGGACGGATGACGAGTGGCACGGTCTTCCTCTCGAGGATTTCGTCCTCTACGAGCTGCACATCGGGACCTTCACACCGGAGGGGACGTTCGCCGGAGCAATCGGCCGTCTCGACGAGCTCGCCGGGCTGGGAGTCACGGCGATCGAAGTGATGCCGATCGCGCAGTTTCCCGGCGGCCGGAACTGGGGCTACGACGGCGTCTATCCCTTCGCCGTGCAGAACAGCTACGGAGGGCTGGTCGCGTTCAAGCGATTCGTCGACGCGTGCCATCAGCGGAGGCTCGCCGTCGTCCTCGATGTCGTCTACAACCACTTCGGCCCGGAGGGGAGCTATGTCTCTGAATTCGGCCCGTTTTTCACCGACCGATACAAGACGCCCTGGGGCGATGCGATCAACTTCGACGGCGCCGGGAGCGACCATGTTCGCAACTACTTCCTGCAGAACGCCCGTTTCTGGATCGAAGAGTCGCACGTCGACGCACTGCGCCTCGATGCCGTCCATGCGATCTTCGATCAGTCGGCACATCCCTTCCTTCAGGATGTCGCCGAGCTCGTCGACGAGCTGTCCGTACGGCTCGGACGCAATGTCTACGCAATCGCCGAGAGCGATCTCAACGATCCGCGCCTGGTGCGGGAACGAGACAAAGGGGGCTTCGGCCTTCACGGCCAATGGTGTGATGATTTGCACCACTCGGTTCACGCCGTGCTGACCGGCGAGCGAAACGGCTACTATCGCGATTTCGGCCGTCTCGAGCAGATCGCCCGTGCGCTCGAAGAGAAGTTCGTCTACGCCGGCGACCATTCTGTGCACCGGCAGCGGCGACACGGCGCGCCTGCGCTCGAGATCCGGCATTCGAGGTTCGTCGTCTCGATGCAGAATCACGATCAGATCGGCAACCGGGTGGCCGGCGACAGGCTGGCGAGCCGTCTTTCGATCGAACAGCAGAAGCTGACCGCCGGTCTCGTGATTCTCTCGCCGTTCATCCCGCTTCTGTTCATGGGTGAGGAGTATGGCGAGAGCGCACCCTTTCACTACTTCACCTCTCACAGCGATTCCGGCCTGATCGCGGCCGTTCGGCGCGGACGGAGAGAGGAATTCGCTGCGTTCTCCTGGGCCGAAGAGTCTCCCGACCCTCAGGCGGTCGAGACGTTTCTCGCCTCTCGCGTCGATCCCTCGCGGGGGGAGCGCGAGCCGGGTCGATCCTTGCGCGAATTCTACGCGCGGCTGATCGCCTTCAGAAAAGAGCTGCGCGGCCTGCTTCTGAAGGATGGCCCGGTGACTGCGCGAGTCGACGAGGCCCGGCTGCTGGAAGTCTGGCGGGAGGGAGCCGGCGGCGATGCGTACGGCTTCTTTTACAACCTGAGCGAGCAGAATGCATCATTGGACGCAGCAAAAACGGCGCGATCGACTAGAATCTTCGCGTCGCAGCACGACGGCGGGCGAGATGCCGGGCACTCGCTCCCGCCATGGAGCTTTGCAGTTCATCGTCGAGAGATCCCCTCCTGAATGGAAGAGCTCATCTGCATTCACTGCCACTTCTATCAGCCGGCGCGGGAGAACCCCTGGCTCGAGACGGTGGAGCTGCAGGACTCCGCCCATCCGTACCACGACTGGAACGAGCGGATCACCGCGGAGTCGTATGCCCCGAACGGAGCTGCGAGAATCCTCGACGACCGCGGTCGTATCGGCAAGATCGTCAACAACTACGCACGGATCAGCTTCAACTTCGGCGCGACCCTTCTCGCATGGATGGAGGAGCACTCGCCCGATACCTGGGCCGCGATCAGGGAAGGGGATGCCGAAAGCCAGAAGGTCTACGGAGGTCATGGCTCCGCGATCGCCCAGGCGCACAGCCACGTGATCCTCCCTCTTGCGAACGATCGCGACCGTCGGACGCAGGTGATTTGGGGGCTGCGCGATTTCGAGCTGCGATTCGGCCGTCCCTCGGAGGGGATCTGGCTTCCGGAGACGGCGGTCGACATCGCGACTCTCGAGGCGCTGGCCGAGGCGGGGATCGCGTTCACCATCCTCGCTCCCAACCAGGCGAACGCCGTACGCGAGATCGGCTCCGAGGAGTGGCTGGACGTGAGTGGATCGCGCATCGATCCGACGATGCCTTACCGCGCGTTTCTTCCTTCGGGCCGAACGATCGATCTCTTCTTCTATGACGGGCCGATCTCACGCGCGGTGGCCTTCGAAGGACTTCTCTCCAACGGCGAAAGTTTTCTCGACCGCCTCATGAGCGGATTCTCCGATGAGCGGGGACGGTCGCAGCTCATGCACATCGCGACGGACGGAGAAACGTACGGGCACCATCATCCGCACGGAGAGATGGCACTCGCCTGGCTGCTCGATCGGCTGGAGCGGGATCCTGAGGTCGGGATCACCAACTACGGGCAGTTTCTCGAGGATCACCCGCCGACTCACGAGGTGCAGATCGTCGAATACAGCTCGTGGAGCTGCATGCACGGTGTCGAGCGGTGGCGGAGCGATTGCGGCTGCAGGACGGGTGGCTCAGCGGAGTGGAGCCAGGCGTGGCGCGGCCCTCTCCGTGACGCGCTCGACTGGCTGCGCGATGAGATCTCGCCGAAGTTCGAAGAGCTCGCGAGCCCCTATCTCCGCGACCCGTGGGCAGCGCGCGACGGCTACATCGATGTGATCGCGAATCGAGCGCCGGAGAACGTCGATCGCTTTCTGTCGAACCACAGCAAGGGAGAGCTCTCCGGCGACGAGACGGTCACGGTTCTGAAGCTGCTCGAACTGCAGCGTTTTGCCATGCTGATGTACACGAGCTGCGGCTGGTTCTTCAACGAGCTTTCAGGGATCGAGACGGTTCAGGTGATCCAGTACGCCGCGCGGGTGATCCAGCTCGCCGAGGAGCTGTTCGGCGGCGGGCTGGAGGAGGAACTGCTCGGCAGGCTGGAGAAGGCGAAGAGCAACGTTCCCGACCACCAGAGTGGTCGGATCATCTACGAAAAATTCGCCAGAACAGCGCGCGTCGACCTCGCACGCGTTGCGGCCCACTACGCAGTCTCCTCGCTTTTCGAGGACTACGGCGAGCTGTTGGACATCTACTGTTACGAGGTCGAGCGTGAGGATTATCAGAAGCACGAAGCCGGGCGGGCGAAACTCGCGGTGGGCCGCGTTCGGGTCGTCTCGCGCATCACGCGCGAAGCGCGGCGCTTCAGCTTCGGCGTTCTCTACCTCGGGGACCTCAACGTCACGGGAGGCGTGCGCGACTATCGGGGCGACGAGGCGTACCAGACGCTCGTCGAGGAGATGATGGGCCCCATTTATGACGGCGATTTCCCGGCGATCATCCGGCGGCTCGACCGTCACTTCGGCAAGCTGACGTTTTCGATGAAGTCCCTCTTCCGCGACGAACAGCGGAAGATTCTGCGGTTGATCTGGGATGCGACGCTCAGCGAAGCGGAGAGCGCGTACCGCAACCTCTACGATCGATATCGCCCTCTGATGCGCTTTCACGAAGATCTCTTCGTTCCTCTTCCGTCGGTGCTGCGCATCACCGCCGAAGCGGCGATCAATCTCAATCTGGCTCATGCCCTCGAGCGCGACGACCTTCCCGTTTCTCAGATCGAGAGTCTGCTTCGCGAGGCGAAGCTCGCGGCGGTACCCTTGGATGAAGCGAGCCTCGCCTACTCTTTTCAACGGACGGTCGAACGAATCGCCGGTCAGCTCGAGGCGAGTCCGGAGAGCCCTCTGTTGCTGCAGCGGCTCGATGCTGCGGTGACGCTGGCGAACGAGCTCCCTTTCAACGTGAATCTCTGGAAGGTGCAGAACACCTATTATCGATTGCTGCTGGCCGTCAGGGAATCGGCCACCGTCCCCGACAACGGCAACGGGAGTGCGCAGCGGCGCGAGCTGTATCGTTCGATCGCGCAGAAGCTGAGCGTGGAATTCCCCGACGAATCAGCGTAGGGGAGAGCGGGCGTCCCGCGCCCGCCCCTGTCCCATCCGCGACCGTCTCAGGTCCGTACCGTCATCCTGAGCGCGAGTCATCCCGAAGGGATGCAAGGATTCCAGCCGGTGGTGGAGCGCAGCGACACCACCGGAAACGAAGGAGCGAATGGTTCACCAACGTCGCACCCCGAACGGGGTGCGATTACGATCACGAACTTCTGGGAAGCTGTACTGAGCGAGAGCGCGGGGAGTCGCAAGTCAGTTCCATTGGACCTGCGGGGAGATCCCTCGCCTTCCCGCCCGCCACCCGCTTCCAAGAAACTCCCTGTGTTTATGCGGCTTTTTTACGCCATGCCTCTCCCTTTCTGGTCATGGCCGAGCGGAAGACTCTGAGGGAAAACGGTCTCGTCAGGGCCACGCCGCCGGGCATGGTACCCGGTTTCT
>DATKDP010000141.1:0-42746 GCA_035546335.1 Thermoanaerobaculia bacterium | reverse complement strand
ATCGTCCGCTCACGGATCTTCCAGATCGCCTGGGAGATGTACACAGCCGGTGGTGAGCGCGAAGCGCCACCACCGGTGGAGGGACGATATGAAAGAGGTGAAGGTGGTGAGCGCGAAGCGCCACCACCGGGGTGGACGCCGGGATCATCCACATTCCCAATCTGGAGTGCATCTTGTATAGTCGAGAGCAGGAGACAAGCGACGGTTGGGTAGTACCAACGGGACACGGAAGCGGGAGAAAGCGATCACTGTCGGTCTGGTCCGCCGCGAAACCTCGCGACGGGACGTGGACGAGCATCTCGACGAGCTGAACCAGTTGCTCGAGACTGCAGGTGGCGAGGTCGTGGCCCGGGTCGTCGCCAATCGAAAGTCTCCCGATCCCTCGACCTGGATCGGCTCGGGGAAAGCGGGAGAGATTCAGGCGCTCGTCGATCGCCACGGGGCGGCGCTGGTGGTCTTCGACGACGATCTCTCACCGGCGCAGGTTCGGAATCTCGAAAAGATCGTGGCGGCGAAAGTCGTCGATCGCAGCGGTCTGATCCTCGACATCTTCGCGCGGCGCGCACGCACGCGAGAAGCGCGCACGCAGGTGGAGCTGGCCCAGCTCAACTACCTGCTCCCTCGTCTGACCCGTCAGTGGTCCCATCTTTCGCGGCAGGCGGGGGGAATCGGCACGCGAGGCGTTGGTGAAACGCAGCTTGAGATCGATCGTCGCATCATCCGGACGAGGATCGCGCGGCTTCGCGAGGAGCTCTCGAAGATCGAGCGCAATCGCGAGACGCAGCGCAAGGCCCGCCGCAATGTTTTCACCGTGGCTCTGGTCGGCTACACCAATGCAGGAAAATCGACGCTGTTCAACCAGCTGACTCGAGGAGACGTCGAGGCGATCGACCAGCTCTTTGCCACGCTCGATGCTAAGGTTCAGAAGATGCATTTTGCGATGCCGCGACCGACTGTCGTGATCGATACGGTCGGCTTCATCAGAAAACTTCCGCATCATCTCGTCGCTTCGTTCCGCTCGACGATGGAAGAGGCGGTATCGGCCGATCTCGTTCTTCATCTGATCGACGCGAGCCATCCCCAGGCCGAGGAGCAGCGCGCCATCGGAAACGAGGTGCTCGCCGATCTCGGAATCGACCCGGCGAACGTTCTCGAGGTCTACAACAAGATCGACCGGCTCGAAGAAGGGTATCTTCCAGGCATCTCGCGCGCGGGTGCGGTGGCTGTCTCGGCGCTCCGCGGAACGGGAATCGCACGCCTCGTGGAGGCGATTCGAGAGCGGGCAATGCGCGACGGCGCGACTCTGCATCTCGAGATTCCGTTCGACCAGTCGCGACTCATCGCCGAGCTTCACGAGGTGGCCGAAGTCTACGAGGAATCGACGGTCGACGGATCGCTGCACGTGGTCGCCTGGGTTCCTCGCCAGAGACTCCACCGGTTCGACCGTTTCGCCGCGGGCGAGATGGAAGCCGCCGGCACGCACTGAGGGGCCGCGGCGTATCACTTCGGGCCTTGAATCCAGTGCGGCGCGGTCGGAAACGGCCACGGTGTAATCAGCCACGCAGCTTGCCGGCCCTGACCAGACGCTTTCTGAGTGCGCTCAGCGGAATGCGTTTGTCGTCCTTGCGCTCCTCGGCGACGAGCTGATCGTAGAAGTCTTCCCACATCTCGCCGTAGCGTTCGAGATCGATCTGCACGGCGACCTTGTGTCCCTTCTCATCGGTGAGGAAACGAATCCCTTCCATCGGTGTCTCTCCTTCGTGCTTCCTGCCACAACGATGATCGCACGGTCCGGCCTTCCACGTCGGCCCACCCACCCGCCTGATGCGGCCGCGTGTCACGGCGCTTGCAGTGCTCGAGATCCTCCACGCGCACTGGCGGACGAATGAGCGACTCAGCACCGAGAACGCGACGCTGCGCGAAGAGGAGGCGGTACTCCGCAGCCTACTCCCGTGCGATCCGAGTCATCGAGTCGAAGGTCTCGGCGAAGTCGAGGAGAGCCGGCGTCAGGGCAACGATACGGTTCATGATGACGACAATTCAGTTAGCTGAATGAACTGGCTTGAAACGAGCGGGCGAGCGCGAGCTCGAGCTGCTCGATCCGCGTCGGCTTCGCCAGATAGTCGTCCATCCCGGCGGCCAGACATTTCTCGCGGTCGGCATCGAGCGCGTGCGCCGTCAGGGCGATGATTCGCCGCCTGCGCCCTCCCTCCTCGAGGATCGGGAGGGCGAGTGAGGAGGAAAGGGGAAGATGGTCGATGTTCCAGCCCGTCACTGCTCGAATCAGCTCTCGATCCCCATCGAGCTGCCCGAAGAGCGCCACAGGGACTCCCATCAGGCGAGCAGCATCTTCGACCGTCGTCTGATACGGTCCGATGTCTGCCGGTTCTGGATCGTTGTCTCCCGGATCGTCAGCCAAGAGTCCCACTCATCTCCCCACATGGACGGACGGAACGAGTGGTTTTCGCTCTGTACGTCGAACGGCACCGGCACCGCGATGCGTTGCCGGGCTGCGGCGGTGGAGAGATTAGACCTCGGGTGTCAATGAAACGTCAGAGTAGGTGTGTTTTCGGAGGGGGCGGGACTCGAGGCTCAGTTTTCGGGGCTCGAGGCTCGAGGCTCGAGGCTCGCATGCGTTGCAAATGGCAAAATCCGAGCAGCCTGCTATCTGCTATCTGCTATCTGCTATCTGCTATCTGCTATCTGCTATCAAGGCCCCCGATCACAGCCCGACGATGTTGTATCCCGCATCGACGAAGAGGATCTCGCCGGTGATTCCGGAGGACATGTCCGAGGCGAGAAAAAGTGCTGCGTCGGCGACCTCGCGCAGCTCGATATTGCGGCGAAGAGGCGCTTTTTCCGCATGATGCTTCAGCATGGTCGTGAATCCCTTGATACCGCGCGCAGCGAGCGTATTGACCGGGCCGGCCGAGATCGCGTTGACGCGGATCCCGCGCGGTCCGAGATTCGATGCGAGGTAGCGGACCGAGGCCTCGAGAGAGGCCTTGGCGACGCCCATCAGGTTGTAGCCCTCGACCGCTTTCTCTGCGCCGTAGTACGTCATGGCGATCACCGAGCCTCCGCCGCCGCGCTCCATGAGGGGGAGCGCAGCGCGCGTGAGGCCGATCAGCGAGTAGGCCGAAATGTCGTGGGCGAGCTTGAATCCTTCGCGCGAAGTGTTGATGAACTCCCCTTCGAGATCCTCCCGAGGGGCGAACGCAACGGAATGGACGAGGGTATCGAGGCGACCGAAGTCGCGATCGACGGATTGGAGGACGGTGTCGATCGCTGCGTCGCCGGTTACGTCGCAGTCGTAGAGAGGGGAGTCTGGAAGCGTCGATGCCAGACTTTCGACGCTCTCTTTGAGGCGTTCCCCCTGATAGGTGAAGGCGAGGCGCATACCTGCTGCGGCGAGTGACTGGGCGATGGCCCAGGCGATCGAGCGCTTGTTCGCCACACCGAGGATCAGGCCGGTTTTCCCTTCGAGAGACAGCAGCTTGGTCATGCGAATGCCCTTTCTGCGGGCATCATAAATCAAAGACCGGCGGCGTGTGATGCGTGGCGGGCTTCATGGCGCCGTGGCATCGTCTTGTCAGGCAATTTACAGAAACGCGAAACGCTTTTCACAGCATGCGGCCAGAGTGGGTCGGCAGTGGCCGGCGGGGGCGCTGGCGAGCCTGCTTCGCTCCCTGGTCCTGCTGCACGGCTGGAGCTGTGTCGCGCAGTGGAGTAGGCTTCGATGGTGTGGTATCGATGGAGTTGACGCGGTGAACGAAGATGACGAGACATTTTGATCGCGACATCGAGCGGTTGAAGGAGTCGCTCCTGCGGATGGGGGCGATGGTCGAGGACTCCATCAGCCAGTCGCTTCGAGCCCTTCTGGAGCGCGACTCGAAGATCGGAGAAGAGGTCATCAGAGCCGATGGAGTGATCGATCAGATGGAGCTCGACATCGATCAGCAGGCTCTCGAGCTGATCGCGAAGATGCAGCCGACGGCGATCGATCTGCGATTCCTGGCGACGGTCATGAAGGTCACGCCGGAGCTCGAACGGATCGCGGACCTGGCCCAGGACGTGGCGGAGCGGTCGCTCGAGCTGAATCGCGAGACTCCGCTCAAACCGCTTCTTCTGATTCCGCGACTGGCTGTAATTGCACAGGAAATGGTTCGCCAGTCGCTCGATGCGTTCATGGCGCGCGATGCCGATCTCGCGCGGCGGGTCATCGAGCGTGACGACGAGGTCGACGCACTGACCGAAGAATCCTTTCGCGAACTGTTGACCTACATGCTCGAGGATCCGAGGAACATCTCGCGAGCGATCCGGCTGACGTTCGTCGGCAAATACTTCGAGAGGATGGCCGACGGAGCGACGAACATCTGCGAGATGATCGTCTATCTCGTCGAGGGCAAAGTCATCAAGCACGCCGCCGGAGCGTGATCGAGATTCCATGGCTCGAATCGCTCTGATCGAGGACGACTCCGACCTCGCCTTCACCATCCAGCTCAATCTGGAGAAGGAAGGACACAAGGTCGAGCGCTTCGCTCGCGGCAACGAAGGTTTGATGAACGTCCAGCAGGGACATTTCGACTTTCTGATTCTCGATCTCAACCTTCCCGATCTCGACGGGTTCACCATCTGCCGCGAGCTGCGACGGAATCCATCGACGCATGCCCTTCCGATTCTGATGCTGACCGCTCGGATCTCCGAGCGCGACCGCGTCACCGGACTCGAGCTGGGGGCGGACGACTATCTGACCAAGCCGTTCAGCGTCCCCGAGCTCGTCGCCAGAATCGGAGCGATTCTGCGCAGATCGCGTGGCTACGAGGACGCGACGACGATCTACGACGACGGGTCGTTGCGCGTGGAGGCCTCGACCCTGCGCGTCTTCGTCGATGGAGCGGAGGTGAAGCTCGCCCGCAAGGAGTTCGAGCTCCTCTGGCTCCTCATCCGAAATCGACCCGCGGTCGTCTCGCGCGACCGGATCCTCTCTGAGGTCTGGCAGATGTCGGAAGACGTGGAGACCAGAACCGTCGACGCACACATCCGGAATCTGCGCAAGAAGATCGGCAAGGAACGGATCAGCACGGTGATCGGATTCGGGTACCGCTTCGAGGACGCCAGAAGCGCGGTGGGATGAGGAAGACGGGATGGCTCGGTTTCGCCCTCGTTTCCTCCTTCTCGTTGCGACCGTAGTCGCCGCCGCCATCCTCGTCGCGCTCGCCGACCCTCTGGAACCGCTGGGCGCTGCGGCGGTCGTACTGATCGTCGGAGCCGTCGTGCTCGTTTCTCTGGCGGCTCGCGAGGGAAGGCGCCGGGGCCGGAAAAACGCGATGGACGCGATCACCGATGGGGTCCGAACGGTGGTCGGGGGAGGCCTTCACGAGCAGATTTCCATCCCGGAATCGCCCGGCGAGCTGGGAGATCTGGCGCGCAGCGTCGAGGAGATGCGCCGAGTGCTCGTCGAACGCGTCGAGCTGTTCGACCAGCAGAAGGAGGTGATGCGCAGGATCGTCGACTCGCTTCGCGAGGGGCTCCTGGCCATCGACCGCGATCGAATCATCGTGCTCGCCAATCGCCGGGCGATCGAGCTGTTTTCTCTGCGCGAGCAGGTAGTCGGCTGGTCGTTTTTCGACGTGGTGCGCCACAGCGCTCTTCTGTCGGCCTTCGATCTCGCGCTGTCGGGAGAGGCATCGGTCAACCGGACCGCCGTCCGGCTTCGCGATCAGGAGCGCAGAATCGAGATCCGAACGCTCCCCGTGGCATCCGCCAGCGAGATCGCCGCCGTTGCTCTCTTCATCGACGTCACCGACATCGAACGGCTGGAGGCGATACGGCGCGACTTTCTCGACGACTTTTCCCACGAAGTTCGCACACCGCTCGCCGGCCTTCGCTCGGCGATCGAGAGCTTCGTTCACGGATCGCTCACGCCCGACCAGCAGCAGCACCTTCGGGCGATTCTCCTCCGGCAGCTCGCTCGTCTCGAGCGCCTCGTCGCCGACATCTCGGAGCTGAACCAGATCGAGTCGGGTGATCTCGTGCTCCATCGAGAGGCGACGGAGCTGCACCGGCTTCTGGCAGACCTGAGCGATGATTTCCGCAGCCGTCCGGGGAACGAATCGGCCGACATTCGAGTCGAGGGGCAGGTCGCGCTCGAAGCCAACGTCGACCCGATCAAAGTCCAGCAGATTTTCTCCAACCTCATCGACAACGCGCTCAAGCATGCAGGCGCAGATCGTCGTGTCGACATCACGCTCCGCGACGAGGGCGACAGCGCACTCGTCGCGGTCACCGACTATGGCGAGGGGATTCCGATTCGGGAGCAGGAGCGCATCTTTCACCGCTTCTACCGTGTCGACAGGAGTCGCTCGGATGGCGCGGGGAGCGGCCTGGGCCTCGCCATCGCCAAGCATCTCGTCCTTCGCCACGGAGGAACGATCTCGGTTCACAGCGCGCCCGGCGCAGGAGCGACCTTCGAGGTGCGGCTGCCGAGGTGAGGGATACCCCTCGTCATCAGCGGTAGCTGCCGCCGGGGGCCGAGAAGAAAATGGGACCTGCTCGCCAGCAGTGGCGCCAGATCCAGGGTGCGAGGAACGCAACGATTCGACGCCATTGTCGTCATTTGTCATGACAAATGACGACATAGTCGTCAAACGTGGCAATGGGTCACGGCCTCCTGCGCGCGTCCTCGATCAGCTTCCACAGGTCGTCCCACAACCGCTCGCGCATCCAGGAATCGATCCAGCCGCCTTCGGCGAGCCAGGGGAGAAAGCGCCGGTGAAGGCGTTCGATCTCGGTGACGTTGCGCCTCCTCAACATAGTCACCGCTATGCCTGCGTCGGCGCGCCTCGCTCATCTGGCACCAATTCATCAAATACACTCCACTAGAGTCTCAGACCCACCCCTCCACCTCGCCCAGGATGACCTACACATGGACACGAAACGGGCGTCAGAATATTTTCCGCTATACTCCGCGTTTTGAGTCTGGGCCTGAGAGCCACAAACACACGAGGATTCTATTCAATGAAAGCCGAACTTCATCCCCAGTACCACGAGGTCGACGTCCACTGCGCCTGCGGTGAGAACTGGAAGACGCGGTCGACCAAGAAGGATCTGCGAATCGAGATCTGCTCGAAATGCCATCCGTTTTTCACCGGCAAGCAGAAGCTGGTCGATTCCGCGGGACGTATCGATCGCTTCCAGCAGAGGTATCGCAAGGACAAGGTCAAGGCCTGATGCCGAGCCTGCGCACACTCTGGACCGGAGGGGCGAAGCTCTTCGCCGGCGTCCTCAATTCGGTGACCAACGGACTGACGTCGGCGATGCCGTCGGATCGGGCCGACCGGAATGTCGACATGCTGATCGGAGGGCAGGCGGTCATCGAAGGGGTGATGATGCGCTCGCTGACCGGCTATTCGGTGGCGGTCCGCCAGCCGAACGGCGGCGTCGCGATCCGGAAAGACAAGCTGGTCTCGATCACCAGGAAGTATCCATCGCTCCGCTTCCCGGTTCTTCGCGGATCCGTCGTGCTGATCCAGTCGCTGGTTCTCGGAATCCGGGCACTCAATTACTCGGCCAGCGTAGCGTCGGAAGGGAAAGAGGGGGAGCCGGAGATGTCGAACGTCGCCGTCGCGACCTCGATGCTGCTGGCGCTCGTTTTCGGCGTCGGACTCTTCATCCTCGCCCCTCTCGGACTGACGAACCTGCTGCGCCACTACCTGATGCCGGAGATGACGAATTTCACCTACAACGTGATCGACGGCGTGATTCGCGGGGTGTTTTTCTTCGTCTACATCCTGTCGATCTCGTTCCTCGAGGACATCCGCAGAGTGTTCCAGTATCACGGAGCGGAGCACAAGACGGTCTACACCTTCGAAGCGAACGAGGATCTGACGGTCGAGAATGCGCGGACGAAGTCGACTCTTCACCCGCGCTGCGGCACGAGCTTCCTGCTTTTTGTCATGGCCATCTCGATCGTGGTCTTCTCCTTCATTCCCTCGACCGCGCCGTTCGTGGTGAAGTTCGGTGCGCGGATCGTTCTGATTCCGCTCATCGCAGGATTCGCCTACGAGATCATCCGCTTCTCCGCGCGGCACCTGACGAATCCGGTCTGCAGAATTCTGATCCGCCCGGGCCTCTGGCTGCAGAAGATCACCACGAAAGAGCCGGACGACAGCCAGCTCGAGGTGGCGATCATCGCCCTGAAAGAGGCGCTGCTCTTCGATGCCGTGGAGGAGAATCGCGCCGCGGTTGCCTAGCACCGTCAGTCCTGACCTCGGAAAATGGCGCTGTGCGCCGGTGAAGTCGGGAACACACTGCAAACCTCTCGTCATCCTGAGCGAGGGGGATGGGCGGACAGACGGGTGAATCGATGTGGGAAAAGCTGAAAGAAGTCGACCAACGATACGAGGAGCTGCAGAGCCGAATCGCCGATCCCGGCGTCGTTGCGAATGTCGCGAGCTATCGCGAGGCGATGAAGTCGATCTCCGAGATCGAAGACGTGGTCGCGACCTACCGGGAGCTGAAGAAGGTGCAGAAGGGTCTCGCGGATGCGCGGGAGATGCTCGCGACCAGCCGGGGCGAGGACGAGCTGCGCGAGCTGGCCGAGCTGGAAGTCGCAGATCTCGAGAAGCAGGAGCCGAGGCTTCTCGAGGAGCTGCGCATCCTGCTGCAGCCGAAGGATCCGAACGACGAGAGGAACGTCTTCGTGGAGATTCGGGCGGGCACCGGTGGTGACGAGGCGTCGCTCTTCGCCGCCGAGGTGATGCGGATGTACATGCGCTACGCGGAACAGAAGCGATGGAAGGTCGATATCACCGACGCGAATTATTCGACGGTCGATGGAATCAAGGACGCGACGCTTCTGATCGAGGGATCGAGAGTCTTCTCCCGGTTGAAATACGAATCGGGCGTTCATCGGGTCCAGAGGGTTCCCAGGACCGAGACCCAGGGCCGCATTCACACCTCGGCCATCACCGTCGCCGTTCTGCCGGAAGCCGATGACATCGACATTCAGGTGAGTGAGAAGGATCTTCGCGTCGACACGTTCTGTTCATCCGGACCGGGTGGGCAGTCGGTGAACACCACCTATTCGGCCGTACGACTGACGCACCTTCCGACCGGGGTCGTGGTTTCCTGCCAGGACGAGAAGTCGCAGATCAAGAACCGGGCGAAGGCGTTGAAGGTCCTCAAGGCCCGTCTGTATGACATCGAGCGCGAGAAACGGGAGACGGAGCTGTCGGCACAGAGGAAAGGGATGATCGGCTCGGGTGACCGCTCGGAGAAGATCCGGACGTACAACTTTCCGCAGGATCGCGTGACGGATCACCGGATCGGGCTGACTGTTCACAACTTGCCCGCGATCGTGGACGGGAGTCTCGATGTTCTGGTCGAGCCGCTGATCGCGCATTTCCAGGCCGAACGGCTT
This sequence comes from Thermoanaerobaculia bacterium, assembly GCA_035546335.1. GTDB lineage: Bacteria > Acidobacteriota > Thermoanaerobaculia > Gp7-AA8 > Gp7-AA8 > DATKDP01. The sequence goes on along the minus strand of DATKDP010000141.1, from coordinate 33,322 downwards.
CGCGAGGCGGTCGACGCGAAGTGAGAAGTGGGGGATGTGGACGGGAACGGTCCACCTCGTCCACTCGAATGGCCCTCTACCTCGTCTCCATCACCCAGCTCAGACCGACGCCGTCGCCGACGGGCAGGATCGTTGAGAGGAGCCGGGGATCGGTCACGATGCGGCGATTGAATCGCGCGAGCGCTGCGGTCGAGGCCACCTGGTCGGGCGAGCGGGCTCCTGCGGCGACTTGTCCTTTCCAGAGGAGATTGTCACAGACGATCAGGGCCCCCTTCGACAGCTTCTCGTCCATCAGCTCGTCGAGATAGTCGCCGTACTCCGTCTTGACACAATCGATGAAGACGAAGTCGAAGGTGCCCGTGAGTGAAGCGAGCACGTCGAGGGCGGCTCCTTCGTGGAATACGACGTCGCACGGGAGAGCCGCTTCGGCGACGAACTGCCTTGCAGTCTCCAGAGTGGACCGATCGATCTCGATCGTTTCGATCGTCGCGTCCGGCGAAAGCTCCCGCCCCATTACCACGACCGAGTATCCGATGTTGGTACCGATCTCGAGAATCCGGGCAGGCTTTGCGATGCGGATCAGAATCCGCATCAGATGGGCCACCTCGCGATCGGCGATCGGATGACCCTCGTCTTGCGCGAGCGCTTCCATTCGCTGCAGCAGTGCATCGGGGGGAGGAACGAGGGACTCGAGATAGAGTGCCTGCTCCTTGTGCAGAATGGCGTCGATCGCGGACTTCATCGTCGTCTCCCTCGAGCATGCCGGAAAAAGGAAGGCCTCCCGCAGGAGGCCTTCGATTCAAACGGCCTGATCGTGGATTACTTCGAGACCGGCTTGGCCTCCGCCTTGACGTTTCCCTTGAGCGGAAGCGTGAAGACGGGGTTGAGCGTGTCGCTGGTGTAGATCTTCAGGTTGCCTTCGATGGCTCCCGCCTTCGCACCCTTCGCCAGCTTCGCGGTGACCTGGAACTCACCCGGCTTTTCGTTCGGGAGAACCTGCGCCGAAACCGCCGGCGTCGACGACTCCACCTTCGTCACCTGGAACATCTGAGGCGCTGTCTGATCGTTGGAGCGGAGAATGATGTTGCGGGAGGCCGATGCATCGCCGGCCGAGACTTCGCCGAAATTGAGCACCGTCGGCATCACCGTATAGGTCGGCCTCACGACGCCGCTGATGCTGACCGAGTACTGAGGCGAGTGTTTGGAGTTGGTATGGATCTTCACCTTCTCGGCAATCGGTCCGATCTGCGCCGTCGGGCCGCCGAAGGTCACGTCGATCCGATACTGACTCTGTCCCGCGAGGCCGGCCTTCACGAGCTCTTCCGGCTTTTCGATCTTGCGGTGAGCGACCTTGACGAAGTCGCCCGGAACTTCGACGTTCTGGATGGCGAACGGCTCCTCTTCGTGCGTATAGAGGACCAGGCTCTGCGTCTGCACATCGCCCTGGAGCATGTTGAAACGGACGAAGCCGGCGGGATGAGCCTCGACGTACGGCTTGACGATGGCGTTGATCGTCAACTGCGCGGTCGGCGTGTTCGGGTCGTTCGTCTGAAGGGTGATTCCCTTGGAGATCGGACCGGCGAACGAGGTCGTGTCGAGATGGGCAGTGACCTTTCCGGTCTCGCCGGGCTTGATCACCTTGTCGAAGTCGGCGACGGTGCAGCCGCACGCCGGCTGGGCGCTGAGGATCTGCAGATCGGCGGTGCCGCTGTTTTTGATCTGGAAGGAGAAGTCGAGCTTGTCCCCTTTCGGAACGGTGCCGAAGTCCTTGAGCGGCTCGACGATCGTCAGCTGGGGGGCCTTGGCCGGCTTTTCCTGAGCGACTGCGAGAGAAGAGATGGTGAGGGCGATCGTCAGCGCCAGGAAGGTGACGAGAATTCGCTTCGACATGCGTGATTCCTCCTAAGTGGTCGGTTCAGAATGCGGGGTTGAGCCGTTCAGTACGAACAGTGCTCTCGCGAACGGCTATTCCCCTGATTTTCCATCGCAAACGTCTGTAATATCGTTTCTTCGGCAACATGAGCCCGCATCGGCGGGCCAGTTGCCTGCTCCAATTGTCTCCGGTCGACTCTGCCCGCGCCACCCGGATGCGGGTGGAGCCGGCGGATTCGAACGAGGAACGAATGCCGCACGTACGCGATCTGGCCGAACGAAAACGTGTCTACCTGATCGGAATCGCCGGATCGGCGATGGCGTCGCTGGCCGGCATGCTCAAAGAGCGTGACTACATCGTCAGCGGCTCGGACGAGCACGTCTACCCGCCGATGTCGACGTACCTCGAGCAGCTCGGGATCGAGGTGCTCGAGGGGTATACGCGCGAGCACCTCACGACGTTTCGCCCCGATCTGGTGGTCATCGGAAACGCCGCTGCCATCACCAACGTCGAGGCCGCTGCCGTGCTCGAGCTCGATCTCCCTTACACCTCGATGCCTGAAGCGATCCATGAGCTGTTCATTCGGGGAAAACACTCGGTGGTGATCACCGGAACGCATGGAAAGACGACGACTTCGTCGCTGATGGCATGGCTTCTCGAATCGGCCGGCCGTGACCCCGGAATGGTCATCGGCGGAATTCCCGTGAACTTCGGCAAGAACTACAAGATCGGAGGAGGTGCGCATTTCGTCATCGAAGGCGACGAGTACAACACCGCGTTCTTCGACAAGGGACCGAAGTTCCTTCACTACCATGCGAATTCGCTCGTCGTGAACAACATCGAGTTCGATCACGCCGACATCTATGCCGATCTCGATGCCATCATCGAAGCGTTTCGTGCCGCGGTCCGCCAGGTGCCACCCGGCGACGTCATCATCGCCAATGGCGATGACCCGACGGTTGCATCCCTCCGGGGAGAATCCGTCGCTCGCTGGATCACCTTCGGTTTCGGCGAGGACAGCGACGTCCGGGCGACCGATGTCGAGCTGGTGCCGGAAGGCGGACGCTTCACCGCCTGGTGGGAAGGGAGGGAGTGGGGTCGCTTCGAGACGACACTCGACGGGCGGCACAACGTGCTCAACGCCCTGGCGACCCTCGTCGTCGCCCGGCTTCTCGGACTGAGCGACGACGAGATCCGTGAGGGGCTGGCGAGCTTCCGCGGAATCAAGCGGCGGATGGAGGTGCGCGGAGTCGAGCGAGGCGTCACCGTGGTCGATGATTTTGCACATCATCCGACGGCGATTCGGACGACGCTCGAAGGAGCGCGGAAGCGGTATCCTGGCGCGCGTCTGTGGGCTGTCTTCGAACCGAGGTCGATCTCGTCCAGCCGAAAGGAGTTCGAGAGCGGCTACATCGAAGCGTTCGGTGAAGCCGATCGCGTCCTCGTCGGGCCCGTCTATCACAAGGAGCGCTATCTGACGCGCTACGGCATCGACAAGATGGTGGACGTTCCGCACATCGTGTCGGAGCTGGCGAGGAGGGGGATCGAAGCGGAGTGGATCGAGAATTTCGATGAGATCGCGCGACGGATCGGCAGCGAGGCACGGGAAGGCGACGTCATTCTCGTGATGTCGTCGGGCGGCTTCGGCGGAGTTCATGAAGCGATTCTCAGCGAGTTGAGGTGATGGCACTCGCGGCAGCAGGCAGTCGCATGACTGCAACGCAGCGCAATAGATCAATAGGGGGTCGGGCGTCCTCGCCCGATCGAGGCGGCGTCCCGCCGCCCGGCGCGCGTCGGGCAGATGTGAGCAAGTCCTCCTGCGATGGCGAGGACGCCATCGCGATCGTTCGAGGACGCCCGACCCCCACGAAGCTACTGCGCTGCGTCGCGACCAAGCAAGCCCTCGGCTTCGTCCCTCGCGCAAATGCTTCGTCCCTACGAGGAGCGCCAGGGTTTGCGGCACGACTGCTCGGCCTCCGCCTCACCCCTCTTCCCGCCGGGCGTCGCGCACCATGATCCCGAGCTCGCGGATCTGGTAGGCGAGCGCCTGGCGCGACATGCCGAGGAGCCGAGCCGCCTGATTCTGATTTCCCTTCGCCTCGAGCAGCGAGCGCTCCACCAGCGACTTGCGGAAGCGGGTCACTTCTTCGAAATAGGTCCCGGAAGGCGAGCGCACGATCCGGACGTTCCTTAGCCGTTCCGGAAGATGCTCCAGATCGATCGCGCGCGACTCTCCTGCCAGCGCGTGCGAGGCCCTGATCGTGTTCTCCAGCTCGCGCACATTGCCCGGCCAGCGATACGAAGTGATCACCGCCGCCACCTCGTCGCTGAAGGAGTCGGGACCAGCTCGATGCCTCACCCGTTCACGCTCGAGAAAGTGGCGGGCGAGCAGAAGCACGTCGCCTCCTCGCTCGCGAAGCGGCGGCATCCGCAACTCGACGACCTTGACCCGATAGTAGAGATCTTCTCGAAACTGTCCTTCGTCGACCGCTTCCTCGAGCCTGCGGTTCGTCGCCGCGATGATCCGGACATCCGCCGTTCGCGTCGCGGTCTCGCCGACGCGCCGGAACTCTCCCTCCTGCAGAAAGCGGAGAAGTTTGGCCTGTGCCGGAAGGGGAAGCTCGCCGATCTCGTCGAGGAAGAGCGTTCCTCCGTCGCTCGACTCGATGAGTCCAAGTCGATCGCGGTCGGCTCCGGTGAAGGCCCCGCGCACATGGCCGAACAGCTCGCTCTCGACGAGGTTCTCGGGAAGCGCCGCGCAGTTGACCGCGGTGAAGGCTCGGTTGCGCCTCTGGGAGGTTCGATGGATCGCGCGTGCGGCGAGCTCTTTTCCCGTTCCCGACTCCCCGAGGATGCAGACCGGGACGTCGCGTGCGCGGAGCCGGTGTACCTGAGAGATGACGTCCGCGATCGGCGGCGAGATCCCGATGATTCCCTCGATGCTCGACGGCTCCTCGGGGCGCGACGCTTCCTCCTGCCTGAGTGCCCTTCGGAAGCGGTGATGCTCGCTTCTGATGTGGAACAGGGCGACGGCCGCCCTCTGCGACTCGGACGACCAGCCGTCGAGCCCATCGACGAAGAGCAGCGCCGAGTCGCCGCAGGTACGCCACGATTCAGGGAGGGCGAGATGAATGCGCGCGAGATCCTCCTGGGACAGCGGAGGCAGCGAGCCGATCTCGCTCCAGACTCCGAGTCGATTGCGCGACGCGAATCGCCATCGGATCGCACCGAGATCGTGCGGCTCGAAGGGGTAGGAGGCCGTCGCCAGGCGTTGGAGCACGCGCAGCTCATGAGGCTGGTCGGCAGCCGTGCCATCCAGCTCGATGCCGAAGTCGCCGGCGATCCGTGCCGCCTCTTCGAGCAGGCCGGCTCGCGAGGTCGCTCGTGCCAGTCCCATCAGCGATCGCATCAGACGAAGCCGTTCCGAGCCGGTCGTCGCCGAGGGAGGCTGCGGTCGTCGCCCTTCCCTCTCCTCCCTTTCGAACGCCTCGAGGGCGCGGGCGAAATCGCCGCTGAGCGTCCGGTCCGGCGAATCGCCACGCCGGGACACGAGCAGCAGGTGCCGGTCGGTCAACTCCACACATGACGAGTCGCCGCCGCTTCGCAGCGGCGTGCTCTTTCCCTCGATCCAATCCGACTCGTCGAGGATCAGTCCAGCGGCCTCGCGCATCTCGCGTGACATGCACCGCTCGAGAACCGCGGATGCGTGAATGCGCCCGTTCGCCAGCTCGCCTCGGCCGAAATATCGATGCGCGACGAGAAGGTCGACTTCGGAGAGACGGCGCGAGTCGCCGCGCGAAGCGTAGAAGCGGCGAAGGCGATCGGTGATCTGTTCTGCCTGATCCCACAATCCCTCGTCGGCGCAGAGATAAGCGAGTGTGAATAGAACGCCGCCCGCCGCACGATCTCCATCCGTCTCCTCCACCAGGGCGAGAAGTCGCCGCGCCTCGTGACGCGCCGTCTCCCACGAGCCGGCCAGGAACGATCCGTAGACGATGTCGAGACCGGCGTCGATCTTCGAGGCGAGATCGGGAGCCTGATCGAGCGCAGCACGTGATTCGACCAGAGCCTCCTGGTACTCGCCGCGTGTGAGCGCGCGATAGCCGCGATAGCGGTGACCGTAGTACGTCTCGCCCTGCTCTTCGAGCCGCACGTCATCGACCTCGCCCTGCTCGACCTCGAGGGCGAGGAGCCACTGCTCGTAGGCGAGCCGGGTCCGTTCTTCGGGTGTTCCTGCCAGCGAGGCGGCTCGAGCGAACGCTCGACGTGCCTGGTCGGCTTCGCCTTCGAGCCGCATGAGCTCGCCTTCGAGCACTACGGACTCGAAGGTTGGAGGCTCGATGGCGGCAAGATGCTCGGCGGCCTTCGCGTAGTCGCCCAGCCGCCGTGCAGCTGCCGCCGAGATCCAGGCCCGTGCACTTCCCTCGAGGCGTGACGCAGCCGCGGTCGCCTGTCTGTACTCCCCTTCGGCCAGAAGAGCGCTCGCCAAACGCTCGAGCAGCCGGTTCGAGGTGACGATCGTCTCCAGGGGGAACTGGCGAAGCGCGGCGACGACGTCACGAGCGCTCATCGATTCCCATGGGAGCTGCTCGAGAATCGCGGTCGCCTTCTCTCCCTCTCCTCCTTCCTGATGCAGCGCGGCGGCGCGGAGCGGAACGCAGCCGCTGTCGGCGAGAACCGCAGCGCCGAGGCGGCAGAGAGCCGGGCGCGACCCGGCGGGGATCGATCGCGCGAGTTGCTCGCGCAGCGCCGGAGTGGGGAAGATCCAGCCGCCGGCGTTCGCCTCGAAGATGCCGTCGGCGATGAGATCGACGGGGGCGAGATGACTTCCCAGCTTCGTCAGAAAATCCTCGGCGGCCGTTGAAGGCACCTCGTCATCGATCAGCGCGAGTGCGGCGAGATAGGAGCGGCGCGGCTCGGCGAGGGCTGCAATCGCGCCGCTGTGCTCCGGCTCCGGGACGGCTCCCTCCTCGCAGAAGTGCCAATAGGACTCCGATCGAACGAAGTGCCCGGCCCATGTCTCGCGCTCGGCGGGGCTCATCGGCTCGAGACGCGCCTGCAGTTGCTCGCGCGGGACGAGCCGCGGTGAGAGCAGAAAGAGCTTCGACGGATCGGACTCCGAGCTCTCTGCAGAAAGCGGCAAACGATGCCCGGGCGGCACGACCCAGGTCACCTCCGGCGCGAATCGGGCGAGCAGGGACGCGACTGTCGCCGATGCCGCATCGAATCGTTCGCAATCGCGGAGGATGATCGTCGCCGGATGCGGCATGACCGCCAGGAGCGCTTCGGCCACTTCATCGTCGCCGCGGCTCTTCGCCCGGTCGATTCGCGCCAGCAGCCGCTCATCGATCGCCGAGAGGCGATCGAGCGGCGAGGCTTCCGGGCCCCCGAAGAGGAACGCGTCGTCGAAGCCGGCGATCGAGCAGGCGAAGAGCGCCGTCGATGCGGCGGCAGCGTCATGACAGACGACCGTCGCCGCGGGAGGTCGCAGAATCGCGCGGAGTGAGTCGATTCCCGGCGGGCGAACGACTCCCACTGCAGCGGCATGAAACCAGCTCAGATCGGCCGCGATGTCGCCGCGCAGCAATGTGTGCAGCTCGTGATACACCGCCTCCGGCTTCGCCCACGATTGATCGAATGTGGCGAGTCGTGGCGCGCCGACCTGGGCGGCGAATGCCTCGAGCAGCGTGAGCGGCGGCGTGTCCCCCGCCGATGATTGGACGCCCCGAAGACGGACGAGGCGGCAGTCGGTTCCTCGCTTCAGTCCGATGCCCCACTCGGAAGGATCGAAGTGTGCGTCGTCGAGGGCGAGCTGCCTGAGGAAGGCCAGGTGCGCGGCATACTGACCGAGAAGGGAGAAGGCGTCGCGGCGGCCGATGCTGCCAGCCGATTCGAGCGGAGTTGCCTCGAGCTCGATCTCCGTCTGCTGCTCATCGGTCCAGGGAAGGGTCGAATGGCGCAATGCGGCGATCACCGCCGGCTCCCAGCCGAACTCCGCCAGCGCAACTCGCGCGAGCGATCGCTTTCGAGCGTTCCCACGACGCATCGCCATCCGATTCCCTTTCGAGCGAAGCGAACATCCTAACGCAGGGTGGAGGGTGGAGGCTAGCTCGAGGCTCGAGGCTCGCATGACTCTCACATGTCTCTCACATGTCTCGTAGGGACGAAGCATTTGCGCGCAGGCCGGAGCAGCAGGCTCGGAGAACTGCGACGAAGCGCAATAGCTTCGTCCGCAAGCTTGCGAGACCGCGAGGGCTTGGGTCGCGCGATCGGCAACTGTCTAAGAACGCAGATCCTTCGCTCACGCCCACCCGTCCCCCTCGCTCAGGATGACGAGCCTCCAGCCTCGAGCCTCGAGCCTCCAGCCTCTAGCCTCTGATAGACTGCCACGAGGAATCGTCCGATGACCAGAGGCGTGACCACGACGTGCCTCGCCCTGGCGATCGTTTTCCCGATCCCGGCGCTGGCCGCTGACACTTCGCTTCACCGCGATCCGGTCGCAGCGTGGGAGCAGCTCAAGAAGCTCGAATTCGGCGACGCGATTCCGCTGCCCGAGGGCGGGCTCCGGCTCTCGCGCGACACCGCGGAGTGGACGTTGGAATCAGGAACGATTCGCCTGATGCGGTCCCTTCCCGACGGGACATCGACGGGTCTCGTTTTCGAAGGGACGGGCCGCTTCCGGATGTCCATTCCCGATCCGGTCGAGCTCGTGCAGCTGAGGCGATTCATGCGCAAGCCCGATCTCGATTCGATCGATGTGCGCATCACCTCACTCTATGCACGCGCCGCGGGCGATCTCGCCGCGCTCGGCGAGCTCGCTCCGGCCGAGCCGCCGTTCACGACGCCGCCACTCGCGCGGCGGCGCAGCGATCACTGGGTCGCGGATCGGCAGTTCGACGTCGATGCCCGCGTCCTCTCGTCGATTCTGAACGGAGATCGCGAGTATCTCCGCATCGATTTCCGAACGGATGCATTCGACTGGCTCACCTGGGAGCACGATCGAGATCGGCACGAGGAGATCACGCTCGACCGATTCGAATCGGGCTATCCCGAGATCTGGCTCAGCATCGATCGGCCGGAGGACCGCGATCCGGAAGGGCGCCCTTCGCCGGACGGACGTCCTTCGATCGACATCGAGCATATCGATGTGCGCGCCGACCTGACTCGCTTCGGCTCGGGATCGAGCGCAGGCATCGCCCAGGAACGTCCGATCGAGGGACACTTCGAGATCGAGCAGAGGATCACGGTGCTCCGCGAAGGGCTGACGGCGATTCCAATGCGCCTTCACCCATGGGCAAAGGAGATCGTCGCCGAAACTCACGACGGCGCGCGTCTCGCCGTCGTGCGCGATCACCTCGGCGGCCGCTCCCGCCACATCGACAAGAGGATCTTCGATCGCACCATGGTCGTCGTTCTCGAAAGACCTGCGACCCTCGGAGAGACACTTCGCCTGCGCTTTCGGTACGAGCTGGAGCTGACGAACTTCGCTCATGGCGACAGCTGGTATCCGACGGCGATCGAACGTGGCGACCGTTACACGGCGCGGATGGAGCTGACCACCGGCAGGCGCCACGAGCTCTTCTCGATGGGGAGGCGGGAGAGCGAGAGCGAGCTCGAGGGAAAGAAGACGAGCACCTGGGTCGTCGACAAACCGGTCACCATGCTCACGTTCGTCACGGCACAGCGCTTTCAGCAGGAACCGGTGAAGATCGATGGAGCGCCGGAAGTCGTCTCGTTCGGCCCGGGCTTCGGAATCGGACACAAGGCGAAGGTGAGAAACGTGGCCGTCGACGTCGCGAGCAGCCTCCGCTTCTTCGCGGAGCTCTTCGACGACGAGCTCGAGGACCAGACGTTCTACGTGACCAGCATCCCGGCGCGACACGGGCAGTCGTTCGAAGGGTTTCTCCACATGTCGGAAACGACCTACCGCGGAAGCGTCACCGGCGCATCGGAGATGTTCCGGGCACACGAAGTAGCTCACCAGTGGTGGGGACACCGGGTCGGGTGGAAGAGTTATCGCGATCAGTGGCTCAGCGAATCCTTCGCCGAGTACTCCGCGATGATGTACGTCGAAGCGACGATGAAGGGAGGTGCCGAGCACCTCCGCGAGATCCTGATGTCTTACGACGGAATCGTGAAGGGAAACCTGCAGGGAGGATTCAGCCGCTTCAACCGTCCCTGGCTCATCGAGTTCAACCAGTCGTATCACGACCGCCTCGGACCGATCTCGGCCGGCTATCGAGCCGGAACCCGCCACATGCCTCTCGGTTACACGATTCAGAGCTACTGCAAAGGGCCGCTCGTCATTCATATGATGCGCAGCATCCTTCAGAGAGCCACCCGTGGTGACGAGGTCTTCATCGCCATCCTCCGCGATTTCCTTCGAACGCACGGAGGAAGCGATGCGAGCACGAAAGATCTGAAGACGATCGTCGAGAAGCACGCCGGCAGCGACTGGTCGTGGTTCTTCGATCAGTGGATCGACGGCGCGGAGATCCCGACCGTTCACTGGAAGCACGAAGTCTCGCCGGCGCCCGACGGCACGTATGACCTGACCCTTCGCCTGCGCCAGAGCGGAACCTCGCGCCCCTTCACACTTCCGATCCCCCTGCGCGTCGACCTGGGAGTAGGGCGAGTCGCCACCTTCTCGGTGATCCTCGATGCCCCCTCAGCGGTTTTCACGCAGAGCCTCCCCTCGAAACCGGTGGGCGTGGTCTTCAACCCCGATTTCGCGGTCCTCATGCACGCGCGACGCGACTGAGAATGCCGCTCGACTGACGCCACCTTCAGCCGGCCTTCCACTGCCCGGGGCGGGCGCGGGACGCCCGCTCTCCCCCGCCACAGACTTTCCGTGAAGTGTACTAAGCTACCGGTCGCCGTCTCGTTGAATACTCTGCAAGGAGAATCTCACATGGCTCACTCTCTGCGAATCACGTCGAATCGCACGATTCGGCTCATCGCCGCCGTCGCCATCCTCACCTCCTCGGCACTCGCTCAGACGGGCGGCAGGGCGGCTCCAACACACGAAGCGCTCTGGATGATGAAGCGCGTCGGGGCGCCCTCCCCGAGTCCCGACGGGCGCCAGGTCGTCTTCCCGGTGACCGAGCCGAGCTACAACGCGAGCGAACAGATCGCCGATCTCTGGATCGTTCCCTCCGACGGAAGCGCGAAGCCGCGGCGGCTCACCGCGACGAAGGCGACCGAGAGCGATGTGAACTGGTCTCCCGACAGCCGGCGAATCGCCTTCTCCTCGAAGCGTGAGGGAGACGAGGCGGCCCAGATCTACGTCATCGACCTCGGTGGCGGCGAGGCGATCCGGATCACGAGCGCGCCGACGGGAGCGCGCAAGCCGCCCCGCCTTCCGCCCCGACGGCAGAGCGCTCTACGCGCTCTTCGAGCCGACCAACGAGACGCTCTATCACCACGATCGGCTCGTCTCCTTCGGCTGGCCGGTGATCGGAGAGCCTGCGATCGTCACCGCATCGTTCGATCGCGGCGTCCAGGGTTTCGCATTCACGCCTGACAGCAGGACGATCTATCTCACGGCGGAGGATGCAGGGCTGGAGAAGGTGTACTCGGTGCCGGCGAGTGGTGGAGCGGTTCAGCTCGTGATCGAGCCTCGCCGCGGCGTCTACACCGCTCTGGCGAGCGCTGCGAGATCGAAGTCACCCCTGTTCGTCGCCAACTGGCACAGCTCGATCGATCCGGCGGAGATCGTGCGGCTGGAACCGGGTCGGGGAGCGCATGTGAATCTGAGCGACTTCAGTGTCGCGGCGGCCGCGGAGATCGACTGGCAGCCGCCGCGGCATTTCTGGTTCACCAGCGACCGCGGGAGAGAGATTCACAACATGCTGTTCGTCCCGGCGGGCTTCGACGAGTCGAAGAAGTATCCGCTCGTCGTTCTGATGCATGGGGGGCCGCACTCGATGTGGCGCGACGCGATCTCTCTTCGCTGGAACTATCACCTGATCGCCAGCCCGGGCTACGTCGTCCTCGCCACGAACTACACGGGCTCGACCGGATTCAGCGAGAAGTTCGCGCAGCAGATCCAGGGCGATCCTCTCGCCGGGCCGGCGAGCGAGATCAACCAGGCGGCCGACGAAGCGATCCGGCGATTCCCCTTCATCGACGCCTCGCGGCAGGCCGCGGGAGGGGCGAGCTACGGAGGTCACCTTGCGAACTGGCTTCTGGCGACGACGACCCGCTATCGATGCCTTTTCAGCCACGCAGGACTCATGAATCTCGAATCGCAGTGGGCCACGAGCGACACGATCCTGCACCGCGAGCTGACCGCCGGAGGTCCGCCGTGGGAAGGGGGTCGGGTATGGAAGGAGCAGAATCCGATCCGCTACGCCGCAAGCTTCAAGACGCCGATGCTTCTCACCGTCGGCGAGAACGACTTCCGCGTCCCGCTCAATCAGACGATCGAGGCGTGGAGCGCGCTGCAGCGGATGCAGGTCCCGAGCAAGCTGGTCGTCTTCCCCGATGAGAACCACTGGATCCTCAAGGGGGAGAACAGCCGCTTCTTCTACCAGCAGCTTCTCGGGTGGCTGGAGAGATGGCTCGCCGAGTGAGGGTCTTCCACACGGGGCTCTTTCGTGACCGAAGCCCGTCATCCTGAGCTCGAAAACGGCGCGGTGCGCCGCTGAAGAGGGAATGACGGGATCAGCGATCGGCAACCTCAATCGAGGCGGAACCCGACCTTCAGCGTCACCTGATATTCGGCGATCCTGCCGTCTGCGACTCTGCCCCGCATCTCGGTGACCTCGAACCAGTCGACATTGCGCAGCGTTTGCGAAGCGCGCTCCACCCCGTTCGCTGCCGCCCTGGCAAACGATTCAGGCGAAGTCCCGACGATCTCCACGAGCTTGTAGGTCTTGTCCGCCATCGGTCCCTCCTTCGGACGCACATCGTATCGCGACTCCCCGCTCTTGACACCTCGCCATCGCTCCCTCCAGAGTGCATGCCATGGCGAATCGGGGAATCGCCGGACGTTACCTCTGGCTCGTTCTCTTCGGCGTCGCGTTCGGATTCATGGAAGGAGCGGTGGTCGTCTACCTTCGCGCGATCTACTACCCGGATGGTTTCGAGTTTCCCGTCGCGATCATCCCTGACCAGTTGATCAGAGTCGAGATCGTTCGTGAAGCGGCGAGCCTGATCATGCTGGCCGCCATCGCCCGTCTGGCCGGGACGCACTTTCTGGAACGGTTCGGCGCCTTCATGTTTCTCTTCGGAGTCTGGGACCTCGTCTATTACGCGACACTGCGAGTCGTTCTCGGGTGGCCTTCGACCCTGGCCGACTGGGACATTCTCTTTCTGATTCCCGTTCCCTGGGTCGCACCCGTGTGGGCTCCGGTCATCGTCTCGATCGCCTTCACGGCTATCGGCACGAGGCTCTATTGCACCGGCGATCGGGCTCGCGACTTCGGAATGCGCGACTGGACGATCGAGATCGCTGCGGGTGCGATCGTGCTCGCGTCATTCCTGATGCAGGCCGGCCGAGTCGCACGCGGCGAGATGCCGGTGGAGTATCCCACCTGGCTGTTCTGGACCGGTCTCCTCCTCGGTGTCGGCTGGTTTGTGTACCGGGAGCGAGCGCCCCGTTCCGCACGCGTTGGCTTCGTCTGATGCGGGCGGGGGAGTCATTGCAACTGCACGCGATTGCCGGTCTGCGCGTCGATGGCAGGATTGTGCGCCTCTACGCGGTCACCGTCGCGCGAACGCCGTCCCTCGCGGCGATCTCGCGAATGGTCCTCAGCGCGAGCTCGACCTGCGCTTCGCGCTTGAGCTCCTTGCTGCGTTTCCGTCCGACCGCATCCTCGATGACCGCCCAGGTGACGTTCGAGGGCTGATATCGCTCGGGGGACGACTCGCTGACATGGCGCCCGAGTGCGCCGATCGCGCTGTGCCAGGGGAAAGGCGCAACGGAACCGGACGCGGCGAGGGAGTCGATATAGCGGCCGGCGAGCAGGCCGGTCGCCGCCGATTCGACGTAGCCTTCGACGCCGGTGATCTGCCCGGCGAAGAAGATCGTGGGATCGCTCTTCAGCTGAAACGTCTGGCTCAGATGCTTCGGGCCGTTGATGAAGGTGTTGCGATGCATCGATCCCCATCGCGCGACGACGCAGTTCTCGAGGCCCGGGATCATCTGGATCACCGACTTCTGCGAGGGGATCTTCATCTTCGTCTGGAAGCCGACGAGATTGAAGTAGTCGTCGGACAGATCTTCCTTTCGGAGCTGGACGACGGCGTGCGGACGTTCTCCGCTGACCGGGTGCTCGAGTCCGACCGGCTTCATCGGGCCGAAGCGGAGCGTATCGATTCCCCGCGATGCGATCTCCTCGACCGGCAGGCAGCCCTCGAAGTGGACGGCCTTTTCGAAATCGTGAAGGGGGTAGAGCTCGGCCGAAAGGAGCGCCTCGACGAATCGTTCGTACTCCTCACGCGTCATCGGGGCATTCAGATAATCGCGTCCGCCACCCTTGTCGTAACGCGACTTCCAGTAGAGCTTCGTCATGTCGAGGGAGTCGGCGGCAACGATGGGGGCGATGGCGTCGTAGAAGTAGAGCCCGTCGCTGCCGACGCGCGCATTGATCGCCTCGTAGAGGGTGCTGCTGGTCAGAGGCCCGGTGGCGATGACCAGGAAATCGAACCCTGCGTGGTCGAGGTCTCCGACTTCGTCCCGTTCGACGCTCACGTTCGCGAGCGTTGCGATCCGTCGCGTCACTTCGGCGGAAAAGACTTCGCGGTCGACTGCGAAGGCATCCCCGGCAGGCACCTGCGCCCTTCGAGCGGCTTCGATCACCAGCGAGCCGAGAATCTCCATTTCTGCCTTGAGCAGACCGACGGCGTTGGTGATCGATGATGAGCGGAATGAGTTCGAGCAGACGAGCTCGGCGAGATTGGATGTCTGGTGCGCGGCCGTCATCCGCTTCGGCCGCATTTCGACCAGGGTCACGGAGTGACCTCGCCGGGCGAGCTGCCAGGCGCATTCGGTGCCGGCGAGCCCGCCCCCGGCGATCTTGACCCTGGCCTGCATCGGTCGCGTCAGTTCGATTGTTCCGAGCCCGTCGGTGTGGAGAAGGCTGCCTGATTGTGCATCCGGATCTCTCCGAACTTCGACTCGTACATCGAGATGTTCTGCGCCAGCGCGTCGCGGAGCTGCTTGGCGTGGAGCGGTGTCATGATCGCGCGGCTGTAGACCTTGACGTCGGGGCGTCCCGGTACGATCCGCCCGAGGTCGATGACGAACTCGCTGGGGGAATGAATGATGTTGGCGAAGTTGATGAACTCTCCCTGCGCGACCTGATCGTCGAGAATGACGCGAAGCGTGCCGCCGTCGTTTTCCTGATTGTCCACGAAGTCTCCTTGTCTCTGCTGCTTCGCATCGCACGCCGGGCGCCCAGGTGCGTCCGGAGGCGGAAAGGAGCAGGGCCGCCGATTGTATCAGGATGACGCAACGCGCAGCTCGTAGGGGCGAAGCATTTGCGCACGAGACGCGGCAACAGGCTCGCATTACCGGAGCGCAGCGCAATCGCTTCGCCCGGGTGCTTGCGAGGCGGTGACATCCGTCGGCGATTGCGCGGCCCTCCCACCCGGGGCGGGCGCGGGACGCCCGCTCTCCTGGCCGGGTTGGGTCTGAGCATCGCAAGCACCCGGACGAAGCTATTGCGCTGCGTTGCGGCGTGGCTAGCCCCCTGCTCTGTCCCTCGCGCAAATGCTTCGTCCCTACGAGAACGGCAAGGGCTGGCGCTCTCGCCTCTCGCCCTTCGCCCCTCGTTTCCCTTGCGAAACCGAGCCCGAGATGGAAGAGTGAACGAGATGCAGCCGGCGGTGGAGTTTCGAGACGTCGATGTTTCGAGTTCTCAGGGAACGCCCATTCTGCGCGGGATCGACCTTTCCGTCGAGCAGGGGAGCGCTGTCGCCCTCATCGGGCGCAGTGGCGCGGGAAAGACGACCGCGCTTCGGCTGGTGAACGGACTCGTTCGCGCCAGCAGAGGATCGGTGGTCGTCGAAGGGAAATCGATCGAACGACACGATCTCGTGGCCCTGCGCCGGAGCATCGGCTACATCATCCAGGCGGTCGGGCTCTTTCCGCATCGCTCCGTCTACGACAACGTCGCGACGGTGCCGCGTCTGCTGCGATGGGAGGAGGCGAGAATTCGTGAGGAAGCGGAGCGGCTTCTCGGCGAGCTCGATCTGCCGCTCCCCATCTACGGCCGCCGCTTTCCTTCGACGCTGTCAGGAGGCGAGCGGCAGCGTGTCGGCATCGCGCGCGCTCTCATCTTCTCTCCTCGAATCCTTCTCTGTGACGAGCCGTTCGGGGCGCTCGATCCGATCGTTCGGCGCGAGCAGCAGGAGGCGTTCGTCCGCTCGAGGGCGCAGCGACCGACGACGATGCTGTTCGTCACGCACGATCTTCAGGAGGCGATGTTCGTCGCCGAGCGAATCGTTCTGTTCGACGAGGGAGCGATCGTCGTCGATCTGCAGCGCGATCGATTTGCCGCCTCCTCCAATCCCCTGGTTCGGCGATTCCTGGAGAGCGCACGTCTTCCGCAGGAGGCGTCGTGAGATCGTTTCTGGAGATCTACTTCGTGGAGATCGTACGTCTGACGATCGAGCACCTGCTGATCGTCATCGCAGCCGTCGGTACGGCGATCGCGGCCGGCGTTCCGCTGGGAATCTACGCGACCCGCCGCCGCCGGCCGGGCCGCCTCGTCCTCCGGCTCACCGACGTCGTTCAGACGATTCCATCCCTGGCGCTCTTCGGACTTCTGATCCCGATTCCCTTCATCGGCGGCATCGGCGCGCGGACGGCCATCATCGCGCTGATCCTCTACTCGCTGCTGCCGATCGTCCGCAACACCGTCGTCGGAATCGACCGCGTCGATCCCTTCGTGCGCGAGACGGCACTCGCTCTCGGGATGACGCCGCGGCAGATGCTTTTCGGAGTCGAGATTCCGCTCGCTCTGCCGGCGATCGTCGCCGGAATCAGGATCGCCATGGTCGTCGGCATCGGTGTGGCCACCATCGCCGCGGCCATCGGCGGCGGCGGCCTGGGGACGCTGATTTTCCGAGGAGTCGCCATGGTCGATACGAGACTCATGCTCGCGGGTGCACTTCCCGCGGCACTGCTCGCGCTCGTCGCCGACGCAGTACTCTCGCTGGTCGAACGCCGGCTCGCGCGCGCACGAGGTGAAGAATGACGATGCGCAAAGCGGTGCTCCCGCTGCTTTTCGCCGCGATCATGATTCCGATCGGCTGTCGTGAGAAGGCGGCCGGACCCGTCGTCGTCGGGTCGAAGAACTTCACCGAGTCGGTGATTCTCGGCGAGATCCTGGCCCAGCAGCTCGAGCGCGCCGGATGCAGGGCCGACCGGCGCCTCAACATGGGAGGGACGTTCGTCGCCGACCGCGCGCTCAGATCGGGAGCGCTCGACGCGTATGTGGAGTATTCCGGAACGGCGCTGACGGCGATTCTCGACAAGCCGGTGATGAAGAGTCGGGACGAGGTCGATCGTATCGTCGCCCGCGCCTACGAAGAGGCCGGGCTTCGCTGGGGTCCGAATCTCGGATTCAACAATACGTTCGCCATGATCGTCAGAAAGGACGACGCCGCGCGGGCAGGCCTCGCCTCGATCTCCGATCTCCAGAAGGTCGAAGAGCGCTTCCAGCCCGGCTTCGGATACGAGTTCGTCGAGCGGCCCGACGGCTGGAAGGGCCTGCTCGCCACCTATGGCCTGCAGTTCGCTCGCGCGCCCCGAACGATGGATCTCGGTTTGACCTATAAGGCGCTCGCCGCGGGCGAGCTCGATCTGATCGCCGGCAATTCCACCGATGGTCTGATCGAGTCCCTCGGCCTGACGATCCTCCGCGACGACCGCGGCTATTTTCCGCCGTATGATGCGGCGATCGTCAGCCGCGCCGACCTCGATCGAAAGTGCGAGGCGGCACCAGCCGCACTGTCGGCGCTCGGCGGGACGATCGACGACGCCACGATGCGACGGCTGAATTTCGAAGTCGACGGCGCAAAGCGCGACGTCCGCGAAGTCGCCCGCGAATTCCTCGCCAGCAGATAGCGTGGGCGTGCGCTTCCCTTGCGGACCGCCCTTGTTACAATGGCCCCTCGCTCATGCCTGAGACCATCAAAGGCGACTTCGAGCTCGTCGATCTCCATCCCAGGTTGGCCAGCCTTCAGGAAGAGGTTCTCGAAGGACTTCGGAGCCGGCCGCGCAGGCTTCCGCCGAAGCTCTTCTACGACAAGAGGGGATCGGAGCTCTTCGAGCAGATCACCCGCCTTCCGGAGTATTACCTCACACGCACGGAGATCGCGATTCTCCGCAGGAATGTTCCTTCGCTGGCCTCGCGCATCGGCTCCGATGTCGCGATCATCGAGCTGGGCAGCGGAAGCAGCACGAAAGTCAGGATTCTTCTCGAAGCGCTCGACGAGCCGATCACCTACATCCCCATCGACATCTCGCGCGAGCATCTCGCCGAGTCAGCCGGACGGATCAACGACGACTATCCTTCGGTTCGCGTCGTCGCGGTCTGTGCCGACTACCTCGACGGTCTTGCGATTCCCGAGACGGGATCGCATCGGAGACGCCTTCTCTTCTTTCCGGGATCGACGATCGGCAACTTCGAGCCTGACGAGGCGCGTCGCTTTCTGGACGACTGCTCGCGCGCGCTGCGACGCGCCGATCTGATGATCATCGGCGTCGACCTGGTGAAGAAGACCTCGATTCTCGATCGGGCCTATGACGACAGTGCCGGGGTCACCGCGGAGTTCAATCGCAACATGCTCGCGCGACTGAATCGCGAGCTCGCGGCGGACTTCGATCTCGACGCCTTCGCCCACGTTGCCTGGTACAACGAAGCGGCGGGCCGCATCGAGATGTATCTCGAAAGCATCCGTGATCAGACGATCCACTGTGCCGGCGAATCGTTCGAGCTCGCAGCCGGCGAGAGGATCCATACGGAAAACTCGTACAAGTACTCGGTGGATGCGTTTCACGAGCTGCTGAAAGAGACCCGGTTTCGCCCGTCCGAGGTCTGGATCGACGAGGGTAAGCTCTTCAGCGTGCACGTTCTCGAAGTTTCGGGCTAACATTCCGCTCGCCCCTCTCACGGAATTTGCATCGAATCCGAAGCAGGTGGCAGCCGGGAATTCCCCCGGCCGATCAAGCCCTGCCGGGCAACCGGCTTTTTTCCGAGGAGTTTTCCATGGCGCAGGTATCCGACATCGCCCCCGAGATCGTTCCGGGGCTCGCCGGCGAGGCGACGCCGGTCGTGCACCTGCCGGAGACCGAACGAATTCCCGTCGCGGTCCTCGGTGCCACCGGCTCGGTGGGACAGCGATTCGTTCAGCTCCTGGCGAATCATCCATGGTTTCGCCTGCACGAAGTCGCGGCTTCCGAGAGAAGCGCGGGGAAGTACTACGGCGAGACTGCGGAGTGGCGGCTCGATTCGGCCCTGCCAGAGCCGGCTGCTTCGCTGGTGATCAAACCGGCGAGCGAGCGGCTCGAATCGAAGCTCGTCTTTTCGGCCCTCGACTCTTCCGTCGCCGGGGACGTCGAGGAGGAGCACGCAGCCCGGGGATGCGCCGTGGTCTCCAATTCGCACAATCACCGAATGGCCCCCGACGTTCCGCTTTTGATTCCCGAGATCAATCCGGATCACCTCGGAGCGATCGAAGTGCAGAAGAAACGGCGCGGAGGGGAAGGCTACATCGTCACGAATCCGAACTGCTCGACCATCGGCCTCACACTGGCCATCGCACCGATCGAGCAGCAGCACGGAATCGAGACGATCCACGCCGTGACCCTGCAGGCGATCTCCGGGGCCGGCTATGCCGGAGTCTCGTCGTGGTCGATTCTCGACAACGTCATTCCGGCGATCTCCGGAGAAGAAGACAAGATCGAGACCGAGCCGCGCAAGATCCTGGGGCTGTGGGCGAAGGAGGCATTTCACGATGCCGGCTTCAGGATCTCCGCCCAGACGAATCGCGTTCCCGTCCTCGACGGTCATCTGATCTGCATGTCGATCGCCTTTCGCAATCGACACGATTTGCTGCGCCACTTTCCCATCGAGCGGCTCATCGATGACGTCCGTGCAGCGATCGACTCGTTCGTCGGCGAGCCGCAGCTCCTCCGCCTTCCGTCGGCACCGAAGAAGCCCCTTCATTATGTCGAGGAGCCGGACCGCCCGCAGCCGCGGCTCGATCGGAGCCGGGAAGGGGGGATGGCGGTCAGCGTCGGACGGCTCCGGCCCTGCACGCTGCTCGATCTCAGAATGGTGGCGCTCGTCCACAACACGATCCGCGGTGCGGCGGGTGCGGCGATCCTCAACGCCGAGATGCTGAAGGCGAAGGGCCTGTTGCCGTGATCGTCATCAAGTTCGGCGGAACATCGGTCGGCGACTCCGAAAGAATGGAGGAAGCGATCGAGATCGTCGCGGCGGCGCGCGATCGCCGGCCCGTAGTGATCGTCTCCGCTCTGGCCGGGGTCACCAATCAGCTCGTGGAGGCGGCCCGCCTCGCCGCGGACGGAAGCATCGACGAGGTCACCGGAATCGTCGAAGCGATCCGCGAGCGGCACGAGAGCGTGGCACGCGAGCTGGTCCGGCAGAAGTCCGACTATCTCGAGTCGTTCATGAAGCAGCTCCGGCGCCATACCGATCAGATTCTCGACATCCTGAAGGGAATCGCGCACGTCGGTGAAGTGACCCAGCGGGCGGGCGACAAGATCGTGGCCATCGGCGAGAAGCTCTCCTCGCTCCTCTTCGCCTATTCGCTGCGGCTCCGCACGTTTCCGGGAGAGTACATCGATTCCGAAGAGGTGATCATCACCGATGCCCGATTCGGGCAGGCGAGTCCTCTGATGAACGAAACGAAAGCCGCGGCGGGACGAGTCCTCCTGCCGGAGCTCGAGCGCAACCACATCCCGGTCATGGGCGGCTTCATCGGCCGATCGCTCCAGGGAGCGACGACGACGCTCGGCCGGGGAGGATCGGACTACAGTGCAGCGATCGTCGGGGCGGCGATCGAGGCGGAGGAGATTCAGATCTGGACCGATGTCGACGGGATGATGACCACCGATCCCCGCATCAATCCGGAGGCGAAGATCATCGACGTGATCTCCTATGTGGAAGCAGCGGAGCTCGCATACTTCGGTGCGAAAGTGCTTCATCCGAAAACGATCGCCCCCGCGGTCGAGCGAGGCATCCCGATTCGCGTGCTCAACACCCGCAACCGCACGAGCCGCGGCACGCTGATCACCCGCGAGGGAAAGAGCGAATCGGGGCCGCGGGCCATCGCCGTCAAGAACGGCATCACGGTCGTGCACATCACCACCAGTCAGATGCTCGGCGCACATGGGTTTCTCGCTCGCATCTTCAAAGAGTTCGACGAGGAAAGCGTACCGGTCGATCTCGTCACGACCTCGGAAGTCTCCGTCTCGGTGACGATCGACCGGTCGGACAAGATCGAGTCGCTCACGGGCAGACTTCGCGCCTTCGCCGAGGTCGATGTCATGCCGAGCCAGTCCATCATTGCGATCGTCGGAAGAAACCTGATGCGCGACCCTGCCGTGTGGGGAAGCATCTTTCCCGCGCTGGCAGGGGTTCGGATCTCGATGATCTCGCTCGGCACATCCGATCTGAACCTCAGCATCGCCGTTCCCGAGAAGGAGGCCGAGCGCGCGGTGCGCTCGCTGCATCGCGTTCTGTTCGAATCCGAGCGTGCGGAGGTGGCGTGAGAATCGCGCTGCACGGAACCGGACGGATGGGGCGGGCGCTGGAGCGCATCGCCAGTGAGCGGCAGCACCAGGTCGTCGGCCGATTCGACCGTTCGCGGCCGATCGAGCCGGAGCTGCTCCGCGAAGCCGACGTGCTCATCGACTTCTCGCACCGAGACGCGGTTCGCTCCGTGGTCGACGCCGCGTGTGCCGCGCGCATCGACCTGGTGATCGGTACGACCGGCTGGAATGAGCAGGCCGATGCCGTCCGTGAACGATGCGAAGCCGCCGGAATCGGCGCCGTTCACGCCGCGAATTTTTCTCCCGGAGCGAATGCTCTCTTCGTGATCGCCCGCACGGCGGCGCATCTCGTTGCCGGCTTCGACGGATACGGGTGCGGCATCGAAGAGCGTCATCATGCCGGGAAGAAGGACGCTCCCAGCGGCACGGCACTCCGCATCGCCTCGGAGGTGGAGGCGGGAAGCGCCGGGCGGATCGTTCCCGCGGTCGCCTCGCTGCGCGTCGGGGCCGAAGTCGGTCTTCACACCCTGCTGTTCGATTCGGCCGATGATCTGATCGAGATCACGCATCGCGCGCGAAACCGCGACGGATTTGCGCGCGGCGCGCTGCTCGCAGCGGAAGCAATCCACGGGAAGCGCGGCTTTTTCCGCTTCGACGAACTGCTCGGTTTCGGAGTGAAGGCGTAGAATCAACGGAAGCAGAAGCGTGCGGCTTCATCCGGAGGTGCTTCGATGACACGACACGATCGATTCCGAGGCGTCGGCGTCGCTCTCGTGACGCCGTTCCGCGACGATGGTGCGCTCGATGAGGCGGCATTGCAGCGCTTCATCGACCGGCAGATCGAAGAAGGAACCGACTTCCTCGTTCCCTGCGGAACGACCGGCGAAAATCCCGCTCTGAGCCGCGAGGAGCACCTGCGCGTGGTGGAGTTGACGGTAAAGCAGGCCGGAGGGCGCGTCCCTGTTCTCGCGGGCGCTGGGAGCAATTCGACCCCGAGCGCCGCCGAGCTGGCGAAGGCAGCCGCCGACCTCGGCGCCGACGGCCTTCTGACGATTACTCCCTACTACAACAAGCCGACCCCTGACGGGCTGCTTCGACACTTCGGCGCCCAGGCGGCTGCCGCCGAGAAGGCACGGTTCGGATTCCCGATGATTCTCTACAACGTCCCGGGGAGAACCGGCGTGAACATGACGGCGGCGACGACGCTTCGCATCGCGCACGAGATCTCCAACGTCATCGGAGTCAAGGAGGCGTCGGCGAACCTCGAGCAGGTGTTCGAAATTCTGCGGCTTCGCGAGCCGGGCTTTCTGCTGCTCAGCGGCGACGATTCCTGGACCCTTCCTCTCATCGCCTGCGGCGCAGACGGCGTGATCTCCGTGGCTGCCAACGAGATTCCACGACAGATGAAACAATTGACCTCTGCTGCGCTGCAGGGAGACCTGGAGACCGCACGCCGCATCCATTTCGCATACCTCCCGCTGATGAACGGGAACTTCATCGAGTCGAATCCGATCCCGGTGAAGGTTGCACTCGAGATGATGGGGGTTCTCGAGAGCTCGAACGTTCGATCGCCGCTTGCGCCGATCAGCGAGGCGAATCGAAGTACGCTTCGGGCGATTCTCGCCGATTGCCAGCTGCTCGAGACGAGAGTTTCGGGCTGATTCCGACAAGGAGGAGGCTTCATGACCTCGAGTGTCCAGACCATCGAGCAACGCCTCACGGGGCTCGACTCGCTTTCAAACCGGCAGGACGTTCTGCGGATCATCGGACTCTTCCTGACCGAGCTCGAGAAGGGAACCATCCGGGCAGCGATGCGCGACGAGAATGGAATCTGGAGAGCGCAGGCCTGGGTCAAAGAGGGGGTCCTCGCCGCCTTTCGGCTCGGCTCGCCGACCGAGTTCGCCTCCGGATCGCTGTCGTTCATCGATAAAGACACCATCCCGCCCCGCCGCTTCCGAAAAGACGAAGGCGTTCGGATCGTCCCCGGGGGATCGTCGATCCGTCGCGGGGCGTACGTGGCGAAGGGAGTCGTCATGATGCCGCCGGCATTCGTGAACATCGGCGCGTGGGTCGACGAGGATACGATGATCGATTCCCACGCACTCGTAGGATCGTGTGCCCAGGTCGGAAAGCGCGTCCACATCAGCGCCGCCGCTCAGATCGGCGGGGTTCTCGAGCCGATCGGCAGACTGCCGGTGATCATCGAGGATGACGTCGTCGTGGGGGGGAATGCTGGTATTTACGAAGGCACGATCGTCCGCGCCAGGGCGGTGATCGGTGCGGGGGTCGTCATCACTGCATCGACGCCGGTGTACGACGCGGTGCGCGATCAGATCTACCGTCAGACGCCAGAGCGTCCGCTGGAGATTCCGTACGGCGCGGTCGTCGTTCCCGGCAGCCGGCCTCTCGCCGGCAAGTTCGGCGAGCAGCATGGCCTGCAGGTTGCGACGCCGATCATCGTGAAGTACCGGGATGAAAAGACCGATGCGGCGACCGCCCTCGAAGAGGCGCTTCGCTGATGGAGCTCGAGGCTCCCCTCGCCGGACGATCTGCCATCCGGCCGGCGCGGCGTCTCGACTCGATCGAGATCTCGCTGATCCGGCGCATCAACGCTCTCGCGACGCCGCTCTCGATCAACCTCGGGCTCGGTGAGCCGAATCTCGAGCCGGACGGGGAATTGCTGGAGATGGCGCGGCGAGCTGCCTCGACGAGATCGTGGCGCTATTCTCCGAATGCCGGAACGCTGACGCTGCGGGAGCGGATCGCTGCGACGGCCGGCCACACCGTGGATCCGAAGAGCGGCATCTGTGTGACTGCGGGAACCGAGGAAGGGCTCTACGCCGTCATCCAGGCGTTCGTCTCCGAAGGGGACGAGGTTCTGCTCCCTGATCCCGGATTCGTTTCGTACGAGGCCCTCACGAGGCTGGCGGGCGGCGTACCGGTGGCGTACCGGCTCGATTCAGATGGATGGGGCATCGATCTCGAAGAGATCCGGGATCGCCTGACGGATCGAACGAAGGCGATCGTCGTGAATTCTCCTTCGAATCCGACAGGGGGTGTGATCGACGAAGCCACGCTCGATGCTCTCGCGGCGATGAGTGACGAGCGCAATCTACTGCTCATCTCCGACGAGGTCTATCGGGAGATCCACTACGGCGAAAGGCCCGCGTCGCTGCTCGGCCGCGGCGGCAACACCATCGTTCTGTCGGGGTTGTCGAAGAGCCACGGAGCAACGGGCCTGCGGATCGGCTGGGTGATTGCGCGCGAGGAGCTGATAGCGCCGATCGTGACGATGCATCAGTACGTGACCACCTGTGCGTCGGTCTTTTCTCAGGCACTGGCCGAGGAGATCTTCGAGAACGACGAGTGGAACCGCGGCTGGCTCGCGAAGGTCCGCTTGCAGTTTCTCAGGCAGCGCGATGCAGCATTGCTGGCGGTGGAGGGCTCCCTCCACGTTTCGGTCATACCACCGGCAGGCGCGTTTTATCTTTTCGTTCCGATTCCGCGCTGCGACTCCGTGGCGACCGCGATCTCGCTGGCGACCGATGCGGCGGTCCTGGCGATTCCCGGTGCCGCGTTCGGCCGGGGCGGTGAGGGCTTCCTGCGCCTCTCGTTCGCCACGACCGTCGAGAACATCCAGCATGGCATCGAGCGAATCGGCCGCTTCTTCGAGGCGACATAGCGGGGACCGTCGGACTCTCGCGGGCGACGCTGATTGCGCCGCCCTTGTAGGGACGAAGCATTTGCCACGCCCCTCGTAAGGGATGATCACCGCGATCTTCCCTGTTGGAGAGAGCGCAATGCCCAAATCTGCCGCCGCCTCGCTGCTTCTCTTCTTCCTATCAGCGCCTCTGCTCGCGGCCGAGCCCGATTATTCCACCTGGAACATGCTGCTGGCGCGCCACTACGATCCCGCGCGAGGCATGGAATACGCCGGGCTGAAAGCGCGCGATGCGGCGACGCTCCAACAGCTTCGTCGGCGGATGGCGGCGGTCGACCTCGCGAAGCTGAGTCGCAACGAACAGCTCGCCTTCTGGATCAATCTCTACAACATCTCGGTCGTCGGCATCGTCGTCGATCACTACCCGGTGAAGACAATTCGCGACATCTCGACCGACCCGATCGTGCGGTTGAACGTCTTCAAGAAGGACCTCGTGCCGTTCGGCTCGGCGCGGATCTCGCTCGACGAGATCGAGCACAAGCGGATTCGAGAAGTGTTTCGCGACCCGAGGATTCACTTCGCCATCAACTGCGCGGCGACGAGCTGTCCGTCGATTCGTCATGAAGCATACGTCGGTGCGCGAATCGACGCGCAGCTGGACGATCAAACCCGCTCGTTCCTCAATGGGCCGCTGGGCGTGAGTCTCTCGAGGCGTGGCAAGACCCTGATCGTCCGCACCACGAAGATCATGGATTGGTTCGGTGACGACTTCGACCAGTGGGGAGGAGGGAAGCTCGCGTTTCTCCGCCGCTACCTCTCGGCCGGCAAGGTGAAGGTGATCGACTCGGCAGCGGATGTGAAAATCGACTACGATGATTACGATTGGAGTCTCAATCAGCGGTAAATCGAGGGCGCATGGTTCGATTCGCAGATCTCCCGCAGGAAGTCCGTGAAAAAGCGGTCGGCGACGTCTTCTGCATCCACTGTCAGAAGTCGTACCGCCTGGAGGAGTTCACCGAGCGCGAGTTCCGAGGCACGCTGATCATCGAAGGAAAATGCCCGGTCTGCGGAGGCGCTCTCGCCAGGCCCGTCAGCACCGGAATCGCTCACTGAGAGCACGCGATGAATTTCGAGACCTATCAGAAGATCAACGACGAGAAGACCAACTTCCGCGAGATGGATGACGCCGATGTCGTCTCCGATTATCGCAATCAGGGCTGCGGTGACGGCTATCGCATCTATCTGAAAATCAGCGAAGACCGCATCATCGACGCCTCCTACACCACGACGGGATGCGGCTTCGGTCTCGTCGCGCTCGCGCTCGCCACCGAACTGGCGAAGGGGCGAACCATCGACGAGGCGGGCGCCATCACGACCGACGAGATCGAGGCGGGACTCGATGGATTTCCGCCCCGGCGGAAGAATTATCCGATCTCTGCCCTGGAGGCGCTGCAGAAGGCGCTCGAGGACTTTCGCGCCGGCCGCGGAACACCGGAGCTCATGAAGGCCGAGGTGCGTGAGCGGGCGCTGGCGAAGCTGCGTGAAGGTGAAACCTGGGTGGGAGACAATATCGGCGGCGTGAATTTCGATCATGAGAACCTCGACGGGGTCGACGCTCGCGGGGCGAATCTCGCGCGGGCCTCGTTCCGCGCTGCCTCGCTGCGCAACGCGAACCTCGACGGAGCCAATCTGCGCGCCGCATTTCTCAACGATGCGGATCTGACCGGGGCGAACCTCACCGGAGCCGATCTGCGCTGGTGCAAACTGACCGGAGCGCGCCTCGACGGGGCCGTTTTCACCGGTGCTCTCTTCGACGCCGGTACGAGACTCGATCCCGACAAGACGCACCTTTTCGCCGAAATGCGCCAGGAGGGGAAGGAATTCTTCGTTCGCACAAACTGATCGTGCGATCATTCATCGAGCGTCGCGGTGATGGCAGGCTCCTGCGTCGCAAATCTCGAGTCGGGGGAGTGACGACATTCTGAGCTCTGAATCCGGCATCGCCTCAGCCGAGGTCTCGCTCTACGAGAACGTGCTGAAGATCAGGGAGCGGCATGGGCTCGACGATCTCGGGATCTCCTTCCACGATTACGAGACGACGATCCAGTGGAGCTACAACGCCGACAGCTGGTTTCATGCGGCATCGACGATGAAGCTCGCCGTTCTCGCCGGCGTCTTCCGGCAATGGGCTCGAGACGAGCTCGCCCTCGATGCGCCCGTTCACGTCAGAAACCGCTTCACCAGCATCGTCGACGAACAGCCGTTCATGCTCGAGCTCGGAGGGTCCGACTCGGAGGTGCTCGGCAATCTCGGAAGAGCGATGCCCGTCCGCGATCTCGCCTATCAGATGATCACCCGGTCGAGCAATCTCGCGACGAATCTGCTCGTCGACGTCATCGGCATCGAGACCATTCAACACGCGCTCGCCGAGCTGGGCATCGATGGAATCAGGGTGCTGCGCGGGGTCGAAGATCAGCTCGCCTTCGACGCCGGCTTGAACAACGAGGTGACGGCGAACGGTCTGGCCAGACTGCTTCGCATCATCGCCGACGGACGTGCCTGGTCGCCGGAAGCCTCCGCCGAGATGTTGCGCATCCTTCTCGATCAGCAGTACAAGAGCGGAATCCCGGCCGGACTTCCGAGCGACGCTCGCGTGGCCCACAAGACCGGCAACATCTCCACCGTCGATCATGATGCCGGCATCGTCCACCTCGAGACCCGCCGGCCGTATGTGCTCGTCATCCTCACCAGGTTCGCCCCCGACAAGGCGCGCAGTGCGGCGGTCGCCGACATCTCACGCGACATTTTCAAAACTCTGGCCGGACCTAGCGCAGGATGAGTGAAGAAGGTCTCAAGGTCGTCGACGCATTCGATCTCGACGATGAGCTGCGCTCGCTCCTCCGCCCGGGCGAGATGGTCAGGGATGCGCACGAAAGGCGCCATCGGTTGCCTCGTTATTTTTACGAGATTCCCACCTACGAAGCAGCCAAACAGATCCGGCTCACGCCGAACTTCCACCTGAACGAGCTCATCCGCGTCGACTTGAAAGAGGCTGCACGTGCGCAGACGTATCCCCGGTACGTTCCCTGCGCGGTTCGCGCTCTGGCGTTCTACCTCCAGCGGTTTCGAGATCAGCTCGGTGGCTCGGTGCACATCGCAGTCAATGGCGGATACCGTTCGCCTGGACACAAACTCGCTGTCGCTGCGACTCCGCACATGTGGGGAACCGCGGCCGACATCTATCGCATCGGCAACACGATCCTCAAGGATCAGGAGTCGATCGAAAAGTGCAATCGAATCGCCAGAGAGGTCAGCGACGACTTCTGGGCCATGCCCTACGGGCACGAGATCGGTCGCGCCGACGATCACGTCCATCTCGACCTCGGGTATCTCGTGATCATTCCCCGGGAGATCAGCGAGGACCGGATGGAGCTTCCGCAGCTCCAGCCGCGGTTCGCGATCGAGGAGCGGCGCCGCGGCGACCGGCGTGTGAGTGGCGAGGGGGCGGAGCTCGAAACGGACGAGATCGCCGGCTCGGTGCGCGAGGTGCCGGACGAGGCCTGATCCTTCCGTTCCGAGGCATCAAGTCCTCCAATAGCGACGTATTTGTCGTCAGCTGCGTTTCGCACGGCAAGAACATCGCGCTCGCCGAGCGGAATGGATGGCGGATCGCTGGTCGCCGTCCTATATTGGCTGGCGACGCATGCACGAGCGAGAGCCGGCGGTGGCCGGGACGTTTTATGAGGAGGACCCCGAGGCGCTGCGGCGGGAGGTGATGGGGTGCTTTTCGGCGAATGAGCCGGCGGCCGCGAAGACCGGCTTTATCGGCGCTGTCGTTCCGCATGCCGGATTGATGTACAGCGGGCATGTCGCGGCTGCGCTCTACCAGGCGGTCGAGCTCCCTCGCACCGCCGTCATCCTCTGCCCGAATCACACCGGAGCGGGGAAGGCGGCGGCGATCAATCTGCGGGGATCGTGGCGGATGCCGTTCGGTCCCGTTCCGATCGACGAAGCGCTCGCACAGGAGATCGCAACCGAGGAGCCCGGGCTGGAGGATGATCGGGCGGCGCACGCTCGGGAGCACTCGCTCGAGGTGCAGTTGCCTTTTCTGCAGATTCTGGATCCGGGAATCCACTTCGTGCCGATCTGCATCAAGTCGCATCGCTGGGATCTCTGCGAATCGATCGGGAAGGCGATCGCGCGGGTCCTGGCGAGAGAGGGCGAGCGAGGGGAATCGATCGCCATGCTGGCGAGCTCCGACCTCAATCACTACGAAGATCAGCGCATCACACTGGAAAAGGATCAACTGGCGATCGATGCGATCCTCGCTCTCGACGCGCGCGAGCTGTGGGATCGCGTGCAGCGCTACGACATCTCGATGTGCGGCATCCTCCCGACGGTCGCGATGCTCCTCGCCGCGCGCGACCTCGGCGCCTCCTCCGCGGAGCTGATCAAACACGCCACCTCGGGGGACATCAATCACGACTACGGTTCCGTGGTGGGCTACGCGTCGATCGTGATCCGCTGACGGTCCCAGGCCTGGCCGGCCTGGTCTGCCGGATTCGCCACAGGGGCCGTGCTTGCGATGTGGCCGAACATTGCATGTTCGGTCCGTGGCAATTTGAGCCACTGCGAACCAGAGCGGCATCTCTCGAAGTGCAGCACACGCCTGACTTGTTCGCCAAGGTCACAGGCTGAACATGCAATGTTCAGCCACAAGTCGGTGCTTGCGATGTGGCCGAACATTGCATGTTCGGTCCGTGGCAATTCAGGCCCCTGTGAGCCAGAGCGGCATCTCTCGAAGTGCAGCACACGCCTGAGTTGTCCGCAAACGTCACAGGCTGAACATGCAATGTTCAGCCACAGGGTCCAAGTGCTCGACGGAATCCCACTCTCCGAGGTAACCTCGGTTCGTTGTGATCGAGGACGGATTCTTCGACCCGAGAAAGCCCTTTCACATCCGATGGGGAAATCTTCCTCACTGGCGCCAGGACGGTGCTCTCTACTTCGTCACCTTTCGCCTGGGTGACTCGCTGCCGCAGTCGAAGCTGACCGCGTGGCTCCGCGAGCGCGATGAGTGGCGCCGGCTTCATCCCGATGCTCGGGCGGACGAGATCGAAGAGTTCAGTCTCCGGCAGAGGCGGGAGATCGAGGTCTGGCTCGACCGCGGAATCGGTTCCCGCGTTCTGCGGATTCCCGCTGCGAAGACAATCGTTGAAGATGCCTTTCGGCATTTCGATGGCGAGCGATACGAACTGGGAGAGTTTGCCGTCGCCGCGAACCATGCTCATGCGCTCGCGCGAACCGCGTCGGGAATCGATTTGTCCGAGGTGCTGCACTCATGGAAACGGCACTCCTCACGGGAGATCTCGAAGCTCGATGAAGTGAAGCGAGTCCTTCCCGGGGCGAGACGCCATCTCTGGCAGGTCGAGTCGTTCGATCACATCGTCCGGAACCGTGCCAGCCTCGAGAAGTTCACACGCTACATTCGAAATCACCGTGCGTGAGCGCGTCACTTCGGCCGAATCGTCGCAGACCTCACAGGCTGAACATGCAATGTTCAGCCACAAGTCCGTGCTTGTCTGTGGCCGAACATTGCATGTTCGGTCCGTGGCAATTCAGGCCCCTGCGAGCCAGAGCGGCATCTCTCGAAGTGCAGCACACGCCTGAGTTGTCCGCAAACGTCACAGGCTGAACATGCAATGTTCAGCCACAAGTCCGTGCTTGCGATGTGGCCGAACATTGCATGTTCCGTCCACGGCAATTCACGCCACTGCGAACCAGAGCAGCGCTCCCCACTTCCCATCGGGGCTTTGTTGACGATAGGCTACGGCCGCGCTCCCTCAGCGCCGCATTCGCCAATGAGAGTCGTCTTCGCCAGCGCCGAGCTGTCCCCCTTCGCCAAGACGGGAGGGCTGGGAGACGTCTGCGGCTCGCTGCCGAAAGCGCTGGCGACGCACGGTCACGACGTCGTGATCTTCACGCCATGGTATTCCGACACGGGTCGATGGTTCGATCGAAATCCCGACTTTTCGCGCCCGGAGGCGGTCGTCGAGACGACGCTCGCATGGGGGGGCTGGAGCGCGCCGCTCACGATCGCGCGCAGCCATCTTCCCGGAACCGGCATCGCCGTCTTCTTCGTGGTCAACGACGCCTTCTTCGCTCGCGAGACGCTCTATTCGTTCCGAAGCGACGGGCTCGACGACAACCTGGAGCGCTACACCTTCTTCTGCCGTGCCGTCATCCGCGGCTGCGAGCTCCTCGGAATTCAGCCGGAGATTCTCCACGCGCACGACTGGCACGCCGGCCTGCTTCCGCTCTATCTCCATTCGGGTCTTCGCTCGGTGTCCAACTTCTCGGGCACCGGATCGGTCTACACCATTCACAACCTCAGCTACCAGGGGGCGTATGGGCCGGATCGATTCGCCCATCTCGGGCTTCACCATCGCTACTGGAGCGCCGACGCGCTCGAGCACTACGGCGTGCTCAATGTGATGAAGGGGGCGATCCTGTTCAGCGATCAGGTCACGACCGTCTCTCCCACCTATGCGCGGGAGATCACCACGCCGGAGGGAGGGGCAGGTCTCGATGGCATCCTGCGCGAAGTCGAAGGGAAGGTGACGGGAATCCTCAATGGGATCGATGTCGAGGAGTGGAATCCGGCGACCGACCGGCATCTCGACGCCCGCTTCGAGAGAGGGAAGCTGCTGGGGAAGAAGATCTGCAAACGAATGCTCTCGCGCGAAGCGGGTCTGCGGTTCGACGAGCGCGTTCCCCTCTTCGGCTTCGTCTCGCGCCTCGTGAATCAAAAGGGAGTCGATCTGCTTCTCGCAGCGATTCCGCAGATCATCGCCGCCGGCGCGAACGTCGTGGTCCTCGGGAGCGGGGAGGGGCACTACGAGGAATCGCTGCGTTACTATTCGGAGGTGTTCACCGGGCGCATGAAGGCATGGATCGGATTCGACAACCGGCTGGCGCATCGCATCTTCGGCGCAATCGACGTACTGCTGATGCCCTCTCTCTACGAGCCGTGCGGACTGAATCAGATGTATGCGCTCCACTACGGAGCGCTTCCGCTGGTGAGACTCACCGGAGGGCTCGCCGACACGGTCATCCCGTGGAACGGCGCGAACCGTGAGGTGGCGAACGGACTCGGCTTTCTCGCTCCCGATCCTTCGGATCTCGTGGCGACGGCGCACGAAGCGATCAGGGTGTGGAAGAACACGCGGCTTCGCAAGCGGCTGCAGGAGAATGGGATGACATCCGATTTTTCATGGGAGCGATCGGCTCGCGATTACGAATCAGTCTACGAAAGGGCGCGCCGATGAGTGCACTCCCCGCAAACGAAGAGAAGCGCGATCTCTATCGCGACGCCGAGCGGGAGATCCGCGTGGTCTTCGAGACCGAGGGGACGACGAGGCTGGACGATATCGCGATGATGGCGACGATCAACTCGGTGCTGGCGGCGAAGTTTCCGTCGTTCTTCTGGACCGGTTTCTACCGCGTCTGCGGCGACGTGCTGATCGTCGGACCGTACATCGGCACGGTGGGATGCCTCGAGATCGAGATCGGCAAGGGCGTCTGCGGTACCGCAGCTGCGCAGCGAGAGACGCTCATCGTTCCCGATGTCTCGCAATTTCCGGGGCACATCGCCTGTGACCCGCGCGCCCGGTCGGAGATCGTCGTCCCGGTGTTTTCGCAGGGGGGAGATCTCGTTGCGGTCCTCGACATCGATTCCGATCGTCTCGACGCATTCGACGAGATCGATCGTGAGGGGCTCGAGCGGATCTGCCGGGTGTTCGGGGGTTAGAGACGAGGGGTGAGAGACGAGAGGCGAGAGACGAGAGACGAGAGGCGAGAGACGAGAGGCGAGAGACGAGAGGCGAGAGACGAGGGGCGTGCTGTCATCCCGAGCCTTTTCACAGCGCGCGCGCTGAACCTGAGGGAAGAAACCGGGTACCATGCCCGGCGGCGTGGCCCTGACGAGACCGTTTTCCCTCAGAGTCTTCCGCTCGGCCATGACCAGAAAGGGAGA
>DATKDP010000140.1:0-42707 GCA_035546335.1 Thermoanaerobaculia bacterium | reverse complement strand
GGGCGGCGTGCGGGCGTGAGTGAAGGATCTGCGTTCTTAGACAGTTGCCGATCGCAGATCCTTCGCTCACGCCCACCCAACCGCCTCGCTCAGGATGACGGCAAGGTTTGCGTGTTATTCCCTCTTCAGCGGCGCGCCGCGCCGCTTTCGAGCTCAGGATGATTGAAGGATGCGCTGTCTCCAGGACAGTCTCGTTCTCACCGGTCGCCGCGAGTTTCGGTTTACAATCCGCCGCCATGAGAATCTCACGCGACTGGCTCGGTGACCACGTCGATCTGACCGATCTCTCCGACTCGGAGATCGGAAAACGATTGACGGAGATCGGTCACGCAGTCGAGGCCGTCGAAGGTACCGAAGGCGAGACGGTCTTCGAGATCGAGTTCACCACGAACCGGATCGACGCGATGTCGCACCGCGGGCTCGCGCGCGAGCTCGCTGCGGCATTCGGTCGCGAGCTTTTCGGCTCGCCGGCCGAGTTGCCCGCTGGGGCAGTCACGACGGGCGATGTCTCGATCCGGATCGAGGCCGCCGATCTCTGCAGCCGTTACACCGGCCTCGTGATCCGCGGCGTGACAGTCGGTGAATCGAATCGAGCCATTCGGAAGCGGCTTCTGGCCGCCGGCCATCGACCGATCAACAACATCGTGGACGCGACGAACTACGTCATGCTCGATGCCGGTCACCCGCTCCATGCATTCGATCTCGATCGCATCGCCGGCAGGCGAATCATCGTTCGGCGCGGGGAGGAAGGTGAGAGGATTCGAACGCTCGACGGGGAGATGCGCGAGGCCGGCCACGAGAGCGTGGTCATCGCCGACGCGAACGGTCCAGTTGCATTCGGCGGCATCATGGGAGGCGCCGAGAGCGAGATTACCGGCTCGACGAAGAACATTCTCCTCGAGTGTGCTCATTTCGATCCTGGAACGATCAGGAGAACGGCGCGACGGCTCGGTCTCAGGACCGATGCCTCCTACCGTTTCGAGCGCGGCGTCGATCCGAACGATTCGATCTCCGCCATTCTCCGGGCGGCCTCGATCATCGTTGGCGATGGGGGAGGAACGCCCGAGCAGCCGATCGATGTGGTCGCGAGGGAGAACGACTCGAGGCGGATCCGTCTGCGAGAGACGAAACTCCGCGAGGCGTCCGGCGGGATGATCGCTCTCGGCTATGCGCTCGATCTGTTTCGCCGGTTGGGAATGACGGCCGACCTCGTCGTCGATCACCTGGCCGTCGTCGTTCCGTCCTGGCGCGGGGATCTCCGCGAGGAGGCGGATCTGATCGAAGAAGCGCTGCGCTTCTACGGCTTCGACAACGTTCCGGTCTCGCTGCCGCGCCTGACGACCGGCGACGTGAGACCTGACGTGATCCGGGAGATCGAGGAGAGATCGCGTGATCTGCTGATGGCCTGCGGCCTGACGGAAGCCATCAACTACTCGTTCATTTCTCCCGATCACAACATGCTCTTCTCCGGAGAGCAGCAGGTGCGGATCACGAACGCGCTCACCGAGAATCTCTCTTCGATGCGGCTTTCGATGATTCCGGGTCTGCTGGAAACGGTGGCGTTCAACCGGAGCTACGGCATCCGCGACGGAGCTCTGTTCGAAGTGGGCCGCACCTATCACCGGCGCGATGACGCGGTGCGCGAGCGGCCGGCGGCAGGCATTGTGATGTTCGGTTCGATCGGCGAGCACTGGGGAGACCCGAAGCGCCCGGTCGACTTTTTCGATCTGAAAGGTGTACTGGAGGCGATGCTCGATCGCCTTCATGTGCCTGCCGCCTTTCATCCCTCCGCCCCCTCCTGGGCGAAGGAGGGGGGAGGATCGACACTGCTCTCCGGCGAGCGGCAGATCGCGATCCTCGGGCTCGTCTCTCGAGCTGTTGCGCAGCATTTCGGGATCAAAGGCGACGTTCTGGCCGCCGAGATCGATCTCGAGCAGCTCGAGGCCTCCGCGAGGCCGTGGACGATGGAGCCGGTGGCGAAGTTTCCAGGCATTCCGATGGTTCTCGGTCTGCTCCACGGCCGCGAGCTCGACTACGGATCGCTGCTCGAGGTCGTCAGGAGCATCGAGGTTCCACATCTCCAGCAGGTCGGGATTCGCGATCGCTACGTGCCGGAAGGCTCCGGCGAGGTGAAGACGACTCTGGGAATGTGGTATCAGGCGTACGATCGATCACTGACGCAGGAGGAAGTGACCGAAGCCCACACACGCCTCGCGGAACGAATCGCAGAGCGACTCCCCGTCAAGCTCGTTTCGGGCTGAAGGGACTGCAGAGGGAGGATGGAGATGTCGAAGGAGAAACGGGTGAGAAAAGAAGGGGAAGGAGAGCAGACGAGCCTCGCGGAGACAGACGACAAGCAGATTCTGGCGAGGCTGAGCGAGCGGGTGGACAAGGCGATCGCCACCATCAAATCTCTTCGCCGCGAGCGCGATTCACTCCGAAAGCGTCTGGACGAGACCGAACGAGCGCTTCGCGAAAAGGAGGAGGATGCCGGCCGGTTTGCGAATCTCGATTCGGAGCGGAAACAGTTCGAGACCGAGCGTGGCGAGATCCGCATCCGGATCGAGCGGATTCTCTCTCACCTCGAGACGCTCGACGAGGTGGCGGACGACGGCGTGAGCGCCGAATGATCGGGAAGATCAACCGATTGGTGCGAAAGGGGGGACTCGAACCCCCACGGTCTGACGACCGCTAGACCCTGAATCTAGTGCGTCTACCAATTCCGCCACTTTCGCAACAGGCAGGTGATTCCTGAGAATGTCGATCAGCCGCGATTAAATTCCTATGCAGGCCCTCGCTTTCCCTTTGATTCACGAAAGGGTTATGCTGAGTCGGGCGTGTCCGATATGAGCTCTTCCATGCAGCCCCAGGGCGAAAAAACACTGCGGTTGGCGGTTTCCGAAAAGGGCGACACGGAGGAGACGGCGAGGCAGGAAATTCTGAATCTTCCCAACTCCCTCACGCTTCTTCGCATTTTTCTCGTCCCGATCCTGGTTGCCGTGCTGTTGACCAAGTTCAGCGGGCGCGAGTACGTCGGGCTCGCGATCTTTCTCGTCGCCGCGATCACCGATCTGCTCGACGGCTACTTCGCCCGGCGACTCGGGAAAGTCACCAAGCTCGGCATCCTTCTCGACCCGATCGCCGACAAGCTCCTCATCTCCGCCGCGCTCATCTCCCTCGTCGAGCTCCAGCTCGCTCCGGCGTGGATGATCGTCATCATCCTCGGGCGGGAGTTCGCCGTATCGGGCCTCCGTTCGATTGCGGCCCAGCAGGGCATCACCATCGCCGCCTCTCCCCTGGGGAAGGGGAAGACGATCTCCCAGGTCGTCGCCGTCGCACTGCTCATCCTCGGATACGAGCTCGGCGAGTTCATGTTCGTCGGCAAGATCGCTCTCTGGGTCGTGGTCATCTTCGCTCTTGGCTCGGGAATCGATTATTTCCTGAAGTTCTCGAAGGCGTGGCGCAAAGCCTGATTGATAGCGGTCAACCGTCTTCGTCGAGCAGCATCCTGTAGAGATCACTCTTCCTGAGCCGGTAGCGCTCCGCCAGAATCTTCGCGGCGTCGGGTCGCCGGACTCCTTCGTTCCGCAATCTGTGAAACTCGTCTCGGATTCGTTCCGGATCCGCCTCGACGGCCGCGATCGCTGGGGCGGCGATGACCAGAGTGATCTCCCCCCGAATCCTTTCCCGGGTCGAAAGGCGATCGATGACCTCGCCGATCGTTCCGTGAACGAGCTCTTCGTGCAGCTTCGTCATCTCCCGTGCGAGAGTCATGTCCGCGTCACCGAATGCCAGTCTCGCATCGGCGAGCGATTCGAGAATTCGCTCCGCCGACTCGTAGACGACGACGGTCATCTCCAGCGCTGCAAGCCTGCGATAGAGCTCACGCCTCTCGGCGCTGCGATGGGGAACGAAGCCGAAGAACGCGAAGGGGAGCGGTGGAAGACCGCTGGCTGCGAGTGCCAGCGCTGCAGCGAAGGGACCGGGGATCGGCTCGACGGCGAGTCCCGCCAGACGCGCACGGCGAATCAACGGAAATCCGGGATCCGACAGCACCGGCATCCCGGCATCGCTGACCAGAGCGATGGTTTCCCCGCCTGCGATCCTCTCGATCACGCGATCGGTCTTCTGGTCCTCGTTGAAGTCATGAAAGCTTTCGAGCCTTGCTTGTACTCCGAAGTACGCCAGCAGTTTTCCCGTGTGGCGCGTGTCCTCGCAGAGGAGCGTGTCGCACGAGCGCAGCGCGTCGAGGGCCCGTGGGGAAAGATCACCCAGATTGCCGATCGGCGTGCCGATCAGCAGCAGTTTTCCCGCAGCCATTGCCGTCCAGTGTGGCGCCACCGCGCGGCAAAAGGCAACTGTCGCTACAGTAGCTTCTGCACGGCGACCTGAATGCGCGCGACGCCTTCCTGAAGACGCTCGAGCGACGTGGCGTAGCTGATCCGGATGTGGTCGTCCGCCCCGAACGCAGCACCTGGGACCACGGCGACGTGCGCCTGTTCGAGCAGATACTCGGACAGCGACGTCGAGTCGTCGATTCCGCCCACTCCGTAGAGGCCCCGGACCGACGGAAACACGTAGAAGGCGCCGTCAGGCCAGTCACAGTCGAGCCCGGGGATGGCGTTGAGAGCGGGAACGAGCCACTTTCTCCGTTCGGCATACGCGTCGATCATCGCCCGAACCTCGTCGCCGGCGCTGGCGAGTGCCTCGACGGCTGCGAATTGAGAGATCGACGATGGATTGGACGTCGAATGGCTCTGGATCCTGCCGATCGCCTCGATCACCTCCTCGTGCGCGACCGCGTACCCCAGCCTCCAGCCGGTCATGGCATACGTCTTCGACATCGAATTGACGGCGATGATCGTCTCGGGGAAGTCGTCGAACCAGGCTGCCGCCGAGGTGTGCTCGGCACCATCGTAGAGGAAACGCTCATAGGTCTCATCGAACACGAGAAACATCTGCCGGTCGTGACAAAAGCGAATGATGTCTTCCAGATCGACGCGGTCGATCACAGCGCCCGAAGGGTTGGATGGCGAGTTGAGGATGAGTCCCCGTGTGCGCGGGCTGACCAGTGGCTCGATGTCGCGAAGCTGCGTTCGCAAGCGGTTCTCCGGGCGGGCCGGCGCGAAGCGAGGAATCCCGCCGGCAAAGAGGATTTGATCGGGGAAACTCACCCAGTATGGCGCCGGAACGATCACTTCGTCGCCGGGAGAGACGAGGGCGAGCATCAGATTGAAGAGCTCCTGTTTGCCCCCGGTGCCGGCGATCACGTTGGCAATCCGGATCGAGGTGCCGTAGCACTCGTTGTATTTCCGCGCGATCGCGGCGCGCAGCTCCGCCGTTCCGAGAGCATTCGTGTACCTGGTGTGTCCCTGGTCGATGGCTCGTTTTCCGGCGGCGGCGACCGACGGGGGAGTGTCGAAATCGGGCTCGCCCGGGGCGAAATCGATCACGTCGATCCCTCTCGCCTGCATCTCCCTCGCGCGATTCAGCATCACCAGGGTCGGCGAGGTCTGAATCCCGGTCACGCGCGATGCGAATCGGATCTTCGGCCGGGTCAACGTCGTCAACTGTTCGCTCCTCTCCTCGCCTGGGTTGGAGTTCGGCTCGACAACGATACCTCAGCATCAGGCGAAAAGACGAGTCGCCCGGCGTCGAATGCCGGACGATCGGCGGTATGATTCGACACCGGAATGGCAGCAGAGATCAGCAGTCGCGCCAATCCCTGGTACCGCCGGTTCAAAGAGGCCATCCGCGCTCACGATCAGGAGATCGTGATCGAGGGACCGAAACAGATCGAAGATGCGATTGCCCGCGGCTGGAAACCGATCGCCTTCGCGACCGACAGAGAATGGCCGGGTGTGGTGGTTCGCGCTCTTCGCTTTTCTCCTGCGCTCCTCAGGTCGCTCACCGACACGGTCCATTCGCAGGGACTTCTCGGCCTGTTCGAGCGCTCCGAGTCATCGCTCGATACTCTCTTCGATCGTGCCCGCGGGACTCTGGTCATGCTCGATGCCGTTCAGGATCCGGGCAATGTCGGAGCAATCGTTCGGCTCAGCGCCGCATTCGACGCCGATGGAGTGATTCTGACCGAGGGCTGCGCGGATCCCTTTTCTCAAAAAGCTCTGCGCGCATCGGCTGGGTCGGCACTCGCGATTCCGATCTGCAGTGCGTTGCGAACCGAGATCCTCGAGGTTGCCGACCGGCGCCACTTCCCTCTGTTCGCCACGACGACGCAGGGGGGATCGATCCGAGAGCTCCCGGGCGAGCGGCTGTTGCTCGTCTTCGGGAGCGAGGGACGCGGTGTGTCCGATGAAGTCGCCGAAAGAGCGGAGTCCGTTTCGATTCCGATGTCCGATCGCGTGGAGTCGCTCAATGTCGCTTCCGCCGCAGCGATCCTTCTCTCGCGGATCTACCAGCGCCGGTTCTCATGATACTGGTCACGCCGTCATCCTGAACGAGGGTGGGATGCAGGGTGTGAGTGAAGGATCTGCGTTCTTAGACAGTTGCCGATCGCAGATCCTTCGCTCACGCCCACCCAACCGCCTCGCTCAGATGACGGCACGGTTTGCTATGTCATCTTCACCGGCCGCTGGTGGGTGATTCACCTGTTCCACCGCCGCTTTTCACTGCTGCTGGCACTTTTCATGCTCGAGAACGCCAGGAGGCCTGATGACCACCGCCGACGTATCATCCGACGAGATGCGTGAGTTGCGCCTCGACTACCTGCGCGACGTACGCGAGAAGGTCGAGCTGATCAGGGATCACGGGAAACAGCTCGTGTCCGGAAAGCAGTTCAAGATCGCATTTCCGGCCCTCCTGTTCCTTTCGCACCAGCTCAAGGGGTCGGGAGGATCGCTGGGATACCCCCGAATCTCGGAACTGGCTTCGGCGATGAATGGAAAGCTCAACGCCTTCCTCGAGGAGGATCGACATCCGCGCCTCTCCCCCCAGGAGCTCTCGGTGTCGATCATCGCAATCGGTGAGCAGCTCGACACGGAAATTTCGCAGGCGGAGAACGCTCTGACGCCGGAAAAGTGAAACCTGAATCGTCCTTCATCCCGAAGGGGTGAGTGGAATCCAGTCGGTGGTGAGCGCGAAGCGCCACCACCGGAACATCAAGCCCGTGCGCCCAGCTTCGGCGGCTTGTCGCCCGGCGGGACAGACGCCGGCTCGGTGGCTCCGAGCTGCTGTCCGGACGCTTTGGCGATCACGTCTTTGAGATCGACTCCGGCGAGTGCCTTGACGACTGCCGGGACCTGGGCCATCGCTGCAGCCATATCGCCGGTGAAGCGCGATACGCCGCCGCCGGCTCCGTCGCCGCTTCCGCCGGTATCGACGATGGTGATGCTGGCCGTCTTCGACAGCGGCTCGGCGAGCGCCTGGGCGATCTGCGGCAGCATCTCGATGAACATCTGAAGGACGGCAGCCTGATTGTACTGCTGGAACGATTGCGCCTTCTTCAGCATCGCTGCGGCCTCGGCGACGCCGGTGGCTTCGACGACCTTCGCCTGAGCTTCACCCTTCTGAGCGATGATGCCCGCTTCAGCCGTTCCCGTAGCGCGGACGACGTCGGCCTTCGCTTCGCCCTCGACGCGGGCAGCCTGCGCGCGTCCCTTCGCTTCGGCCTCGAGCTGGAACTGCTTCGCGCTCGCTTCGGCCTCGATCCGATACCTCTCGGCGTCGGCCGCCTTCTTGATCGTCGCTTCGAGCTCGAGCTCGCGGCGCTTGATCTCGCGCTGCTGCACCTCGATCATCTGCTCCCGCTCGATGACCGACACCTTCACCTCCTCCTTCTTCAGTTCCTGATTGGTGCGGAACCTCTGGAGGTCGTAGGCGAGATCGGCTTCCGCCTTCTTCTGATTCGTCGCCGCGTCGTAGTCCGCCTTCTTCATCAGATAATCGCGATTCGATTCGGCGATCTTCGTCTCCGCCTCGATCCGCGCCGTCTCCGCCTGCTGGCGCGCGCCGGCTGACTGCATCGTCGCATCGCGATCGGCATTCGCCTGGGCGATGATCGCGTCCCTCTTGATCTCGGCGATGCGCGGCCTGCCGAGTGCCTCGAGGTAACCATGCTGATCGCGGATGTCGCGCAGGGTGAAGCTGACGATCTGAAGGCCCATGTTGGCCATGTCGGCCACGGCCACCTCCTGAACCTTGGCGGAGAACTGATCGCGGTTGGTGTAGATGTCTTCGACGGTGAGCTGCCCGACGATGGCTCGCAGATGTCCTTCGACCGTCTGCTGTGCGATCTTCTGGATGTCATCGGGCGACTTGCCGAGAAACTGCTCCGCGGCCGTGCGGATCGACTGCTCGTCGCCGCGCACCTTGATCTGAGCGACCCCGTCGACCTGGATCGGAACGCCCGGTTTGGTGTAGACCTCCGGGGTCTTGATGTCGAGGGTCATGACTTCGAGCGAGAGGACGTCGACGCGTTCGAGCAGCGGCCAGATGAAGGCGCCGCCGCCGGCGCGGATGCGATAACCGACGATCTCTTCGCTTCCGTCGGGGTTTCTGAGGCGGTGGCTGCGTCCGGAGATGATCATCACCTCATTCGGACCGACCTTCTGATATCGCTTGGCATAGGTGATGATCGAAACGAGAAAGACGAAAACGATGGCCGCGCCGATCAATGCCGCCATTCCTGCATTCGACAGACTTTCAATGACCTGGATCATGTCGTGTTCCTTCTGGAGTTGGTTGAGGAGAGGATCATGAAGAGTTACGAATCCGACGGGAGCATCTCGACCACCATCGTGGTGCCGCTCACGGAAACGATGCGTACGTCGGTGTTGCGGGGAATCGGCCGGCCGTCGCGTGAGCGGGCCGGCGCATTGGAGCGCGTGCCCTTCTTCACATAAGCGACCTCGCCGAGGCCGTTCTCGGGGATCGGAGTGATCACTTCCGCCTGGCCTCCGACGAGGTCGTGCGTCGCATATTCGCTGCCGACCTGTGTTCGTCGCGTGATCGCTCCGAGGATGGCAAGACCGACGAAGGCAAATCCTAGGCCTCCCGCGGCGGCGAGACCGACCTCGGCGAGAGGATGGAGGCCGAGCGTCATCCGGAGGATTGCGCCGATCCCCCCGAAGCCGGTGATGAAGACCGAGAGAATCGTCGGCGAGAAGATCGGGATCGAGACCTCGCCGCCGATGTCGCCATGGCCGGCGACGTCGGCCCCGCCGTCGATCGACAGGAGCGAGGTGACGATGGTGAAGATCACACCGATCGCGAAGAGTGAGAAATAGAGAAGTGTCACGAGAAAACCTGCGAGGATGTTACCACGCGCTGTGACGGCTTGGGGTCTCGGCATTTCAGACCAGCCGCACGCCCTGCTCCCAGAGCAAGACGAACGATCGGGGACGCCTGATGTTCGAGAAGCTCGTCGCTGGTGTAGACGACAGATCGACGACGTATGGAAGTGGTGACTGGCTCTCAGGATCTCGGGAGCTCGATCGGCACGATTGGGGTGAGCACTTCGGTCCAGCTCGACGACGAGGTCGGCATCCGTATAGAGCTTTCCCGCCCGCCCTCGAGTGGTGTTGGTAGAATGACGACCCCATGAGTGGAGCGATGAATCTGCCGGTGAATGAACAGCTCGAGCTGCTGGCCAAGGGGTCGGTCGATCTCATCGAGCGGAACGATCTTCGCGCAAAGCTCGCGCGCGCGGCGAGCGAAGGAGCACGTCTGACCGTCAAGGTCGGATTCGATCCGACGGCTCCCGACATCCATCTCGGTCACACGGTCGTGATCCGGAAGATGAAGCACTTCCAGCAGCTCGGGCATCGGGTGATCTTCCTCATCGGCGACTTCACCGGGATGATCGG
This sequence comes from Thermoanaerobaculia bacterium, assembly GCA_035546335.1. Lineage (GTDB taxonomy): Bacteria > Acidobacteriota > Thermoanaerobaculia > Gp7-AA8 > Gp7-AA8 > DATKDP01. Next base: position 32,883 of record DATKDP010000140.1, on the reverse strand, counting down.
AGACCCGACAGGAAAGAAAACGACGCGCCCTCCACTTTCGCGAGAGGAGATCGAGGCGAATGCCGAGACGTACCGAAAGCAGATCTTCAAGATCCTCGATCCGGTGGCAACCGAGGTGCGGTTCAATTCAGAATGGCTGGGCGCGCTCGGGTCGGAAGGAATGGTGCGACTCGCGGCGAAGTACACGCTGGCCCGGATCCTCGAGCGCGATGATTTCCGCAAGCGATGGGACTCGCACCAGCCGATCGCGATCCACGAGCTCCTCTACCCCCTGGCGCAGGCGTACGACTCAGTCGCGCTGAAGGCCGACGTCGAGCTCGGCGGCACCGACCAGCTCTTCAATCTCCTCGTCGGACGCGATCTGATGCGCGAGTACGGCCTCGAGCCGCAGGTGGTGTTGACGATGCCGCTGCTCGAGGGGCTGGACGGCGTGGAGAAGATGTCGAAGTCCCTCGGAAACTACATCGGCATCGACGAGCCGGCGAACGAGATCTTCGGCAAAGTGATGTCGATCTCCGATGCGAAGATGTGGAAGTACTACCTCCTTTGTACCGATCTGCTTCCCTCGGACATCGAAGAGCGCCGGCGGCAGGTCGAGTCGGGGAGCTACCATCCGATGGATGCGAAGCGCGCGCTTGCACAGTCGATCGTCCGCGACTTCCATACGCCGGATGAAGCGGAGCGGGCGGACGCCGAATTCCGCAAAGTTTTCAGCGAAGGGCAAGTGCCGGCGGATCTCGAGGAAAGGGTGCTTCCCTCGGCCGGCGAGCCGATCCTGCTGACGAAGGTCATGGTGGCCGCAGGTGTTGCGCCGACCAACAGCGAGGCACGGCGGCTGGTAGTCCAGGGTGGCGTGCTGGTCGATGACGAGAAAGTGGGAGACGTGAAGCGGACACTCGACGCGACTCCAGGGCGCTCGTTTCTGCTGAAGGTCGGCAAGCGGCGATTCGTGCGGATCCGGTTTGGTTAGCACAAGCCGGACTGAAAAATAGACGCTTCCCTCCTCCCTCCCGTATCACATGTCAACTCCGCGATCCGTGGCTGGACCTCCGCGGGGCCATGCCTTCCTACACTCAATCGCCCGCGCGTCGCGGGCGATTTTTTTATGCTTTAAAAGCATAATATCCACTAAACGCTGTGGATTCATCGTCCGTATCATGGGGCTGAACCGATGAGGTTCAATGTTTCAAATAAAATCAGCAGCCAAGGAGAGCCCAATGTCGCCCAGACGTCTCATTCTCGCAGCACTCCTCCTCGCGTTCGCCTCATTTGCAAGCGCCGACGCCCTCGATGCCGACTACGTGATACCCGCTTCCGGATCGGGTCCGGGTCTGCTCGGCAGCGTGTGGCAGAGCGAAGTCAGTCTCTACAACGCCTCGACCCGTACCATGGATCTCACTCTTTCGTTCCATGACGGCAGCGGCAAGGTGACGCAGTTCGCGACGTCGCTTCCCTCCCGGTCGACCACCTCGATCGCCGACATCGTCAACGCCCGTTTCGGGCAGCCGGCTGCTGTCGGAGCGATCGTGATCGACGTGGCGGACGAAGCGCTCGTGGACAAGCTGATCGTCACCAGTCGTACCTTCAACCTGTCCGACTCCGGGGAGTTTGGCCAGGACATCCCTGCGGTTTCCGCTTCGGATACCCTGACGAAGGGCTACAGCGGAATCATCATCGGTCCTTCCGATGCGTCGAATGTTCGGTTGAACTTCGGTCTGTTCGCCCTCGCCGACTCGACCATCGACTGGAAGCTGCTGCGCAGCGACGGGACGATTGCCAGCGAGCTCACCGTGACCTACACCGGGGGGTCACACGTTCAGTACACGCGCGGAGTCGAGAGCTTCTTCGGATCGACCGCTGCGGACAACGACGCGATTCAGGCGGACGTGATCGCCGGCGAGATCGTCCTCTACGGGAGCGCCGTGAACAACGCGACGGGTGACCCGAGCTTCGTTCCCCCGGGGAGATTCCGCGAGCCTGCGGCGATCGAGTTCCTCGGGCTCGACCTCGACGAGAACGGGACCGTCGATGTCGAAGCACGCGACGGGATCGTGGTCCGGCCGATCGAGCTCGTCACCTCGCTCTTCCCGAACTACTTCCGCGTCATCGCCGTCGAAGCGACCGGACGCCCGCTCACGCTCACTCTCGTGAACCCGAGCAACGATGTCGTCCTGATCGACGCCGATACCATTCAGTGGCTCCCGGGAGTCGATGTCAAAGGAACGAGCGGGAGCCTGACCGTGCGTGCAACCGATGGCTTCCGAACAGCCGACCTGATCATCCCCGTCATCTTCAAGTAATCTCCTTCACCGAGACTGCACCGAAAGGGCGACCGCGAGGTCGCCCTTTCTGATTGTCCTTTTCCGATTGTCAGGTGACCTCGTGGCCGAAGATTCCGATCTTCGGCCTGGTGACGGGCGACGTGGGGAAACCATGGAGACGATTGTCCCTGCACGTCGCCGGCTGGAGTGTCCAGGCAGTTGATTTGAACGGGCCTCCGTGCTGGCCATCGACTCACTCCCTCTCGACCTGACTTCGCGCCAGGTATTCGGGCGGGCGAACCATTCCTCCAGCCATTGCGAGGATGCAGAGCGTCACGACGTAGGGAAGAGCCAGCAGCAGGTGAAACGGAAAACGGTCGAGTGTGGCTTGCAGCGCATATTGTGCGGCGGCACAGCTCCCATGGTCTTCCTGATCTGCTGGAGACCTTCCCATGCGATCGAGTTCCAGCCGCCGTCGTCGATCGACCCTGGAGTGAGGAGGCCGGCCTTGAACGGCGCTTCGGACGCAGTGGACTCGACCGGTGCGGCGGACTCGCGGCGGCAGGCGGGCGGAGCGATCAGACAGAGAGCCAGGACGATTGCGATCCGCCGGCTTTTCACGCGGCGCATTGTACCTTGCTTCAGCCGCGTGCTTGGTGATACACCTCAGGGGAAGGAGACGACCATGGCCGAGATCAATGACATGGAAGACGATGAACTGGAAGATCAGATCGAGCAGATGATCATCGAGAATGGAATGCTGCTGCACAGTGTCGTCACGCTGCTGGTCCGGAAAGGAATTCTCGATCAGGAAGAGATCGACGCGGAGATGGATCGTCTCTATGAAGCGATGGAGGACTTCGACGGAGAGGATCAGTAGGGACGGTCTCGTGGTTGGACCTTTCGAGTCCGAGCGCGAAGCATGCGCGAAAGCATGCACGATGAATCGCGAGAGCGCTCGCCGATATCCTCTCTTTCTTCGACCATTCGAATCGACGTTCCTCGCTCCGATGCCTCGGGAATAGCACTCCGGTAAACCTGTTTGCAAACCAAAGCGGACTATCTCGACTGGAGGATCCATTTCATGACGCGTTCCAAATCTCTGATCGCCCTCGTGGTGATCGTGTTCAGTGCCGTGGCGGCAGTGGCCCAGCTCTCCCCGGCGATGTCGGAGTGGGGTAAGGGGCCGGTCCAGCACCTGATGAGCAGGGACGAGCAGCGGCAGTGGCGCTCGGTTCGAAACGATGCCGATGCGCAGAAGTTCATCGATCTTTTCTGGGCTCGACGCGACCCGACGCCGGCGACGCCGGAGAACGAGTTCAAGGGTCGATTCGACGCGCTGGTGAAGTTCGCCGACGAGAACTACACGTATCACAAGACTCCCGGCTCGATGACCGATCGAGGGAAGATCACGATCCTGCTCGGCGTCCCCTCGCGCGTGGCGAGAACAGGAGGTGTCGGAACTCCTGTGAGTGGTGCTCCCCCCGCCCCCGACCTGGAAGGCACCGGACCGACGCAGGTTCTCGATGATTATCCGGTCGAGACCTGGACGTACGAAAAGGATCGGATTCCTCCATTTCTCGGGCCGCTTCCCGCGGTGGTCGTCTTCGATGATCAGCGAGGCGGAGGCGACTGGCGTCTCGGACGTTCCATACAGACCAACGTGACCGACGCCATGAAGAAGGCGGTCGAGGCGGCGATCATCTCGCCGAAACTGACGGTCGCACCCCATGCGGCGTCTGCCCAGGCGCAGGTGGTCGAGACCCAGGTGCCTGCGTCGGAGATCAAAATCGCGACGCAGATCGAGTCGGAGTCGCTGCGCACGGCGGCCGAGCAGGTCCGGACGGCTCCAAAGAATCCGTACAAAGAAGCGCATCTCACCTATGGTGAGTTCATCACTTCCGCCGGCGAGTACTTCGTCCCGGTGCAGATCTATCTGCCGAAGTCGGCGGGATTTACCGCCGACACGATGCTGACCTTCTTCGGAACCGTGACGGACGAGGCGGGATCCGCGGTCGCCGCCTGGGAGGAGCCTGCGAAGCTCGTCGCGAACAAAGAGGATGTCTATTTCGACAAGACCCTCGAGCTCAGCCCGGGCAAATACGTGGCTGTGTTCGGTCTGGCGAAAGAGGGAGCGCCGCTGGTCGCCTCGCGCGTCGAAATGAAGCTCGAGCCACTCGAAAAGGATTCGGCCGGCATTTCGCGATTGCTGGTGTCGAACAACATCTATCCTCTGGAGCAGGCGCAACAGGCCCGTGACCCGTTCGCCTTCGGCGGGATCAAAGTCGTTCCGAAAGGCGATCAGACGTTCACGAAGGAAGATGAGTTGTGGTACTTCCTGGAGCTGCGCAATCCCGGTCTTGACGCTGCGGGACAGCCGAAGATCCAGGTGAAGCTCGACCTCGAAGGGACCGCTGCCGGAGGGCGGCCGGTCAAGATGTCCGCCCCGCTCCAGGAGGTGCCGACGCAGGAGCTCAAGGGTGTTCCCGGACACTTCGCGCTCGGCAGCTCGATTCCGCTTTCCTCCTTTTCGGCGGGGGACTACACGCTGAAGGTGAAAGTCATCGACACGCTGGGCAAGCAGACGTACGATCTCGCCCAGAAGTTCCGAATCGCGAACCAGGGGAGCTGAGTCGTGCCGTTCGCCAATGTGCTGGAAGCCGCGGAGATCTACCGCCGTGGCGAAATGGTGATCATCGTCGACGACGCCGATCGCGAGAACGAAGGGGATCTCTGCATCGCGGCGGAGAAGATCACGCCGGAGACCATCAACTTCATGGCGACCCACGGCCGGGGTCTGATCTGTCTCGCCCTGACCGAAGAGCGGTGCGACGAGCTGCAGTTGCCTCTGATGGTGGAGCACAATACGTCGAGCTACGGTACCGCCTTCTGTGTCTCGATCGAAGCGCGCGGCCGGGTTACGACGGGAATCTCGGCCCACGATCGGGCCGAGACGGTCCTGGTGGCGATCGATCCACGAACGCGTCCTTCCGATCTGGTCCGGCCGGGCCATATGTTTCCCCTCCGGGCGAGGAAGGGAGGGGTGCTGAAGCGGGCCGGCCAGACCGAAGCATCCGTCGACCTCGCGGAGATCGCCGGGCTGAGCCCGGCTGCCGTGATCTGCGAGATCATGAACGCGGACGGCTCGATGGCCCGCCTGCCGGACCTTCAGATCTTCGCGACTCGTCACGGTTTGAAAATCATCTCCGTCGCCGACCTGATCAAGCATCGGATGACGACCGAGCGGCACATCCACAGGATCGCGTCGCCGACACTTCCCACCCCGTTCGGCGAATTCCGGGTGTTCGCCTACAGGAACGACATCACGCTGGAAGAGCACGTGGCGCTGGTCATGGGAGACATCCGGGAAGAGGATGAGATTCTGGTCCGCGTTCACTCGGCGTGCCTGACGGGTGACGTATTTCAGTCGGAGCGTTGCGATTGCGGCGATCAGCTCGAGCGTGCGCTCGATCTGATCGCCAGCGAGCGGAAGGGTGTGATCCTCTACCTTCTTCAGGAGGGGCGAGGAATCGGTCTGGTCAACAAGCTGAAGGCGTACGAGCTTCAGGAAGCTGGAGACGATACGATCGAGGCGAACGAGAAGCTCGGTTTCGCTGCCGACATCCGCGACTATGGGACGGGCTCGCAGATCCTGCGCGACATCGGCGTGCGGAAGATGCGCCTGATGACGAACAATCCGGCGAAGTACGTCGCAATCGAGGGTTTCGGGCTCGAGATCGTCGAGCGGATTCCCCTGGAGATCGCCCCGTCGAAGCACACCCAGCGTTATCTCGAAGCGAAGAAGAACAAGCTGGGCCACATTCTCGAGCTGGTCTGAAGAGCTCCGCTTCCGCCGCGGTTGTCATTCCTTCCTGAATGGTTTACCTTTCACGCCTCAACGATGCCGCACGTTGGACCGATACTCGAAGGAATCGGCGAGACCGATTACGAGCGCTATTTGCGGGTGCCCGAGCTGCTCGAGCTGCAGAAAGCCGATGGGTTGCTCGTACACCCCGAGGAGCGGCTCTTTCAAATCATGCATCAGACGGCGGAGCTCTGGCTCAAGGAGATCGATTTCGAAATGGGCCGGATCGAGGCGGATCTGCGGGTCGGGGAGTCGGATCGGGCCACGGGCCTGCTCGTTCGCTGCACCATGATTCTCGATCTTCTGCGCGAACAGATCGTCATCCTCGAAACCATGGCCCCGGCCGACTACCATGTGATCCGGCTCAGCGCCCTCGGCAAGGGGAGCGGGCAGGAGTCGCCAGGGTTTCGGAAACTGCTCGGTGTCGGGAAGCGTCTGTGGCCTCTGTTCACGGGGCTGGTCGAGCGGGAGGGAGTGACGCCCATCGAGATCGAGCGGGAACCGCGCCGCTACCCTGTCCTGTTCCGTCTGGTTCAGGCGATGATGGACTACGACTCCGCATTCATGAAGTGGCGCTATACTCACATGAGACTGGCCATGCGGGTCATCGGCTCGCGGGTGGAATCGCTGAAAGGGGTTCCTGTGACGCAGCTCGAGATCGGAACGCGGGAGGCGCTGTTTCCGGTTTTGTGGGAAACGATCAGTGACTTGACCGCGGAGATCAGGCCGGAATACTGATCTTTCGGTCTGCATTTCATTCAGACGACCCGCCCGAAGCGCGCCAGGGGCGCGCGATGGCGATCGAGAGATTCACCAAAAGTTTGCGCTAGGGAGTCGCGAAATCTTGACGCTGCCCGGACCCGACTCTATACTCGCTCGTCAATCGCCCGACTCGCCCGGTCAATCGCCCTGCAGATCGGTGGGGAATGCAATCGGCAAATACTCTAGGGAGCTGGAACGTCGATGAAAACGAAGTTGTGCCTTTGCATGGCACTGGCTCTTTCCCTCGCATCACTGGGATGCTCCAAAATCAACGCGCGCGTCCAGATCCGCGAGGCGAACGAGCTGTACCAGAAAGAACAGTACGCCGAAGCGCTGGCACATTACCGGGAGGCGCGCGACACGGATTCCAGCTTCCCCGACCTCGATCGAATGATCGGCTATTCGTACATCGGCCTGTTCAAGCCCGATGACGAATCGCCTCAGAACCAGCACTTCGCCGACAGCGCCATTCGAGAGCTCACCGCCTACCTGCAGAAGAGACCGGATGACGTTGCAGCGCGGGAAGCTCTGATCAACCTCTTCCTCAATGCGAACCGGACGAGCGAGGCGATCGACTACTTCCGGGAGTATCTGAAGGGCAATCCGGCGGACCTCGATACCGTGAAATCGATCGCGACGCTCTACGCCAAACAGGGCAATTTCAACGAAGCGCTCAATTGGTACGAGAAGATCACGCTTCTCGACGCCAAGAATCCGGAAAGTTTTTACGTGTACGGTGTTGTTTGCTATGAGAAGGTGGCGAAGAATCCACCGGAGGAGCTGGAAGAGCGGTTCGCGATCATCGAGAAGGGGCGACGGGCTTTGCAGAGGGCAATCGATCTCCGAACCGACTACTTCGAAGCGAACGTCTACATGAATCTTCTGTTTCGGGAGGAGGCGAAGGTCGCTTCCGATCCGGACAGACAGGCTCAGTTGATGGCGATGGCAGATCAGTATCGAAACCGAGCGATCGAGATCAACAAGGCCCGGAAGAAAACCTGATGGTGGGCTGACATGTTTGAGACCACAGTCGTAGAATCGAAGAAGAGGAAGTTCGGAGTCCAGAAGTACATGACGCTTCCGGTGTCGATCACGGCACACGCCGTGGCGATCGGAGCCGTGTTTTTTGCTTCGATCTGGACGATCGACTTCCCGTTGAATTCCCCCGCGCAGGCAGCCCAGTATTCCGTTGCCGCCGCCCCCCCGCCGCCGCCACCCCCGCCTCCGCCGCCTCCGAAGGCGGCTTCGGTGGAGCCGACCGTCGTCAAGCCGGTCGAGATTCCGAAGCACCTTGCGGAGATGGCACCGACGACTGTTCCGGAACAGATCCCCGTGGTCGCTTCCGTGGCCACTGATGCAGGTGTCGAAGGGGGCGTCGAGGGTGGAGTCGAGGGCGGCGTGCTCGGCGGCGTGGTCGGCGGCGTGATGGGCGGGGTGGTCACCGATCAAAAACCCGAAGCGCCCCTTCGAGTGGGTGGCGACGTCAAGGCTCCGGTGGTCATCACCCGCGTCGATCCTGTCTACCCGGAAGTGGCGCGTAAGGCGAGAATCTCCGGAATCGTGATCGTCGAAGCAACCATCGACAAGGGTGGTAATGTCCAGAATGTGAAGGTGCTCAAGGGACTTCCCTTCGGATTGGACCAGGCGGCGGCGGATGCGGTGAAACGGTGGCGTTTCAAACCGGGCACGCTCAACGGGCAGCCTGTCGATGTTCTTTTCAATCTGACCGTCAACTTCAAGTTGAACTAGAAAACAAGAGGTCGAGGTCCGGATGGCGCCGGGCTCGATTCAGGAGGAGAACCAGCCATGGATATGAGCCTCACAGGAATGTGGAATGCGATGACTCCGCTCGGAAAGAGCGTGATCTTCGTTCTGCTCGCGATGTCGATCTACTCGATCTGGATCATGGTCGAGCGGATGATTCTCTTCACGCAGGCGAAGAATCAGTCCCTCAAGCTGATCGGAGCTCTGTCGAATCTCCTGACGCGGAGCGCGTATCAGGAGGCCATCGACGTCACCAAGAAGTACAAACACAGCCATCTGGCCAAGGTCATCGCCGCCGGACTCCTCGAGTTCGAGGCCGTGCGCCGCGACAAGCGGAATCTCGACCCGGAGATTCCACTCGAGGCCGCCCGGCAGGGCATGGATCGCACGGCGATGATCACCATCGCCGAGATGAAGGAAAACCTCGGCGGGCTCGCAACCATCGGCGCCACCGCTCCTTTCGTCGGCCTCTTCGGCACCGTGCTCGGCATCATCGGCGCGTTCGAGGGAATGGCTCGATCGGGAGGCGGTATCGCCTCCGTTTCCGCCGGTATCTCCGAGGCGCTCATCGCCACGGCAGTCGGTCTCGGCGTTGCGATCCCCGCAGTCTGGGCTTACAACTACTTTCAGAATCGAATCGACCGCTTCACCGTCGAGATGTCGAATTCCGGCTCGGAGATGAGCATCTACTTCCTCAAGGAAGCGGGACTCAGTCATGAAACGAAGGCATAGCTTCCACAGCTCCGCGGGGAAATTTCAGAAGGTCGGATCGATGTCCGACATCAACGTCACTCCCCTGGTCGACGTCTGCCTGGTGCTGCTGATCATCTTCATGGTTGTCACCCCCATGCTGCAGAGAGGTGTGCCGGTCGTCCTTCCCAAGACCCAGGCACCCGAGAAGACTCCCGACACCGACAAGCAGCTTCAGATCTCGGTCAAGGAAGATGGGACGGTCTATCTGGGAAGTCTCGTCGTGAGAAAAGAGCAGGTGCTCTCCGAATTGCAACAGATTCATGATCGTGCGCCCGATCGGGAGATCGCCGTCAAAGGCGACTCCCGGGTCAAATACGGTGAAGTCCTCGACGTGCTGCGCGCCTGCCGGGAAGTCGGGTTCCAGGACGTCGGACTCGTCGCAGAGCCGGTCAGACAGCCGGGATCGGAGGTATAGCCATGCAGGTAGGCGGCGGCGGTTCGATGAACGCCAACATCAACGTCACACCTCTGGTGGACGTTGTGCTGGTGCTTCTGATCATTTTCATGGTCATCACTCCGGTCGTCCAGATGGGCTATCTCGTCAAGGTTCCTCCGAAAGCGCCTCCCGGCCTTCCCATCGACGTGATGTCCGATCAGATCGTTCTGCGTTATACGCCGAACAACCAGATCTTCATCAACAAGGAGGAGGTGCCCCCCGAGCAGTTCCCGCAGCGCTTCCGCGAGATCATCAAGGGGAACACCGGGAAAATGGTGTTCTTCAAGGGAGAAGCTGACGTGAATTACGAAGCGGCGATCAAGTTTCTCGATATGGCGCGTGCCAGCGGTGCACGCAACATCGGAATCATCGTCGATGACGTCCAGTAGGAGAGCCTGGAGGCTGGAGGCTCGGGACCAGCCAGCGTAACGAGCGTCGACGAACGAGCGGCGAGAGATCGAGACCCTCGAGGCGCTGGCTCCAGCCGGATGCAGCACGCGAACCCATTTCCCGCGCTCGCAGGCTTCGCCGCCTTCTATCTGCTGTTCCTCCTCCTCCCGGTTCGCCTCTTCGGCGGCGATCCGGTTTCGAACCATCTCATCGGATTGGTCGCCGTGATCCTGACGTCACTGCTCACGATCAGGCTCACCGGCGATCGCACGCGGCTCGGCCTTCTCGTCGGGACGAGGACGGCGGGGATCGACCTGCTCGTGGGCGGACTCCTCGCGCTGTTCCTCATCGCGGCGGCCGACACGCTCGTGTCTCTGAGTGCCGAGACGAACCGGACCGTCGGCCGCGGATTTCCCTGGCTCGAGGTCGCCCTCTTCTATGTTCCCGCCGCCCTGCACGAAGAGCTGCTGTTTCGAGGCTACATCTTCCAGAAGCTCGCAGCCTGGCGTACCGACGTTGCGCTCGTGATCATGCCGCTGCTGTTCGCGGCTCTCCACGCGGGCAACAGCGGTGCAGGACTGCTTCCGTTCGTCAACGTATGGCTCGCAGGCATCGTTCTGTCGCTTGCGTGGCTCTGGCGACGGTCGCTCTGGCTGCCCATTGCGATTCACCTCGGCTGGAACGTGACGATCGGGCCGTTGCTGGGCCATCGCGTCAGCGGTTTCACCCCGCAGTCCTCGATTGTGGCAACCGAGGTCTACGGACCACGGTTCATCACCGGAGGGGCGTTCGGCATCGAGGGGAGCATCTGGATGACCGTGGTGGAAACAGCGGCGATCGTTTTCCTGTTGTATGAAATCACCTGCGTGACGACTCCGCCTTTCCGGCTGTTCAAAACGTCCGGCGCCCCAGAGGCTGCCGTGGCGCGGCCGGGCGCACAGCAGGAAGAGAAGAAGCGGGAGAAAGCATGAAAGAAGTCGTCATCGTCAATGGAGCCCGTACTCCGATGGCGGAGTACAACGGCAGTTTTGCCGACATCAGTGCGATCGAGCTGGGAGTGATCGCGGCGAAGGAAGCGCTCTCGCGCAGCGGGCTCGGTCCCGAAGAGGTGGATCATGTGATCGTCGGCAATGCACTGCAGACTTCGGGCGATGCAATCTATGGCGCCCGGCACGTGGGACTGAAGGCCGGCGTTCCGAACCACGTTCCGGCGCTGACGGTGAACCGCCTTTGCGGATCGGGGATTCAGTCGATCATCGGCGGTGCCGAACAGATCCGTCTGGGCGATGCGACGACGGTGCTCGCAGGTGGAATGGAGAACATGTCTCAAGCGCCGCACGTAATTCGTGGCGCGCGCAAGGGTCTGCGGCTGGGTCAGGGAGCGCTGGAAGACTCGCTGATGGTCGCGCTTCTCGATACCTACACCGGGTACTACATGGCACAGACCTCGGACAATCTCGCGCGGAAGTACGAGATTTCGCGCGAGCAGCAGGATGCCTACGCCGTGAGAAGCCAGCAGCGGGCAGTAAGAGCCTCCGAGGCGTGTCTGCTCTCCCAAGAGATCGTGGCCGTTCCGATCCATCCGAAAAAGGAGCCGGTGACCAGGGATGATCATCTCCGTCCCGAGACGACGCTCGAGGGGCTGGCGAAACTCAAGCCGGCATTCGCCGGGGATGGCTTCGTCACGGCGGGGAATGCCAGCGGAATCGTCGATGGTGCTGCGATGGTCGTCGTTACCGCGGAGGAAAATGCCAGGGCGAAGGGTCTCTCACCCCTCGGGCGAATCGTCTCATGGGGCATCACCGGGTGCGATCCCGACATCATGGGGATCGGCCCCGTTCCGGCGATCCGGATCGCGCTGGAGCGGGCCGGAATGACGCTGGATCAGATCGACCGCTTCGAGATCAACGAGGCCTTTGCCGGACAGATTCTCGCAGTGATTCGCGAGCTGGGAATCGACGAAGATCGTCTGAACGTCAATGGCGGCGCGATTGCCCTCGGGCACCCGCTCGCCGCCACCGGCACGCGTCTGGTGTTGACGCTGCTTCATGAGCTACGGCGGAGCGGAATGCGTTACGGTATCGCGTCGGCCTGTATCGGCGGCGGGCAGGGAATCGCAATGATCGTCGAAAGCAGAAGCGAAGCCCTATGACGCGAGCCTCTGTTTTGTCTCTTGCGACGGTCCTTCTGCTGTCGAGTGTTTCGGCCGCGGGGGTCGGCAGATACCGCGTACTCCGCTCCGAAGAGGGTGCGGGACGGATCGACGTGATTGCGGAGCGGGCGTCCCTGTTCGCCGTGACGCGATCTATGCAGATTCATGTTCGCAAGCCGATCGTCGTCGATCTCGAGCGTGATCGGATGCTCAATCTGGTCCTGCTCTCACTCGACCCGCTGGTTGCGCTGCAGCGCATTTCCGAGCACGCTGGACTCGTGCTGACGGAAGAGCAGCAACGCTACGTTCTTCGCGACGCCGGCGAGCCGGTGCTGACGATCGATGTCAAGGAAGAAGAAGTGAGAGTCATTCTCACTTCGATCCAGGAGCAATGCGGAATTCGGAATCTGATGGTCGACCCGAAGGTGCAGGGACGCGGAACCTTTCTCTTTCATGAAGTTCCGTGCAGCGTTGGCATCCGCAAGATTTTCCAATCGATCGGATTGCGCGGAACCATCGAGCCGAACTCGATTCTGCGGGTCACGCCGCGATGATCACTCCTGTATCCAGGCTCTCGAACCGCAACATCCTTGCGCGATTCGCCGTAGCCTCGCTGCTTTGCGCGGCGATTGCCACCGTCTACTTCACGCCAGCTCGCGAGTGGATCACGCTCGACAATGCGCGCAGGATCGTCGGGGCCCTTCGCTCGGTGTGGTACGGCCCTCTGGTCTTCATGGCTCTCTACGCTTTCGGCTGCGTCGTCGCCATTCCGGCTACCGTCTTCGTGATTTCGGCGGGGATCATCTGGGGAGCAGCTCTTGGAGGGGTGTATGCCCTCCTTGGCGGCTCCATTGGAGCACTCGGTGCGTATTGGATCGCTCGCTTCGTCGGCGCGGGACTCCTCCCGAAGCTCGGACGCCACGGGATACGCGCCGAGAAACAGCTCGAGAAGGCGGGATTCAAATCGATGCTCATTCTCCGCCTTCTGCCCGTCTTTCCGTTCGCCGTGCTGAATTATGCAGCCGGTGTCGCCCGAATGGGCGTCGCTCATTTCTACTTCGGGACTCTGCTGGGCGCCGCCCCGGCGCACTTCATCGTGACGTATTCGGCGGATGCCCTGGCGAGCGGAAAACTGAGGGGAGAGGATGCATTTCTCCGCCTGCTGGTCGTCGGCACCCTGCTCGCCCTGCTCGCGCTCGTGCCGATGATGATCAAGAAGAGGTTGGAGAAGGGATGGGTGGGGGAGGGGGGAGAGGCCGTGACGATGACGGATAGCAGATAGCAGATAGCAGATAGCAGAGGGTGACGGCTCTCGTCTCCTCGGCTCTGCTATCTGCCATCCGTGCAAAAAATCTTCCCCTTCCCCTCGCCCCATCCCCCAAGTCAGTGTTATATTTCATTTCCTTGGCGTCCAGATGATCGAGATCCAGATTCACCCGAGCGACATCCGGCGAAGGGTTCGCTACTTCTTCGTCGACCGGCGGCGCGTCACCGCCCTGCTACTGCTGTCGGTCATCGTGCTGATGTTCGTCATCGCTTCGATGGCCGCTGCTCCTTCGGTCATCCGTCGTGTCTACAAGTCGACTCATCTCCGATCGGTCAGGCAGGAACAGGCGGTTCAGCGAGAGCGTCTGAAACAGCATGTCGACCAGATGGTGTCACTCGAGAAGAGTCTGGACGAACAGCGCATCAGGATCGAGAAGTTGATCGCAGTCTACGGACTCGAAGGGGGAGGGAGGATCGGCCAGGGTGGAGATGCATCGTCGATGGCCGGCGCATCGGTGGACATCCACGAGGAGTTGGAGGCGGCGCGGCGCCGGCAGTCGATGCTCGAGGAATCGATCGATCGGCTCCAGCACCAGATCGACATGCTCGCCCTCTATGAATCGACGAATGCCGACATGGTGAAGCACACTCCCTCGATTCTTCCGATTCCGTCCGACCAGTTCGTTCTGACTTCACCCTTCGGATCGAGAGTCAATCCCTTCACTCGCGCCGCCGATTTCCACAAGGGTCTCGACCTCGCCGCTCCGAAGGGGACCGCAATCTTTGCCGCAGCAGACGGTGTCGTGACTTTTTCCGGGAGGTATCCGCTTCGCCAGAGCGTGAACTGGTGGCGATACGGCAACGTCGTCGTCGTGAATCACAACGACCGCTTCATCACCATCTATGCGCATTGCGATGCCGTGAACGTCCGGCCGGGCCAGCAGGTCAAACAGGGGCAGACGATCGCGACGGTGGGCTCGACCGGATGGAGCACCAACGATCACCTGCACTACGAGGTTCGCAGCGATCTCGAACGCCCCGGGCACTACGACCCGATCGACCCTCGTATTTACATTCTGAACTACCAGTGGAACAATGAGGAACAACTTCTGATCGGGTCCAGATCCTCCAAGGACTACAAGAACTTCGATCCACTGCCCTCGGCATTCATCGGGAGAAGGAGAGTGTGATGTCCAGTGCCGGAGAGAGTCAGGCGAATTTCCCCACGATGATCATCCCTCGGGGAACCGAGATCAAGCTCAACAGCCAGGGCCAGCTTTCCATCAAGACCCCGGGCAACCTGGTGATTCAGAACTCGGGGACCTACTCCGAGCTCGAGTCGACCAATGGCTCGATCCGGATCGAAGACAATGTCAGCGTCGAAGCCGTCAGCGTGCGTGCCGGCCAGGCCTGCTTCATCCAGGGAACCCTCACTGCCTGGAGGGTCCACGCAAAGAGAATCGCTCTGGAGGATCGGGCGAAAGCCTACATCATGCTCCAGGAGTCCGAGCAGCTCGAGCTGTCCAAAGGCAGCCGTCTCGTCGGAAACTTCGCCAATGAAAAGGAGATCTTCCTCCTTCTCGGGAAGTTCACCTCTCAGCTCAAAGAACTGCCGGGCTCTGTGAACATGACCTCTCCGACTCCGCTGGCGGACAGTGCTCCCTCATCGCACACCCTGCCCGGTACGGCCAGTCCGCGTGCAGGCGAGCTGCCCGAGCCGCTTCGCGATGCGCTCGTTCTGCTCGAGGGAGAGGTACAGAGACGCGATCTCGATCCGCAATCCTCGGAAGCGCTGCGCGAAGTCGTCTTTGCGCTTCGCGAAAAGGATGTCCAGCGGACCGCGGTGATCTACCGCGAGGCGTTCAGCGAGCTCACGTATCCCTCCGAGGTTCTCAAGAAGGTGTTCCAGTTGCTCGACGGCTACTTTCAGCGTCGCGGCTGAGGTGAGCTGGACCTGCCGTCATTCAATCTGCTCATCGCATCGGGACGACCTGCCGCGAGCGCCGCCCGCGGCCGAAGAGGAGGATGAGGATCACTCCTGCCACGAAGCCGCCGATGTGAGCGAACCAGGCCACCCCTCCGACGTCCTGCGCCGTAGTCACCTGAAGCGATGCCACACCGGTGAACAATTGAACGGCAAACCAGAGACCGAGGACCAGGATCGCCGGCAGTTCGTGCAGGGCGATGTAGAAGCCGATCGGGATGAAGGTCATGACCCTCGCCGAGGGAAAGAGCACGAGATAGGCCCCGAGAACGCCGGCGATGGCTCCCGAGGCACCGACAGAAGGGAGCCGAGACGCAGGATTCGCGATGGCGTGAGCCAGACTCGCCGCAACGCCGCATGCGAGGTAGAAGAGAAGGTAGCGGAAGTGGCCGAGACGGTCTTCGATGTTGTCGCCGAAAATCCAGAGATAGAGCATGTTGCCTCCGAGGTGCAGCCACCCTCCATGGAGGAACATCGAAGTGAAGATCGTCAGTACGCCATGGGCGAGATCACCTCCTCCCCAGAAACGGGCGGGGACGAGCGCGATCGCGTCGAGTGCAGCCGGAAGGCGCGGACCGAGCGAGACCTCCCAGAAGAAAAAGAGGATGTTGACGATGATCAGTCCTCCATTGACGAAGGCGGTGGATCGCGTGGGATTCACGTCGCGCAATGGAATCATGTCTGATCTCCTCCAGAGGGGAACCGTTGCCCTTTTCGTTCGAAGGCGTCGCGGAGCTCGACCACAGCCAGCTCGGGCGGAACGATGTTGATGAACGACGAGGAGCTCCATTCGAATCCGCCGATTGTCGTGAGGCGGGGGAACAGCTCCAGATACGAGTGGAACTCTCTGCGCCCGAGGCCCAGCTCCATGGGAGAGGTCTGAATCGTCCAGTTGAACGGAATCCTCCCCAGCCGGGCGGCGAGAGCGCGCAGGGACATCTGTAGAAGCGCGGCCAGCTCCCGCCTCGGCTCGGCCGGGAGAGGAAAAAACGATGGCGTGTGGGCGCGTGGAGCGAGCAACAGCTGAAACGGAAGCCGGGATGCATGGGGAGCCACGACCAGGAAGCGACCGGATTCGAAAAGGCGGTTTCGACCGAGCTGCGCGCAGAGCGGGCAGTCGCCGGCGCGCCGAGCGAACTGACTCAGCTCGATGGCCGGGCGTGCAGGCACCACCGGAAGCGACAGAAGTTGTGAGTGGGGGTGGAGAATCGAAGCTCCCGACATCGAGGAGCTGTTCTTGAAGATGGTCACGTGGCGCACCGGCGTAGAGGAATCGAGCTGTGCGGCGTATCGCTGTTCGTAGATGTCGAAAATGCACTCGAGCATCTCTGTCGAATAGCCGTCGGCAGAGAGGGTGTGTTCGCGTGATTCGACGATCACTTCGTGGCTGCCGTCGGCGGGCATGTCGATTTCGTCGTCGAGTCCGGCGTCGATGAGCTCGTCTGCGGCAGGCGAATGGTCCCGCCGCGCATCGCTTCGAACCGCGGGATAGCGATTGGGAACCACCCGCAGATTCCATCGATCCTCACTGCCAACGCGCATGATCTCGGGAGGTGTCTGCCCTTCGTTGCCCGGGCAGAAGGGGCATTGCTGTGGATCATCGTCGGCCTCCGGTTCGACGGTAATCGCGTTCGGTCGATCGCGCCGTTCGGGCGCGATGATGATCCACTCACCATTCAGTGGATTTCTTCGAAGCGACGACACGCGGGTCATTCTACACGGCGTTTCGAGACAGACTCCCGTCGAGCCGCCTCGACGAAGTCCCGGACCCGACGAACGTAGCCGTCGCCGAGGACCGCGGAAATGTCGCTGTGCGACGCTCCTTCGACCGGGAGGAGCGTCTTCGGTACTTCGAGCTGTTCGTAGAGCTCGACTCCGAGCCGGAAGGGGATGATGGGGTCGTTCGTCCCGTGGAGCACGAGGACCGGCAGACCGGCCTCGTTCAGCCAGTCGGCTACGCGCAGCGAGCCGCCGACGAAAAGAGGGAAGGGAGTGTAGGGATAGACCGTCCAGGCGACCCGGCTGAGAGATGGAAACGAGCTTTCGACGACGACGCAGAGAGCGGGCCGTTCGCGCGCCACCCAGGCTGCGAATGCAGCACCGATCGACTCACCATAGAGCGCCACCGATCCGCTCTGTCGTCCGACTCTTCGTGTGATGTAGTCATAGGCTGCGATCGAATCGACAGCGGCACCACGCTCGGAAATACGTCCTTCGCTCTTTCCGAATCCACGATAGTCGAAGACGAATATCGGGCTTCCCATCTCCGCGAATCGTGAAGCGATTGCGGCGCGATTCGTCACATTTCCCGCGTTTCCATGGAACCAGATGATGAGAGGAGAATCCGAAGCCTCGACCGGCTCGAAGAGAAGCCCATGCAGCAGGACGCCGTCCGGTGTGAGGAACTGGTGCTCGCTCGGCTCGATCGGGAGGTCGGCGAAATTCCAGAATCCTCGGGGATGTCGATCGGGAAAAAAAAGAGAGATCCGTTTCAGCCAGTGCGTGAAGAGAGCCAGAGCTAGGATCAGTAATGCGATCGTGATTGTGGTCGTGACGAGCCATCTCACGTTCGGATCCTCAGGCGGCTCCGCTGAGCCGGCGCGCTTCGCGGAGTCGCTGCGCGATTCCGACGAGAGCGAACAAACCCAGGAGGAGCGTCAGCCAGTCGACCGTGGTCAGCCCCAGCAGGCTCGCTCGCGATGTCTCCGACACCGCGAGAATCCAGGCGATGATCGGGAAGGTGATCATCGCCAGGACGAACTCCGCCCTCCCCGTCGCCTCATAGGTTCTCGTTCGAAACGTGGCTTCGATCTGCGTTCCAATGTACCCGTTGAGCATGATCGCAACAAGCGCCGGAAGCCCGATGGCGAGGCGGGATCCCGACCCGATGATCCAGCCTGCGGTCACCGCAAGATCGCTGACACGGTCGAGAAAATGGTCGAGGAAGTCTCCGAAGCGCGACGTTTTCCCCTGTGCGCGGGCAACCGCTCCGTCCAGCAGGTCGAGAGCTCCCCCCACGGCGAACAGGCCGACCGCATGAAGGAATCGATTCGGGTCTGCGGGGGCGAGAAAGAGTGAGACCGCCGCGGCGAGACTGAACCCCACGGCGAGAATCGTCAACGCGTTGGGTGAGAGTGGAGTCCGAACTGCGATCGGCCGGAGCCAGCGCGATGTGCGTTCCCGCCATGCGTTCATCGCTGCATTGTACGGGTAACCGGTCGTGGTGGCAGGGTTGCCGCCGTTAGTAGATGATTACTTCGTCGCCGACCTCGGTCATTCCGTAGAGAGTCTCGATGTCCGCGTTCGAGAGCCGGATGCAGCCATGCGAGACGCTCTGTCCGAGCTGTTGCACAGCCTGCGTCCCGTGAAGGGCGTATCCGTCGCCGAGATTCAGGCGATGGGTTCCGAGCACCTCCGGGAACTTCCTCTGCGACGTTCCGACAGGTGGAATGACGACGGCGCCTCCGGCGGTGATGAGCCCACCCGGAGGCAGGCGCCGGGCGCTGCCGTTTTCGATGATCACGACGTCGCTTCCCTGGGCCCGCATGATTCGCCGCGTGCCCTCTGGCGCGTCCGAGAACCACGACCAGATCCCCTCGCTGCTCGGTCTGCGGACGGGGCCTCCCGTATCGGCATCGATGGATCTACCGTAATCGAGGGTGACGGTCCGCATGCCCCGCTTGCGCGCTTCCTCGACATAGTGCCAGTCGGGAGGCACCCAGACCGGATTCGTTTCTCTAGACCGTATCCGGAACTTTCCGATCGGCGTATTGAAGACCATCGTCCGCCCGCGGTCGATCAGAGTCGTTCCCTTGCCCGTCGAACAGACCGCCTCGAAAATCACCTCGCCAGCCTGGCGAAGGTAGACCTTGTTCTCTTCGGTGGAGACCAGAACGATCCGAGCCGTGTCCTGGGCATCCTCGATCTGACGCTGCGCCTTTTCGACTCGCGACTGGAGCGTGCTGACTGCGCCCTCGCGCTCGCTCACCGTTTGTTGAAACTCCCTCAACTTCGCCTGGTTCCGCTCTTCGATCGCTCGATCGATGCGGGCGAGCCGGTGCAGCTTCTGCTCGTCTTTCACATTGATCCACTCCCCGGCGACGGCGACGGCTGCGAGGCCGAGTCCCAGTACCAGCAATGCCCACGATCCCAAAAGTCCGATCCATCGACTCATCGTTCCATCCTTCAGAAGACGAATACCTTCGTTCCCCTGCGCACACGCGGCCAGATCGCGCGGAGGTCACTTTCGGGCACCATGAACGAGGCTGGCTTGGCGCCCTTCAGCGGGCTCGAAGCGGAGGGAGGTGAGTGAATGATGTAGCTGTTCGGCAGAAGAATCACGTACGTGCCGATTCCGTTTCTGATCACCGGCCGGGCCGGAGGAGGTGGTTTGCCGTTCATCAGATAGACCCAGATCGGCACCCGCCACGCAAGGCCCGTTTCCTTGCCGGTCACTTCGAAGGCGCCGCGAAGAGGGGCGAAGGTCCATTGCGCCCCGTCACGTGCCCTGAAGGTCGCCGGCTCGCCGATCACCAGGTCGGCTTCACGGACGATGTCACTGCCGTACTGCAGACGAAACTTTCGCTGCTCGGTGTCGATCGAAATGTAGAACTCGTCGTTTTCGAGGCTCTCCACCATCTTGGCGCGCGCTTCGAGCTCGCTGCGGAGCTCTTCCTCGCTGAGGTCCATCGCCGCGAGCTGCTCGCGCACCTGGTTCATCTCACCAGACTGGTTCGGTCTTCTCTGGAGAGCTTCGGCCAGACGGACGTCGAGCGAGCTGCGATGACAGCGGGCGAGCAGGATGCTCGCGATCGCGATCGCAAGTGCTCCCAGCGTGAGCCAGAGCGGAGGCCGAGGAAAACGGCGCCGGTCACTTGCTTCGGGTCTCGGGGTTGCTCGTCGTTCAGGCATCGTGAGGGTTATCGTATCGGATACCGTCAAAGCTCCTGTCATCATTTCGCAAGGGGCTTGCCAGAAAAGCGGACCGGTTTCCCGGCATCCGGTCGAATATCGACTCTGCTTTTCGGCTCGTCTCGAACGAGGCGGGAAGGTGGAATTTCCTCAGCAGCCGTGACCTTTATCGATTCCGGTGAGGATTCGAGGAGACCACAGCCGATGGAGACGAATACGATTCAACAGGTGACCGATCGTGACTTCGCGGAGAGTATCCTGCAGTCGGACAAGCCCGCCCTGGTCGACTTCTGGGCACCATGGTGTGGCCCATGCAGAATCATCGGGCCGATTATCGAAGAGCTCGCCCCGGGCTACGAAGGGCGCGCGGTCATCGCGAAAATGAACGTCGACGAGAATCCGAGCGTCGCGCAACAGTATCGAATCACCTCGATTCCGACCCTGATGATCTTCAAAGGGGGCCAGGTGGTCGATCGGGCAATCGGCCTGTTGCCGCGTGCCGAGCTGCAGAAGTTCATCGACCGCAACCTCTGAAACAGACAGCGCAACCTTGCGTCATCCTGAGCGAGGCGGATGGGTGGGGTGAGCGAAGGATCTGCGGTCTCAGGATGACGGCAGAGAGCGGGCGGCGGCATTCATGAAGAGCGACCTCGATCGACTGATGGCCGAACGGGGGATCGGTGGCCTCATCGTGCCGATGCACGAGCTCTCGCATCCTTCCTTCCGCTGGATCACGCGCGCTGCCAGGGTCACGCGCGGCTATGCCCTCCATCGCCCGGGCCACGCCACCCTCCTGGTCTACTATCCGATGGAGCGTGATGAAGCGGCGGCGGCAGGTCTTCCGGCCCTCTCCATCCACGAGCTCGGCTACAGCGACATCTTCCGCGCGAATCCCGACCCGACGCTCGCCTATGCCGAGCTGTACGACCGGATGCTGCGGCGTCATGGCGTCGAGGGGGAAATCCTCTTCGGCGGAGAGGTTCCGGTGCATCTCTATCTGGAGATTGCCGGGCATCTCGCCGCGCGAGGATGGCACATGCACCGTTCGGGCGGCGAGGACGTGATCCAGCTCGCGAGGAAACGAAAAGAGCAGTGGGAGATCGATGCGATCGCCAGTGTGGGGGAGAGAACCGAGCAGGTCGTCGACGCGATCAGAGGACTCCTGCGCTCGGTCGATTTGCGCGATGGGGTGGCATTCCATCAGGGTTCGCCGTTGCGAATCGGAGATCTCAAGATGCTCGTCTCGTCGGAGATCTCGAGGCTCGGCATGATCGAAGATCACGAAACGATTCTTTCGCAGGGACGGGATGCAGGGATTCCACACTCCCGCGGCAATCCGGAGGCGCTCGTGCGAGCATCGGTTCCGCTGGTGATCGACATCTTTCCTGCCGATCGGACGACGGGCTATTTTTTCGATCTCACCAGGACCTTCTGCATCGGGCCGGTGCCCGACCGGCTGGCGAGACTGCATGAGGAGGTCTTGACGGCATTCGAGATGGCCGCAGAGACGATGCGCGCGGGACATAAGGCGTCCGAATATCAGGGTCTGGTTTGTGACTTTTTCGAGAGTCGAGGCCACCCGACGACGCGATCGACTCCCACCACGCTCGAAGGCTACGTGCACTCCCTCGGGCACGGGGTCGGTCTCGAAGTTCACGAGCGCCCGTCGTTCTCGCTCGCGGAATCGAGATCGGATGTCATCGAGGCCGGCGACGTGCTGACCATCGAGCCCGGGCTCTACTATCCAGGCGAAGAGATCGGCGTCCGAATCGAGGACACGCTGTTCGTTCGGGAAGACGGCAGGGTGGAGACGTTGTGCCGCAGTCCGCGAGGACTTGTTCCGTGACCGATCATAGACAGGAAGGGGAGGCCCCTGCGAGAATCTGACCGATCTCCTCGAGGTCGTCTGTGCAGCCCTTGACGCCCACCTAGGGACGAAGCATTTGCTCGAGTGACAGAACCGAGGGCCTTCTGCGCCGCAACGCAGCGCAATAGCTTCGTCCGGGTGCTTGCGATTCCTGAGCGCGGGTGGGGATCGGGTGTGAGCGAAGGATCTGCGATCGGCAACTGTGTGCGAACGCAGATCCTTCGCTCACGCCCACCCAACCTCCTCGCTCAGGATGACGGTGCTCACGCTTGCGGGATATCAGAGCCGAAGGCGGGCAGTCGCCTTTTCTTCCCCTTCGGGAAAGAAGACGACTTTCAATGCCTCGTGTCGATCGAACTTTGCGATTCCCTCGTGGAACTGGTCGAGGGAATCATAACGAGCCTGAACGACCCATGCGACGTCGAGGCCCGACTCGAGCAGGGCGAGCATCCGATGCCAGGTCGAATACATTCGCCGGCCGATGATTCCCTGCAGCGTGAGACCCTTGAAGATGATGTTGCTCGTGTAATCGTCGATCGTCACCGAATGGCCTGACGGCAGTCCAAGAAGCGACAGGAACCCCCCCATCCTCACGATGTCGAGCGCAAAGTTGATCGCGCCGGGAGAGCCGGACATCTCCAGCACCACATCGACGCCGCCGTCGGTCGCCCGTCGAATTTCCTCGCGGAGAGATTGAGGGTCGGCCGTCCGGGCGTTGAAGGCATGCAGGTTGGTGAACTTCTTGTCCGCGGCCCAGCGGCGTGCGCTCTCGAGCGTGCTGTCCGATACGTCCGTCACGACGACCATCCTGGCGCCGGAATGCTCGGCGATCGCGGCGGACATCGCACCGATGGGACCGAATCCGGTGATCGCAACCGACTTGCCCGCCAGATCGACGACCTGTGTGGAATGCACTGCATTTCCGAGTGCGTCGAGGAACGCGCCTACGTGCAATGGAACGTAGCGAGGATCGAGTGCGATCACGTTGGATGCGGGAACGACTACGAGCTCGGCGAACGCTCCATCATCATGAAGTCCGAGAATCCGTGTGTTCTGACAGATGTGACCGTTTCCCGAGCGGCATTGGCGGCATTCGCCGCAGACGACGTGCATCTCCGCCGAGACGTAATCCCCAATCCGCAGTCGCCCGCTCCGAGCAACGTCCGCGCCGAGCTCCTCGACGAAGCCGCAGAATTCGTGACCGTAGATTCTTGGAACGGTGATCGAGTCGCGAACGGACTGGTCCCAATGATAGATGTGTTTGTCCGTTCCGCAGATCGCAGTTGCCGCGACTCGTATGAGAACCTCGTCGGGTCGTGGCTGCGGTCGCGGAGCCTCGCCGACGGTCGTTCCGTCGAGTCCGGCGATTGGTTGGGTTTTGATGACTGCCTTCATGACGGCATGCGACGATGGGATCAGCAGCACAGGCGAGAGCGTCGAAGAAACCACGTCGCGGGCGCATCTTAGTACAATTTTCCGGAAGTCGACGCCGGTTTGTGGATCGCGCGGCGCCGTTTTCGAGCTCGGGATGACGGTGGCCAGGATGCCGTCCGTTCCGGCGAAGACTCTCAGCTGAGCGGATCGGGGTCACTGAACCGGCGGGTGAAGAGACGAAGCGCGCGGAAGAGACGGTCGTAATGCGACACTTCGTGAACTCGACCGTTCCCGTCACGCTGGGATGGAGGAAGCCGGGTGATGAATCCTCGAATGGTCTCGCTGACGAGGTCCGGAGCGATCGAATAAACGTCGCAGTGTGACGCTCCGGGCACCAGGAGCAGCTCTTTTCGTTCGCTGCAATTCCGGAAGAGCGACTCGGCCATCCAGGGAGGGCAGACATCGTCTGCTTCGCCATGGACGATGAGCAGCGGAATGGCGAGGGAAGCGATCGCTCGGAGCGTGTTGTACGGGTTTCCGGCGATGTAGTGGAGCGGAATCTTCGGGAACATCACGCGCGCCGCATCGGACAGATTCGTGAATGTCGACTGCAGAATCATTCCGTCGAACCCGACGCGACGTGCCACATCGGCGGCGATCGGTCCTCCCAGAGAATAGCCGTACGCAACCGAGGGAAGGTCCGCCGGGCGGATCTTCTCGTGGAGATCCGCGGCAGCGAGCCCATCGAGAATCAATCCGCGCGTGGTCGGAAAGCCGCTGCTCTTGCCGTAGCCACGGTAGTCGAACAGCAGGACGTTGATTCCGCTCGCCAGCATGTGTGGAATCACGTCGGCGGTCGTGGTGATGTTTCCGCGACTCCCGTGACAATAGAGCATCGAGCCCACAGGCTCATCGGACCTGCAATACCATGCGTGCAAACGCTCTCCATCATGCGTCTCGATGAAGATGTCCTCGACTGCCGCGGATGAAATGCCGTAGTCGGACGGAGACCACGAACGAAGAGGCTCCCGCTCAGGAAGGAACACTTGCGAGCGGCGGAAGAGACGCCGCGCGACCTCGAGCGTCGTCAACAGGAGGGAGGCTCCTGCGACGGCCGCGATGGTTGCATCCGATTGCTGCCTGTTGTTCGACATCGGATTCAAATGGCAGCCGGATTCGCATCCGGCTGCCGTCACTCGGTTCTGCTCCGCTGCTGCAGGCATACTCCCTGCCGCCTGCTGGCCCGGCGGTCGATACGGCGCCGCCAGCCCGAACCGGAGCACATTTGCGTCTAGTGCAACAGCCGGACCAGGCGAATCGACTTGAGAGTTTCGCAGGATGCAAACCGCGCCTCCCGGGGAGGCTCGCTCGATCAGCATCCGGTTTGGAAAAACCGCGGTCGCTCGGTCAGAATGACACGAGCAAAGAAACTCGATGACGCACGACCCTTCCCCTCACGTCGAAACCCGCGTTCGCGTGCGGTACAAAGAAACGGATCAGATGGGGATCGCGCACCATGCGAACTATCTC
Organism: Thermoanaerobaculia bacterium; assembly: GCA_035546335.1. Lineage (GTDB taxonomy): Bacteria > Acidobacteriota > Thermoanaerobaculia > Gp7-AA8 > Gp7-AA8 > DATKDP01. The sequence continues at coordinate 7,568 of DATKDP010000140.1, read as the reverse complement.
GTCTGGTTCGAGCTGGGACGAACCGATCTATGTCGTGAGGTAGGAGTCAGCTACCGCGCCATCGAAGACGACGGATTCCTGCTGGTGGTCACCGAAGTCCAATGCCGCTACAGGATTCCATATCGATACGATGACGAGGTGCTCATACGGACATCGGTCGGCCGCAATGCGAGCCGCTCGCTCCGATTCGATTATCGGCTTCTCGACGCGGGCGGCAGCATCATCCACGCCGAGGGCTCGAGCTCGCACCTCTGGCTGGATCACGTGACGCGCAGGCCGGTCAGCGGGCCGCGAGAGCTCATCACGGCATTCCGCAGATTTTCGGCCTGAGAACACGATCGTGAAGGATGCAGAGCTTCTTTTCGATGGCCCCTCCGCTGCGGGCGACCGGCTCGTTCTGGCACACGGCGCCGGCGGCCCGATGGATTCCCCATTCATGAGCACGGTGGCCCGGCACATCGCGGCCGAGGGCATCGAGGTGATTCGATTCGAGTTCGCGTACATGGCCGCGCGTCGTTCCGGTGGCGGACGAAGCGCCCCCGAGCGCGAGCCGGCTCTGCGCTCGCGGTGGCTCGAAGTCATCGAGCACCTCGGAGGTTGGGAACGCCTGGTGATCGGCGGCAAATCACTCGGCGGCCGAATTGCCAGCATGGTCGCCGACTCGGTGGGCGTCCGCGGGCTCGTCTGCCTCGGGTACCCCTTCCATCCCCCTGGAAACCGTGACCGATTGCGAACGGCACATCTCGAGAATCTCACGACTCCTGCGCTGATCGTTCAGGGGACACGCGACCCGTTTGGCACGCGCGAGGAAGTGGCCGGGTATCGCCTGTCACGAGCGATACACCTCGCCTGGATGGAGGACGGCGATCACTCGTTCAAGCCGAGGAAGAGCTCGGGCGCGACCGAAGCGGGGAATCTCGAGTCGGCGGCAGAGGAGATCGTGTGCTTCATTCGCGAGCTGAGTGTGTAGGGCAAACAGCTTCGGAGCGCGTTCATATCGCGCACGAACGCTTGCGAAGCGATTGCGCTGCGCGCAGTCTTGACTGTTGCGCCGTCCTGCGCGCAAATGTTGCGCCCCTACGAGATGTTCGCCGCGACGGCCCCGGGCGTGCCGCCGTCCGCCACGTGAATCGTCCGCGTGGGGTAGGCGAATTCGATGCCTTCCGCTTCGAAGTACTTCATGATCTCGAGGTTAATCGTCTCCTGGGTGTCCATATAGATGCCGTACTCGGGTGCCAGGACGTAGAAGACGATCTCGAAGTCGAGAGAGGAGTCGCCGAAGCCCTTGAAATGGGCCCGGTCGAACCGCGTCAGCGGTTGCGCTTCGATCATCGCGCGAATCGTCGGAGGAATTCGCTCGATCTTTGCCCGTGAGGTCTGATAAGTCACACCGAATGCAAGGGCCACTCGGCGCTCGGCCATCCGTTTGAAGTTGCGAATGCGGCTTTGCAGCAGGTCCTGATTGGAGAAGATGATCTGCTCGCCCGAGAGACTGCGGAGTCTCGTCGTCTTGAGCCCCACGTACTCCACGGTTCCGAGCTGCTCACCGACGATGATGAAGTCACCGATGACGAATGGTTTGTCGATCACGATCGAAAGCGAAGCGAAGAGATCGCCGAGGATGTTCTGTGTCGCGAGTGCCACGGCGACGCCGCCGATTCCAAGCCCTGCGACCAGCGCAGTGATGTCGAGGCCGAGGTTGTCCAGCCCCATGAGGACGATGATCGACCAGAGAGCAAGCTTGATCATGAACGAGAGCGCCGTCACGGTGGTCACCGCGGCAGGATCGACGTCGAGCTTCGATCTCCGGTACCGGTTGAGCCAGAAATCGGCAACGCTCGAGGCCCAGAGTCCGACCTGGATCAGCGCCGCGATGATGGCGAACGCGCGAGTCATGCTGTCGATCTTTTCAGGAAGCTCGAGAGCTCGAAACCAGAAGTGAGCGATCGGAAAGAGGAGAAGCAGAAGCCTGGTCCGCATGACCATGTCGAGAAAGAGGTCGTCGAAATCCGACTCTGTCTCGTGGGCATGCCGCAGGCGGTGACGGAGCACCGCTTTGATCAGCCTCAGAATCAGAAGAGTCAGGGTGATCGCGAAAGCCGTCGCCAGCCATGCGTCGAGCGAGTTTCCGAGCCAGGTGATCGATCTCCAGTCGTTGGTCATTCCCTTCGAAGCATATCGGATCGAGTGGCGAAATCGAAGGTGTCCCGCATTTCTCGCGTCACTGCCAGACGAGTGAGAAATGCGCAAGCTCTCGGCTCGTCCGCAGCGATATAGAGCGATATTGAGAGATCGGCTTGGCAGCCGAGCTCGGCACCAAATCGGAATCCGTACTACGATGAAGAGGTGAGTACGAGAATTACCAAACACGAATCCAGACGCCCGGGTGGAGCCGTCAGCGAGTCTCTGGTCCTCGGGCTGGGTGCCGTCGGGATCGTCGTTCTTCTGCTTGGAATCGTCGTCATGCTGGATCGGAGCATCCAGCGCTGGACGGCTCGTGAGCTCGAGCGGCGAACGATGCTGGTGCTCCGAGCCGTCGATGGCGAAGGGCACGAGCTCGCTCCAGATCAGCTTCAGCGACGACTCGATCGCCTTGCCGAGGACGATCGCGTCGTAGCGCTGGTCGTCTGCCGGTCCGACGAGTCGATGATCTCGTCGGGTCGCCTTCGATCCGTTTTCAGCTGCCGTGCGCCGCTCGTGACCGCAGCCTTGGCAGCGGAGGGGACGACGATCATCACCTCCCATGCCGGGAACGACATCCAGATGACGGCGAGGCGATTCGGCCCGGGCCTCCGTGAGATCCTTCTGGTGATCCAGGATCGCTCATTTCTTCGAGATCGCCGGATCGACATCATCCAGGCTGCCGCCGTGGCAGGGGGCCTCGGGCTTCTCGTGCTCGTCGTCGCGCTTCACTACGGGATTCGATCGACCAGAGCCCGGTTGCTTCATGGGATTCGTGAGCTCTTCCAGCCCGGGCGCGACCGCAGGAGTGTCCCGCGTGCGCTTCGACCCCTTCTCGATGACCTGAACGATACGGTCAGGCGCCTGCGCGCTCAGCGGCCGCGGGAGGGAGAGTCGAGTGGTCCGGAGCGTCTCCGCGAGCTGGTCAGCGATCGGATTCCCGACGCATCCCTCGTGCTGGTCGCCAACCGCGAGCCGTATATCCATTCGAAGAGTGACAGTGGGGTCCGGGTCGAACGACCGGCGAGTGGTCTGGTGACCGGAGTCGAGCCGCTGCTGAAAGCATGTGGCGGCGTGTGGATCGCGATGGGGGGCGGATCGGCGGATCGGGAAACAGCGGACGAGAAGGGACGGCTCGCCGTGCCGCCCGACGCTCCGGAGTACATCCTGCGCCGGCTCTTTCTGAGCAGGCTGGAGGAGGAGGGTTTCTATTACGGATTCGCAAACGAAGGGCTGTGGCCTCTCTGTCACATTGCGCACACGCGGCCGACGTTTCGCGAGAGCGATTGGAACTACTACGGGAAGGTGAATCGCAGATTCGCCGAGGTGGCCGTGGAAGAGGCGGGGCCGACAGGGCTGATTCTCGCGCAGGATTATCACTTCGCCCTTTTTCCGATGGAGGTTCGGCGGCTGGCTCCCGACAGCGTCATCAGCCTCTTCTGGCACATTCCCTGGCCCAACGACGAGGTGATGGGGATCTGTCCGTGGAACCGTGAGCTGCTCGACGGAATGCTCGGTGCGGACGTTCTCGGGTTTCATACGCGATACCATTGCCTGAACTTTCTCGACACTGTGCAGCGGTACCTCGAGTGTCGCGTCGATCTCGAGGAGATGTCAGTGGAGTATCAGCAGAGAAAGACGCTCATTCGAGCCTATCCGATCAGCGTCGATTGGCCATACAAGTCGGCGCCTCCGGAGGAAGGCGTGAGGCTGCGTTCGGAGCTCGGTGTGCCGTCCGATGCCCTCGTTGCGCTGGGCGTCGACCGTGCCGACTACACCAAAGGGCTTCTCGAGCGAATTGCCGCCGTCGAATATCTGCTCGAGCGCAATCCGGAGCTCGTCGGGAGATTCGTCTTCGTACAACTTGCCGCGCCGAGCAGAACTCACATCAAACGGTATCGTGATCTCGTCAGCGAGATCGAAGACGAGGTCGTCCGAGTCAATCGTCGATTCGGCCGCAACGGATACGAGCCGATCATCTACGAGCTCAAGTCCTATTCGCCATGGGAGGTGAAACGGCATTATGCGATGGCGGACATCGCCCTGGTGACGCCGCTGCACGACGGGATGAACCTCGTCTCCAAGGAATTCGTCGCCTCGCGCGTGGACGGTCGCGGGGTTCTCGTTCTCAGCGCGTTCGCCGGTGCCGCGAAGGAGCTCGAAGGGGCGCTCGTGGTCAACCCGTATGATGCCGCCGACGTCGCCAGAGCGATTTTGCGGGGAATCGAGATGCCCGAGGATGAAGAGAGGGCGAGGATGGAAGCGATGCGCGCCGCAATCGAAAAGAACACCATATACGACTGGTCCGCCGGTCTTCTCGCCGACATGGCCGAGATCTGGGATCGAAGGAATCGGGGATGGACTCGGGAGGCGGAAGCGCGATGAACGAATCGAGTCGCTCGCGAGGGCGTCTTCTGCTCGCGACCGACTTCGATGGAACGATCGCCGGGATTCGCGACGATCCTGCCGAAGTGGTGATCGAGGCGGAAGCCTATGATCTGCTTTCCGTTGCAGCCGATTCCGAGGCGATCGATGTGGCGATCGTCTCCGGTCGCGACCTTTCCGATCTCTCCAGCAGGACTCGCAACCTGCGCGCGCTTCTCGCCGGTTCTCACGGACTGGAGATCGCCGATCCGGCAGGCGCGCTGATCCGATCGGCCGCGCCGTCTTCCGAATCGCCACCTCCGGACTGGATCGATCAGGCGCGAACCGCAGGGCTGCGGCTCGAGCTTAAGAAGTACGGGATGGCCGTCCACTGGCGAGGAGTCGATGGCATCGATCGCGATCACACTCTGATCGAACGGTTTGCGGAGTGGGCTCGCCACAGGGGCCTCGAGCTGATCGACGGACGGTTGGTGCTCGAAGCGCGCCTTGCAGGAGCGAACAAGGAGGGCGCGCTGCGCTTTCTTGCAGAGCGAACGGGCTGCGAACGCCTCGTCTACGCTGGGGACGACCTCACCGATCTTCTCCCGCTGCGATGGGCCGCCGGAATCGGACGGGCCATCTTCGTCAGCAGCGCCGAGCGGCCCGAAGCGCTTCCCGGAGGCGTCGAGACCGTTCGTGGACTCGACGATCTTCTTGCCGTGTTCCGCGAGGAGATCGAAACGGCGCAAGACGGACGCTGACCCGGCGGTTCGGCTGGCAACCGAGCTGTGCTTTCTGCGATGATCCGCCGATGAAGAGTCTTTATCCGCCGATCGAGCCCTATGACAGCGGCATGCTGCAGGTTTCCGAAGTCCACCATCTCTACTACGAACAGTGCGGCGATCCGAATGGGAAGCCCGTCGTGTTCCTCCATGGAGGGCCCGGCGCCGGTCTGATCGCCGAGTACCGGAGCTTCTTCGATCCGGAGCGATATCGGATCATTCTGTTCGATCAGCGAGGCGCCGGAAAGAGCACGCCGCACGCCTCCCTCGAGGAGAACACCACCTGGAATCTCGTCGGCGATCTCGAGACTCTGCGACGCCACTTCGGCGTCGATCGCTGGATGGTGTTCGGAGGCTCATGGGGAAGCACTCTGGCTCTCGCCTATGCCGAACGTCACCCGGAGCGAGTGACGGAGCTCGTCCTCCGCGGAATCTTCCTCTGCCGGCCGAAGGAGATCCGCTGGTTCTACCAGGAGGGGGCGAGCATGATCTACCCCGACGCCTGGGAGTCGTTCGCCGGCGTGATTCCGGAGGATGAGCGCGACGATCTCGTTGCGGCGTTCTACAGGCGGCTCACGAGCGACGATCGGGCCGTGCGGCTGAAGGCGTCACGTGCCTGGAGCGTCTGGGAAGGGGCGACCTCGAAGCTGCTGCCGGATCCCGAGCTCGTCGATCACTTCGCCGAGCCTGCGGTTGCCGAGGCCATTGCGCGAATCGAGTGTCACTACTTCGTCAACGACACGTTTTTCGAGACCGACAACTGGCTGATCGAGAACCTCTCGCCGATCCGCCGGATCCCTGCGGTCATCGTGCAGGGGCGATACGACGTGGTCTGTCCGATGGTCAGCGCCTGGGAGCTTCATCGCGCCTGGCCGGAAGCGCATCTGGAGGTCGTGCCTGATGCCGGCCATTCGGCGATGGAACGGGGGATCACCTCCCGGCTCGTCGAGGCTACCGATCGATTCCGTTGAGGAAGCATGCCCACCACCACGGCTCGCCGCGATGTCGCACCGGCTTCGTTGGACCCGCGGGGAAATCCTCGCCTTCCGCTCTAAAGACATGGTCTGACGGCAAGGTTTGCGTGTCATTCCCTCTTCAGCGGCGCACCGCGCCGTTTTCAGGCTCAGGGTGCCCTGCGGTACGCGTGTTGCTGCGCCTCGTCACAGATTGGACGGGAATGGAGGCGACGAATGACGGATCCGCAAGCGATGGACGAGCAGCTCATTCGCATTCCGGCGGATGTGGTGACACTCGAGGGAAAGCTCGCGTTGCCTGGCGACGCGCGCGGCATCGTGCTTTTCGCGCACGGCAGCGGGAGCAGCCGTCACAGCCCACGAAACCGGTACGTTGCGAGTGAGTTGAATCGGCACGGACTTGCGACTCTGCTGATCGATCTTCTGACGGCTGAAGAGGAGAGGGTCGACGCGCGAACGGCACACTTGCGATTCGACATCGAGCTGCTGGCTCGACGGCTGGTCGATGCGAGCGACTGGCTTGCAGCGCAGCCGCAGACGGCCTCGCTCGGTCTCGGTATTTTTGGAGCGAGCACCGGCGGCGGTGCCGCGCTCGTCGCGGCCGCACAGCGGCCGAAACGGGTGAACGCAGTCGTCTCGAGGGGAGGTCGTCCCGATCTGGCAGGCGCCGCGCTACCGCAGCTGGAGGCGCCGACGCTTCTGATCGTCGGCGGGGAGGATCATGTCGTGATCGACCTGAATCGGCGGGCGCTCGACCAGATGAGCTGCGATCGCACGCTTCACATCGTTCCCGGGGCAACGCATCTGTTCGAGGAGCCGGGAGCGCTGGAAGAAGTCGCCCGGCTGGCGGGCGAGTGGTTCAGCCGGCATCTGAAGTGATCGGACGTGGTGCGCCCAAGAGGATTCGAACCTCTGACCTACAGCTCCGGAGGCTGTCGCTCTATCCAGCTGAGCTATGGGCGCGATCCGGTCAAGATCCGGATTGTACGGAATGTCGCCAGGCATGTACAACAGGGAGCAGGCTGGCAGATTCCAGGAGACGAGGGACGAGAGGCGAGAGACGAGAGGACGAGAGGACGAGAGGCGGGGCACACCGCACACCCACTCGCCTCTCGCCTCTCGCTAGTGTGGTGTGTCGCAAATAGCCATGTATTCTTCAGCACGCTGCAGGCCCGCTTGCTTCGCCCCCGCTCCTCAACGATGACACCGCATCGCCTGCGTCGCGGCGGATTCGTAGTGACCGGTCTCCCTGACCGGTCGGCCGCGC
>DATKDP010000139.1:0-33255 GCA_035546335.1 Thermoanaerobaculia bacterium | reverse complement strand
ACGCAGATCCTTCGCTAACACCCTCCGCGCCTCCTCGCTCAGGATGACGGCCCCGGCGATCGGCAACTGTCCAGGAACGCAGATCCTTCGCTCACGCCCTCCCACGCCTCCTCGCTCAGGATGACGGACCTCTGCCTGCGTTGGTATTCCTGACAAAGTCCGTACAATTGGACCTCATGTTTCACGACGGGCGCTTGCGGTTTACACCGACCGGAGAACTTCGGCAGTACTTCGTCTACATCGTATCCAACAGCTCGATGACTCTCTATACAGGAGTCACATCGGATCTGAAGAGTCGCATTGTCGAGCACAAACAGAAGTCCTTGCCCGGCTTCACGGCCCGATATCATTTCGATCGCCTCGTCTACTTCGAGTCGTACGAGAACCCCGCAGATGCGATCGAGAGGGAGAAGCAAGTCAAAGGCTGGAATCGCCGCAGAAAGATCGAACTGATCAAGTCGAAGAACCCGGCCTGGAGCGACCTGAGCTCTGATCTGTGACGATTGAGGGGAGCGGGTGTGAGCCCCCGTCATCCTGAGCGAGGGGGAAGGGCGGGCGTGAGCTCCCGTCATCCTGAGCGAGGGGGAAGGGCGGGTGTGAGCGAAGGATCTGCGATCGGCAACTGTCTAAGAACGCAGATCCTTCGCTCACACCCTCCCACGCCTCCTCGCTCAGGATGACGGAAGACGCGTGGCGCCCGCTCCATGGCTGCGACCCGCGCGCTCACTCCTGCCGCGGAGCTGGCCGCATGCCGCGGCGATCTCGCGACCCTTCGAACGGCGCACCGTGACCCCGACGCCCGCGGCGACGAGCGCGTCGACGAAACGATCGATGCCGACATCCGAAGGACGCTTCATCCAGGCGGGAAGATTCGGGTCGGGATTGAAAGGAATCGCGTTGACCTTGCAGCGGACGCCACGGATCAGGCGTGCGAGCTTCCCGGCATCCGCGGGCGAATCGTTGTAGCCCTCGAGCAGAACGTACTCGATCGTGATCTCGCGTCCCTTCTCGAGCGGGTAATCGCGCAGGCTGGCGACCAGATCGTCGAGCGGATACTTTCCGGTGACGGGCATGATCTCTTCGCGCCGCGCACGATCGGGAGCATTGATCGATACTGCGAGATTCGGCCTGCGCGACAGCCGCGCCAGCTCGCGAATGCCGGGGACGATTCCGGCAGTCGACACGGTGATCCGCTTCGGCGAAACGAGCCGGTAGAAGATCTCCAGGGTCGTCGAGAGATTCTGAAAGTTCAGAAGCGGCTCTCCCATCCCCATGAAGACGATGTTCATTCTCTCCGCAGCAAGACCTTGTTCCCGTTGGATCAGCCGGAGCTGGCCGACCATCTCCGAGGGGGTGAGATTCTTTCCCGGCCCGAAAAAACCGGTGACGCAGAACGTGCAGCCGACCGCGCAGCCAGCCTGCGACGACAGACATAGAGTGACACGCTCACCCATCGGCATGTAGACGGCCTCGATCAGCCCGCCGTCCTGCAGGCGGAAGAGGTACTTCATGCTGCCATCGGCGGCCGGCTCGGTTCGCTGAATCACCTCCGGAAACGAGAGCGTGAAGTCGTTCGCGAGATCGGCGCGGAGCTCCCTGGGGAGATTCGCCATCTCGTCGAAGCTGCTGACCCCTTTCGTGTAGAGCCACGAGGCGATCTGCTCGATGCGATAGGGGGGAGAGACAAATTGCTGGAGGGTGGAGGCGAGATCGGACGGCGCGAGATCGTACAGATTCAGCCGCTGTTCATTCGTCCGGCTTGCGAGCTCTTGTTTCAAGGCGCCTGGTCACTTTCACTTTGCGGGTCGGATCGATTCCCAGGCTCCGGAGCATCTGCAGGTCCTGCACGTTGATGCGGAATTGAACTTCACGAGGAGCCGTGAGCGCGCGGACTTCGCCGCCATCACGATTGACGTCGTCCGTTCTTCCGAGACCGATGGTGGCGTCGAGGACCACATAGAGATCATACCCTTCGTCGCGAATCTTCTGGATCTGGCCGTTGACCTCGGTCGACGCGGAGATCGACTCGTTGATCGCCTGTCCCAACTCCTTCAGAAGCTGCTTGATTCGCTCGTCCAAAACAGTCCCCACACATACTCTAAGTACCGTCAAGTCAATGACTTAGACTAACGGCTCTCCTTGCCATTATGGCAAACGGACCCCCCCGGGTCAATATTCCGAAGCGCAACGAATCGGAGTAGACTATTGCGGCTCGTTTTCAGCGTCCACCGCGACGCGCACCGCATCCCACACTTCCGACCAGTACGCCAGATACTTCCATCGCCCCCACCGAGCGTAGCGACGGAGCAGCGTCGCATCGCGAACCGCTCGCCCGCCGTGGTAGCGCTCACGAACGAACCGGCGGAACTCGGTATCGACCGCGATGTGGTCGTGCCTGCCCTCCATCGCCAGAAGATGCGCTGCGCCGTAGGGTCCGATGCCCGGGATCTGCAGAAACCGCTTGTGGAGAGCCGGCCCGTCCGCCGCTGCGGTTTCCTGCCCGACGATTCCCTGCAGCATCGCGGCGGCGGCATGAACGTAACGCGCCCGGTACCCGAGACGGCAATCGCGCTGGAGGGCCTCGGGGGAGACGGCGAGAATCTCTGCCGGCGCGGGAAACGTCTTCTGCCCGGAGGGCGCTGGAACACCGCATCGCTCGACGAGAAGCTTCACCATGCGGCAGGTCTGACGCCACGTGGTGTTGGTGGTCGCGATGATCTTGACGACATCTTCGAAAAACGTAGAGCCGCAGAGGAGGCGGCCAAAGCGCTCGCCGGCGACCTTGCCGTGCGAGGTGCTCTCGGCACAGAGCCGATGGAACTCGGCAAGGTCGAGATCGAGTTGAAACATTCGTCGCAGTCGCGGCTCGAGGAGCGCACGATCGGGTGCGCCTCCGTCGATGCTCACCTCGAGCGCATCGCTGCAGCGAATCGACAGGTCGACCGGCCGAGCACCGGCGAACGACTCGGGGCGATGAAGCGTCCTCGCCGACCGGTCCCAGCGGAACGGAGCGAGCAGATACCAGCCGTGAGATTCGACCGTCGCCCCGAAGGCGAACCCGTCAGGAACTGCGAACCGCATTCGTTTCATGGAATCACTCCTCCGTACACAGTCCGCTCCTCTGTGACCGACCATTGCACGTTCGGCTGAACATACAGTATTCAGCCACGTTTCAATTCGACGATGGTGATCTCCGGAGAGAGCCCGATCCGGATCGGGAGCAGCCAGAATCCCGTGCCGGTGTTCACATAGAGGGTCGACTTCCCCTTCTGGTAGAGTCCGATGTGATACGGGATGAAAAGCCCGGCGAGGGTCCAGCGCCAGGGTCGGTATCCGCACTGCCCGCCGTGAGAATGTCCACACAGAGTGAGAGGAATCGCAGACTCGACGGCGAGATCGAATGCCTTCGGCTGATGCGACAACAGCACGATCGGCGCGCGGGACGGCCGGCCGCGAAGCGCGGCGCCCAGATCGGGCAGGAGATCGGAATCGCGATCGCGGCCGGCCGCGAAATCGGACAGCCCTGCGAGCCAGAGCGATGACGATCCTCGCCTGATCTCTTTTCCCCTGTTGACCAGGAGCTCGACGCGACTTCCTCCGAGCCGCCTGATGACCTCGCGCGGGTCACCGTACATCTCGTGGTTCCCCAGAACCGCGACGACCGGCGCCGGAATCGCCGACAAGCCGCCGAGAAGTTTCGGCACGTAGTGCGGGTCGTCGTCGATCATGTCGCCGGTCAGGACGACGAGATCGGGACGGTGAGCGGCCGCCAGCTCCGAGATCTGTCGCAGCCGCCACGGCCGGCTGAACATGCCGACGTGGAGATCGGAAAGGATTGCGATCCGGTAGCCGTCGAAGTCGGAAGGAAGCGAATCGATCGTCACCGGAACGTGCTGCACGTCGAGCGGAACCAGAGCCTGGATCACACCGGCGACGGCGGCGAGTCCGAGCACGATCAGAAAGAACGTCGACACCGGTTGAGCGAAACGGGTGAAGCTCCGCCGTCGTGCGACCAGAAGCCGGACGAGCCCCACGACGACAAGGAGTGCGCTGTAGAGGATGATCAACAGCAACCAGGCGAACCAGGGCGGCGCCAGCACCGAGCGGAGGGTGCGCGCATACCACGTCAGCCGCGCACCGACCATCAGCGGAAGCGCAAGCCAGAAGAGATTCGCGATGATTGCCAGAGGAATGATGATCCGGCGGCGCCGCGGATGGATGGCGAGAAGGCCGCGGATCGTGGCCGCATTGAGCGCGGCGAGGACCGCGACGACGATGACGAAGATCAGCGTCGAATTCATTTCGAGTGCCGCCGGCCCGCGAGAGTACGTGGCTGGCCGTTCCGATGTCCAGCCCGTGATGCCGGCGACGAGTACGGCTGTCCCATGATAGGGGCCCGTCGCTCACACCCTCGTCCGTCACCGGGCCGAAGATCGGAATCGGAATCTTCGGCCACATGGCACGACGCATCCGGGCTAGAATCGCGCGCGTGATGCGGCCGATTGCGCTTCTCGCGGCACTCCTGATCACAACGCAGACAGTGCAGGCGGCGCCGGGACGCGGGCGTATCGCCGGAAAGGTCGTCGATCGAGACGGCAAGCCACTCGCAAGCGTTGTCGTGCGGCTGCTTGCCGCCGGGCTCGAGCTCGAGCTCACGACCGCAGCCGACGGGCGCTTCGTCATCCCCGCACTGCCGCCCGGTCCTTCGCTCGTCATCGCCGAATCAGCGACGCGCGGCTCGGTGATTCGACCCAATGTCGAAGTCTTCGTCGAACGAACGACGGAGATCGTCATCGTGCTCGATCGCGAGCCCGACCAGACCGTCACGATCGTGCGCGCGACGCCGCTGCTCGATCGTCACTCCTTCGCTCTCGGAACCATCTTCGCTCCCATCGAGCTCTTACATCTCCCGTCCGACGGAACGATCGGCTCGTTCCTCCGACGCGGCTCGGCGGTTGGCATCGCAACCCACACAGATCCTCCGCGCGCCGTCGTTTCGTCGAAGCAATCGACCGCCTCGAGCTGGCTGGTCGAAGGCGTGCCGCTCTCCTCACGTCTCGATTCCTCCGCTCTGCTTCCTCTCAGCGCCGGCTCTCTTGCAACCGCAGGAGTCTCCACCTCGTCGATGCCGGCGTATGCAGCCTCCGGAGGCGCGCGCATCAACGTCCTGCCTCGCAAGCCGTCTGCGACGCTGTCCGGATCCGCCAGCGCCCACTACAACGAGTCGCTCTCGTCGGGATCGATCGACGATGTGCAGGAGGTTCGGTTCGATCTCGGATCGCTGCAGCTCGAGGAGCGCTTGTCCCTCTGGGGAGCTCATGGCGACCGGAGAGCCGAGGGAGAGGGAGGCCGCAGAGTCGACGACTCGATCGCTCGATTCTCGGCGACCGGAGGCGGCCGGCATACGGCGCAACTGCTGCTCGTGCGCTTGCGAGACCGCGAATCACAGAAGACGAGCCTCGCGGGCTTCACGCTCTCATCGGCTCCTTCGGCACACACGTTCGCTCGTATCACACTCTCGCGAACCGAGGAGCGCGCATTGAACGATTCCTCGCGCGCGAACAGCGAGCGCGGCGCCATCGACATCGCGCGGTCACTCCTCGGGCGCTACCAGCATGTGATCGAAGGGGGAGTGGAAGGCGAGCGAAGCTCTGCCCGCCTGGAGACAGTCGAGCGCGACGACGACACCGGCTCGGAGAGCATCTGGATCTCCGATTCGATCTCCTCGGATCGCTGGACCGTCGAAGCGGGCCTTCGCTTCGAGCGGTCCGGAAGAGACGATTCCGGGAGCACGCAAACGACTTCGTCGATCCTTCCGCGGCTCGGAGCGTCGTTTCTCATTCCGGGCGAGCGCCGCTCGGTCTTCCGTGCGCATCTCGCAAGGTACCAGGAGCCGCTGACGCTTCCTGCGCCAGCGAGTGGCTCGGATCGACCCGTCGAGACTGCCGCGGATCTCGATCCCGCGGGCGTCGACGAGATCGTCGTCGGATACGAGCGCGAGATCCTTCCGGAGATGACGGTGGGCCTTGCCTTCACGCACCGGCGACTGTTCGACCGCGTCACGATCGGAACGACGGCAGAGGGCCATCCGAGGATCGAGAATCGCGATCGCTCGGCGAGCGCGAAGATCGCCGAGCTTTTCGCCACGAAACGGCTCTCCAACGGCTTTCTGCTGCGCGGCCACGGGGCATGGGTCGATGCGCCGGAGCAGCAGGATCACGGGACTGTCGCGTGCGAACTGCTCGTCACGCCTCCGCCGGCGACTTGTGTCGATCGCGCCCGCTGGTCGTACGACCTCGCCGCGCTGGCTCAACTGCCGCGACAATTCCTCGCATCGGTTTCGATCGCGGGACGAGACCGCGATGTCACCGGACACGGTGACCGGCGGAATCTCTTCGCGCTCGACGCACGCCTCGCACGCCTCGTCGGCCGCGGCGAAGCGACCGCCGTCTTCTCAGTCGAACTGCGCGACATCACCAACGGCCGCAGCAACGAGGGGGGACGATCGGTGCGAGCAGGAATCGGCGTGACGTTTTGAAGGGTGAAGGGTGAAGGGTGAAGGGTGAAGGGTGAAGGGTGAAGGGTGAAGGGAATACAGCGGTGGTGAGCGCGAAGCGCCACCACCGGAATGGAATTTGGAGGCGACGGTCGGAATCGAACCGACGAATAAAGGTTTTGCAGACCTCTGCCTTACCACTTGGCTACGTCGCCTCAGGAGGTCGCGTTTCGGCCGCTGCAGTCTAGCCAAACGCACTCGAGACGGTCAATATTCACCGGCGCTGACGGCCATCGGTACCGCGTATGCGCGCACCACCGGCTGGATTCCGTGCACCCTCTCAGGTTGCCTTCACTCTTCACACTTCACTCTTCGTCTCACTTCCGCACTCGCTCGAAATCGATGTAGCCGCGCTCGACATCGGTTCCGACGAGCTTCACGCGGATGCGGTCGCCGACGTCGAGCCGTCCCGAGCCCTTGACGAGCTTCCCTTCGATCGGCGGCCGGAGGATCCGAACCCAGGTGCCCTTGGGCGAAGCGCCGGTGACGAAGGCGTCGAACCGCTCGCCGATGCGCGACTCGAGAAGGATCGCCGCAGCCGCCTTCATCACCAGCCTCTCCACCTTGTCCGCATCGTTCTCCTTCGCGGTGCAATGCGCGGCAAGCGCTTCGAGATCCTCGAGCGAGTAGGGAATCGCCTCGTGGGCGATCGCCGCCTCGAGCAGCCGCTGTGTGATGAGGTCGGGGTAACGGCGGTTCGGAGCCGTCGAATGCGTGTAGTCCCGGACTGCGAGCCCGAAGTGCCCCGGGGAGGAAGAGCCGGCCGGCTCGAAGACATACTCCCCCCGCCCCATCAGCTTGATGATCGTGAGGGAGAGATCGGGAAAGCGCGCGGGATCTTCCCGTTTGCGCGCGAGTAGAAACTCCTCGAGTGCGAGCGAATCGGGCTCCGGCGGAAGCGTCTCACCAAGCCCGGCCGCCAGCTCCACGATCCGACCCCATCGCTCGGGCGCGCGGACGACACGGCGAATCGACGGGAATCGCCTCCCCGCGAGAAATCGTGCAGCCACTCCGTTCGCCGCGATCATGAAGTCTTCGATCAGATCTCTCGCCCGATTCCTCTCCGTCGCCCGCACATCGATCACCTTGCCGTCGCTCATCACGGCGCGCGCCTCGATCGTTTCGAGATCGAGAGCGCCCAGCTCGTAGCGCCGGCGGCGCAGACGCTGCGCGGCGTCACTCTGCAGCCGTATGACCTCGTCCAGACCCTCGATTCGCGCCATCGCCTCCGGCATTGCGCCTCGTCCTTCGAGCCATGCCCCAACCGAGTCGTAGGCGAGCTGCGCCCGGTTGTGGACCAGAGCACGCTGAACGTTTCCATCGCGCACGTGTCCGGCGTCGTCGACGATCATCTCCATCACCACCGCGAGGCGCTCCTCGCCTGGATTCAGCGAGGTGAGATCGGTCGAAAGCTTCTCCGGAAGCATCGGAAAGATCTGTGCCGCCGTGTAGACCGAGGTCGTGTTGTGCCGGGCATGCCGGTCGATCGCGCTCCCTGTCGACACCACCGCGCCGACATCGGCGATCGCCACCAGCACGCGCGTCCTCCCACCGGCAAGAGACTCGGCAACGCTCAGCTGATCGAGATCGCGCGAGTCGTCGTTGTCGATCGATGCCCAGAGCAGGTCGCGCAAGTCGGCAGCATTTCCGGCGACGCCCTCTGCTTTCTCGATCGTTCGAAGCTCGCGTTCCACATCACGGCCGAATTCCGGCAGCAGATCGCGGTCGATCATCGCCTGGCGCGCAATGGCTCGAAGGTCGTGCATGCCCTACAGGATACCGCGCACCCCGAGCTTTCGTCAGGTATCGTTGCAGTGATGGATCGAGCGACGGTCAGCCGTGCGGGGGATGCCGCAATTCTCGTCGATCTTCCGGAAGCCTCGTTCGATGAGCTCTACGCGGCGGCCGCTGCTGCCAGGCAGCATCTCGCGCCGGCCGCCTGCATCGTCGGCCACTCGTCGCTCTATCTGTTGTTCGACACCTCGCCTCCGCCCGAGCAGACCGTGCTCGTCGCGATTCGAAGTCTCACCAACCCGGGAACACAGACAGGCGTTCGGACTGTGCACCGCATTCGCGTCAGCGTGACTCCGGAGTCGGCACCCGATCTCCCGCGCCTTCTGCAGCAGGCCTCGCTCTCTCCCGAGGCGTTTCTCAGACAGCTCGCCGCGCTGAGCCTGCGCGCACGGCATCTCGGATTTCGCGCAGGCTTCGCCTACCTCGACGGAATCCCGCCCAGCTGGAAGCTCCCTCGCCTCGCCACGCCGCGCCTTCGCGTGCCCGCCGGCTCCTTCGCCATCGCCGGGCCGATGGCCGCCTTCTACCCCATCGAGTCGCCGGGCGGCTGGAACCTCCTCGGGAGGACGGACGCGATTCTGTGGGATCCGCAACGAGACCCGCCGAATCTGATTCAGCCGGGAGACGAAATCTCCATCGAGCCCCATGCCGATCCGATCTCGTTCGCATCCGGTTCGATCCGCGAGCGCGACGAACCGGACGGCGAGCCGCTCGCCGAGGTCATCTCTGCGGGACAGGGAACGATCATCGTCGGACAGCCCGATCATGGACGGCTTCATTACGGCCTCGCTCCCGCAGGTGCGTTCGATGCAAACGCAGCGCGCGCGGCCAACTCCGCAGTGGGCAACGATGCGACCGCTCCCCTGCTGGAGTGCGTCCTGGTCGGCCCCGAGCTCCGCTTTCGGCGCAACACCATCGTCGCCTGGCGTGGCGCGACGATCGAGCCGCTCGTCGATGGAAGGCTCGTTCCCGACTCGAGCCGGTTCGAGCTTCCCGCCGGCGCAAGGTTGAGGATCGGACGGATTCGCAACGGAATGCGTGGATGGCTGGCCATCGACGGCGGCATCGCCGATCCCGCGGTCCGTTTCGCTTCGACTCCGGCACTGCTGGCGGGCTCGCTCCATATGCCCGACTCGCGCAGCCTGGGGGCCGTGCGCGCTCGCACGATCGCAACGGAATCCTCTCCGTCGCTGGCGGGCCTGGTCAGATCTGCCGATCCTGCCTGTGGCAACGAGGACGCCGCCACGATGTCCGATGAGGGCGATGCGATGATCATTACGGCGATGGCCGGACCGCACACGATCGACGGCGAGCTTCTGCGTCTGCTGCAGAGTGCCACATGGCAGGTGACTCCTGAGCTGAATCGCGTCGCAATCCGCCTGCGGTCGCCGGAGAAGGTGCCTTCCCTTCCTGCGATGCTCCCCTCCTGCGGGATGCAATTCGGAACCGTTCAGTGGCACCCGGGCGGCGAGCTCGTGGTCATGGGTCCCGATCATCCGGTCACCGGCGGATACCTGCAGGCGATGACGGTGATCCGCTCCGAACGTTGGAAGCTTGCACAGCTCGCTCCGGGTGATCGTGTGCGGTGGCGAATCGTTCCAGTCGAGTAGCCTGCATTCAGGGCTTCAGCGGGATGATTCCCGACGTGAACGTGGTGCCGAAGAACGCTCCTGGCGACTGAGTCACTCGGCCTGCAGCTTCTGCAGCAGACTTCCCTGATTCCAGGCGTCCCATCCCTCCGCGAGCTTTCCGTCTTCGAAACGAAGCCAGGTCAGACCGCGAAACGAGACCGCGCGACCTGTGGCGGGGACTCCGAGCGAGTCGCCCCGATGCGTCCCAGCTGCCGACCAGCGGACGACGACATTGTCAGCCTGAGCAACCGTTTCTTCGACCGTCACATGAAGGTCGGGGAAGGCCTCGAAGAGCGACGCGCGCACCGGCATAAACTCTCCTGCCCCTCGGACGTCGAGACCCCCTTCCAGATGACCAACGGAATGCGGCGGAAGAAGCTCGTAGACCGTGGCATCAATTCGATCGTTCCACACTTCCTGGAACCATCGGCGGGCGAGCGCTTCGTTCTCGTTCATCGGCTCTCCTCACGAGGTTACTTCCATGCCCATAGCTGGGCGCGCGTGCTGCCTTCGGCATCGACTTCGTACTCGAAGATCGCGGCGACGCTGTTCAGGCTCGACCATGCCTTCGATTCGGTCTGGTAGTAGACGGCGCCTCGATAACTGATACTGCCGTCCTTCTGGATCGTTCCGACACCCTGACCGATCCAGGTCGCCACTTCCCCTCCCTTGCCCATCAAAAGGCCCTGCCCTTCACCAAAGAGCGTCCCGTCGCGCCGGAGCACCGAGGTATAGGTTCCCGTTTCCGACGACTCGATTCCGAGAAGCTTTCCGCTCGCCTCGAACGTCGTCTCCATCCTCGGATCGCTTCCCGCGTTCGGAAGCACTCTGCGTGAGGTCACCTTGCCTGAAGATTCACCGAGCTTGTCCCCTTGCATATGCCTTCTCCTTTTCTCTCACGGCAGCAAAAAAGGCGCGGGGAGCGGAATCGGAACGTTCCTCTCCTCGACATGATCGAGGACTCCGCACTCTGCTCGTCCCGGCTGGCCTGTACGATCATTCTACCTCAGGGAGGGGGCGAAGGGGGGCAGAGTGGGACGACACGTTCGTTTGAAGAGGCCACCACCGCCCCGGCTCTCGATAGGGACCGTACTTGTCGCGGATGCCAGGTCTGATCAACGCAAGAACGCCTGATCCTCGCGTCGCATCCGTGACAAAGTTCGGCCACATCCCGCCCGCCCCGGCTCTCGTTGGGCGAAGCGCTCGCAAGCATGTGAGACGTATCCCCTCACCCCTGACCCCTCTCCCCATGGTCACGTCGCTGCCTCTGGTAAGGTTGGCTGATGGGGAGAGGGGAACGGGCGTCGCGAGATTCGCCTGTCTGCGCGATCGGTCACAAGCCGAACTTGTCGCGGATGCCAGGTCTGAACCCAATAGCTTCGCCCGCGGGCTTGCGCGGCTGTGAATTTCGCGTCGGAACGCGCTCCACCCTCTCCACCCGAGCGGGGGCGGGACGCCCGCTCTTCCCTCCGGATGACCGTCTCAGTAGGCGTAGCCTTCGCGCGCCTTGAGGCGGAACTCCGGATTCCTGAGCGCGACGTCGATCTTCTGGTAGCCGGTCGCTCCCTTCGGCTTCTTCGCGTGATAGGTGAGCAGATAGTAGCCGTTGTTCTCGTTCTCGATCTTTCGGAGAGGCACCAGGAAGCTGACCGACTGCCGGAAGTACTCGCCGCCCGTTTCGGTGGTCGTCCGGGTCAGAGTGTCTTCGCCCGCCCGGATCTGCGTGTCGCGCATCGGATTGATCGCGTACACACTGACATTCGCCCGATTCAGAGCGTGGAGCATCGGCTCGTATCGATGATGCTCCGGCGCGATGAACTGAGACTGAAGACGGTCGACGTCCCAGACGCCGGGCGAGAAGAGCATGACCACCTTGCGCGCCTGGATCGGACGAACCGCATCGGCGAGCACGCGAAGCGCATCGTACTGCGTTCCGGTCCGGTCCATCATCTCCTTCAGGTCGATGTTGCCCAGGATGGACTCCGCGCTCGAGGACGCGGCCGGCTCGCGCAGGCCCTGGCCGAAGCTCAACACCTCGTCGAGTGCAGCGAGAATCGTCTTCTTGTCGCCCGTGAAGTCGGTGAAGATCTTCAGCCGCGCGTCGAATCCGGCGACTGCCACCCGATCCTCCGGCAAGAGGTCGCGCTGGACGAGATCCTTCGCCGCGCGTCGAGCCTGCATCAGATCCGCCTGGTAGGCGGACCGCTCGCTCAGATCGAGAAACCGGTCGAAGAAGAAGATGAAGTAGCGCTCCTGACGCACACGCTCCACCTTGAATTTCGCCTTCTCCTCCGGAGAATCGAGCAGGCGGCGGTTCGTGAAATAGTCGACCGACGCGATCTCCTGGACGACTCCGTCCTCTTTGATGATGAAGTCATCCTTCGCCAAGCCGAGAATGTGGCGCCCTCGCCGGTCGGTGACCGTTGCATCGACGAGAACGACGTTGACATCGATCTGCTCTTCAAACCTGGGCGTCTCCTGACTCTGGAGGGGAAAGGATGCGAGGACCAGGGCGGCAGCGGAGAAAAGTCGTTTCATCCTCATGATGCCTCCTTCGGCTTCGATGGATGGCGGGCCATCATGTCGAAACGGGAATGGCTGGCGCGACGATTCCTCCGGGCGGAAAACTGTCTGTGCCAGAAAAATGGTCGGGGCAAGAGGACTTGAACCTCCGACCTCACGGTCCCGAACCGTGCGCTCTACCAGGCTGAGCTATGCCCCGAAATCGAAGCGGGAACCTTCGGAAAGCGGGCGGATTCTAAGAGATTGCTCCCTTGCCGTCAAACCGCGATCTGCCCGACCGCTTCGAGAACGCGCTGCTCCGCAACGCAATTCCGGGGCCGCATTTCCACCCCGGAGGATCCGGAATCGACGGTAAACGCCTGCTACAATCCGCCGGTCATGATCCGGCGACGCGCTGCTCTCGGATTGATTCTTCTCGCCCTTCCCCTCCCCCTGCTCGCATGGGGAGAGAAGGGCCATTACATCGCGAACGAGGCCGCCACTTTCGGAGCTCCACCGGAGATGCCGGTATTCTTTCATCAGGCTTACGCGCGGCTCGTCTATCTCGGTTACGAGCCCGATCGATGGAAGCGCGGTGGCGTGATCGCCATCGATGATTTCAATACGCCGAATCATTTCCTCGACTACGAATACGTGATGCACCTCGCGCTCCCTCCGACACGCCATGCCTACATCGAGCTCCTCTATTCTTCCGGAGCTCTCAGGCGGTGGGGCATCGCCGTCGACAAACCCGGGTTCGTGCCGTGGCACATCGCAGAGCTGGCCGACCTTCTGACGATCCAATGGATCCTGTGGCGCAATGCCGCCGCCGGATCGATGGAGCGCGAGCAGATCGAGGCGAACATCATCTACGTCGCCGGAACGCTCGGGCATTTCGTCGCCGACTCCGCGAATCCTCATCACGCGACCATCAATTACAACGGCTGGGTCGAGCCGAATCCCAACGGCTATGCGATCGACTGCGGAACCCATTCACGATTCGAGAGTGAGTTCATCGCCAGAGCGATCCATGTCGCCGACGTCATCCCGAAACTCTCGCCGCCGCGGCTTTACGACGACTACTTCGCAGCGGGCCTCGGTCTGATTCAGGAGTCGCAGAGCCTGGTCGAGACGCTCTACCGCATCGACCGTGACGGCGGCTTCTCCTCCCCTCGCCTCGGTACCGCCGAAGCGAGAGAGCTCGCCACGGCGCGCCTCGCCACAGGCGCCTCACTTCTTCGCGATCTCTGGTGGTCGGCGTATCGGAATTCGCTGAAGCCGCCTCCGCGCCCGCGTCGCTGAGATGAGAACCTACACTATCGAGGAGCTGGCGCTCCTCCCCGAAGAGAAGGCGGTCGAGAGATTCTTCGACTCGCGGAACTACCGCCTCTCGCGCTGGCTGTTCGCCGGCGCCGCGGTGACGACTCTCATCACGAACTTCGCGGTCGCCGACGAGGGCCGCGTGGTCAGCATGCTGCTCTCGTTCGTGAATCTCGTCCTCCTCGCTCTGATCGCCCTCTTCCGCCGGCACCCGTTTCTCGAGGAGAACTTTCGTCCGGCACTGATCACCTGGCTGCTGGTCGCGTACGCCCTTTTTCTCTTCACCTTCGACCTCTGGGGAACGACCCTCGCCCTCTCCGCATTCGTCCTCCCGTTCGTTCTGATGCTGCTTCGCCTCCGCCCATCTCAGCGACTCGCACTGACCGCGACGATCGCCATCACAGGGATCTGGACCGGCGCAGGACTGCAGAGCCAGGAGGAGGGCTCGACCGCACCGCTGATCGTGATGATCGTCATGTTCAATGCGATCTTCACCTCGATCGGCCACCACCTCACTGCACGTGCAAGAACCGAGTTCGTCCTCGGATGGCGCTCGGTGGCCAGCAGGGAGCGCGAGCGCGTCAGAATGCGTGAGGAGCTGGCCGATGCGAGGAAGATCCAGCTCGCCATGCTTCCGGCAGCCTCCCCTGCGGTCGACTGGATCGACATCGCAACGGTCTCACTGCCTGCGACCGAAGTCGGAGGAGACTTCTTCGATTTCTTCGAGCTGGGTGAAGGCAGGCTCGCGATCGTGATCGGCGATGTCGCCGGGCACGGCGTGGCGAGCGGCCTGGTGCTCGCCGGCATCAAGAGCGGGCTCTTTCTTCTTCAGGAAGAGCTGCAGCGCCCCATCATCGCGATGGAGAAGCTCAACCGCCTGGTTCGCGACTGGGTGCGCTGGCGAATGCTCGTGAGCCTTCTGGTCGCCGTTGCCGATCCTTCCACACGACGCCTTCGCGTGGTCAGCGCAGGGAGCCCGCCGCTGATTCATTACTCGCCGGCGCAGGACTCTGCGCGCACCGTGGGCCGCGGCGCGCTTCCTCTCGGAACGCGTCTGGCAATCCACTACAGCGAAGACGAAGTCGAGATGACCGAGGGAGACGAGATCCTGCTGTACACGGACGGCGCTTCGGAGCTGATGTCCAGAACCGGCGAAATCTTTGGCGAGGAGCGCCTCATCCAGTCGCTCAGAGGCGCCTCCTCGCGCGCTTCCGCAAAATCGCTGCGCGATCGCATCCTCGAGGACCTTTCACACTTCAAGGCGGACAGCGAACAGAAAGACGACATCACGCTCGTCGTCGCCAGGATTCGTTCCCTGAAAACCGCATCCTGAGCCAGCCACCCACCCACCCGGGGCGGGCTCACCGTCCCCCGCACAAATGCTTCGTCCCTGCGCGGAACGCGGCAAAGCTCGCCGCCGCGACTTCGCATGAGCGTCACATTTCTCGTAGGGACGAAGCATTTGCGCGCCGGCCACCGCAAAAGGCTCGCACGACTGCAACGAAGCGCAATAGCTTCGTCCGCGGGCTTGCGAGACTGTGACATTCCTGTCGTCGGCGGGCGCGGGACGGGACGCCCAGGGCAGGCCCCCGGAGCCGAGGAATTCGGCGGCCGGGAATTGAAAAGGGCAGAATTATTGCTAGAAGCGATTATCATAGGCGTCGAGTCTTCTTCGGAGCGGGTGGCCCATGCGAACGGTTCTCATTGCGATTCTTCTCTCGATACCATTTCTGCCGGCTGCCGAGGCGGCGTGGAATCGCGCAAGTCTCTACGGTGCCGATGTCCGAGGCATGGTCATCGATCCGAAGAGCCCCGATAGGATCTTCCTCGGGACGAGTCACGGTGACGTCTACGTTTCGCGAGACGGCGGAACAAGCTGGAAAAATCCCCGGCGCGGAATCCCGTTCCCCGGCTACGTCGTCGACAACCTGCTGATCGATGCGAAGGGCCGTCTGTGGGCTGCATGCTGGGGCCTGTGGGGAGGCGGAGTGATCGCCGTGTCGGAAGATGGGGGGGAGACATGGACCCGGCGCGATCGCGGACTCGAGGAATTCTCGGTCCGTGCGATCGCCATCGATGCGCGCAACCCCGAGCTGCTCGTCATCGGCGGCCTCACGGGCGTCTACCGCAGCCGCGATGCCGGGGTCACCTGGCAGAAGATCTCGGATCAGATCAACGTCGAGTCGCTGGCGATCGACCCGCGCAATTCCGATCGCATCTACGTGGGAACGTGGCGCCAGGCATTCCGCACCGAAGACGGGGGGAAGAACTGGAAGTTGATCAACAACGGAATGGTCCTCGACACCGACGTCTTCGCCATCAACATCCACCCGAAAAACCCCGACGAGATCTGGCTCTCGACCTGTGGCTGGGTCTACAGCACGGTCGACGGAGGAGATCACTGGACGCGGTTCAAGGAAGGGTTCAACAACCGCCGGATCCATACAGTCGATCTCGACGCGGCAGCGTCGCTCGTCTATGCCGGCTCGGTAGCCGGACTCTACCGGAGCGCCGACAACGGAAAGAAGTTCGAGTTGATGACCGACGAGAATCTGGTGATCACCGCCGTCGGTCTGCATCCGGAACGTCCCGATCGCATCATCCTCGGAACCGAGGGCGACGGGGTCTATGTCTCGCACGATCGCGGAAAAACCTTCACTCGGTCGAGCAAGGGACTCTACAACGTCAAGGTGACGGCGATCGAAGCGGATCCCGAGAATCGCGGGACGGCATTCGCCGCCGTGCATTTCGGAGGCTCGGCCTCCGGCTTTTACGGCTCGACCGATGGCGGAGAGCGCTGGGAGCGCCTGAACAAGGATCGCCTTCCGGAGATCCTCTCGCTGGTGGTTCGTGCCGGCGGCGATCCTCGTTTCATCATCGGCACCGAGCGCGGCTTCTACTGGAGCGAGGATGGGGCGAGCTGGACTCAGGCCGAGCCCTCGTCGTTCCCGATTCGCGTCGAGCGCCTCATCGTCTACAACTCGCAGCGCCTCTTTGCTGCAACCAGCGAGGGAGTCTTCACCTCGCGCGATTCCGGCAGGAACTGGTATCGCCTCGGCGGCTCTCAGATGAAAGCCGTCGACCTCGCCGTCGGCCGGGCCGGGGGGCGCCCCGCCCTGTATGCTCTCAAATCGAACGGCCTCGCGATGTTCGACGGCGAGAAATGGCTCGCCATCGAGGATGCGCCGGCAAGGGGCCGCACGCTGGCCGTGCGCACCGACCCGGAGGGCGATCTGATCGTCATCGCAGGTTCTCAGGGAGTGCTGCTCGGCAACATCGACCTTCAGCAACGATGGCGCGAAGTGTCCGCCCCGGCCATCGGGTTTGCGAATGTTCATCAGCTCATGCGCAGTCAGAAGAGAAGTGTGATCCTGACTTCCCGGGAGAAGAGCGAGCTGTTCATGTCGGAAGGCAAGCAGACCGGCTGGAAGTCGTTCCCCTTTCCCGAGCGGCTGGTCGAGATCGCGTCGATCGCCGCCGATCCCTTCGATGCCGAACGCTATTTCGTCGGCACGAGCGGACAGGGAATCTTCGTTCACGACAGCGCAGCGGGCGCCGCAGCGCGGCAAATGGCAATCACCGCTCAGTCGGAATCGGCTGCGCCGGCCTCCCTCGGCGGCGGCTCGAAGTAGCGGACCACCAGCATCCCGAATCCCTGCTTGCCGAGGGCCGACGAGGGGTCGTCGGTCAAAACGGCAATGATGTTCGGCGACGAGCGGTCGTAGATCAGCGTCTTCTTCGGCGAGGGGGAGCGCGGCTTGCCGAACTGCCTTTCCAGCCGCCTGGTCTCGACGTCGAATGACTCTCGCACCTCGACGAGCGTAGCCACCATCTCGAAGCGGAGGGAACGTAGTCGATCGCCGCGGAACGTGAGCGTCACGCGCCGATAGTTGTCCTGCTCGACGATGATCTCCTCGGGCCTCTTCGATGGCTCGATCTTGTGGCGGTCGCGAGTGAGAATTCGAACGACATCCCCGCGCGCCATTCCGACCGAGAGTCGGAACGCCTCCGGCTGCATCCAGGCAGCGGGGGAAGCCGAGGGAAAATTCGGTACCGTGGCTCCGGGAGCGAGAAGAAACGCCACTATGAAAGCGAGCATCATCATCGCCCGAGGATCGATCTCAGTGCACCATCGAATCTGCCATCGGCAGCTCCGATCGAAGGGAACGCACCGTTGCAATCGCCTGTTCCACACGTTTCCCTATGGCGTCCCACTTCTTCTGTCGGACGAGATCGGGAACGGCGAGAGAACCGCCGAGATTCACCGCGAGGACGCCCGCCTCGAGATACGCCTCGATCAGCTCGAGCGGCACCGGCCCACCCGCCAGAAGGGGGACGTCGCGAATCGGCTGTCGAATGGTGCGGATGTAATCCGGCCCTCCCAAGTGTGCAGCAGGATAGACCTTGATCAGGTCGGCCCCGCGTTCCCACGCCTGGATGATCTCGGTCGGTGTTGCAGCGCCCGCGATGACCAGAAGCTGATTCTCGGTCCCGTACTCGATGACACGAAGATCGGTGTGGGGTGACACGAGGATCTCGGCGCCGGCGCGACGCGCGGCCGCAGCGTCGTTGCCGTTGCGCAACGATCCCGCAGCGATGGTGATCCTGCCATCCGACTCCTCACGCAGTGTGCGAATGATCGACTCCGCGGCGGGCGTGGTGAATGTAATCTCGATGACATCCAGGCCGTGCCGTGCGTAGGTTCGTGCGACGGCGAGTCCATCCTCGGCCGTTTCCTCCCGCACCACGCCGACGATCACGCTCGAGCAGACTCTGTCGAAGAGTGAGGACTTTCGATTCATGGTGTAAGGCTATCAGAAATTGAATTGAATGGACGAGGTGGAGAGGCCTCGTCGACCACGGAGCCTCCCTTTTCTGCTTTCTGCTAAGCTTTCCCGGTGGAGGCGCAGCGATGGCCCTGGTGAACAAAGCAACGAACGAGATCACATTGAAGCTCGTCTACTACGGCCCAGGTCTCTGCGGGAAGACGACGAACCTCGAGAAGATTTACACCAACCCGAAGCTCGACCAGAAGGGAAAGCTTCTCTCGATGGCGACCGAGACCGATCGAACGCTCTTCTTCGATTTTCTTCCCATGGAGCTCGGGACGATCGGAGGGCAGAAGGTTCGAGTCCAGCTCTACACCGTGCCCGGCCAGGTCTTCTACGATGCCACCCGCAAGCTCGTGCTGCGCGGGGCCGACGGAGTGGTCTTCGTCGCCGATTCACAGGCATCGATGCGCGAATCGAATCTTCAGAGCCTCGGAAACCTGCACGACAACTTGCGACTCAATCGAATCGACCCGGAGAAAGTCGCACTCGTCTTCCAGTACAACAAACGCGATCTCGCCTCGGCGATGCCTGTCGACGAGATGAGCGTCTACCTCCGTTCGGGCTCCGCCCCCGTCGTCGAGGCGGTGGCTCTGCAGGGCGTGGGCGTCATGCAGACGCTCCGCGAAGGGGTGAATCGGATCATCGAGAACGTTCGGAACCACGTCGACATCACTCTCGCAGGGGCTCCGCAGCTCGACGCTCCCGATCTCACCGCAGGCTCGGGTGTCGTCTTCGCGAGCGAAGGCGGCCCGAAGGTCAACGTACAGGGGCTCTCCGCCGGGCAGCCTGCGGCCACCGCGGAGGGCACTGCCGCACCGTGGGCCGATGTGCCTCTCGTGGAGCAACCATCGGTAGCACCGCCCGAGCCCGCGGTGTTCCCGTTTCTGCGCCAGGGGGAGCAGGCGGCGAGCGGGCCGCCTTCAGCCGGGATGTTCGATCCGGGAGAGATGCCCTTCGACGATCCGGCCGACGATGGTGCCCTGCGAGCGATGCACGACAGTGCCCGCGCAGTGGTCCGCGCGCTCGAAGAGGCGCTGCAGAAGGCGAAGGATCATGAAGCCGGCATCATCAGGAGGCTTCGACACTGAGTTGAGTCGCGGGAGGAAGTCTGACCTGGTATCGAGAATGGTTCGGGGAAGAATATCTCGAGCTCTACGCACATCGCGACGAAGAGGAAGCGAAGCGACAGGTCGATTTCTTCATCTCGCAGGTCGGCAGCCTGGGCGGCTGCATTCTCGATCTCGCGTGCGGCGGCGGGCGCCACATTCAGGAGATGGCGACCCATGGCTACACGGTCGTCGGTTGTGATCTGTCGTATGTTCTGCTCCGAACGGGGCTGCGGCAGTATGGAGAGATGCGGGTCGCGCTCTCTGACATGCGCGACCTGCCGTTCAGGGACGGAACGTTTCAGGGACTGGTCAATTTTTTCACCAGCTTCGGCTACTTCGAGACTGAGAGGGACAACCAGCGGGTCGTCGAAGAGATGTCGCGCGTGCTCGTACGGGGCGCGACGTTTCTGTTCGACTACCTCAACGTTCACCACGAGATCAGACGAATGACTCGCAAGGAGGTCCGTGAGACCGACTCCGGACGGGTCGAGATCGAGCGATGGTTCGATTCCTCCGCCCGCGCGTTCAGCAAGCGAATCACCATCGATGGCCGTCATTTCCTCGAACGGGTTCGCGGTTACGATCTCGAGGAGATCGCCGCAATGTTCGCCGCCGCCGAGTTTCGAATCCGTGACGTTTTCGGCGATTTCGACGGAAGCGGATATCATCAGGCGAGCCCCCGCCTGATCGTGGTCGGCACGAAGAACTGATGACGACGATGCCTGCTTCTCCGCTCATCGAGGCTCCTTCCCTGCCGCTCGAGCACTATCCTTCGATCAGCCGTTTCGCGCTCGATCTGGTCACCGGCCGCGGCTCCGCTGCGCGCTGGCTCGAAAGGACTCCGCCCGACTCCTGGAAGCCTCCCGCCGCACCTCGCCGGATGAACGAGCTGGCGGGCGCCCTCGCTGCGTCGAACGCCGGCTGGGGAAACGATGTCGAGGCGGAGCTCGATCGCTGGAATCGCGGCGAGACCGTCACGCTCGTCGCCGGGCAGCAGGTGGGGTTCGGAGGCGGCCCGCTCTATACACTGGCGAAGATCGCCTCGCTTCTCGCGCTGCGCGACAAGCTCGCCGCCCGCGGCGTCGCATCGACGATCTTTTTCTGGATGGCAACCGAGGACTCGGACTTCGACGAGGTCGCGACCATATCACTGCAGACACGCGGGAATGATGGACTGCAGACCCTCCGGCCCCTCGAGCATTCCGGCTCTCCTCGCAGAATCGTCGGAGACCTGGCGATCCCCGAGTCTCTGCGCCGCTCCTTTCTCGAGGCCACGCAATTCGCCGAGAGTGGATGGCTGTCACCCTCTTTGACGTTCGGAGAATCGTTCGCGAGGCTCCTCGCCGAGGCGCTCTCCGGCCGCGGCGTGGTCCTGGTCGACTCCCTCCTCCCCCAGCTCCGGCGACAAGGGGCTCCGCTGTTCCGCACGCTGGCCGAGCGGATCGACGAAGCGGAGTCGCTCATCGCCGAACGGTCTCGTGCCCTCACCCGCGACGGCTACCAGCCGCAGGTGGAGCGCTCTCCCGATGGTCACTACGCCCTTCTCTTCGCGATCAATGAGGAGAGTGAGCGCGAACCGCTTCGGCGGGACGAGAACGGCTGGATGAGCGGCGACAGACGACTGGATGAGCGCGATGTGATCGGAATGATCGACGAGAGCCCCGAACGGATCTCCACGGCGGCCCTCGCCCGCCCGCTTCTGCAGGATTTCGTTTTCGGCCCTTCGGTCTTCGTCGGCGGACCTGCCGAGGTGTCGTACTACGCACAGCTCGGTCCGCTGCATCGAATGCTTCGAGTCGAGCAACCGCACGTGGCGCTTCGCGGGCACGCACTCGTCGCGCCGGCACGATTCATCCGCGCCGTCGACAAGTACGGGATCGATCCGGCCGAGCTGGCGATGACTCCGGAAGAGGTCATCGCCCGACACGATGCGGAGCCTGTCGAACGGATGCAGCGTATGGTCGGGAGCGCTGCTTCACGTATGGAGGAGGATCTCGCCGCCGTTCGCGCTGCGGCTCTCGCCGCCGACGCCGGTCTCGAGCGGTCGATCGAGAAAACGATGCGCAAGATCCGATATCACTTCGAGAAACTCAGTCAGCGATCCGTCCTCGCGGTCACCCGTGCGGATGCGGAGCGCTACCGGGCGGTGCAACGCGCCTGCGCCACCCTATTCCCCGCCGGCCAGCCGCAGGACCGGGTTGCCGCGTGGGTCACCTGGTGGCACGACTACGGTACGCAACTCGTCGACCGGCTCGTCTCCGACATCGAGCCCGATCAGCCGATTGTGAAGATCATTCCCCTCTGAGAGTGAACATGCAGCGCGATCAGCGAGTCGATATCCTCGTGTTTGGAGCCCATGCCGATGACATCGAGCTGTCGTGTGGCGGCACGGTCGTTCAGGCTGTCTCTCAGGGCAAGCTCGTCGGACTCGTCGATGTGACGCGCGGCGAGATGGGAACCAGGGGCACCCCCGCAAAACGCCTTCGCGAGTCTCGAAGGGCGCAGAAGATCCTCGGGGCCGCCTTTCGCGAGCAGCTCGATCTCGGGGACGGCAACCTCCGCACCGGACGCGAGGAAGAGCTGGAGATCATCCGGCTGGTTCGGCGGTACCGCCCTTCGGTGGTCGTCGCACCGTACCCGGAGGACCGGCACCCCGATCACAGCCGCGCCGGAAGACTCGTCACCGAAGCGTCGTTCTACGCCGGTCTGAAGAAAATCGAGACGGGGCAGAACCATCATCGCCCGCACAGCGTCATCTACTACATGCAGGCGTGGGTTCGCGAGCCGACCTTCATCGCCGACGTCACCACGGCGTGGGCCCGCAAGATGAAGGCCATCGCCACCTACAAGTCGCAGTTCTACGACCCCCAGTCGCGCGAGCCGCGAACGTTCATCTCCGAGAAATCGTTCCTGGAGATGATCGAGGCGCGGGGCCGTCATTTCGGCTCGATCATCGGCGCCGCATACGGCGAGCCGTTCGTGACGAAGCAACCGCCTCGTATCGACGATCTCGTGGCGGCCTATTCCGGAAGAGAGGTTTCGTGAAGATCGGAATCACCTGTTATCCGACGTTCGGCGGATCGGGCGTGGTCGCGACGGAGCTCGGCCTCGCTCTGGCGCGCGGAGGAAACGAGGTTCACTTCATCAGCTACGCGCTACCGTCGCGTCTCGACACTCTGCACGAGCGCGTCCGCTTTCACGAGGTGACGGTCACCCCATATCCGCTGTTCGATCCGTATCCTCCTTACACACTCGCGCTGGCGACGAAGATGGCCGAGGTGGCGTCGTACGAGAAGCTCGACATCCTGCACGTCCACTACGCGATTCCACATGCGATCAGCGCGTTTCTCGCCAAACAGGTGCTCAAGTCGGAGCGGCTGAAGGTGATCACCACGCTGCACGGCACCGACATCACGCTCGTCGGCCGCGATCAGAGCTATCTACCGATCACGAAGTTCGGAATCGAATCGTCCGACGGCGTGACGGCTGTATCGGAATGGCTGCGCCGTGAGACACACGAGCATTTTTTCACCGACAAGAGGATCGACGTCATTCCCAACTTCGTCGACCCTTCTCGCTTCCGGAGAAACGGGATGGAGATCTGCCACATGTTGGGATGCGACACGAACGAACGAATCCTCTGTCACGTCTCGAACTTCCGGCCGGTCAAGCGAGTGCTCGACGTCCTCGAGATCTTCGCCCGCGTCAATCGAGTGATTCCCAGCAAGTTGATCATGGTCGGCGATGGACCCGAGCGATCGAAAGCGGAAGCGTTCTGTCGCGAGCATCAACTCCGCGACAGCGTCTTCTTCGTAGGCAATGTGCCGAATCTCGAAGAGATTCTCGGCGCGAGTCACCTATTTCTCCTTCCCTCCGAGACCGAATCGTTCGGAATGGCCGCGCTCGAGGCGCTCGCTTCCGAGGTCCCCGTCATCGCCACGAATGTCGGAGGACTCCCGGAAGTCATCACCGACGGCGAGGTCGGCTATCTCCTCCCGGTGGGCGACATCGAGGCAATGGCCTCGCGGGCGATCGAGATCCTCTCCGATGACCCTCTGCGGCTGCAGATGGGACGCCGCGGACGCGAGCTCGCCCTCGGTCCGTTCAACGTATCGACCGTCGTGCCGCGCTATCTCGATCTCTACGAACGGGTGATCGAGAGCGCCGGCGTCGAAATCTGATCGGCGCCAGCATCTGCTATCTGCCATCTGCCATCTGCCCCACCGACCCCCCAATCCATTATCATTGACAGCTCGGCGCGCTGATGCGCGTCGCATCGAAAGGAGATCGCTTTCATGCCGTCCACTCGTCACATCACCCCCCGCAATGGCGACGTCCTCCTCATGGTCGGTACGATGAAAGGAGCATTCCTCCTTCGCGCTGGAAAGGGGCGAGCGAGCTGGGACGTCGCGGGCCCCTATTTCCCCGGCAATGCCGTCTACGCGATGGCCTACGACGGTCGCGCGGGACGCCATCGCATCTGGGCCGGACCGAAGAGCATGCACTGGGGAGGGCTGCTCCGGTCGAGCGACAATTTCGGCCGCACCTGGACGAATCCCCGCGAGGCGAACGTGAAGTTCCCGGAAGGCACCGGCGCCGCGCTCGAGCAGATCTGGCAGATCATTCCCGGGCGGGCGAGCGAGCCGAACACGCTCTACTGCGGCGTGGAGCCGGCGGCACTCTTCACCTCGCGCAATGCCGGGAAGAGCTGGTCGCTCGTGGAGGGGCTCTGGAACCATCCGCAACGGCCGCGATGGCAGCCGGGCGGCGGCGGGCTTTGCCTTCATACGGTCCTGCTCGATCCCGAACGAAGCGACCGCGCGGCGATCGCCGTTTCGACTGCTGGCTTCTACGTCACCGAGGACGGGGGCGCCAGCTGGCGACCGTCCAACAAAGGGGTGCGCGCCGAGTTCCTCCCCGACAAGCACCCGGAGTTCGGCCAGTGCGTCCACAAGGTCGTTCAATCCACCTCGAAACCGGAGCGGATGTATCTGCAGAACCACTGGGGCCTGTATCGCAGCGACGACCGTGGCGCGAGCTGGACCGACATAGCCAACGGGGTGCCGTCCGATTTCGGGTTCGCCATGGCAATCCATCCGCAGGATCCCGACTGCGCCTGGATCGTTCCGCTCGAGTCGGACGAGTTCCGCTGCACTCCCGAAGGGAAACTGCGCGTCTATCGCACTCGGAATGGAGGAAAGAAGTGGGAGGCGATGACGCGCGGGCTGCCGCAGAAGGGAGCCTTCGAAACGGTGCTGCGCGACGCGATGGCCGTCGACGCTCTCGATCCCGCCGGCGTCTATTTCGGGACCCGGAGTGGAAAGCTCTTTGCTTCAGCCGACGAGGGAAAGAAATGGATCTCGCTCGCCGACGGACTTCCGCCCATCGTGTCGGTCAAGGCCGCAGTCGTTTCAATTCCGCGAGGCAGGAAGGGGGCCTGATGTCGCTCGTCTTCGTGATTCCCGGACCGCTGCGCGAGCTCGCGAGAAACCGCTCCGAGATTCGCGTTGACGGGGCAGCCGGCTCGGTATCGGGAGCGCTGTCGCTGCTCTGGCGCGAGTGCCCTGCGGTTCGTGACCGGATCATGACCGAGCTCGGCGAGGTGCGACCTCACGTCAACATTTTCGTCGATGGAGAGAACATCCGCGATTCGGGCGGGCTCGCCGGCGACGTGCGCGACGGTGCGGAGATCGTGATTCTGCCCGCAGTGAGCGGCGGATGACGCGAGCACAGCGACGCATGCGCATGCGTGATTCATGATGGTCCTGTCGCGAATCGGCCTCCTTTTTCTGCTTCTGTGTACCAACGGATGCCGGACCATGCCGGTGAGTCTTCAGGATGTCGCCATGCAGGATCATGATCCGGAGCTCGCTCGCACGATCGACGCGATCACCGGACGCTATGGGGCGGAAACGCTCGCTGTTGCTTTCGAAGAGCTCGAGACCGGCCGCAGCTTCTTCCGCGACGAGCGGGTGATCCTGCACGCGGCGAGCACGATGAAGGTGCCCGTCATGCTGGCGATCTTCGAAGCGATCGATCGACGCGAGCTCTCGCTCGACCAGCCGGTCGTGGTGGAGAACCGGTTCGTCAGCATTTTCGACGGCTCGACCTATGCGATCGCGCAGTCCGACGACAGCGACACCGATCTCTACGCCTCGACAAGCGAATCGAAGCCTCTCGGCGAGCTGATGCACCGGATGATCGTCCGCAGCTCGAATCTGGCAACCAACCTTCTCATTCAGAGGGTGGGGGCCGATCGCGTGATGGCGCTCATGCGCTCTCTGGGCGCGAACGACATCCGCGTTCTCCGCGGCGTCGAAGATCAGAAGGCCTTCGACGCGGGGATGAACAACACGACGACGGCGTACGACCTGATGCTCGTCATGAAGGCGATCGCGGAGCGGAAGGCGATCTCGCCCGCGGCGAGCGAGGCGATGATCGACATCCTCCGCGCGCAGGAGTTTCGTTCGAAGATCCCCGCGGGTCTTCCGCCCGGAGTGATGGTCGCGCACAAGACTGGAAACATCACCAGGATCAGCCACGACGCGGCGATCGTCTATCCGCCTGCACGCTCACCCTATGTGCTCATCGTGCTCACGCGCGGCATCGCCGACGAGAATGCGGCGAGCCGGGCCATTGCCGAGGTCTCGCGTGCGATCTGGGATTGGGCTGCACCATCGTTATGAACGTGGTGTACAGATTCCTGAATCGCCACCAGCAAATCGTTTCGATTCCCTGACCTTTCCCGCAGCTCAGGCGTCGAGCGAGAGGCCTAGAATCAAGCGAGGAGGAAGTCATGAGACTGGTGATGATGTTTGCGGCGGCCTTGCTCATTGGTCACAGCACGTTTGCGGAGCGCTCGCAATCGGGAGGAGGTGTTCCGTCGCCCGGGACCATCGATCCCCGGCAGCGCGCCGTGGAGGACTATCAGAGCGGCGGGCGGCGCCTCGACAAGATTGCGGAGATGTACGAGAAACTGGCGGCTACCTCCGATGCGAAGGGAGAGGAGAAGCTGAAAAAGCAGATCGACAAACAGCTCAAAAATGCCGAGGCGGACTTCCGGCGGGCGGTCAAGGGCCGTCCCGATCTCTATCCCGCCCTCAGCGAGCTGGGGTTCGTTCTACGCAAGCAGGGGCGCTTCGAGGAGTCGCTCGAGGCCTATGACCAGGCACTGGCGATCGAACCGGGCTACAGTCCGGCGATCGAGTATCGCGCCGAGGCGCACCTCGCATTGAATCGCATCGGCGAGGCGAGAGAGGCGTATACCATTCTTTTCAGCGGCGACCGCCCTCGCGCCGACGTGCTCTTCGCAGCGATGAAGCGATGGGTCGAGCAGCGGCGCACCGATCCCGCAGGCGTCGAGGCGACCGAGCTCGAGCAATTCGCGAGCTGGGTGGAAACTCGGGACGCAATTCACCAGCAGACGAGCTCACTCACCTCGTCGTCGACCGTGCGCTCGTGGTAACTGCGGCTCTTCTCGCCGTCAGCGTCGCGTTTCAGTGGCACCTTCCGCCGGGCGCTCCCCTGCCGCTCACGCCACCGGCGAATCGAATGTCTGCTGCGAAGTTCGAGCTCGGCCGCCGGCTCTTCTACGACGTGCGCCTGTCGGGCAACGGAACGCAGTCGTGCGGAAGCTGTCATCAGCAGCGTCGCGCGTTCACCGACGGACGCGCGACGGCGATCGGCTCGACCGGTGAGATGCATCGCCTGAACACGATGACGCTGTCGAACGTCGCCTACAACGCCGGGTACGGCTGGAGCGGGGAGATCCCGTCGCTCGAGAAGCAGGCGCGCGTGCCGATGTTCGGCTCGCACCCCGTCGAGCTGGGCATGAAGGGACGAGAGCGCGAGATCGTCCGGAGGCTCGCGGCGGACCCGCTGTACGACCGGCTCTTCCGCGCCGCGTTTCCCGGACAGCGGCGGCCGGTTCGGATGAAAAACACGATCAGCGCCATCGCAACGTTCGAGCGTGCGCTGATCTCCGGCCGGTCGCCCTATGACCGGCTCGTCTTCGACGATGACCTTCGCGCCCTTTCCGAATCGGCGATGGAGGGAATGAAGCTCTTCTTCTCGGCGAGGAGCGGATGTGCGACGTGTCACGGCGGCTTCAATTTCTCGGGGCCGATCCGGCGAGCAGGTGCTGGGCGCACGAAGCCGCTGATCGTCGGCAACGGGATCACCGGAGGTAGCTTCCGCGTTCCGACGCTGAGGAACATCGAGCTCACCGCACCCTACATGCACGATGGCTCGATCGGATCTCTGCCTGAGGTCATCGATCGATACGACGAGGTTCGCCGGCTCGCGCTGCGTCCCGCCGAGAAGGCTTCGCTGATCGAATTCCTCGAGTCGCTGACCGACGAAGGACTCGTCACCGACCAACGCTTCGCCGACCCGTGGAAGGAAGAATGATCAGAAGAAGCGCAGTGACCCTTCTCGTTCTGCTTCATGCGGGCGCGCTATTCGCCGAGCAGCAGTGGATCATCGATCCGAAACATTCCGACGTCAGCTTCCGCATCCGGCACCTGATGTCGAACGTCACCGGCCGCTTCACCCGCTTCAGCGGCACTGTGATTCAGGATGACGAGATCGAGGCCTCTCGCGTCGAGCTGGTCATCGAGGCCGCCAGCATCGACACGAACGAGCCCCGCCGAGACGAGGATCTGCGCAGCTCCGACTTCTTCGACGTTCGAAAACACCCGAAGATCACCTTCAAGAGCAGCAAAATCACGAAGGTCTCCGACGAGCGATTCGAGGTAGCGGGAATGCTCACCATGCGCGGAGTGATCAAGCCGATCGTCCTTCCGGTCACCTTCCTCGGCTTTGCCCGCGACCCGTTCAGCGGCGTGCGCAGAGCCGGCTTCGAGATGGGCACGACGATCAATCGGAAGGATTTCGGGATCGACTGGAACCAGGTGCTGGATACGGGCGGCGTGCTTCTGTCGGACGAAGTGGTCGTGACGATCTCACTCCAGGCGACCGAGAGCAAGTAAAGGCTCGGCGAGGCTGATGGAGCTTCGCTTCTTCGATAATCGAAAGACGAGATACGACTCGTCGCGGTAGACCTCTTCGCCATATTGCCTGAAGAAGCCGCTGAGAGCTGCGTGTACGGCTGGTGGAACTTCGAGAATGAACTCCTTGGCAATCATGGATCGCGTCTCACCGGGGTCGGATGCAGCAATGCGGTAGCGCTGCCTGTGCACCACGACATAGGAGATTCGGAGACGTTCCATCTCGGTATGGAGCGCGTCGGGAGTCGAAAATCGAGAGAGCCAGGCGGACACGCGAGCGCCGTCGAGATTCGCTGCGCTGAGCGCCCGGCGCGCGAGGTGGAACGGGCGATTCTCCCCGAGGAGCAGAATCGTCGCGTCCTCCCGAGTGTTCGTCTCGAGCCATTGATAGACGGGGACGTATTCACGCGTTCGTCGCAGATAGTCCATTTCGCTCTCGGCACCGGCGAGATACGCGCCGAAGTTCCACGAGGTGACGAGGCTGAAGCAGACGAGAAGGAGCTGTCCGGCGAGCGCTGCGAGCGCTGCGGCCGCAGCAGCGAATCGGACGCCGCGACCCCATGCCGTCCACAGCCGCACCGAGAGCGCAGCACCCACGAGCGCCATCGGCACGGCCGCGGTCAGAATCAGCCGGGAGGTGGGTGCGAGAGTAATGAGGAGCACGAGCTGGAGTCCGCCGACGGTGAGAAGCCGCACGACATAGCCCCTCCGGGCACCGAACAGAAGTGCGAACGGCGCGAACAGAACCATGACCGGAAGGAGCACGCCGAGCGAGTCGTCCACGATTCCGGGATGAAAGATGTCATAGCCGCGGGTGAGCTCCGCCCACCCTCCGAGCGAGGAGCGATAGTTCTCGATCGCAGGGCTGTGAGGAAGAAGGAACGGTGCGATTGGACTGCCGGTCCAGATCGCGTTCCTGACGTAGTAAAAACCGCCGAAAAGAGCGATCAGGATTGCGGCGGCGCCGATGACTCGAGCTCGCAGGCGCATCGAGCGCGCGTCGATCACCGCGACTGGAGCAAACGCAACCAGCCAGGGGAGCGCGGTGTATTTCGTCGAGAGTGCCAGTGCCAGCGCGGCGGTTGCGATCGCGAGCTCACGAGCGCTCCGGCCCTCGACGAATCGTTGCCATGCATGGATCGACAGCAACAGCAGTCCGAGCATCGGCCATTCGGCCCACGCCCAACCCGCGATGATCATCAGCGCAGGAGTCCAGGCCACCACGATGACCGGCCAGTGTGCGCGATCGATCTCGCCGCGAGGTGAGCTCGTCGAGACGAGCTCCCTCGAAATTCGGAAGAGGA
Organism: Thermoanaerobaculia bacterium; assembly: GCA_035546335.1. GTDB lineage: Bacteria > Acidobacteriota > Thermoanaerobaculia > Gp7-AA8 > Gp7-AA8 > DATKDP01. The sequence goes on along the minus strand of DATKDP010000139.1, from coordinate 3,199 downwards.
TCCGAAGTGTACAGACGTAAAGGATGAAGTGAAGGAACCTCGCAGCAGAGGCGCCCCCGAGCACCATCGCCGGAAGATCCGCCATGTAGACGGCGGCGGGGAAATACGATGCAGAGTTGAGTGGGAGCTCGAGCATTCGTTCGAACAGCTGATACGTGCGCGGGATCGCCAGCTTGTAGGTGAGCTCATCGGGTGTATTCACCGGTGCCATCGCACCGATTGCCGCGATGGCCAGCGGAATGGCGTAGAGAGCGAGAATGCCCGGGCGGACGCAACGAAGAAGATCGACGAGCGGCTTCCACGATGTGCCGAGACCGATGGCAGCGAGAATGACCGTGACCAGAGCCAGGACCAGCGGCTGTGCCGATCCTGCGAGGCTGAGCAAGGCGATGAGAAGCCCGAGCGCAGGAATCCCGAGGATGGCGGTCGAGTCGACTTCGGGCTCGTCGTTTGTGGTGGTGGCGTTCTCGAAAGTTCCCGCGCGGGCGATCAGCGATTCGCCGAGGCGAAGGACGACCCGGCCGGTCGCAAGAGAGGCGCTGACGACGAGGAGCGCTGCGGCAATGGGTTGAAGAAGACGCTGCGGGAGGATGAGGGCCGGCTCGAAGCGAACGAAGAAGACGCCGCCGATCAACAGGGTGAGAACGAAGAGACCGAATGTGGCGACCCCGAGCCCGCGCTCGGCGCGCCCGGTGCCCGCGCTCTCGCGCTCCGCGTCTTCTCTGTCCGACGGCGCTCTGCTCAAACAGTTCATTATCGGCGATTCCGGGCGCTGCGGTGCATTGTGCTACGCTGATTCGAGGCGTCCGCGGACGGTCCGGCGGATGCGAATTCGATTCGCGGCGGAGACGATCTCCGCACTCGTGAGGGCCATGCGTATACTCTCGCTCACTGCAGTCTGGCTGATCACAGCTCCCCTGCTCGCCGATGCGCCGGTGGCGCTCGTCGAAAAACACATTCGCACCCTCGCCTCCGAAACGATGGAAGGTCGCGGGCTGGGCACCAAAGGATTGGGACTCGCCGCGGACTATCTCGAGTCGCAGTTGCGAGCGGTGCACCTCGAGCCGCTTTTCGGCTCGTCGTACCGGCAGAAGTTCCCAGTGAAAGTCGGGGTTGCCGCGGGTGAGAACAACGCGATCGAAGGGCTCTCCGGTGATGACTGGGCTCCTCTCGGCTTTTCCACCGCCGGCTCGTTCTCCGGGCAGATCGCCTTCGTCGGGTACGGGATCGACGCGCCACCGCTGGACTATCGCGAATTCGAGGGGATCGATCTGCGCGGCAAGGTCGCGCTGATGCTCCGCTACGAGCCGCAGGAGCGAGACGAGTCGTCCCGGTTCGACGGCAGAAGGCCGAGCCGGTGGTCGGCACAGCGCTACAAGGCGATGAAGGCGCGGGAGCTCGGCGCCGCGGCCGTCGTCTTCGTCACCGGCCCTCTGCAGGACGAAGGAAAAGACAAGCTCCCCCCGCTCGTCAACGACGGCCCTGAGAGCCCCGCGGGGCTCCCGGTGCTTCAAGTGAGAACATCCGCTGGCTCGAAGTGGGTCGACCTCGCGCAGTTTCAGAGAGACGTCGACTCCGACCTGAAACCGCGCTCGCGCCTGCTCGACGCTACACTCTCGGGGATGGTCGACGTGAAAGCGACCTACTCCGACGCTGAGAACATCGGCGCGGTCCTTCGCGGCAAGGGAAAGCTCGCGAACGAGATCATCGTCGTGGGCGCGCACTACGACCACCTCGGATTCGGTGGCCGGGGCTCGATGCGGCCGAACGAGACTGCAATCCACTACGGCGCAGACGACAACGCCTCCGGTACCGCCGCGGTTCTCGTCGCCGCGAAGCGCCTCTCCGAGCTGCTCGGGAGATCGCGCAATCGGCGCACGATCGTCTTTGCGTTTTTCTCGGCGGAAGAGACGGGACTCGGAGGCTCGTCCTGGTTCGTGCAGCACGCCCCCGTGCCGCTCGAGCGAGTCGTCGCGATGATCAATCTCGACATGGTGGGCACACTGCGCGACGAAAAGCTCATCGCCCTCGGCGTCGAGTCGGCGCCCGAATGGAAGTCCCTTCTCGATCGTGCCGGCTCCGAGGTGAAGCTGACGGTCGCATCGAGCGGCGACGGATACGGTCCGTCGGACCAGACGAGCTTCTACGCGAAGAAGATCCCCGTCCTGCACTTCTTCACCGGGACCCACGAGCGCTATCACACGCCCGACGATGTCGCCGACGCGATCGATTTCGACGGAGTCGCGCGGATCGCGGAGCTGACGGCTCTGGTGACGGCCCGGCTCGCTCGAGGCGAGATCACACCTGCGTACGCCCGCGCGTCCGCCGCACCCGCAATGGAAGGCGACAGCCGGGGCTATGGCGCCTATCTCGGAACGATTCCCGACTACAGCGCGATGGAAGCCGCCGCAGGAGGCGTGAGGATCACCGATGTTCGCCCCGCGGGGCCGGCGGAGAAGGCGGGCTTGCGTGGGGGCGACACGATCGTCGAGATCGCAGGCATGCGGATCGAGAACCTCTACGACATGACCTATGCGCTGCAGGATCACAAGCCGGGTGAGACCGTCGAGATCATCGTGCTGCGCGAGGGAGAACGGCTCGCCCTGCGCGCAACGCTCGGCGCGCGCGGCGCTCAGCCACCCCCGACAGAGGGTCACAGCGGAGCGGCATCCCAGGCTGCAGCGGAGAGTACACTGGCTCATTCTCGTTCGGCTCAAATCAGAAGAGAGGAGATCGCCCCATGAGGATCGTTCGGCTCATCGCATTCATCTTCGTCATTTTCTCCAGCGCCATCGCCCATTCGGCAGAACGCCGCTTCCTCGTCGTTTCTCACATGAACGGCAGCCTCGCCATCAACACCGACCGTATCGAATCAATCTGGTATCGAGATGCTTTCGGAGAGAAGCCGGCCGTCGTGCGCATCGTCTATGAAGGCGCTGACGCGAAGTCTGTCGAAGGGCTCGAGGCGAGCGGGCTCGTCGAGCGTTTGCAGGCTGCCGACTTCCAGCGGCCTTTCGTCTGGGTCTCTCATCTCGGCGGCACTCTCGGGATTCCGCGGGGAGCCATCCGCACACTCTTCTACACGGAGGCGAGCGGTTCGGCTCCCGTGAGAGTGAGGATCGTCCATGGACCGGGCTCCGAGTCGAAGGTCGTCGAGGGCGACGAGGCGATCTCGCTCTGGAAGAGCGTCGGCGGCTAG
>DATKDP010000138.1:0-4348 GCA_035546335.1 Thermoanaerobaculia bacterium | reverse complement strand
TGAATGCGGTGGCCCCGCGATCGCCAATTCTGGCACTCGCATGCCTACCGAACGCCGCTGAAAGGGACAACCGACGCTGAAGCCTCACCCCCAAAGAGATGGCTCCGCCGGCTGGTGCACAACCAGGCGAGGGAATCAGCGCTGAAGGTGTCTTCTTCGAGGCGTTCTAGACCGTCACGCTGAGGTCGTCGATCGCCGCGCAGGCGAGCTGCTGGAGGAGCTTGTCGCGGGCGAGCTCGCGCTCGCACTTGCGGACGAGATTCGAGACGTGGCCGGAGCTCCGCAGCAGCAGCGCCGCCGCTATCGGCCTCAGCTCGAGGATCGCTCCCTGCCAGCCGATCCAGGCGGCGAGCATCCGCGCCGCGCCTCCTCGACCTTTGCGAATCGCATTCGGGTTGAGAACCGAAAAGCGTGGGCCAGAACCGAAAAGCGTGGGCCTGACCCCCCTTCTTTGCTTCCTTTTTGGAAAAAAGAGAGATCTGACCCTCAGCCCCCCCCATGACTTCAGCCCCCATAAAGACCGTAAAGATGCTCGCGGGAGCATTCACGCGCTACCATGGGTGGCGAGGATATTTTCGAGGCTCCTCGATGATCGGACGAAGACTCTCTCACTACACGATTGAGGCTCGCCTTGGAAAAGGCGGGATGGGCGAGGTTTATCAGGCACGCGACAGCCGTCTCGAGCGCGTGGTTGCGATCAAGACCCTTCCTGAGACCGTGGACGACAAAAGCGTTCGGCGTTTCCTGCAAGAGGCGCGCGCCGCGTCATCTCTGAATCATCCCAACATCGTCACCGTCCATGCGATCGAGCAGGAGGACTCTCTCCACTACATCGTGATGGAGAAGATCGACGGCGCTCCCCTCTCTTCGGTCGTCCGGGAGCCGTTGAGCCTCGAGCGTTTTCTCGACATCTCGCTGCAGATCACGAGCGCGATGGGAGCCGCCCATGCAGCCGGGATCATTCATCGCGATCTGAAGCCGGCGAATGTGATGCTCACGAGCTCCGGCGTGGTCAAAGTGGTCGATTTCGGGCTCGCGCGCCTGATGCGGCCTGAGGCTTCCACGAGCTCGGAGGATGCGACAGTCGAATGGAGCGGTCCACTCACCAGGGCGGGTGCAGTGATGGGGACCATCGGCTACATGGCGCCGGAACAGGTTGAGGGCCTGATGGCAACCTCGCGCTCTGACGTGTTTGCGCTCGGCATCGTCTTCTATGAGGTTCTGACCGGAAAGGCAGCGTTCAGGACGAGTACCCCGGTCTCGACTTTCGCCGCGATTCTCCGTGATTCGCCACCGCCGCTGTCGTCAGTCAGAGAGGATCTTCCTCCCGTGCTGGAGGAGATCGTCGATCGTTGCCTCGCCAAGGACCCGGCGGATCGTTTCGCGGATGCCGGCGAGATTCATGCGGCGCTGCTCGAACTGAGGCGCAGTCTGTTCGAGAGGCCGGCAACGATCAGTCGACGACGCCTCCCGCTGCTGGTCGGCACAGGCGTCGCGGCCGTGCTGATCGTGGGGATTCTCGCCGCCCTCTGGTGGCGGCACGACTCGAAGATTCGCTGGGCCAGAAACGTGGCGCCCGCGGAGATCGAGCGACTGATGGACAGTGACGATCCCGTCGCCGCCTTCATGCTCGCGAAGCGCGCGAGGGCCATCGCACCCGACGACTCACAGGTTCACCAGGCGTGGACGAATCTGACGAAACCGGTGACGATCGAGAGCGAGCCGCCGGGGGCAGAGGTGGAGATCCGTTCCTACCGCGGTGATGCCGACTCACCATGGGTTTCCATCGGACGGACCCCTCTTCGTTCTGTCGACCTCCCGTTTCCCCAGGTTCGCTATCGCATTTCGCTCGATGGTTACGTCACCAGCGAGACCGCTCCCGGCTTTGACGGTGAGGCGCGGTTCTTCCGTCTTTACCGGCCGGTCGAGACTCCTGCGCGAATGGTTCCCGTTGGGGGCGGCCCATCCACCTTCGCTGGAAGGACGGTCACCCTGCCTGACTTCTGGATCGATCAGTACGAAGTCACCAACGGCGAGTTCAAGAAGTTTGTCGACGGGGATGGATACGGGCGGCGGGAGCTCTGGAAACATCCCTTCACTCGAGAGGGCGAGACACTCTCGTGGGACGAGGCGGTGAGCGGCTTCGTCGATCGGACGGGACAACCGGGGCCGGCCGGATGGGAGCTCGGCAGTTTTGCGAAGGGGCAGGAGAACCATCCCGTCGAGGGAATCAGCTGGTACGAAGCGGTCGCGTATGCAGACTTCGTCGGCAAGACTCTTCCCACCGTCTTCCACTGGAAACGAGCCGCGGTGAATGACGGGATTTTTTCCGACGTGCTGGCGCTGAGTAACTTCGAAGGGCATGGCGTCTTGCCGGTGGGATCCCTCGGAGGGCTGGGGCACTGGGGCACGTACGACATGGCAGGGAACGTCAGGGAATGGTGCATCAATGCCGTCGACCAGAGACGCTATGCGCTCGGCGGCTCGTGGCTCGATCCCGCTTATTCGTACGTCGAGCGGGATGCGCAGGATCCCCTGTCACGCAGGGCGGGCTACGGCATGCGACTGATGTCGATCGCAGCGCCAGTTCCCGAGGCCTTGAAGGAGGATGTCAGGCCGGACACCTTCGAGATCCCTCCGCCGGTGGATGACAACACCTTCCGGCTGATTGCGGGTGCGTTCGCGTATGACCCGTTGCCGCTCAACGAGCGGACCGAGGAAATCGACGATACGCACGACGGCTGGCGAAGGGAGCGGGTTTCGTTCGACGCCGCGTACGGTGGCGAGCGAATCACGGCTTACGTCTTCATCCCGAAGAACGCGCAGCCTCCCTACCAGACGATCGTGTACTTTCCGGGCAGCGACGCGACCCTCATGAAGTCGAGCCGGCACCTCTGGCTGCGGATGGTCGAGTTCTACATCCGCAGCGGAAGAGTGCTGGTGTTTCCCATCTACAAAGGGACATACGAACGCCAGGTCGCGCCACCGCAGGGACAGAATGCCATGCGCGATCTGCGGATCCAGCACGTGAAAGACATCGGCAGAACTGTCGATTATCTGCAGAGCAGAAGCGACATCGACCGGCAGAAGATCGGTTATTATGGGCTGAGTCTCGGGGCGAGTGTGGGAGCGCTGGCGACGACGCTCGATCCGCGGTTCCGATCATCGGTTCTGTTCGGCACCGGCTTCTATCCAGCCTACTTCACACCGGACCGGCCGCCCGAGACCCAGCCGCACAATTTCCTGCCGAGGATCGAGGTGCCGACGCTGCTCATCGGCGGCCGCTACGACTTTACGCTTCCGGTGGAGTCGGCCCAGAAGCCGTTCTTCGACATGATCGGGACATCGAAAAAGAAGCATGTGGTATTCGACGGAGGGCACGTCCCGACCGAGTTCAATGATGTCATCAGGGAAATCCTCGCCTGGACCGATGAGTGGATGGGACCCGTGCAAAGGACGGCGACGCGCTGATGACGGGCTTCCCGTGGATCCACCTCGGCGGTCAGATTCGCGCGACTGAACCGAATCTTCGTTGTTCTTACCAGAAAGAAGCTGGGAAAAGAGGGTCAGGCCCATGCTTCTCGTTTTGATCGGGGTGGCGCGGCCTCGTTTCGAGCTGGCTTCGATCATCGAGAGGGGGCGCGGGGGCTGTGCGATCGCCAATTCGGGCAGTCGCATGCTTACCGGGCGCCGCTGAAAGGGGACAGCCGAGGCTGAAACTCGCCCCAAAGGACGGCTTCGCCGGCCGGTTTCCCAACTAAGCGAGGGAATCAGCGCTGGAGGTGTCTTCTTCGAGGCGTTCTAGACCGTGACGCGGAGATCGTCGATCGCGGCGCAGGCGAATTGCTGGAGGAGCTTGTCGCGGGCGAGCTCGCGCTCGCATTTGCGGACGAGATTCGAGACGTGGCCGGCGCTGCGCAGCAGCAGCGCCGCTGCGATCGGGCGCAGCTCGAGGATGGCTCCCTGCCAGCCGATCCAGGCGGAGAGCATACGCGCAGCGCCCCCTCGACCCTTGCGGATCGCATTCGGATTGACGCCGAAGGCTCTCGCCACCGAGCGGATCACCTCGACCATCGTCTTTCGCGGGAGGAGCCGCTGGGCCTTGCTGTGCTCGTCGCTGCGCGGCTTCGACTCGACCCGCTTCCGCATCTTCTCGATCCAGCCGGCGGTGCCGAGGTAGAACTGCCCTTCGAGCTTGTCCCAGAGAGACTCGGTCGAGGAGAGCTTCTCGTCGATGAACTCGCGATAGATCGCCTGCGCAGCCTTCGGGTCGGGGTCGAGCGCGAAGAGCCAGTCCGAGGCGAGCCAGTCGGGAATCGGCTCGTAACCGGCGTGGGCGCGATAGCTC
>DATKDP010000137.1:0-43354 GCA_035546335.1 Thermoanaerobaculia bacterium | reverse complement strand
TCGCAGATCCTTCGCTCACACCCGCCCTTCCCCCTCGCTCAGGATGACGGGAGCTCACGCCCGCCCTTCCCCCTCGCTCAGGATGACGGGGGCTCACCCCCCCTTCATCCTCGCTCAGGATAACGGGAGGATGACGTGACGCGATGCCCTCCGCCCGACGACTGTGCGAGAATCCCGCGCATGAGCATCTTCGGCACGCTCGTCGTGCAGAACGAGAACGACATCATCGACGAGCTTCTCGGCTATCTGCGCGAGCTCGCATTCTTCGATGCGATCTTTCTCTATGATCTCGGCTCCGACGACGGTACCTTCGAGAGGGCTCTTCGCCATCGCGACATCCTTCACGACCCGCAAGTCGTCGCCGAGCCGTACTCGGAGACACTCCGTCACCGCCTCATGCTCTCGCGCCGCGATCATTATCGACCGGGCGACTGGATGGTGATGATCGATGCCGACGAATTCTATGAGGACGATCCGCGGCCGATCGTGAGACTCGCCGAGCTCGAGGGGGCGGACTGCATCTTCGCGTGGCAAGCCGAGTTCATGTTTACCGATCTCGATCTCGCCCGATTCGCTGAAGAAGACGAGACGCTGCCAATCCGGGAGCGAAGAAGGCACTATCTGATCGACTGGACGGAGCCGCGCTTCTATCGGTATCACGGCGCATGGCAGAACGATCCTCGGAAGGCATATCACTGCTCGGAGCGGATTCTCAATCGACACTACCAATACCGCACCCCCGGGCAGATTCAGAAGCGCATCGACACGAGGAGGAGGGCGAGAGAGCGAACCGAAGGGCGACCCGATCAATTCAAGTGGCTGCAGATCTTCTCCGATCGGTGGGAAGACTACGTGATCTCTCACGAGCTCTGTCATCTCGATGATGGCACCGGACTGAAGTTCGGATTTCCTCCCGGCGTGACACTCGAGGATTACCGGAGAAGTCCCTACCCGCACGACATGGGCGGAATGATGCTGAAATGCGACACGTGGCGGCGACAAACCGAGGAGAGCGGCGCGCCCATGACGATCGTACGTCTCGGCGTCGAGGGGACGAGCGCGGGCGTCGCCTTCAACCCGCAGCCGTCAGGAGAATCGGCCTTCTGGCTCCTCGCCGAGAATGCTCGGCCGGGCACCGTTGTGGTCATGGACTCCGTGCCGCTGGTGACCGCAGTCGGCGAGGAGGGCGTCGTGACAGCAGTGGTCCCGGAAGCGCTCTATCAGCGTCCAGGATCCCGCGAGGTTCATCTCCGCCATCGAGAGCGGCGATCGAACGCACTCGAGTTCGTCGTCTCATGAAAGAGCGCTCCGAGCCACTCGTCTCCATCGTGATCCCCTGCTTCAATCAGGGGAAGTATCTCGCTGAAGCGATCGAGAGCTCCCTTGCTCAGACCCATCCGAGCTGTGAAGTCATCGTCGTGGACGATGGCTCGACGGATTCCACGGCCTCCGTCGCGTCCCGATACCCGACCGTCCGCTACCTGTTTCAATCGAACAGCGGAGTTTCTGCGGCGCGCAATCGTGGGCTCGAGGCGAGCGGCGGAGAGCTCATCGTGTTTCTCGACGCCGACGATCGACTCCTGCCGCACGCCGTCGAGACGGGGCTGCGGCTGCTCGGCGGCGATCCCGGTGCCGCGTTCGTGAGAGGAATGGTGGATCTGCTCATCGACGGCGAGCGGCATCCGACATTTTCGTTGCCTCCCATGAGATCCGATCCGTACAAGGAGATGCTGGGCGGCAACTTCATCTGGTGCACGGCATCGGTGCTGTATCGGCGCACCGCGTTGCTCGCCGTGGGCGGCTTCGATCCGGATCGTACGCTGACCGACGATCTCGACCTCTACTTCCGTATCACGCGACGACAGCGGATCATCTGTCATGATTCGATCGTCGCCCAGTACCGCTTTCACTCCGAAGGAAAGGGACGCAATTCCGTCGTCAAGGTCAGGGAGACGATGAGGGTGTTTGCGCGGCAGGTCTGGTTCGTCGCTCCGAGACCGCGACTCTGGCTTCCCTGGGTAGCCGGTATGCGCGTTTGCCTCGGACAACATCGCGAGAACATTCTGAGGGAGGCTCGCGTGGCACGGTGTCGCGGAGATCGCGGCCGCTTTCGCGCAGTCCTTCCGGTCGTGGCCCGGTACTATCCATGGGCGGTTCCGTCGCTCCTGCGACCCGTTCGCCGATCGAACACGCTCGAATTCGTCGTGACCGAGACGGGAGCGACGATCACGCGAAAAACGGAGGGTCGAGGTAGTCTGATTCTGCATGAGCTGCACCCTGCGGTCACGCGTCCAGGCGAGGGATTCAATCGACAGCCGGATGGAACCTCCGCGCTCGCGGTTCGTTGCGACGGGGCTCGCCCGGGCGCCGTCGTCTTTTTCGCCGGCAAACCTCTCGAGACGACGTATGGTGGCTCATCTCTGCTGACCGCGGCAGTGCCTGAAGAGCTTTACAGGGACGAAGGCTTCAGAGAAGTGTTCATTCGATCGCTGTGAGAAAGGACATCGCAAAACGGTGCGCATTGCGTTCGTCACACGCGACTCCCCGACGGAAAATGACGGAGGGCTGGCGAGTTTTCTGAATCGACTCACCCGTGTTCTCGCCGATCTCGGCCACGAGGTCGAGCTCTTCGTCAGGAGCGAGAAGACCAACGAGTTGCAGGTGCTCGAGCTCTACGGAATCCGCGTCGAGAGGGTCCCTTCGCTTCAGGGATGGCCGATCGATTTCGCCACCTGGCTCGAGCGCCGCTCGCCGGCCTTGCGATTCGTCGAGCTCGCCTACGAGCTCGCGGGAGCACGCGATCTCGCGCGGCGGCTCGAGGCCCGCCATGCCGAGAGGCCATTCGACGCCGTCCACTGCTCGGTCTGGGGTGCGACGGCGCTCTTCGTCCGGAAACTTACGGGCCGTCCGCTGGTGACGCTTTTCTGCTGGCCGCGGGATCTGCTGTCCGAGCTCGAGGAGCACCCTCCGAGCCTCGAGACGCGTCTGCTGACGCGACTCGAGCGCCGCGCGGCAGCGCGCTCCGACCTCGTTTACGCACACAGTCGATACATCGCCGATCACCTCCGCCAGAACCATGGCATCCCGGCGATGCTCATTCGCCCGCCAGCGTTTCTCGAGCGTGCGGCCATTTCACGGCTGGAGGGGATTCCGCCTCGTTATCTGATTCATTACGGTGGAATCGGCCCTCCCAAGGGTAGCGATCTGCTCGCCAGGGCGCTCCTGCTCGCATGGGAATCCGAGCCGGAACTGACGATGGTCTGGGCCGGCAAGGAACATCGTGGCGAGCCGCTGATCCGTCAGTACCGCGAGCTCTGGGGCGAGCGGGCGCGCCGCGTGATCTGGCTCGGCGAAGTGCGCAAGACGAGTATGTACGAGCTGGTGTCGCGCGCCGTCGCGACGGTCATTCCGACTCGATGCGACAATCTTCCCAACACCGCGATCGAGAGCCTTCTCTTCGGGGTTCCAGTGATCGGCTCGGATGGGGCGAGCATCGACGAGGTCGTGGAGCCGGGGTTGAATGGAGAGCTCGTGGCGATCGGCGACGTCGAGGCGCTGTCCGATGCGATGGTCAAAGCCTGGCGCGGAGAGATGCCCTTCGTCGCGCTTCCGTCGAGCTTCGAGTCGATGCTCCCGCTCACGGCGGCTTCGAACCTTCTCGCCGTTCTCCGGGGAGAGGAGCCGCCGCCGATCGATTCCGGCTCCAGGGCAAAGCCTTCGCCGGAGCAGTTTCGTTATGTGCCGAACCTTCCCGCACCATCGATGAAGACAGTGCATCCGGTGTCGGCGCGCGCAGGCGCTGGATTCAACGTACAGCCCGACGGATCATCTGCGATCTCTGTGGAATGCGAGTCGGCCGGTATGTTCACGACGATCGTCTTCGGCGATACGCCGCTCCGGACGACGTTCGGAACCAGCTCGTTTCTCACCGCGCTCGTTCCGGCTGCACTGATCGCTCGGCCGGGTATCGTTCGGATTCAGTTGCGGGACGAAATGTCCGGCGATTCGAATACGATCGAGTTCCCGATCGACGCATAATGCTGCGATTGAGTGGCCGTCGAGTGGTCGAAGCTTCCGATCTTCGGCCTGGTGGCGGACGACAGAGGTGAGCGATGGGTACGATCATCGCCAGCGTGACGGGCTGGACATCGGAATGTCCAGCCACGTTGAGTGGCCGAAGATTCCGATCTTCGGCCCGGTGGCGGACGACAGAGGTGAGCGATAGGTGCGATCATCGCCGGCGTCACAGGTTGGACATCGGAATGTCCAGCCACTTGTGAGCATGAGTGCAAGCCATGACTGAGGTCAAACTGCTGGATCGCGGACGGCCGGTCGCCGGAGTCTCGGGCGGTCGCCCGCGGGTCTCGATCATTCTCCCCGTGAAGAACGGCGAGAACGATCTGCCGCATCTCCTCGAAGCGATCGCAGCGCAGACGACCGACGCCGAGGTCGAGCTCGTGGCGATCGATTCGGGATCGGTCGATCGGACCGTCGACATGCTGCGCGACGCCGGAGCGACCGTCCTCTCGATCGCTGCGGAGGCGTTCGATTATGGGCTCACGCGCAACCTTGCCACGGCTCATGCATCCGGTGAGATCCTCATTTTCGTGACCCTGCGTGCGCGGCCCGCCGGAACCGGCTGGCTCGCGAACCTGATCGCGCCGCTGCGCGACGACTCTCCGGTTGCCGCGACGTTCAGCTGCGTGCTTCCGCGCCCCGATGCGGACCTTCTTGCCGCACGCGATCAGCTCCGGGCGCGCAGCCCCGTCCGCGAGCTCCGGTCTGCCTCGTCCGCGGCGATCGCCGCGCTCGATGGCCCGGCGCTCCGGCAGCTCGTCTCGTTTCACAACGTGAGCTGCGCTGTGCGCGCGTCGGTCTTCTCGCGCGTACCGTTCCGACAGTCGACCTACGGCGAGGACATGCGCTGGGCTCGCGAGATCCTCGAGGGGGGACACGCCGTGCAGTACGAGCCGTCGTCGGTCGTCTTTCACTCGCATGACTACTCGTGGGAAGAGACGTTGTATCGCGGCTACGACGACGGCAGAGGACATCGTGAGGCGATTGATCTCCGCTTCGGAGCATCCGAGCTCGCCGCAGCGACGGTCTCGATGGTTCTCGACGACTGGCGATACCTCGCCCGAGGGTGGCGCATGTCGGGTGAGGAGCTGCGCAACGGCGTTCTCGCTTCGCTCGGAAAACGAAGCGCCTGGTCGGTGGGACGATGGCTGGGGTCGAACGATGATCGATTCGGAGACGATCTCGAATCGCTGGGGACATTCATCGAATCCGATTCGCGCGGTTCGGGTCTCGAGGCGTACGCTTCGGCGTTTGGCACTCACGCCGGGAATCGTCCGGGCGTCGTTGATGCTGGAGCCTCACTCGAAGATCTCCTCCCCAGGGTGATCGATTCACCCGATGAGGACATCGTTCGCGAAGCGCTCCTCCGCCTTGCCGCGGAGGCAGGGCGGCTGGTGGCCGGGAAGGCGCGCGCTCTCGAAGGAAGGCTGCGCTCGCAGCTCTCTCTGATCGCTCGCATCAGATCGGGCGTCAAAACCGTCGAGATGGGAAGGGAAGGCTCCCGGTGCGCAGTACGCTATTTCCGCGACGAGGGTAACCCGTGGAGCGAGCCGTTCCGTCCCGCGGTGACCGCTCTTCAGGTCGAGCACTCCCTGATGTTCGAGAAGGCGACGGAGGCGGGAGCGTGGGCGCAGTCGATCCATGCGGGGCTGCTCGAGCGCGATGCGATCATCCGGGAGCTCCAGGAGCAGCTGCATGCGAAGGTGGGCGAGCGGGACGAATTGATTCGATCGCTGCAGAGAGAGCTGCACGAGAAGGTCGGCGAAGCGAATGCGATCATCGCCGGCTTGCAGGACCGCCTGGCAGGTCGGTGACCGGGCCGCCATCCTGAGCCTTTTCACAGCGCGCGAGCTGCGCCTGAGAGTATGACAAACCCTTTCAAACGTCCCTCCGGGACTGGATGTGTCGCGCTCGCATGCCATTTGACTCCATCCGCCGAGCTGCGATACTTGGAATCTCTGATTGAATACGTCCGATCACATTCCCGAACATCCCGAGACACCCGAGCGCGCGGTAAAAAGTGAGGCATTTCGCAATCGCCTCACGATTGCCGTCATCGTTCTGTTTCTGGTGCTCGCATCGATCCGCATCGCATCCACCTGGCGCATTTTCAGCGACACAGTGGACGAGGCGGCGCACATCGCCACGGGGATGGAGCTGCTCGATCAGGGAAGCTACACCCTCGAGCTGCTGCATCCACCGCTCGCGCGGGTCGCGGTGGCCGCCGGCCCGTGGATTCTGGGGAGCCGATACGGGGGCGAGCGATGGCTCTGGACCGAAGGGAATCGAATTCTCCACGACGGCGACGATTACCTGACGAATCTTGCCGCAGCGCGTGCCGGGACTCTGCCGTTCTTCGTTCTCGCCGCCGGCGCGGTGGCAGCCTGGGCGTGGTGGATTTTCGGACGCGTTGCGTCGATGATCGCAGTCGGGCTCTTCACCACCGACCCGACGACGCTCGCGCATGCCGGACTCGCCACGACCGACATGGCGGCCGGTGCAGGAGTCGCGCTTGCCATGCTGGTGTTCGCGCGGTGGCTCGAACGGCCGCGCATGTTCGACGGAGCAATTCTGGGGATTGCCGTAGGCGTTGCCGTCGCATCGAAGTTCACCGCCATCCTGTTCATCGTCGTCGTCTTTGCGGCATTCGCGATCTGGAAGGCACTGATCGATCGTCGTACCGTCATCCTGAGCGAGGGTGGGGGGTCGGGTGTGAGCGAAGGATCTGCGATCGGCAACTGTCGACGAACACAGATCCTTCGCTCACCTCCCTCTCAGGATGATGGGCGCATGGCGACCCGCCGGCGCGCCGGCTCCGCCGCCATCGCTCTCGCCGTCTGCGGGCTCGTCGTGTGGGGATCGTATTGCTTCTCGACCGGTACGATCGAAGATCGGGCGAATCGCGCGAAGGTGCAGCTCGATGAGCTGTTCGAATGGCTACCCGCATCGCTGCGCACGGTTGCGGTGCGAGCGCCGCTTCCAGCCCCCGAGTTTCCCCTCGGCGTCGAGATCTTCCGCGAGAACAACGAGATAGGGAGGAAGTCGTATCTCTTCGGAGAGATCAGCCACGACAGCTGGCCCTACTACTTTCCGGTGGCCGTCGGACTGAAGACGCCTCTTCCCTTTCTCGCGCTGTCGCTCCTGGCCATCGTCGTCGCCGTCCGGCGGTATCGCCGCGACTGGCGCGTAGCGCTCCCGATCGTGGCGGTCATCATGATCTTCGTCTCCCTGATTCCGGCGAGGGCAGGATTGGGTGTCCGGCATGTGCTGGTGATCTACCCGCTGCTGGCCATCTCGGCCGGAGCGGCGGGGGCGATGCTGCTCCGCTCGCGACGTCGAGTTGCGCAGATCGCCGTGGTCGCATTGCTCCTCTGGCAGGGGGCTGAATCGGCGGTTTCCCATCCCGACTACCTCCCTTATTTCAACCAGCTTGCCGGCAGTCGACCCGAGCGTCTCCTCACCGACAGCAATCTGGACTGGGGACAGGATCTGCTGCGCCTCCAGGAAGAGCTGCGCCGGAGGAAGATCGAGTCGTTCTGGTTCAAGTACCACGGCGGCGCCTCCGTCGAGCTGTTCGACTTACCGCATCATCAGCTCCTTCCGCGAAACTTTCCGGTCAATGGATGGATTGCCATCAGCCGGACGTCGATGACCGGGGTGATCGAAGTTCCGCGGAGCTTTTCCTGGCTCGAGCGATACGAGCCGGTGACCGTCGTCGGGAAAGGGATCCTTCTCTACTACATCGACGACGTTCCTCCGATCGGTGAACTGGAGATCCGAGGCCTTCATCCAGGGGCGACGACCGCCGGAGTCGGATTCAACATCCAACCGAACGGCAGCTCCGCCCTTGGTGTCGAGAGCGCGGAAGCCACGCCGTCGACGGTGATCGTCTTCGACGGGAGAGAGCTGCCGACCGCCTTTGGCGGTCCGCAGTCGTTGTCGGCAGAGATCGCGGCTGCAGTCTATGAGCGGCCCGGGCGGCATACGGTGGAGCTGCGCGATGGCGAGAGGAGATCCGATGTGCTGGAGTTCGTCGTCGAGCCGTAGCCTGGATTCTATCCCGTTTGTCTCGCCTGGGGCGAGGAGCGTTCGAATTCGCTCGACTTCACCGCGCTGGCGCCTTGAGCCGATCCCCTCTTTTCGGTTATTTTGAGGCGGCTCGGCGGTACACGCTCCGATCCTGGTGAAACCATGAAGATTTTCGGCCTGATGGCGGTCCGCAATGAAGCGGACATCATCGAGATCAACCTCCGTCACCATCTCGCTCTCGGCGTGGATCGATTCCTCGTGGTCGACAACGGCTCGAGCGACGGCACGGACCATATTCTCGCAGCGCTCGCTCGCGAGCTGCCCATTGCATGGTGTCGCAGAATCGGAGCGTTCCTCCAGCCGGAGCTGACGACCGAGCTCGCAGGGGAGGCATACCTTCAGGGGGCGGACTGGGTCGTTCCGATCGACGCGGATGAATTCTGGCACACCCCCGGGCGATCGCTTCGCGAGATCCTCGCCGAGAGCAGCGCGGGCGCGATCGCCGTCGATGTCGTGAACTTCATTCAGAGCCGCGAACAGCGGTTTTCCGGACGGCAGGCGCTCCTCACCATGACACGCAGGCCCCCCAGGCCGTGCGGTCCGATCTCCGAGATCGAACGTCTGGTCACCTCGCGGCAGATCGGATTCGTCGAGATCGAATACCCGCCGAAGCACCTCGCGCGCGCTTCACCAGGAATCAGAATCGGCCAGGGCAACCACTCGATTCATTTCTCCGCCGGTGAGACGGAATGGAGCGACGCGATCGTTTGCCTGCACGCTCCGCTCCGATCCCTCCAGCAGCTCGAGACGAAGATCGACCGCCATCGGCCCGAAGCGGAGTTGCACGATTACCTGAAGCTCTCGTGGCACACGCGCCGGTGGAGACGGCTGGCGGATGAGGAGAGGCTCGATGAGGAGTGGGCGGCGAACAGTTACGAGGACGACGTTCTCGACCTCCCAGGGAAGAAACGGCTCACCGTCTTCGACACCACGCTTCGCGACCTGGTCGCCCCATGGATCGATCAGACGAAGTTCGCTCCTCGTGCGGCTCCGATCCCGCCCAACCTCGACCTCGAGCGAGCCTTGCCGGCGGAGTTTCTCTCCGCCACGCTCGCTCGCGTCGCAGCGATCGAGGGATGGCTCGAGGAACCGCAGGCGGCGATGTTGATGGCGACCACCGTCATGGCAGTGCTCGAGCTGCCGCAGGCGGCGATCGTCGAAATCGGGAGCTATTGCGGCCAATCGACGGTCGCCATCGGAAGCGCTGCGAGTGCGGTGAGCTCTTCGGCGAAGGTGTACGCGATCGATCCGCACGGAGGATTCGTCGGGGCGGCCGACACGCCGGACGGGGTGTATGCCACGCATCCCACGCTCGAGATTTTCCGGCGGAACATCAGCGAAGCAGGGCTGGAGAATGTCGTCGAGCCGATCGTCAAGCACTCGTTCGAAGTGAAATGGACCGAACCGATCGGCATGCTGTTCATCGACGGCCTGCACGACTACGAGAACGTCTCGCGCGACTACGCGGCATTCGAGCGCTTCGTTCAGCCGGGAGGCTATGTGCTGTTCGACGACTGCGAGCCGGGCTTCCCGGGCGTCGTCCGTTTCGTCGGCGAGCAAACGGCGTCTGGGAAGCTCCAATCCGTCACGCGCTCGGGGAAAATCATGGTGACGAGAAAGCCGGCGCATGCGACTGTCAGTGAAGCGAAGGAGATTTCGTGATGACCGCAGCGAGCGGCGAACGAAGCGATCCCGCGATGACCAGTGACCTCGAGGCGCGGCTGGAACGCTGTGAGAGGGGAGTGGATCTGCTGCGGCTGCTGCTCTTACGCGAGTCCGAGCGACGGCAGGAGGAGGTTGGCGAGCGCGATGCCCGGATCGTCGCGCAACAGGCGGAGTTGTTCGAAAAGGTGGGGGAGCGCGACAGGATCATCCTCGATCAGCAGGCGGAACTGCTGGACAAAGTGGGAGAGCGTGATCGCATCATCACCGATCTGCAGCGCGAGCTGGAGGCGAAGATCGCCGAGCGCGATGCGATCATCGCCGGACTGCGCGGTGACATCGAAGCGCTCCGCGGTGAGCGAGGTCAGGTCGCGGAGCGCGATGCGGTCATCGATGGACTGCGACGCGAGATCGAAGCGCATCGCGGCGAGCGAGGCCGGCTCGCAGAATCGTTGCAGCGCGATCTCGAGACCAGGCTCCGCGAGCGCGATGCGATCATCGAAAAGCTGAAGCGTGATCTGCAATCGGGGAGTGCCCGGCCGCCGCAGGCAGACTCGAGCTCGGGGGTCTCCTATTTCGATCTGCTCGGTGAGCTCGAGAGAACCGAGCAGCAACGCAGCGAGCTCGAAGCTGGGCTTCAGAAGATCTACTCCTCTCGCTACTGGCGCTGGATGAGCATCTACTGGCGGACGGTGGATCGTCTGCGAGCCCTGCGCGGCCGAAGACCGTGACCGGAGCCGAAGGATCCGATCGAATGCGAGTCTTCGGAATCATGATGGTTCGGAACGAGGCGGACATTCTCCGCATCAATCTGCTCCATCATCGCGCCATCGGAATCGACCGCTTCCTGATTCTCGACAACGGGTCGACCGATGGCACGCCCGACATTCTTCGCGACCTCGAAGAGTACGTGGCATGGAGCTCCGATCCCGGCGCCTACCGCCAGTCGGAGCTGACCACCGAGCTGGCGCGCGAGGCAGTCCGTCAGGGCGCCGACTGGATCATCCCCATCGATGCCGACGAATTCTGGTACGCGCCGGCCGGCAATCTTCGTTCCGTGCTCGAAAACTCCGGCGCCGGAGCGATCCGCGTTCAGGTTCAGAATTTCATCCAGCATCGCGATCAGCTGCGGTCGTCCCCCGAGGCACTGCTCGGAATGACGCGCCGCTCGATCGTTCCAATCGGGCCGCTGGAGAGGGTCAGGCCGCTGGTCGAAGCGAGGCGATTCGCCTACGTCGAGATGATGTATCAGCCGAAGTGGATCAGCCGCGCATTTCCCTCGATCGAGATCGCCATGGGGAACCACCATGTTTCAGGGATCGAGGGACCGCTCGAGGATTCGGATGATGTCGTTTGCCTCCACGCCGTCCTCCGCTCGAAGGAGGCGCTCGAGGCGAAGGTCGAGCAGGGGGCGCGCGTCGCGGCGCTCGGCCTCGATCCGAGCCAGGGTTGGCACGTGCAGCGATGGCGGCGGCTCGCTGCGCAAGGAGAGCTCGATCGGGAGTGGAGCGCGAACAGTCATGCAGGCGAGCTGCTCGACGTCCACGGCGTTCCACATCGGGTCGCCTTCGATCCTCGTTTGCGCGATCTGGTTCGTCCCTTCGTGAATACGGCTGTCGATCGCGCCGCGGGCTCGGCTGAAGACGAGGCGGAGACGCCGGCGAGCGACATCGCAGCGATGAAGCGAACGCTCCAGCAGCAGCTCGCCGCATTCGGCCGAGCCGACGCCGACGCCGCCTCGCTCCTTCGAAGCGAGGTGGCGCAGCGCGATGAGAAGATCCGCATGCTTCAGGCGGAGTTGTTCGAAAAGGTGGCTGAGCGCGACGGGAGGATTCTCGGGCTTCAGGAGGAAATGGTCGCGAAGGTCGGCGAGAGGGATGAAGCTCTCGAGGCTCTGCAGCGAGAGATGTTCACGAAGGTGGCTGAGGCGGAAGGTCAGATCGAAGCGCTGCAGCGAACGATGTTCGACAAAGTGGCCGAAGCTGAGGCCGAAATCCATGGGCTGCGCGAGGAGATGTTCAGAAAGGCCGCGAAGTCAGAGACCGTGATCAGAGCGCTTCAGGAGGAGCTGTTCACCAAGGTCGGCGAGCGCGACGAAATGATCCGTTCCGTGCAGCAGGAAATGGCCACCAAGCTCGGCGAGCGCGACACATGGATCGAAACCCTGCTGCAGAAGCATCATGCCGAGCTCGGCGAGCGCGACAGAATGATCGAGAGGCTGCGGACTGGTACTGCGCAGGTCGCCGAAACGGCGACTGAAACGGCAGGTGCGGGATCAGGTCTGCAACATACCAGTGCTCCCGGCGTTCAGACGACCGGAGCGGGCAATCGCTTGGGCAATCGCTTCGACGTCGTCTGTTTCCCGATCATCGACTGGGACTTTCGATTCCAGAGACCGCAGCAGCTGATGTCGCGCTTCGCGGCGGCAGGCCATCGAGTGTTCTACATCTCCAACCGGTTCAGGCAGCACGGCGCTCCATTCGAGCTCCGGAGACTGCGTGACGGTGTCGATGAGGTTTCGCTGCGCGGGCCCGGGCGGGACGTCTATGCCGACACACTGAAGAGAGCGGAAGCGACGGAACTGTTCGAATCGCTCGATGCGCTGCGGCGCGAGCTCTCGCTCGGCGCCACCGTCTCGATCGTTCAGCTTCCTTTCTGGAGGCCGGTCGCCGAGCGCGCGCGAGCGGAGTTTTCCTGGCCGCTCGTCTACGACTGCATGGATCATCACGCAGGCTTCTCCACCAGCACGACCCGTACGGATCTGGAGGATCGCACTCTGATCGCCAGGGCCGATCTGGTCATCGTCTCTTCGATGTTTCTCGAGGACGCGGCACGCTCCATCACGTCGAATCTGAAGCTCGTACGCAACGCCTGCGACTACGAGCACTTCGCGAAAATCGGCGCGAAGCGACGAGGAAAACGTCCGGTCATCGGCTACTACGGCGCGATCGCCGACTGGTTCGATGCGGATCTGGTCGCCGATCTCGCCGAGCAGCACCCAAAGTGGGATTTCCTTCTCGTCGGCTCGACTGCGCTCGCCGATGTCTCGAGGCTCTCCGCGTTGAAAAACGTCACTCTCACCGGCGAAAAGCCATACGACGAGATTCCGGACTGGCTCGCCCGTTTCGATGTCGCCCTCATTCCGTTCAAGCGCCTGCCGCTGACCGAGGCGACGAATCCGGTCAAGGTCTACGAGATGTTCGCCGGGGGCAAGCCGGTCGTTTCCGTCCCCATTCCGGAAGTGCTGCCGCTTGCTCCCCTCGTCGGGCTGGCCTCGAATTCCGAGGAGTTTGCGCGCGAGATCGAGCGGGCATTGAACGAGGACGACGAGGCGCTGCGCGAGGAGCGACGGCGGTTTGCGAAGGCCAACACGTGGGAGATTCGATTCGCCGAGCTCGCACCTGCGGTCGAGAGGATCTTTCCCAGAGCGTCGATCGCGATCGTCACCTACGACAATCTCGAGATGAACCGGCGATGCCTCGAGAGCCTCTACGAAACGATGGACTGGCCGAACTTCGAGGTCTTCGTGGTCGACAACGCCTCGAGCGACGGCACGCCCGAGCTTCTTCGCGAGCTGTCGGCGACACTTCCGAACATGACGCTCATTCTCAATGAGAAAAACCTCGGATTTGCCGCCGCGAACAACCAGGCTCTCCGGCTCGTCACCGGTGAGATTCTCGTTCTGCTCAACAACGACACCGTATTGTGCCGCGGGTGGCTGTCGGCCCTGATCCGCCATCTGCGCGCCGATCCGAGCATCGGAATCCTCGGGCCGTCGACGAACGCGATCGGCAATGAAGCGATGATCGAGGCCGGTTACTCGGAGATCGAGGAGATGCCTGCGTGGGCGCGTGACTATGTGCGCGAGCACGACGGCGAGCTGTTCGACATTTCGATGCTGGCGATGTTCTGCGTCGCCATGCGCCGTGACGTGCTCGAAAACGTGGGGGAGCTCGACGAGCGCTTCGGCACGGGGATGTTCGAGGACGATGACTACGCGTACCGGATTCGAGAGGCGGGACTGCGCGTCGTCTGCACGCGCGACGCCTTCGTGCACCATTGGATGAAGGCGGCCTTCGGAAAGATGCCATCTGATGAATACCGCCGGCTCTTCGAGACCAACCGCGCCCTCTTCGAGGCGAAGTGGAAGCGATCGTGGATTCCGCACAGGAGCGCGTGATGCGGCGCCGGCCTGATCATTCCAGCATCGCCAGGTCGACGACCGCCACGCCGGCGCTGCGGAAGACGACCTCTCGATGGGTGAGTTTCTCCAGTGCGAAGCCGTGCAGCCGCCCGAGGGCGTGTGCATCCCGGACCCGCCGGGTGAAGGGCTCGAAATACCACGGCGGCTGCTCTCCGAAGTGGCTCTCCTCGACGATCAGGTGCGTCACTCCGAAGTCCCTCCTCAGTGCGAGGATCGGCGTCCGATCGACGGCGAAACAGGCATCCACGAGAGCATTCGTTCTGCGGCGCATCTCCAGCGTATACCCCCGATAGAGCGCCTGGTGCGTCTCGAGGGTGACCAGTGCACTCCGGCGTGCGATGTAGGGAACGTTGTCGACGATTCCATTCGGAAAGCCTGCGACCATCGATCCCGCAGGGAGCGTCGCCACGAACTCGTAGACCTCGGGGCTCACGACCTCCACGGAAAGTCCGGCCTTCGGATCTGTCGTTCCTCCCAGCAACAGGACCGATGCAGCGGTGACGCCGATGGTTGCGGCATGCATGACACCCCTGCTCCCGCCCGCGAGCCGTTGTGCAAGAGCGGCGGCGGAGACGGGCAGAAGGATCCACAGAAGTACGGGAAGCGCCGATCTGACATGACGTTCCGGGCTGAAGAGCCAGGGCCAGCCAGCTACCGCGAGGGCATGGGAGAGAGCGATGCATGCCATCAGGGCTCCGATGCGCCTGAGAGCTGGATTCTTCTTCCAGGCGACGAAGATTCCTGCGAGACAGATGGCGAACAAGGAGCCGGCAGTCGCGACGGCACCCTTCTCCGTCGAACGAAGCGGCGGAAGAAACGGCGGGCCGGGATTGAGGAAGGCGCGTCGCGAGTGGCGGAGGATTTGGCTCAGCGTTCCGGAAAAAGGGGGATGGTCGTCGGCGTGGTACCTCCCATTCGGCCCAGCTTCAGGGTACGACTCGATTTCTCCCCTGGTGATGCGGCCGCCGTATTGGCGACCCGCCAGCAGCAGAGGTGTGACGAGCAGAGCCGAGAGCACGAACGCGGAGGCGGCGACGAGAATCGCTTTCCGCCCCGATCGTACGGAATCGATCTGCAACGGCCCTCGAAACAGGAGAAAGGCTGCGAGCGACATCCCCAGCGGCAGCGCGTGGCTTGGATAGAAGCCTGCAGCCAACGCCGTTGCCAGCGCCAGGATGTGAAGGCGACCTTCGACGGCTCCCAGTGCGCCGAGAGCAAAGAGAGGAAGGGCGAACGCCCGTGGCAATCCTCCCGCCATCACCCCGAGGGGTACGGACGAAGCGAGAACGAGAACGCCTGTTGCCGCCATGGTGACGTATCCACCGGCATGCTTCGACGCTCGGGCGCAGAAGAGAATCAGAATCAGCAGGAGCAGAAGGGGAAGAAACTTCGAGAGTGTCGCAGGATCGATCAGCGGCGAGCTGGTCCAATAGAAGGCGCGGTAGACGATCGGCAGAAACGCCTGGCGGTAATAGCTGCGGATGACGTCGTCCTTCTTGAACCCGCTCGCGTCATCGGGAAACATCGGCCAGATCTGCTGTCTCGCATCATCGGTGAACAAGAGATCGTTTTCCAGATTCAGGGAGTAGCGGAACAGGCCCGGGCCGAAGAGGACGCCCCAGACGAAAAGTGCGACGATCAAAGGGGGGAGGTGCAGGCGGAGAAGAGCGGAGCGAAGCGAGCGGGTCTCATTCACCGCTTGTAGTATACGATTCGTGAGATGCGTCTGTACGAGAGCCGGGGTGGGTGGGAAGTGGCCGAACTTTGTCGCGGATGCGATGCGAGGGTCAGGCGTTCCTGCGATGAGCAAACTCAGCATCCGCGACAAGTTCGGTCGTCGCAGGACGATCTCTCGGCCTTGCCCTCTCGGTCCAGTTCGTCGCCTGCGAATCGGGCCAGGACCGAAGTTGTCCGCTTCGGCGCGCGAGAGGTCACGATGTCCTGCAGCGGCTGGCCGAAGCGGACAAACTTCGGCCACATACTTTCAGTTCGCCGGGGCCGGACGAAGCTGTTCGCCTTCCGACGGTCGAGCGAGCCCGATGCGGCATCTCGCGGCTCACTGCTTCGTCCCTACGAGAACCCGGGCGGGGCGGGCGGGAAGTGGCCGAACTTTGTCGCGGATGCGACGCGAGGGTCAGGCGTTCTTGCGATGAGCAAACTCAGCATCCGCGACAAGTTCGGTCGTCGCAGGACGATCTCTCGGCCTTGCCCTCTCGGTCCGGTTCGTCGCCGGCGATTCGGGGCAGGACCGAAGTTGTCCGCTTCGGCATGCGGGAGGTCACGAGGTCCGGCTGCGGCTGGCCGAAGCGGACAAACTTCGGCCACATACTCACAGTTCGCCGGGGCCGGACGAAGCTGTTCGCCTTCCGGCGGTCGAGCGAGCCTGATGCGGCATCGCGCGGCTCACTGCTTCGTCCCTACGAGAACGGAGGGTGGTGGCGCTTCGCGCTCCGCGATGACGATCCTGCCGGGCGTGGCGAACTGGTCGTATCCTCGGCCGGTCAGTGTCAGGAATCGTCGTTCGACGGTCGGCCAGTCGTCGCCGAACGCTGCCGTGATTCTCCACTCCGCATCGAGACCTTCGAACAATCGCTGCCAGAACTTCAGCTCGCTCTCTTCCACGGCGACGTTGTGGACCTCTGCAGCCGCCTTGGGCCGCGGCTTCAGCCACCAGCTTCCTGTGAATCTGCCGGACCATGCCGAATGGATGACCAGAAATCGTGCCGGGCGCGTGTCTCCCGCGCACGCCGCACCGGTGTCCCACGGCAGGAGCTCGCGCGTCCGATCGGTGTACCAGGTGAAGTGAATACAATCGCCGGCGCCCGCATGCCCTTCGAGCCAACGTGCTGCGACGACGCTCGGGTCGCTGCTGAAAGAGCGCATCACCGGCCAGGTGGCGATCGTTCCGAGCACGATGACGAACAGCAGAAGCAGGATCGCACTTCGTCGATCATGAAAAACCGGAGACGACGAGACTCCGACCATGGCGAAGATCGCCAGAAAGGGATAGAGAAGGAGCATGTGACGGGTGAATGCTGCATTGAAGCCGCTGATGGCGGCGAAGTGAATAGCGCACCCGAGTGCGACCGCGAGCCCCGGCCGTTCGAGAATTCGCCCGCTGCCTGCAGAGATCGCGCCTCGCACTCTCGGGAGCGAGAGAGCCAGCGATACGACGACGATCAGGACCGCATGCACTCCCATTCCTGCAACGAGCGACCCGATGTAATGAACCGCATTCCAGAGTAAGGAGCGCTCGGCACCCGTCACGTTGTCGTACCAGACCATGTCCCACACCATGCGCATCCGGGAAGCGCCGGCACCCCCCGAGACCAGAATGCCGCCGGCCGCAACTCCTGCACAGAGCAGAGCCGCGTCCCGGATGCGCCGGTCGGATCGCAGGATCATGAAGAGCATGAGTGGAAGAGCTACGAGAAATCCGAGCTTGACGGCGAGCGCCGCCCCGACGAGGAAGGCGAGCCCGAAAAGAAGCAGTGGCGCCGGCCGTTTCGTCCACCGGATGAAGACGTAGACGTATCCGAGGACCAGGGCGAGGTTCGGGATGTCCGGAAGGCCATAGATGCTCTGGGCGGAGAAGAGTGGGGAAAGAGCGACGAGGGCCGCCCCCGTCACCGCGTGCAGCCCGGTTGCGCCGAAGGAGCGTCCGAGGAGATAGACGAGCCATACGGCGAGAAGGGAGAACCCGATCGAGACGAGACGCGCGGTGTAGATGGCGCGCGTTCTGTCGTGGTCGATGGCGTTGGCGGGGACGAAGAGCTGTGCTGCGTGACCGGCTCCAAGCCGCTCCGCGAGATAGACGATCACGGCGAAGCCCGGCGCGTGCTCGCCCTGCGGATGGATCGAGGGGAGGGAACGGAGAATCTCGTAGTGATTTCCTTCGTCGGGATGCCCGCAACACCGAGTCTGCGGCTGCTGATTCAGGGGCCAGGTGAGAGCGGGGAGGCGAAGCGCCAGCGAGAGCAGCATGACCACTGCGAGCGCTGCGAAGGCGATGCGATCGTCCCTCGATGATTGCTCGGTACTCATATTCGCGGTCACGATAACATCACGCCCGCTCTCCCCTATACTGGCGCGGGTGGAGCCGAACGAGGAAGCGACGAGCTCGCGATCGATCAGCAGGTCAGCCTGGGTGGCACTTCTGCTGATCGTGATCGCCGGCGCATGGCTGCGTGCTCACAGGATCGGCGATCGTTCACTTTGGTACGACGAGGGAGCCACGTACTGGTTCGCCGCCCAGTCGTGGCACGATCTCTGGGGTCCCGCCGCGAGGCTCGAAACGAGTCCCCCACTCTACTATTCGCTGCAGAAGTCCTGGCTTGTCTTCGGCGAGTCGCCGGCCGCGCTCCGCAGCCTTCCTGCGCTCTTCGGTGTGCTCACGATCTTCGCCGCGTTCGCGCTGGGGCGCACGTCGTGTGGCACTGCGGCCGGCCTCATGACCGCGGCCATCGCCGGCTGCTCGGCCGTTCACATTCACTACAGCCAGGAGGCGCGAACCTATTCGTGGCTGGTCCTCCTCCTCACCATCGCCCTCTGGGCACTGGCTCATCTGTTCATGCATCCATCGCAGGCAAGCCAGCCGCTGCTGCCGTTTGCATCGAAACGCTTCGCGCCGCACGGCTCGTCCCCGAGATCCGCGGCGTTCGCCTGGGCGGCCTATGTACTCGCGATCATCGCGGCGATCTACAGCCACAACACGGCTGTCCTCTTTCCCCTCCTGGCCACCGCTGCGGCGACCGTCTTCTGGATGATGGCCGCGCGTCGCAACGCAGGCTTCGCCTTGAACTGGGTCGTGGTGCATCTCGTGATTCTCGTTGCATATTCGTGGTGGCTGCCGACGCTGCTGTGGCAGGCGCAGCACTACACCGACACCTATTGGCGCGGAGCGTGGACTCCCGCTTTGACCTGGGACCATTTCAAGAATGTCGTTCTGCAGGTCTACGGAGCCGGACACGATTCCCGCCTTTCGATGTTGGCCGCACTCGCATTGCCCGGGCTCGCCATCCTCGGCGTACCGGCTCTGCGAAAACGCCCTCCGGTCCTGGCGCTCCTGCTGATCATCGCGGCTGGGTTGCCGCTTCTCGCCGCGGGTCTCAGTTTCTGGAGGCCGGTCTTCGGCGCGAGGTTCCTGCTGTGGGGCACGGTTCCGCTGTTCGCCCTGAGCGCCGCCGGCGCCTCGTGGCTGCGGCCGCGATGGCTCGGTTACTCCGCAATCGCGCTCGTTCTGGCAGTTCAACTGGTGAGCGTGCGGAGTTACTACGCGAGCGAAGGGATCGACGGCTGGGACGAGGCGGCCGCCTACGTCAAACAGCACGAGCGCACCGGTGACGTCCTGCTGTTCGCCAACAACGTCGCCGATGCCGCGTTTCGGTACTACTACCGTCCCGAGGATGGAATTGCACCGCGCTACGCCCTCGAATGGGCCGAGCGACGTGATCCCGATCGTCTGCGGCCCGCTCATGCTGCGCTGCCCGAGATTCACCTCGATGATCTGGCGAAGAGCCTCGGGGCGTACCGGCGGATCTGGTACATCTCCCGCTGGCCGCCGGAGCAGGTGGCCCCGCCGGAAGCGCTGATGAGGCTCGCGCGTGTCGCCGGCGTGAAGGTCTTTCGCGGCGACATCCACGTCCGCCTGCTTGTTCCTCAGTCGATGTAGAACGTCAATGCCCCTTCGGGAATCGCCGGCTCCGCTTCCGGCAGGAGATAGAAGATCCTCTTCTGCTGCTGTCGCTCCGGGCGAAATGTATCGGTGATGAACATGGTGGTCTGCGAAGGCATCGGGAGGCCGTTGACCATCTCCCCCTCCGCTCTCACGACGACATATTTCGGCGGCTCTACGGGGAGGCGATTCAGGTGTCTTCCAAGAGTCACGTAATCGGCATTGAAGGCGTCGGCGATCCGCGGACTTCGTCCCCAGGAGACGAAATAGCCGTAGTAACCGTGCGCGGCGACGGCCGCCAGGACGATGCAGGCGACGACAGCCGGCCATCGTCCCTGAATGCGGCGTTGCGAATCGCGGTAGAGCCTCACGCCGCCGAAGCCGGCCAGCAGGAATGCGGGCGGAATCATGAGGATGCTCCTGAGAGCGTGAGGCAGATTCTCGTCTGAAAGCACCACTGGCACGGCTGCGAGGACGAGCCAGGCGAAGACGAGCACGATCCCGAGCGCCGGATGAAAGCCTGAGCCGCCGGTCGCGGGGGGGCGGACACGCCGCAAGTCGCGCAGCCCCGTGACGATCCCCACCAGGAAGAGAATGCCGACCGGAAGGAAGAGCTGTGGTTTCCCGGCATGATTGTGCCGCCAGTTCCTGTCGCCGGCGACGTGGAACATTCCCGTTGTCTCCAGAGCATTCCTGGCCAGCCTGACCGCGGGAGACTCCGACTGAAAAACGGAAACCTGCGACGAGCGGGCGACGAAGTGATCGGGGTGTTTGAAGAAGTGAACAGCGAGCGGTAAGGCGGCGATGCTCGCTGCGGCGAGGCAAGTCGCCATGGAGATGGCCGACTTCCTGTCGCGCATGAAGAGCGGCACGAGGACGACGAGGAGCAGAGGCATGATGCGAAAGGCGATGTAGGTGTGAAGTCCGAGTCCGAGGAGAAGGCCGGCCAGCGAAGCGAGGATGATGCGCCGGGCCGGGCGGGTCTCCTTCAATGCGAGAACGAGAAAGACGACCGCCCACACGAGGAAGAAAGGAGCCAGGATGGCGCGGAAGCCGGTGCGCGAGAAGTTGATGTGCCAGAAGCCGGCGGCGAGAAAAAAGGACGCCAGCAGGCCGGTCGAGCGCGAAAAGAGCTCTCTGCCGAGAATGTAGAGTCCCGGCACGGTGAGCGTTCCCAAGACCGCCGAGGGGAGGCGAAGGACCCACGGCTGGTTGCCGAGCATGGCGAGGAAGAGGGCCTGGATATTGATGAAGAGTCCCTCGCGTCCGTGGTTTTCGGGATAGAAGACGTCGAAGTCGTTCCGCGCGAGCGCCTGCAGTGCGTTGTTGCCGTTCATCGCCTCGTCGGGATAGAGGCCGGGTGGGAGGATGGAGAGGTCGTAGAAACGCAGAAAGGCTGCGAGGAGCGTGATGGCCGCCAACAGCCATGATGATCGCGTGAGACGGCGCTCACCTGCACTCATACGACACTCCCATCGTGATGCTCGAGGTTGCGAACGAGAGTTTTCTGGTCACCCTCGACATCTCCCTGCAGTCCGCCGGCATGTGGACGGGAACGCCGAAAGAGATACCGAAATAAGGGCGTGTCGCCGGCGGGAGCGGCTCTTCGTCGCCCCGCGCGAGGCGATCCGTCGCTGCCGCGTCGAAGAAGGGGACGACCAGATGTCTCGGAGCGAGGATGGCCTGGTCGCGATCGACGACACGATCGAGAACGAGGCGCAGCGGAGCTGCCTGCTCGGTCGCCTGCGATGAAGATCGCTCGTTGATGGATCTCGCCAGGGCTCGCCCCGACGTTCCCCAGTAGTCGGTCTCGAATCTCTCGTCGATTTGCGCGAAGCGTACGACCTCGTTGAGCCAGGTGTACTGGTAAGGGTAGAGGCGCACGTTGTCGATGATGAAGAGGGCGAGCGTGGCCCAGGAAAGGACGATCGCGGTACGAGGAAGGAGCCGGTGAATCGATGTGAGGCCAGCCAGAAATGCCAGTGGAAAGAGGAAGAGCAGTTGACGCAGCTCGTCGTAGAGAACCGCGTTGCCGATCACCAGAACGAGCGGGATGAGCACCACGGTCGCCGAAAGCGCGAGCAGGACGGCGAAGCGCCCGCGATCCCCGGACATTCGGACGAGGGCGATCGGCATGACCAGCAATCCGATCAGGACCACGACCGGCAGCTTCGCGGCCGCCCACAACGGGATGTAGGTGGGCGGGAGGTCCTGTGCGGGCATGAGAATTCCGAACACGCGCGTATTCGCGGGGTTGAAGTGTGTAGCCATGTATCGGATCGCATCGGAGACGCGCGACGGATCTTTCCAGAAGATCGGATAGGTCATCAGCGCGAGCAGCGCCGTCATGAAGAGAAAGGCGAGAGCTGCCGGGATGATCCGGCGCAGCAGCTGCCGTCGGCTGGTCCCGACGAGAAAGAGCGACGTCACCAGTCCGGTTCCGAGCTGGATCAGCAGGAGGACGCCGATGATACGAATCGACACAAGCCAGGCGAACGCCGCGACGAGCAGCAGGAGCGATCCGAGCGGCACCGTCCTCGATCGAATGACTCGAACCATCAGGCTCGATGAGACGGCGGTACAGAGGAGCCAGGCCACCATGAACGGCGCGTCCTTCACGTTCATCGTGCCGTGTCCCAGAAGGTAGGGGCATGTGGCGTACAGCAGCGTCGCGAGATGCCGCACGTGGGCATCGTCGATCAGCAGCCCGGCCAGCGCGAAGAACGCCAGACACGAAAGGGCGAAGAGAGCGAAGACCGCCATGTGCTTCGCCAGAAGGAACGCGCCGTAGGAATCGACTCGGGCGATGCTGCGATAGAACGGCGCCAGCAGCTTCTGCATCGGGAGCGCGAGCAGGTGGAATCCGATTCCGTAGTATCGATCCTGATACTCTTCGAGCCGCTCGTACGGCTCGGGGTTGGAGGCGAGCAGGCCCGCCACCGCCCTGCTGTTCATGCGAAGGGTCAGTGCCTCCTGCCATTCGTCCCAGCTCAGCCCGTTGCCGAGCGAAAGGACGATTCCGAACGCGATGAAGGCCGACCATGATCCGATCAGGAGCGCGCGCCTGACGAGCGTGAAGGACGACGCAGCTCCGCGCAGCGCGCCTGCGCGCTCTGCTTCCGATGGTGTGTGACCTATCTGCACTCGTAAACTCTCGCGATCGTCATCGGCAATGGGGCGAGCGTCAGGCGGCGCGTCACCGTCAACGCTACGCGGCAGCCGTCGGGAGGAGCGGGCGAGCCGAACGTCACCCCAGTGGCCCCATAGGTGACGCCGGCGACGAATGGCCGCGGTGAATCGTCCCGTATCTCCTCGGCGCTGGCCAGGCAGGATTGCGATTCGAGAAACGGCTGGACCACTTGCAGCGGACTCGCATAAACACACTGCCATCGGTTCGCCGCCCGGGCCCTCCTGATGAATGCCGCCATCTCACGTCCCGACGTTCCCCAGTAGTCCGCGGTGAACATCCGATCTGCATCGACGATGCGGGCTGCTTCGTTGAGCCATACATACTGATAGGGGAAGAGCCGTACGTTGTCGATGGCGAAGAGAGCGAGCGTCAGGCACGCCCCGGCGATCGTCAGTCGCGGGAAGAGATGGTACATCGAGACGAGGCCGGCGAGCAGGAGGAGCGGAACGAGAAAGAGAAGCTGTCGAAGGTCGTTGTACAGCACTGCGCCGCGGAGAACGAGAATCGCAGGAAGCAGAACGACGGCTGCCGTGAGGCTGACCAGCGTCGTGAAGCGGACGCGATCACCAGACAGCCGGGTGAGTGCGACGGGCGCCAGAAGGATTCCCGGGATCACGAGCAGCGGAAGCTTCGCAGCAAGCCACAACGGGATGTAGCTCCATGGAAGATCCTGGGCGGACACCGGAATCCCGAACACGCGCGTATGGAGAATGAGCGGGTGTGATGACATGTAGCTCAAGGCGTCGAAGACCCGCATCGGATCCGTCCAGAACACCGGATGGGAAGCGATCACCAGCGGCGGCAGGAGCAGTAAGAACGTCGCGAGCGGAGCGACTGCCTGTCGAATGGCGGATGGATGTTGCTTTCTCGTGGCGGCGAGCGCGGTCGCGCCGGTGACGGCATATTGTACGAGGATCAGAACGCCGGCGATGCGGATCGACACCAGCCATCCCGTTGCCAGAAGCAGAAGCAGCGTCGATCTGTAAGAGAGCACTCCTGTCGTGACGATGTCAGTGCTCATGCGCAGCGAGATGAGCGTGCATAGGAGCCAGGCGATCATGAATGGCGCATCTTTGACATTCATGCTCCCGTGCCCGAGAAGGTAAGGGTACGTGGCATAGAGGAAGGTGAAGAGGTGGGATGCCGCCGGGTCGACGAGAAGACGCGAGAGTCTGTAGAAGAGAATGCAGGAAGCGGCGAACAGGGCGAAGACTGCGACGTGTTTCGCGAGAAGAAATGCTCCGTGCCGGCTCACAGGCACGACACGCTCGTAGATCGGCGTCAACGCCATCTGCAGGGGAAGGGCGGCGACGTGGAAACCGATTCCATAATACCGATCGGGCCACGATTCGAGGCGATTCCAGGCCTGTCGATCCCCGCCGAGCAGTCCCGTGACCGCTTCGACGTTCACATCGAGCGTCATCGCCTCCTGCTGCTCGTCTCCGCCGATGCCGTTGCCGAAGGCGAGTGCGATTCCGAACGCCGTGAACAGGCACCAGAACAGAAGCAGAAACGCGCGATTCGCGAAGAGACGCGCGATGACCGCGACCCATCCATCGAGCTTCGGCGAGTCGCCGGGCGGGCCGTAGGTCGAAGCTGGCGCCGGGTGCTGGTGCGCGGAGGTCATGACGGAAGCGCCCGTCGCGAGGTGGTCGGCGCGGTGCGGCGAATGCAGTGGGCCATCGCGTCGATAGTAACTCAAAGGCGGAGCGTTCCGGAGAGAGGCAGAAGGCAGAAGGCAGAGGGCAGCAGAAGGCAGATGGCAGATGGCAGATGGCAGATGGCAGATGGCAGATGGCAAGGCACCCCGAAGGGGTGAATGGAACACAGCCGGTGGTGAGAGCGAAGCGCCACCACCGGTCAGGGCGTCACGTTCATACCCCTCACCCCGGAGGGGTGAATGGAAGGCAGATAGCAGATGGCAGAAGACAGATGGCAGATAGCAGATAGCAGATGGCAGAAGACAGCAGGCACCCCGAAGGGGTGAATGGAACACAGCCGGTGGTGAGCGCGAAGCGCCACCACCGGATCGATCCGGCCAAACGATTCGCACCCCGAAGGGGTGCAGGGATGAAGGCGGACTGTCGAGAGCGTCGAGGCAGCCGGTCGAGGCGTCGCGCGCATCGCGTTGACGGTCAGAGTGCGATCTCATAGAATCGCGGCGATGGCAGCGTTGCTGGGCGTCAGTGTGATCCTCATCGCTGCACTCATCCCCTTATGGGGTGTCCGTATACCGCCGCTCATCGACTTCGCAGAGCACCTGGCTGTGAGCAAGATGTTTTACGAGTGGCTTTCGGGCCAGTCGGCGCTGCCGGTCGAGGCGACACCCTTCATCGGATACAAGTTGTTTTATCTCATCGCCGTCGCCTCGATCGCAATCGCACGGTTGTTCGCCATCGACCCCTTGTGGATCCCTCTAATCTCGCTCCTCATATCATGGCTGTTCATCGCCACGATGACCATCCTCGCCGCGAGGCAGGCAATCACGACATTCTCGACTCGACACTCGACGCTTCTTCTAATGGTTCTGGTGGCGGTAGTTCCGGCGATGCACAACCGGGTGTACTTTGCCGGCTTCATGTCGTATGTCGTGGCCCTTCCCATCGTGTTCCTGATGGTGTTCAAGCTCGAGGAAATGATTCGTACACCGCTGACCAGGCGTCACGTAGTGGTGTGGGTGCTGTTGATCGCATTCTCGTACGTCGCTCACCCGTTCGCCATCGTGCTCGCTCTGCTTTGGACTGCTGTAAGAGGCGTCGTGAATGTGACATTCCGGCGGCAGCTGGCGGAGGTCGAGCGATTCACGTGGATCCTGCTCGGCTTTGCTCCGATCGTGTTCTATCACTTCGTCTTCTGGAGAAACACGCCCTTCGAAGTTCCTC
Organism: Thermoanaerobaculia bacterium; assembly: GCA_035546335.1. GTDB lineage: Bacteria > Acidobacteriota > Thermoanaerobaculia > Gp7-AA8 > Gp7-AA8 > DATKDP01. Next base: position 17,576 of record DATKDP010000137.1, on the reverse strand, counting down.
TGTTTCTGGGAAGAATCAGAGTGTTCCGCCCTTTCGGTGAATGGTGGGAGGAGGGCGCAGTCGCATTCTTCAATGCGGGCTTCATGCGCCTGGCCGATCATCAGGAGACGGTGTGGTTCGGCACGGCGATGGTCGTGGCGGCTCTGGCCGCCACGGTCGCTGTGGCGGTGCGCGCGCGCGATCGGGTGCAGCTCGTTCAATATTGGATCACCTTCTGGCTCTTTTTCGTGCTCGCGACGTTTTTCCACGAGAGCCTCTTTCCGATTCCGCCGACCTACTGGCTTGACTATCCGCCGAGGGTGAGCTCACTCGCGTTGCCGCTGGCGATCTTCGGAGCGTGGCTGAGCTACTCCGCCTGGAATCTTCGCGACCGTTCTCCATGGGTCGACCGGCTCCTCGCAGTCGGTGTGCTGGCGGCGGTCATTTTGCACATGGCCGGCGTGCGAAGGAATTTCGTCCACTTCGATTCGATAGCGCGGCCGGTCGTGCTCGGTTTTCGGACGGGTCCCCTTCCCACCGCGGAAGAGCTACCGGTCCTTCATGGTGCCGTCTACCATCCCGATGGACGGTTCATCCTTCACTACGCCTGTCTCTTTCGTAGGGACTATCTTCCGAGGGGTGAGTGGTTCGAGAGACAGAACGGAATCGGCGTGCTGCCGCTTCGGCTGAAACCAGAAACCAGAAACTAGAAACCAGAAACTAAAACTACCCCAGAAATATTTGAAATTTGAGAGTCAAGGGCCGGGCTCGGGCTCGGGAAAGGCGCCGGTCGCCTGCTTCGGAACTGAACGTGGTCGAGGTTGGATATCTCGGAAGCCAGAAAACAGAAATTAGAAACCAGGCATCCGGAGGAATGATCGGGTTCCATTCGGATTGCCTTTTTCAGGTTTCAGGTTTCAGGTTTCAGGTTTCAGGTTTCAGGTTTCAGGTTTCAGGTTTCAGGTTTCAGTTCATCGTTCCTGCGGAACATAGTAGAGCCGGATCGAGTGGCCCACCTCCCCCACAGGCGTGAGCTCGCGCAGCCAGGCATACGCCGCCGGGCCGGGACCCATCCCCCGGAGCAGCGACACGCTGATCGCAATCCATCCCGTCGCCCGATCCCCCGGCTCCAGCCGCGTGAACGGAGGGAGGTCGTGTCGTTCGAGCTGGCAGCTCCCGAAGTAGGCGATCGAGAACGACTCCACGCCGCGGCGTCGGAGCTCTTTTTCGAGGCGTAGCAGGTCCTGACCCCAGTCGAGATTGCTGTCGACGATGATCCGATCCGGACGTCGAGCCAGCTCGTTGAAGTAAGCGAGATAGTCGGGGTGCGCGAGCGCCGACGCCGCCAGGTGCCATACGAGCAATGAAACCACGATCGGGCGTGTCGCGCGGCGGAATCGTCCTCCGGCTGTCCATCCTGCCGTCCAGAGGTGGACCGCCGCGAATCCCGCTGAGATCGCGAGAAGGGGATAGATCGGCAGAATGTATCGCAGGCCGACGGCGATGTTGGAGAACATGCAGCTGATCGCGATCGCCGCGGCGGCCAGGAGCGGCACAGGAATGCCCCACGATCGCTTCCGCGCCGCTTCGGAAAGGGCGATCGGAACGCTCGTGAGCCCGAGGATCGTGAAGGCGATGGGCGTCTTGAAAATGAAAGCAACCGGGAGGTAGTACCAGAGTCCCCGCGGTGTCACCTCGCCGAACAGATACGATGTGTGCCCATCAGTCTGATGTCGTACTGCTTTGGCCAGGTCGACGAGATATTCGATGGCCGGCGTGCGCCGTGCGATCGCATAGGCCACTCGGCTGGCTCGCCCGCCCGCGCCGAGATGGTCGTCGAGATTCAGTTCGACTCGGATCTCTTCCGCGGTCACCCCTCCGGTCGCGAAACCGTAGCTGCCCCAGACCGTGAGCCACGCCACGACGACGATCGTGACGGCGGCACCCAACCAAACGCGAGGCGTCGTTCTCGTCCCCGGTTCGGACTGCGAATCTCCATCGCGCCGGCGCAGAAACCAGAATCGCCAGCCGGCAATCACTGCGGCCGCGGCGGGGAAGAAAACGAGTGCTGAGAATTTCGCAGCGAGCGCCAGCCCGAGCGAGATTCCGAGCGCGATGCTTCTCGGAAAACTCGGGCGCTCGAGCCAGAGCGTGAAACAGTAGAGAGCCGCCATGAGAGTCGCCGCGATCGCCATGTCGTTCGACGCGATGCCTCCGTGCGCCAGAAACTCGGGGAGGGACGTGAGCAGGAGCAGCGACACGAGGGCAACTGCAATACCGAAAAGCCTGTGCGCCCAGAGAAAAGTCAGGACGGCCGTTGCGATCACGAATGGGAGGACTCCCATCCGTGCGAGCGCGAGGTTCCGCCGGTAGGTTCCTTCGTGATAGAGGACGCGGTTGCCATCATCCCAACGGTTGGCGGTGGCTTCATAGGGGATTCCGGCGAGTCTCGGCCCGATTCCGAGCGTGATGAGCCCCAGCGGTGGGTGATCATGGGTGCGTGGAAAATGACCGTATACGAGCTGATGCATCCCCGAGGACAGCTTCGACGGCTCGTCCATGGTCTGGCTGAAGACGCCGTAGGTGCTGACGATACGCATCAGCGCGACGAGCACCAGCAGGACTCCGATGAGCGGCCGGGCGAGGCGCTTGTCGAAATGAGGAATGGAGATGGTCATCGACTCGGGCGGGGACGAGTATAGTCGAGAACTCCGGTGTCCTCCCTCAGTACAGCTTCCCGGCGTCCCGGGCTATTTTCAATCGTTCCTTCGGGACCTGGTTCGTCCGGCATCGGGTATATTGGCGCTGGCGATGAACGACATCAAGGCCGCCGTCGAAGCGTGGCAGCAGAAGGGAGAAGCGGTCGCCGTGGCCACCGTGGTCGGGACCGTCGGCTCGTCGCCGCGCCGCGTGGGTGCGAAGATGGCGGTCAGTGAGAGCGGCCGGCTCGCCGGATCGGTCAGCGGCGGCTGCGTGGAGGGAGCGGTCGTCGAGGAGGCGCGGCGAGTCCTGCGCGGTGGCGGCGCCAGGCTCCTCAGCTTCGGAGTCGCCGACGAAGACGCCTGGGCCGTCGGTCTTTCCTGCGGCGGTACGATCGAAGTCTTCGTCGAGCCGTGGGAGCGCCCCGAGGATCCGGCGGTGCCGCGTCAGCAGATCGTTCGCCGTCTCGCTCGCTGCCTCGAGGAGGAGCTGCCGGTCGCGGTGGCCACCGTGGTCTCCGGCAGTGGTGTTGGCAACAAGCTGCTTGCGGACGCCTCCGGTGTGACCGCCGGAAGTCTGGGGAGCGTGGAGCTCGACGGGCTCGCGAGTGAACATGCGACCGCACATCTCACTTCCGGGCGATCGGAAGTCGTCGAGCTTGCAGGCTCGAAGGTGTTCATCGAAGTCCATCTGCCACCGCCGCGACTGATCATCATCGGTGCGGTTCACATCGCAATCTCTCTCACCAGACTCGCCGGAGAGCTGGGATTTCGCGTCGTCGTCATCGATGCCCGCAGCGATTTCGCCACGCCTGATCGCTTCCGCGAGGCACACGAGCTGATCGTCGGCTGGCCCGACGAAGTTCTCTCGAAGATCCGGCTGGACGAACGAAGTCATGTCGTCGTGATGACGCACGATCCGAAGCTGGACAATCCGGCGCTGGTGGCCGCTCTGCGAAGCCGGGCTCCCTACGTCGGTGCCCTCGGATCCCGAAAAACGCACGAACGTCGCGTCGCTCTGCTGCTGGCTGCCGGACTGTCGAGCGAGGAGATCGGGAGGATCCACGCACCGATCGGCCTCGATATCGGTGCTCGCACTCCGGAGGAGATCGCGCTCGCCATCATGACTCAGATCGTAGCCGTACGAAACGGACGGGGCGCTCGATGATCGCCGGGATCATTCTGGCGGCAGGCAAGTCATCGCGAATGGGAAGAATCAAACAGCTCCTTCCGCTCGATGGAAAGCCCCTCCTGCAGCATGCCATCGATGCGGCGGCCGCTGCGGCCCTCTCGGAAGTGATCGTCGTGCTCGGCCACGAGGCCGAACGCATCGCCGCGGACATCCGGCTCAACCCGGGCGCTCGAATCGCCGTGAGTCGCGAGTATGCGTCGGGAGCGGGATGGTCGCTGGCGGCTGGCCTTCAGGCGACATCGCCGGAGGTCGACGCGGCGGTGATCCTTCTCGGCGATCAGCCAGGGATCTCCCCGGCGATCATCGATGCGGCCATCGCGCTCTACCGGCGGTCGGGTGCCCGTGTCGTCCGAGCCATCTATGGCGAAGAGCCGGGCCATCCCGTCCTGCTCGATCGCAGCATCTGGAAGCATCTGATAGGCACTCGGGAGGAAGGGGGCGCGCGTCTGCTGATCGAGCGGCACCCCGAGTGGGTGATACCTCTCGTTCTCGACCCGCCGCCGCCACCCGACGTCGACACTTGGGAGAGCTACTGGATGCTGGCAACACGCATTTCTCACACGTCTTCTACTGAGGCAGCCGATAGCGGCCGGCCTGCTTCGTTGCACGACGGTTTCGCTCCTCGACATCGTGTCGATGATTGAGGAAGGTGACAGGAAGAATCGACGATGACCGATTCGATGCCGATCTCGCGCAGGACGTTCATCGCCTCGGCGGCACTCGCCGCCGGGGGGGCGCTCGCGATCGGTCTGCGATACATGCCCTGGGGACGCATGGCGGAGCCGTCGGGCTCGGTCGAAGTCTTCAACTGGATCGTCGTGGCGCCGGACGACACGATCACGATCCGCATCGCACAGATGGAGATGGGACAGGGCACGATGACCGCGATGGCGCAGCTTCTGGCCGAAGAGCTGGAGGCCGACTGGTCGAAGGTCAAAACGGAGCTCATCTCAATCGCCACGCATCTTCGTCGAGGCAGGATCTACGGAAGGACCACGACGGCCGGCAGCGAGGGAGTGAGCCGCTCCCAGATGCTGCTTCGAACCTCCGGCGCTCAGATCAGGACGATGTTCGTCAGGGCTGCAGCGAAGCGCCTCGGCGTGAACGAGTCGGAGCTCGTCGCGAAGAACAGTGTGGTCACCCACACGAGCACCGGCAGGCGGCTGACCTATGGTGAGCTCGCCGCCGATGCCGCAGACGTGCCCGTGCCGGATCCCGATTCGGTCGAGCTCAAGGATCCGAGCGAGTGGCGAACCATCGGCGCTTCGGTCGATCGCGTCGATCTGCCGGGCAAGGTCGACGGATCAGCGACGTACGGAATCGACGTGGAGGTTCCGGGAATGAAGCATGCCGCCATCGCGATGAGTCCCGTCTTCGGCGGAAGGCTCGTGGCGCATGACGCGCAGGCGGCTCTCGGTCGTCCGGGCGTGCAGCGGGTCGTCGTTCTTCCGGACGCCGGCGCCGTGGCGGTCGTCGCCGACGAGTGGTGGCAGGCGCGCAGCGCCATCGATGCCATGAAGGTCATCTGGGACGAGGGCACATGGGCGAGTGTGGACAGCGCCGCGATTCGCGCCGGTCTGATGGAAGGTTTCGAGGGCCCTCCTGATCGATCACTTCGGAACGATGGCGACGTGGAAGGTGCCATCGCATCGGCGGCACGGACGCTGGAGGCGGACTACTTCACTCCGTATCTCGAGCACGCAGCGCTGGAGCCGATGAATTGCACGGCGCTGGTGACCAGGCGCAGGTTCGAGGTGTGGGCGCCGACGCAGGTCCCCGAGTTTGCGATGGAGACGGCTGCCGAGGCTGCCGGGATGGCGGCCGGCAGAGGAATCCTGCACGTGACTCAGATCGGAGGCGGCTTCGGCCGCCGTCAGGAAACGGACTTCGTCGCCCAGGCCGTACAGATCGCCAGGGCGATGAGAGGGACGCCCGTGAAGCTGCTCTGGAGTCGTGAAGACACCATGCAGCACGGCTTCTACCGCCCCGCCAGTCTCTCCCGCATTCGCGCGGCCCTCGATGGGGAGGGAAACATCACGGCGTGGTGGCATCGCATCGCGGCTCCTTCGACCGACGAGGTACGCAACAGGTTCGGCTCCGACTCACTCCTCTATGCGATTCCGAACATGCGAGTCGAGCTCGTGAGCCGCTCCTCGCACGTTCCCGAAGGGCAGATGCGCGGAGTCGGCTTCTCGATCCATGGGTTCGTCACGCAGAGCGCTCTGGACGAGCTGGCTCGAGCCGCCGGAAGAGATCCCTATGAGCTGCAGCGCACATTGCTCGATCCCGAGAAGACGCCGGCGATCGTTCCCACGGCGACGCTCGAGGGTCAGATCACACACGACCTCCGCCCCCGCGAGCGCGCCGCGCGGTTGCGCGCGGTTCTCGACGAGGTCGCGGGAAAATCCGGATGGGGAAGTCCCCTCGGTCCCGGTCGCGGCCGCGGGCTCGCGGTCCAGGAGCAGGCGGACGCATTCTATGCGGTCGTCGTCGAAGTGACGCTCGACGGAAAGGGATGGTTCCGGGTCGATCGGGTCGTCGTCGCCGGAGATCCGAGCTTCCTCGTCAATCCGCGCAATGCGGAAGCGCAGGTCGAAGGAAGCGTCGCTTTCGGACTGACCTCCGCCATGTACGGAGAGATCACCATCGATCGCGGTCGCGTCGCTCAGTCCAACTTTCACGACTACCCGATGCTGCGCATCCGCGAGATGCCGAAGGTCGAGACGCATTGGGTGCTCAGCCGTCAACCTGGTTGGGGGGGCGTCGGTGAGCCGGTCGTCTCCGCGGTGATCCCCGCTCTGACGAATGCGATCTACGACGCGGGAGGCCCGCGAATCCGCTCGCTCCCGATCAGGAATCACGAAATCTCCGTCGAAGGGGGACGCGCGCGTGGGTGATCAGGTGATCAGACTGACGCTCAACGGATCTCCGGTGGTCGTCGAGGCTCCCGGCGATATGCCGCTCCTCTGGGTGCTGCGAGACAAGCTGGGTCTCACCGGCACCAAGTACGGCTGCGGCATGGGCACCTGCGGAGTCTGTACGGTGCACATCGATGGAAGCGCGGCGTTTTCCTGTCTGACACCCGTTGCGGCGGCCGCCGGAAGGGAAGTGACGACGATCGAGGGGCTCTCACCCGAAGGCGAACATCCGCTGCAGCGAGCATGGATCGCGGAGCAGGTACCGCAGTGCGGCTACTGCCAGTCGGGACAGATCATGCGGGCTGCGGCGCTGCTGGCGCGCAACGGGACTCCGACGCGCGAGGAGATCATCGAGGAGATGCAGGCGAACCTCTGCCGCTGCGGAACCTATCTGCGCATCGTGCGCGCCATCGAGCGCGCCGGAGAGGAGATGTGAAGCGCGTCCCGCACGTCGTGATGGCGAACGAGTACCCTTGACGATGTTCAAAGAGCAGCTCGCCGCATTTTCAAAGGCGCATTGGCCGGCCGTCCTCGCGGCGATGACCGCAGCCATTGCAGCGTGGGTAGCCGTCCGCTACGCGGCGCAGCCTCTCCTGGAGTGGGAGGCCTTTCGTCAGACGCAGACGGCGCTGACTTCCTACTGGATGATCCGGGAGGGATGGCAGATCCCCTATCAGACTCCCGTGCTCGGATATCCGTGGGAGATCCCGTACGAGTTTCCCATCTACCAGACGATCGTCGCCGCGATCGCCCGGTTGGGCGGACTCCACCTCGATCCGGTCGGTCGTCTGGTGAGCTTCGCCTTCCTGCTCGCCTGTGCCTGGCCAGCCTTTTCGACGGCGCGTCGCCTCGAGCTGCCGCCAGAGACCGCATGGATCTTCTCTGCTTTGCTTTGGTCGAGTCCCCTCTACCTCTTCTACGGGAGGGCTTTTCTGGTGGAGACCGCCGCGGTGTTCTTCACCCTGGCCGCGATCCCCTACGCGCTCGACCTGCGCGATTCGTCCCCCAGCTGGCGCTCGGCTTTCCTCTTCAGCGCATTCGCTTCTCTCGCCATGCTGCAGAAGCTGTTCACCGCCTTTCCGATGCTCGTGGTGATGCTGTTGGTTCTTCTCGTTTCGCATCTGCGGACGAGCCGCTTTGCAATCCCTTCCTGGCGGCGAATGGCGGTCGTGACGACAGCCTTCGCGATCCCTTTCGCCTTCGGAGGCCTCTGGACGCGCTACGCCGATCTGATCCGAGGTCGAAACCCCTATGGCGCCCTGACTACCGTCGCGACGCAGTCGACCTATTACCTCGGGACGCTCGCCGATCGTTTCGATTTGGTTCTGCTGAAGACGATCTTCTGGGATCGAGTCGTGACGCGGAATGCGGGAGGGCTCGTGGGAGCCGCGGTGGTGATCGGCGCGCTGCTGCTCGGCGACCGCCGTTCGAAGGCGATTCTGCTGGTGTGCCTGCTCCTGTTCGCGCTGCCGGTTCTCCTCTTCATCAGGGTTCACCACTATCTCGACTACTACCAGGTCTCCTCTGCCGTGTTTCTGGCCGCCGCGGTGGCAGTGGCTACGATCGTCTGGTCCGCGCGTACGGGAGGCCGGCGCATCGCAGCCCTGCTCGTTCTCGTGATGATCGGCTGGAATCTGTTCGCGTTCAGCAGGGGCTATGGCCGCCATGTGCGCAAGGAGCTGAGCGTCGGGCGCACGAGGGCGCTCGCCGTCGGCGACGTGATTCGTCGCTACACTCCGCCGGAAAGCGGAGTCGTCGTCTTCGGCCTGCTGGTTCACGAAGGTCCCAGTCATCCGGTCACGACCTGGAGCAGCGAGATCGCCTATTACTCGGAGCGGAAGGCGCTGACCGTCGAGGACGGATTCGAGCCCCACGTCTGGCACGATCCGGCATCGTTCCTCGGCGGGAAAGAGCTGGGAGCGATCGTCGTCTGCGCCAGGGAGGATCGAGCGCGCTACAACGAAGTCATCAGCCGTTATTCGGTGCGCGGCGAGCCTCGCGTGTACGACGTGGGGGAGTGTCAGGTCTGGTTACCCGAGGCGCGCTCGATCGTGCTGGAAGGAGGCCGTACGGTCATCCCGAGGGCGCTCATGGCCCCTCACCCCTGACCCCTCTCCCCATGGTCACATGATGCTTCGTAGTCGAGATCGTCGTGGGGAGAGGGGAAGGATCGTCGTACTACGGGGCGGCGGTGCCCCTCTCCCCATGGTCACATGATGCTTCGTAGCCGAGATCGTCGTGGGGAGAGGGGAAGGATCGTCCTACCACGGGGCGGTGGTGCCCCTCTCCCCACGACGATCTGCACGAGCGGAACGATAGGACCATGGGGAGAGGGGTCAGGGGTGAGGGGTCGCGTGATCACCAGCCAGCCGCGAAGCCTGCACTTCCTCGACGACCCTCGCAATGCGTTGCTCGACCATCCACGCATTTGCGATGAGCTCACGGTTCTCGAAACGAATCACTCGAATCCCGAGAGCTTCGAGATAACGATTCCGAATCGCGTCGTTCCGTCGTCCCTCATCCGTGAAGTGCGGAGCGCCGTCGAGCTCGATCGCGAGCTGCAACTGCGGACAAAAAAAGTCGACGATGAAGAAATCGATTCGATGCTGCCGCCGAAACTTCAGCCTGCCCAGCCGGCGACCTCGCAACATCGCCCAGAGGATTTGCTCCGCCTCCGTCAACCCCTTCCGGAGGTTTCGCTCGTTCGTGCGATCACTGCCTCGAATCTGGTATCTCACTCATCGGATCATACCTCGGTGAACGCAGCGCGCTCATGGCCCCTCACCCCTGACCCCTCTCCCCATGGTCACATGATGCTTCGTAGCCGAGATCGTCGTGGGGAGAGGGGAAGGATCGACGTACTACGGGGCCCGTCAGTCGTCCGTCACCGGGCCGAAGATCGGAATCTTCGCCCACTCTTCTCCCCACGCTCACCGCCACCCCCGCTTCAGCTTCCATTTCGCCCCGAGCTCGAAGTCGATTTCCCTCGGGACGATGGGTCCGAGTCCGCTGGAGTGGTAGGGCGTCAGCTCGCCGAGCCGGATTCCATCCGGGACGGAGTACAAGTCGACGCGCATGTAGTCGAAGGGGCGGGAGAGCTGCTCCGCGAGCTCGAGCATCTCACCGAGGTTCGAAGGAGGAGGCTGCATCCGGCCAGCGGGAAAGAACCAGGTCATCTCGATCTTCTTCCATTCGGGCGTGTAGAAATTCAGTGCGGGTGTCACGCCGGGGTCGAACGTTCCTTCGTACCACGTGTCGGAATCGAGGACCTGAATGAGCTCGCATCGGGCGCCGAACATGTGGAACTTGTATTCCTGAGGGGGCGCGCCACCGGGCCCCTGGAGCAGCTTTTCGACGAGGATGCGGGGCGTGATCTTCGAGTACGCCCACTCGTGAAACTCGAGTGCATGACGCGCCACCATCCACGGCCGGCACTGGTCGATGATGTCGTCGCGCGTCCGGACATGTCCCTTTCGCAGGATGATGTTCATCGCCCAGCCGTGACTCGCCTTGATGACACACTCCTCCGGAAGCTGGTCGAAGGGAATTCGCTCGGGATCGGTCGTATGAAAGAGGAGGGGAGTCAACACCTCTGCGGCGCGGGCCTTCCCGAGGGTCCGAACAGCGAATCGGCGCGCCGTGAACTTGTCGACGATCAGAGGGAAGAGGGGGTTGTGATCGTGAATCTTGCGCCACCACAGCTTCTCGTTGAAGCTTCGCGGGTTGCGGAGGTCGAGAGGGTAGCCCTGGGCTTTCTCGAACTCGGCGCGGGCCGACGGGTAGTCGTTCAACCACTCCGACAGACGAAACTTCTGATAGCGCCAGTCCTCGCCGGCCAGGGCGAGGCGAGACTTCGCGCGCGCACGCAATCGTTCGGGGAATCGCCTGATCCACGATCGCATCATCCCTCCTCGAGCAGCGGGCGGGGAGCATAGAATCCTCGGATCTCGAAGAGCTCGCGGCATGAGGTGGCGAACTGATACTTGTATCGCTCGCTTCCCCTGCCGAACGAATAGACGGCACTGGACGAGAGAAGGAAACGCCGCCACTGGATCCCGAGCACGGCGGTCCCTCCTCCCGATGCCTGTTCGATGTCGGCGGCGACATAGTAGCAGTGCCTCGTCTTCGTCCCGAGGATGTCGAGCTGCGCGGCAGCGAGGCGGCCGTCCCTCGTCCGCGCCGTCACCAGCTCCGCCAGTCCCCCGGAGAGGAGCGCCTGGAGCATTCCGAAGAAACTGTCGCCTCGATTGTTTCCCCAGCGCTGTCGATGGAGCGCGATGATCTCCTCGGCTGGGAATGTAGAGGAAGCCTCGACGAGCAATCCCTCGCGTTCGGCGCGAAGGATCGCCTTTCGAAGGATGCCGGGCTCTGTCGCGACGCCGGCCGCCGTCGGGCAAACCGCCGAAAGCGCTGTCGAGAGCCGCCACTCCGGGAGTCGCTCCGAGAGCTGCGCGGCCAGCAGGCTCGCCTGCGGATTCGTCAGCAGCGGAAGTTTCAGATGGTCGGCACCGGACTCCTGCACGGCGCCGGCGATGAAATCGGCGAGGCGCGCACTGGTGGTTCCGCTGTTCCCGTGAAAGTGGAAGTCGGCCTCGTTGACTCCGGGAACGGTGAGCAGGCGTTCGCCGCGCATTCGCGGAACGACGAGGGCGTAGCCGCCGTCGCTTCCGCCCTGACGGAAGATTGCAGCGGGGGGAGAGGCGCGGATCAGGAATTCGCGCACGACCTCGTTCGCCCGCTCTTCTCCAGGATCGCGCGGGATCAGAAACGGATCGGTCTCAGGCTCCATGACTGAGGAGCTCCGCGAGCGCTTCGGCCGATTCGAATGGATGCAGCATGGCCACGGTCTCGGGGTGGACGAGTCCGACCTCCAGGGCGACCTCCAACTGGAGCAGCAGCGGCGCGTAGTACTTCTCCCAGTTGTAGAGATAGATCGGCGGACAGGCAGGCTCGGAGTCGACGGCGCGCCGTGCGAGCAGATCGAAGAGCTCGTCCCACGTCCCGATGCCTCCGGGATAGCAGAGGACGGCGTCGGTCTCGTCGAACATCAGCTTCTTGCGCTCGGCCAGATCATTGCAGAAGAGGGGATCGCAACCGGAATAGACGAAGCCCTGCCGCTCGAGCCATCGCGGAACGACGGAGATGATCTGACCGCCGCCTGCGGCGAAGGCTCTGGCGAATGCCTCCATGAGCCCAAGGCTGGATCCTCCGAAGACGAGCGTATCGAAATGACGGCCGACGACCTGGGCGATCGCCTGCACCTCGATGCCGTTCAGCCGGCTCTTCTCTCGTTCGATTCCGGACCCGATGAAGCACAGCTTCATATCCGTTTCTCCAGTTCCTCGACCAGCCGCGGCACTCCCGCGATGGAATCGGTGATTCTCAAGCCGATGTCGATCCCATGATACGAGTCGACGAACCCCGTGCCCACCGCAGCGGTCGAACGCAGCCTCTCGATCGTCGTCTCCAGCGCGGCATCGCTCTTCGACGCATTCGCGAGCTCGTCCGCGAGCCATGGCACGTTGGAGGCGACATGCCACCCGCCGTCGAGCAGCGAAGGATAACGCATCTCCGGCGTCCGTCTGAACAGCACGGTGAAGGGGACGTCTCCTTCGCAGGCCTCGATGAGCTCGAGTCCGAGTCCCTCGCAGGCGCGCGCGACCGCTTCATGGAACGACAGGATGCGGGCTCGCACCAGGGGATAGCGCGCCAGTTGCGCACGCAGAACGGCGGCGACCACTTCGCTGGTTCGCAGCGAGAGACCGGGCTCGAGAACCGTCGCAGGCCGGCGCTTGCCGTTCTCCATGATGTTCCCGTGGTCGTGCCATGCGCTCAATCGTCCGAAGAGTGCCTCGTCGCGCACCAGAGCGAATCCGCCGTCCCCGGTGCTGAGAATCTTGTTGTGGTTCATCGAGCACCAGGCGGCCGTTCCGAAACTCCCCGCGCGGCGTCTGCCGACCGATACACCGAACGATTGTGCGATGTCCTCGAAGAGGGGAATGCCGCGCGCGGTGCACACGCGGGAAATCTCCTCGATCTCCTGCTGGCCGCGTCCGAGCAGATGGGTGACGATCACCGCGCCGGTTCGTTCGGTGATTCGTTCGGCGACGTCGGCGGCTTTCAGTTGCAGGCGATCATCGAGCGGAAGAAAGCGCGGCACCAGGCGTGCGCGACGGATGCACGACCAGTTGGAAACCCAGCCGAAAGGCGTCACCAGAATCTCTCTTCCGGGCTCGAGGCCCAGCAGCTCGAGCAGCAGCGACGAGGCGATGGTGGCCGACGGAAGCAGAAGGCATCTCATGCCCTGATACATCGACTGAACTTCCATCTCCGCCCGCCAGCATTGCGAGGTGGCCCCCGTCATCCGGAAGAGTGCCTTCGGCCCCTTGCGCTGCAGAGTCCTCGCCACCAGCAACTGCTCGAGGTCTCCGATGAGATCGCCCCCTATTCCCATGATCGCTCTCCTTCGGCGGTCACGTAGAGGTCGCGATACGAAGGAAAGGGAGACTCGAACCGGAACACCGGCCGCTTTTCGTACCATGCGGCGATCGCAGCGGCGAGGCTTCCCTCGATCAGAGGATCGAACACGAACTCGGGGGATGCAATACACTCCGAGACTCCCGCATGCCGGGAAACGAAGGCGGGCCTTCTCGTTTCGACGGCATAGGTCGCCATCAGACCGAACGAATCATAGAGAGAAGGCATGATCAGTGCTGCGGACGAGGCGACGCGCCGCTTTAGCGCATCGAGCGATGTTTTCTGCTCGATCGTCACGTGGTCGCTCAGGCCGCATTCGAGCACGGCACGCTCGATCTCTTCGATGTATTGCGATCCCTTCTCGGTCCGGCGCTCGCGACAGAGGATCGACAGGGAGACTTCGATGCCGCGCGCCGCCGCCCATTCGCGGACGGAGGCGAACTGTCTGCAGACTTCCACGAATCCCTTTTCACGCACCGGCCGCCCGCCGGCGACGAAATGGAGTCTTCGCTCGTCGCTTGGCGCTGAAGGGAAGGATACGCGCCCTTCGCCGGCGAACGATCGTGGCTCGAGCCTGCCGGCCTGATCCCATTGCCCGTAGAAGTCGCGATCGAGTGAGCTTTCGACGACGATGCGCTTCGATCTGGCACAGAGCGCCCGTTCATAGCCCGACGCGATCGCCATCTCCTCGCGGGTCATGGTCCATCCGTCGCTGCCCACCCCTTTCACGAACGACTCGAGGCGTGCGACGGTCAGATAGGGAGAGAAAATCGTTTCGAATGAACCGATGTGCGAACGAAACTCCTCCGAGGCGGCGAGAACGCCGCTCTCCCAACTATGGAAGTGCGCGACGGCTCCGGGCGCGAGGGCGAGCCCCTCGATCGCCGCGAGCACCTGGAGCGAGAGGTACCCGGCGAGCTCGTCGAACGTCAACCGCTCTTTCGCGCAGCGGAAGATGAAATCGGGAATCCGGCAGAGAACCGTGTTTCCGCCTCCGACGTCGGGGGCGGCTCCGATGATCTGGTATTCGATCGCATCGTTTTCGTCGAAGGTGACGATGCAGTGATTGGTCGGTTCGGCGTCCCGGCCGAAGGGAGCCTCGGTCAGCAGCTGGATCTCAGCGACGGTTCCGTTCCGCAGTGCATCGAACTCCGACCACGGTCCCGCGAAGTTTCCGAAGGCGAAGTGGAGCACGCCGAACTTCAGCTCGGGGATTCGATCGTGCAGGAACTTCTTCGGCCTCCGGGTCAGGGTGCCGTAGCGGCGCAGTCGCTGCCTGACTTTCGGCTCGAACGCCTCGACGCGAAGTGGGTAATGCCGGCCGGAGTGGGCCCAGGCCATCGACATGAGGGCGAAGAGAACGTCGCCGAGCTCTTCCTCCTTCTCTTCGGGGCTCTCCGCCTCGAGAAACTCGTCGATCTCGGCGAGGAGGTATCGCTTCAGCTCCGCAGCGGACAATCCGATGCTCTCAATGAGTCGTTCGATACTCACGGAACAGCACCTCGATTCTCTTCGGATCATCGATCGTGGCAGGCTCCCAGAGGAACGCGCCCTCCGGAAGCAGCTCGTGCCATCGCGACTCGTCGTCGAGCGTTGCGCCGTGCTCGATCCAGACACCCGGCAGATTGCGCTGGTGAACGTAGGCGATCCGTTCGAGTGGGACGATCTCCAGCAACTGATCGATGCCCAGCCCCATCTCTCTCATGTTCGCCAGATCGGCGACGATCGCGACCGGCGTGCTGCGCATCAACTCCCTGAGGACCGCGGGATCGCTCTCCATCTCCGCATGAATCTCGATGCACGCACCGAGGGGCGCGAGATCGCGACAGAAGTCTTCGACTCGCGCGATCACCGAAGCGATTTCGACGGCGGGCGACGGTTTCCCCAGAAGAAAACGGAACATCGAGCATTCGAGGAATCGCGCCTGCGCGATCTGCACCGCGAGGTACCCTCGATATCTCTGCCACGAAAACCCGCCGCAGCCGGTCAGGTCGGTCGTGCCCGCGAAACACAATTCCGCCTCCGACGCGCCTCGGATCGAGGGAAGTGCTCGCGCCAGCGCCTTCAGCGACACGCCGTCGCGGATGAAATCCTTGCTGATCTCGATCAATCGTGGTGCCGCGGGGGTGAGCAGCGAGACGAGCCCGTCGACGGTGAAGTGTCGCAGCGGCCATCCCGCGGGCGATATCGCAGCGCGTCCGATCTCTTGATTCTCTGATTGCGTCGACGGAATCAGTGTCACTTTGGCGAGTTTGGGGGACCGACGGCGGGTCTCTCGAACAGGATTCTAGCATACGATTCGCACCAGGTTCCGGGCCGGACTGCGCGGTATCATGCGTCGTCAGATGGACAACTCGGACGATTCCGTCCTCGCGCCGCCCTCGCCGCGGCCCGCCGAGGATCGGGTGGAAACGCCGCCGCTGCGGAGCGAGTCCGCGGCGTGGCCGCAGATGCAGGCCCTGCTCGATCTGCTGCTGATCCTGGCGGTCTTCGCCGTCTCCTTCGTTCCATTCGCACCGCTGCTCGGCCTCTACAGCGACGACTGGCTCTTCATGGAGCAGTTGAGCACCGCGCCCGACCAGTCGCTCACCGGCCTCACCTCCCATCTGTTCCATCTGCAGCCGCATGCCCGAATGCGCCCCCTGCACCTCTTCTACACGGCGCTGCAGTATTTTCTCTTCGGCGAAGCGCCTCCGGCCTTTCATCTGACGAACGGACTGGTGCTCTACGGCGCGCTCGCTTTCTTCTACCTCTTCCTCCGGGCGCTCGCCCTTCCCAGAGCCCTCGCCGTGAGCGTGCCGATCCTCTATGCGCTCCTTCCACACTGCTCCACCACACGTCTCTGGTTTGCCGCCGCGCAAGCCAATCTGAGCATGCTGTTCTTTTTTTTCGCTTCCTGGAGCCTGGTGGCCGCCGTGCGAGCCGGCGCGGCGCGACGATCGGCGTGGAGTGTGGCAGCGATCATCGCCGTCGTCGCCAGCGGCCTCTCGTACGAGCCCGTGCTTTCGCTGGCGCTGGTGAGCGGTGCGCTGGCATGGAGACTCGGAGAGCGCCGGCGATGGGTCGGGCCGCTCGTTCTCTTTCCGGCCACGGCCGTTTCAGTGGCGCTGATCAAAGCCGCGGTGACGGTCCGAGTTGCCGAGGATCACAGCTTCGCCTCGTCGCTCCTGTCGGCCCGGTATCTGTCACAGGGGTGGGATGTCCTCGAGGCCTCGCTGATCGATCTGGGAGTGGAGCTTCCGATGCTGGCACTTCGGCTCCTCGGTGACCAGACTGCTCTTCAGGAGAATCGTCTTCTCGGCGCGCTCGCGGTCGTGATCCTTCTCGGGATCTCGATCGCTCTTTTCGTAATCACCCGCGGCGACGGAGCAGGGTCGAGGCCGCTCCTGTCCCGCGGCTCATGGTCGAAGGTTGCGTTAGCGGGTCTCGCCGTCTTCGCGCTTGGATACGCCGTGTTTCTGCCGGTCGGCTACCTCCCGCCGGTGACGGCCGGCGACATGAACCGAACGGCAGTCGCATCGACGGCCGGTGTCGCCCTCTTCATCGCCGGTATCGTGGGATTTGGCTGCCGATGGCTCGGATCGTTCGGCCGGCTGGCCTTCGCTGCGATCATCGGCGTGATCGCCGCGGCGGCGTTCATCGTCAGTGGATCGATTGCCGCCTTCTGGATCGCCAGCGGAATGCGGCAGGAGCAGATGATCGCAGGCGTGCGGGCGCATCTTCCCGTTCCGCCTGCGGGCTCCGTCGTGCTTCTCGATCAGACCTGCTTCACGGAACATCCGGGGCCACTGTTCAACCTCGATTTCGGCCCTGCGTTGCGACACCGCTTCGGACGTCGCGACGTGACGGGGAACTCGGCGCTCGGAGGGCTTGCTGTGGGGCCCGATGGAGTCGGCATCCGCGATGCTCGATTCGAGCCGCAGCACTACCCCTGGGGTGGTTCTCTCTTCGCCTACCTCTTCATCAGCGACGACTTCATTCCGCTGACCGGTCATGAGGCCGCCGCCGAATGGCTCGAGCGCCGGCAGGTCGACTGCCCGGCGCCGAGTGTGAAGGCGCTGTTGCTGTCGTTCTGAGGCAAGTGGCCGAAGATTCCGATTCCGATCTTCGGCCTTATGACGGGCGAAGCCGTGAGCCATGGGGACGATCGCGCACGTGGCCGAAGATTCCGATCTTCGGCCTGGTGACGGACGAGGTGGTGAACCATGGGTACAAACTCGAAGGTGGCCTTTGCGGAATCTCCGGCCACATGGCGCAGGGGAGAGTGTTGCGGGTAGTTCGCTGTGTCGTCAGTCACCGGGCCGAAGATCG
>DATKDP010000136.1:0-17759 GCA_035546335.1 Thermoanaerobaculia bacterium | reverse complement strand
TTTTTCTTAGCCAATTGAGACAGCAGAAATGGGAGGCCGCATCCTGAAAACGACCAGATCAACACCGAAACCCCTGAAAACCCCAGGGCTGCTCCCCTGAGTCCGGGCTAATTTGGACAGCACTGATGGCAGATAGCAGATATGGCAGATGGCAGATCTCTCGCCCCTCGCCCCTCGTCTATTGCTCCGCTCCCGCCGGCGGAACGGTGATCGCCTCCTCCAGTGCCTGGCACAGCTCGTCGAGCGCCACCGGTTTCGAGAGCCAGGAGACGATGGATGCGTGGGGAGACTCGGTGGGGCGTTCGGTCGTCCCGCTGATGACGACGATCGGGATCCGGTCGGTGAATGTGTCGATCCGGTCGAGCACGTCCCAGCCGCTCATGACCGGCATGAAGAGGTCGAGCAGAATGATGTCGGGCTTTTCGGATTCGAGCCGGTCAAGGGCCTCGGCACCGTTGGCTGCGAGCTTGACCTCGTACCCGCGCTGATTCAGCCCGAAGGCGTAGAGGCGCCTCAGGTCGGAATTGTCCTCGACGATCAACACCCTCGCTTTCGTCACGCAGCCCGCCAAGATGCACATTCCATGCACGTACGGGTGTTCGGTGGTGGGCGGGTTTGCGAAATCGAGCGACTCGTGAATCGACCGCCGAGCCTGGCATTCTCGACAGGCGGGGTCGTCAGTGCGTGGAGCCGGCGGCCTGTGCCGGCGCGGGCGATGTTGTAGAATCGCCCACCTGGGCGGAGGTCGGATTGCGAGCGGATTGGAACGAATACTTCATGGGGATCGCGCATCAGGCGGCGACGCGCTCGACCTGTACGCGGAAACGCGTCGGGGCAGTGATCGTTCGGGACAAGACCGTTCTGTCGACCGGCTACAACGGGTCGATCCGAGGCCTTCCGCACTGCGACGATGTCGGATGCATGATGGAGGACGGGCACTGCGTCGCAACCGTCCACGCCGAAGCGAATGCGATCATTCAGGCGGCCAAGAACGGCGTCTCCATCGAGGGAGGCGAGCTCTACACCACGGCGTCCCCCTGTTGGGGATGCTTCAAGCTGATCGCCAACTCCGGCATCAGAAAGATTTTCTACGGCGAGTTCTATCGCGATGAGCGCTCGAAAGACGTCGCTCCGAAGGTCGGAATCGAGCTGGTCGACCTCGGCATGCCGGAAGCCGCGCAGCGGATGACGAGGAGCTGAGCCTCCGCTGGCGTGAGGTCGAGAGTAGCGGCGGAACAACGAGCAAACCAGATGATCCTCGGAGTCGACACGTCGCTCCCTCTCCTTTCCGTCGCACTCGTTTCCAATGAGGGGACGGTCGGTGCCATCGCCATCCAGGGGAGGGAGTCACGCAACGAGAAGCTGCTGCCTTCGGTCGACTGGCTGCTGCGCGAAGCGGGTGCCGCCATCAGCGACATCGAGCTCTTCGCCGTGACGCGCGGTCCGGGCTCGTTCACCGGAGTGCGGATCGGACTCGCGATGGTTCAGGGCCTGGCGAGGGCAATCGATCGCCCGATCTGCGCGATGCCGACGCACGAGGCACTGGCATTTGTCGCGGAAGGGCGATCCAGACGTGTGCTGGTGATCGCCGACGCAGGACGAGGAGAGCTCTACGCCTCCGGATTCGATGCCTGCCGGCCGGTTCTCGGCCCGATTCTGCTCCTCCCCGCGGAGCTCGAGCGTACCGCGGCGGATTACGAGTTGACGCTCGATGCCGGTCTCGTTCTGAGCGAGCACAATGTCGCTCTGCTCGCGGCACGCCGTGCAGCTGATCTGCGCTCGAAGGGAGAGCTCGAGTCGCGATCGGACGTGACGCCGATCTATGTCCGGCTCGCCGAGGCGGAAGCGCGACTGCAGGACGCTGTCCGTGAGTGAGGCGTCCTTCGAGATCGGATCCACCGGTGAGAGGGATCTCGATGACATCTCGAGGATCGAGCAGGCGAGTTTTCCGACCGGCTGGCGGCGCGCCCTCTTCGCCGGCGAGCTGACGGCCGCGGGCCGTTACATCCGCGTCGCCAGGAAGGAATCGGGCGAGCTCGTCGGGTACCTCTTCGCCATGTATCTGTTCGACGAGATGCATGTGAACAAGATCGCGGTCGATCCCTCTCATCGCAGACGCGGGATCGCGCTCGCGCTGATGCACGAGTGCCTCGCCTTCGCACGATCACAGAAGGTGCGATCGATCTCGCTCGAGGTCCGGGAAAGGAACAGCGGTGCGCTCGAGTTTTACCGCCGGCTCGGCTTCCGGCCCGTGTACGTCAGAAAACGGTACTACCCCGACGGAGAGGCGGCGGTCGTCATGACAGCGGAGGTGGGGGAGGGGTGAAGCAGATGGCATCTGCTATCTGCCATTATCTGCCTTCACGCTTCACCCTTTCCTTCCCCGGGCCTTCCCTCCAGTCTGGTGTATTCTTGCTCCACCTTTGTGATCGCTCCCGGAACACGCCTCGGGCCGTATGAGATTCTCGACGCCATCGGTGCGGGCGGAATGGGTGAGGTGTACCGTGGTCGCGATACGCGACTCGACCGCTCCGTGGCGATCAAAGTGCTTCCGCCGCACTTGTCGAGCAATGCGGCGTTCAAACTTCGCTTCGAGCGCGAAGCGCGCGTGATCTCCGGTCTGAATCATCCGAACATCTGCACGCTCCACGACATCGGCGAGCAGGAAGGTCTCGATTATCTCGTCATGGAGCTGTGCGACGGCCAGACGCTTGCCGATCGGCTGACCAAGGGTCCGCTGCCGATGGATCAGGTGCTGCGGATTGCAATCCAGATTGCCGGGGCACTCGATCGAGCCCATCGCTCGGGAATCGTCCACCGCGATCTGAAGCCCGGGAACATCATGCTGACGCGGTCGGGGGCGAAGCTCCTCGACTTCGGTCTGGCGAAGCCGGCGCTCGGGCTCCTCTCGAACAGTGAGCCGTCGTCGGCCGGGCCCGCAGTCGCCAACGATGTGACGCAGCACAAGCCGTTGACCGCCGAAGGAACGATCGTCGGAACGATTCAGTACATGGCCCCTGAACAGGTCGAGGGACTCGAGGCCGACGCCCGGAGCGATCTGTTCGCATTCGGCGCGATTCTCTACGAGATGGTGACCGGCAGGCGGGCGTTCGATGGAAAGACGAAAGCGAGCCTCATCGTCTCGATTCTCGATCGCGAGCCGCAACCGCTTTCCGAGATCCAGCCGCTCACACCGCGATCGCTCGATCGCGTGATCACCACGTGTCTGGCGAAGGACCCCGAGGAACGATGGCAGAGCGCGCACGATCTGATGCGCGAGCTCGAGTGGATTCGGGATGGCGTCTCCTCGCCGTCGCTTCCTGCTGCCTCGCAGCGCAGGCGGTCGCGGGAGAGGCTCGCCTGGGCTCTGGCGATCGTCCTTCCGATCGTGGCGATCGCCGGAACGTGGATCTCCATGCGGGCTACCGTGCGAGCCCCGAAACGTCTGGTCAGCGCAATTGCGCCGCCGGCCGATGCGCAGTTCCTCGTCACCGGCGATACGGCGGGGCCCGTGACGCTCTCCCCCGATGGACGTTGGACGGCGTATGTCGCCTATGGGAAGACGGGTCCGCGGTTGTGGCTGCAGTCTCTGGAGACGGGAGACGCGCTTGGGGTGGCTGGCGGCGAGAAAGCGAAGTTTCCCTTCTGGAGTCCCGACAGCCGTTCGATCGCGTTTTTCGCCCTCGGCAAGCTGATGATCGTCGACATCGACGGCGCCTCGCCGCGAGCCATCGCCGACGCGCCCGACGCGCGCGGAGGAAGCTGGGGTCCTGACGGGCGGATTCTCTTCGTGCCACACACACAGACCGGAGTTTTTCAGGTCTCTTCGAGCGGAGGCGCCGCCGAGCCGGTCACGACTCTTCATGCGCCCTACACAACCCATCGTTGGCCGGCCTTTCTCCCCGACGGGAAGCGATTCCTCTACATCGCAGCGAGTCATTCGAGCCCTGCGAGTCCCGATACTGCGATCTTCCTCGGATCGATCGAGGGCGAAGAGAGTCGAAAGCTGATGGCTTCGGCCAGCAATGGCCTGCCGTACCGTGACTACGTCCTTTACGTGCTGTCGGGAAAGCTTCTGGCCCGTCGTCTGGAGGACGGATCGTTGACGGGAGATCCGATCCCGATTCGCGACAACGTTCTCCACGACCCGGGGACGTGGCGGTCGATCGTTTCGGTCTCGTCCACCGGCCTTCTCGCGTATCACCCCGCAGGAGCGACGCTCGGATCGGGTCTCGTCTGGATGGATCGTTCGGGGAACGAGCTGGGTGAGATCGCGCCGCGGATCGTCTCCGATGTCGCCATCTCTCCCGACGGGGAGAAGGTGGCAATGGTCGTCGGCGATCCGAGGCGTGCGGTGTACGTCTACGACATCGAACGCGGCGTCGAGATGCGGCTTTCATTCGTCGACGCCAACACCGTTGGTCCGGTCTGGACGCGCGACAGCCGAAACGTCGTTTTCCAGGCGGTCACGTCCGACGAGTTTCAACTCTTCATCAAGCCGGTCGACGGGAGCTCGTCCGAACGTATGTTGTTTCGAAGCCGGTCGGAGATCAGGCCGACCGACGTCTCGCCCGACGGCTCTCTGATCCTCCTCAACGCAGGTGGGCCGAGCGGCACGGTGATGGCGCTGCCGCTCGCCGGAGGCGAGCCGTATGTCGTCATCGAGAGCCCGGACCAGGAGTACGACGCACGCTTTTCGCCCGATGGTCGCTGGATCACCTACAACACCACCAGCGCGCGCACCCCATTCCTCGCCCCCTTCCCCGGGCCGGGAGGCAAATGGCAGATCACCAACGACGTCGCCTATACCGCCTGGTGGCATCCGAATGGGAAGGAGATCTTCTACCTCGGCGGCAACCATGTGAGCTCGGTCGAGGTGTCGTTCGAGGGAGGCTCCGTGAGGCTCGGCGCGCCGAAGACCCTCTTCCCGATCGAGGTCAATACGAACAACTCCAGCATTTCGATGGCGCCTGACGGGGAGCGTTTTCTGGCGGTCACCACGCAGCCGCGCGGATCCAGTGGTGCGATCCTCGTGACGAACTGGGACGGCGGGCTGAAGTAGACAGGCGAGGAGGGGGTTCAACGCCTGGCCCGAAATCATCCCGGGCGGTCAACCGTCCCTACGGGACTGACGGTGCCTTCGTGTATGCGCGGTACCCGGGCATCTTCAAGGCTACTCGTCGCGGATGGCGACGATGGGGTCGAGGCGTGAGGCGATGCGAGCCGGGTACCAGGTGGCGAGAATCGACAGCGTGATGGCGATGACATTCACGCCGAGGACGTCGGCTGCGTCGATCTGAAATGGGATGTAGCTGACATAGTAGATGTCGCCGGGAAGAGAGATGAGCTGATAGTGATCGGCGATCCACGAGAGGCCGAGCCCGAAGAGGTTCCCGAGGGCGGTGCCGAGAAGCCCGATGAGAAGTCCGACCGCGAGAAAGAGGGTGAGGACTCCCTGCTCCGACGCGCCGAGTGTTCTGAGAACCCCGACCTGCGGGCGTTTCTCGACGATCATCATCGACAGTGAGGAGATCAGGTTGAGAGCGGCGACGAAGATGATGAGCGAGATGGTGGCGAACATCACGATCTTCTCGAGGCGGAGCGCCAGAAACAGCGGGAGATTGATCTCCCTCCATGTCTTCACGAGCAGATCAGGGAAGCGCGCGGCAAGCTTCTGCTGGACGCGCTCTGCCGACTCACTGACTCCGCCGTAGATCTCGATCGACGTGGGCAGTCCGCCCGTCCCGAAGAGGCGCGAGGCTTCGTCGAACGGGAGCCAGCCGTCGGGGCTCTCCTCGTCCAGCACCGGAGGGAGAAGGCGTGTGACGACATAACGCTTCCAGACCGGAACAGCACCGAATGGAGTGAGACGAGTCCGCGGTGCGACGGCGGTCACCTCGTCGCCGAGAGCGATTCCGAGCCCTGCAGCGGCATCGCGTGTCAGATAGATCGAGTCGTCCTGGTCGGGAAGCTGCCATTCGCGCCCGAACGATTTTTCGGCCGCAGGCCGTGCCTGTTCGTCATAGGAGCGGAGTCGAAGTGGCTGACCGCGTCCCGTCTCTCCGCTGGTGCCCCAGGCAATTCCCGACACGGTCGGCTGAATCGAGCTCATTCCGTGACGGCGTGATTCGGCGATCACCTCCTGCGGCTCGGCGATCGTGTTGCGTCCCGCCGGCTCGATCAGAAGCAGCGGGCTCGATGCGATCAGCCGCGACTTGATCTGACCCTGGAGGCCGGAGAGGAGCGCGAGCGAGATGAGCAGTGTCGCGACCCCGACGGCCAGCCCGAGTGTACTGATCAGCGACAGAAAGGCGGTGTGAGCGCGCTTGCGCGCCATCCAGAGATAGCGGAGCGCGACGCCGAATTCCCAGCGTAGGTTCATGCTCGCGGTCGCATCAGGGGGAAGAGAATCACGTCGCGGATCGACGACGAATCGGTCAGCAGCATCGTGAGGCGATCGATTCCGATCCCTTCACCTCCCGTCGGAGGCATGCCGTACTCGAGGGCCCGGACGTAGTCCTCGTCCATCTGATGCGCCTCTTCATCCCCCTGCGCGCGCTCGCCCATCTGCTGCTCGAACCGGCGCGCCTGCTCGTCGGGATCGTTCAGCTCCGAAAAGGCGTTTGCGATCTCCATGCCGCCGGCGTAGAGCTCGAAGCGTTCGACGTAGCGCGGGTCGTCTGCCCGCTGCTTGGACAGCGGCGAGACTTCCACGGGAAAGTCGGTGATGAACGTCGGATCGATCAGGTGTTCCTCTGCGACGCTCTCGAACAGCTCGGCCAGAAGCTTTCCGCTGTTCATCTCCGCGATCGCCGGCGCCTTCTCGCCCTTCGGTCCTTCCGTCCCATCGGCACGGACGGGGCGCGGCTCGCCGATCCTCGAGGCCAGCGCAACGAGCTCGTCGCGGGAATCGAGCGCTGCGGGATCGATCTCCACACCTCGCTCACGGGCGAAATGGACGATCGCCTCCTTCATCGTGTAGCGCTTCCAGGGGCGGGCGAAGCTGATCTCTCTGCCGCGCCAGCTCACCACGTCCGTTCCTCTCACTTCCTTCACCAGTCCGGAGAGAAGCTCTTCGGTGAGGTCCATCAGGTCGCGGTAGCCGGCATACGCCTGATAGAACTCGAGCATCGTGAACTCGGGGTTGTGCTGCGTGGAGATACCCTCGTTGCGGAAGTTGCGGTTGATCTCGTAGACGCGTTGAAGTCCTCCGACGATCAGACGCTTCAGATAGAGCTCCGGTGCGACGCGGAGAAACAGCTGGATCCCGAGGGCGTTGTGATGGGTGACGAAGGGGCGGGCGGCGGCACCGCCGGCGATCGGCTGCATCATCGGAGTCTCGACCTCGATGAACTCGCGAGAGTCGAAGAAGTTGCGGATGTGCCGAACGATGCGTGCGCGCGCGTCGAAAGTGCGCTTCACGTCGTCGTTGACGATCAGGTCGACATAGCGCTGGCGGTAGCGCTGTTCGACATCGGTCAGTCCGTGCCATTTCTCGGGAAGCGGGCGAAGCGCCTTGGCGAGAAAGCCGATCCGTTCGGCTTTGATCGAAAGCTCTCCCTTCTTCGTGCGGAAGACGATCCCCTCGACCGCGATCCAGTCGCCGATGTCGAGATTCTCGTAGAGCAGCCACTCGTTCTCGCCGAGGCCGTCGCGACGGCAGTAGACCTGAATGCGCGCCGTTTTTTCGGAGAGGTCGACGAACGCAGTCTTGCCGTGATGGCGAATGGTCATGATCCGTCCGGCGATCTTCACCCTCTTCGGATCGACCTCGAGTGCTTCGGCGGATGAATCGCCGTACCGCGCGACGATCTCCTCGACGGTCGTGTCGGTCTCGGCCCTCGTAGGATACGGATCGAAGCCGGCAGCGATGATCCGCTCGAGTTTTTCCCGGCGGACGCGGATCAGTTCACTCTCTGGAGTCGTCGAGGTCGTGGGCTCGTCCGGCTGCATGACGTTCCTTGTCGTTACGGCGGGGGGAGGATCTCTTCCGGTTCGTCTTCGATGTCGCCCTCTTCCTCCGGCATTCCGACCGGTGCCGGACTGATCACTCCGGGATCGGTCACGGGAGGAGCAGGTGTCACGATCGTCGCGGGCTCCGGAACGGGCGAGGGAGCTGCCCTGTCGACGAACTGGTACCCGGGAGGAGTGGGGTTCAGATCGAGGCTCCTGCGCGCGTGCGATTCGGGATAGAGATGGATCAGTGCCCGGGCCGTGAGCCTTGTGTCGAGGATTCGCGGGTTCTGCTTGACGTCGAGGAGAGCATGATTGATCGAAAAGGCCTTGGCATAGTGCTCGATCGCAGACTCGGTTCGCCCTTTTTTCTCCAGAATCAGTCCGTACTGGAAGTGTGCGGATGCGTGGCCCGGCTTCAGATCGATGGTCCTGCGGAGGGCACGGATCGCGCCGAGTTGATCGCCGCGCGTCTGGCGAAGGAGCGCGAGGTTGTACCAGGCTGGATGAAACCTTCGATCGAGCAGAATGGCGCGGAGGTACTCCTGCTCGGCATGTTTCGGAAATCCCTTCGCCACGAGCAGAGTGCCCAGTCGGTTGTGAAGGGCGGGGGAACGCGGATTCTGCCGCAACGCTTCGAGCGCCTGCTGGATCTGGCGGTCGAGGCGGGTGCCGGTATCGAGGTAACGGATGTAGTAGGGAGGATCGATGTAGGGATTCTCACCATGTCGTATCCGATCGACAGTGCCCTGCCATGCGAGACATCCGCTGGTCGAAAGGGCCAGGAAAAGGAGTACGGCGGTTTTCAGTCTGTTCATTCAGTGGTCTCCGGTCTTGCCTTCAGCTTCACTTTTCCCTCGACGGTCTCGACCCGGAAGACGATGGCGTCGATGCCGAATCGCTCTCGAAGCGCATCGGCCTGCTTCCGAACCATCGCCGAAACCTGCTCGAGGGTCACGTTGGCGGGCTTTCCGAGCCGGCTCTGCGCTTCGACAATCTGTGCGTAGAGCGCTTCGATCGTCTCACCAGCCGGCTCCCGCGTCACTCTTACATACGATTCGGGCCGCTCTCTGGTAACGGGAGCAGCGCGCGCGGCCTGCTTCGCGGCCTGAATCGCCTCCTCGGAAAAGAGCTCCGCCCGGCGGCGGAATTCCAGCGGCCCCTCTTCCCGTGTGCGCAGCCTCCGCCCCCAGAGCTCGCGATACTGCTGATAGCGGCCAACCATCGTGCTGAAGCGAAATCTGCGGGCATTGTCGCGAATGTGCGTCTTGCTCATTTCGTGCACGAGGTTGTCGAGCCGGCTGCGCTCGACGTTGGGAGGCATCTTCAGGGCTCCCGCGAAGAAGAGCTCGTATTTGACCTTCAACTGACGAAGACTCTCGTCGAAGTAATCAATCTGCTCGTCGATGGTCATCGCCATTGCGGTTCGAGTGCCCCCTGGAAGGATTTAGAATACCCGATGCAGCCGTCGATGACGAACCGCGGCGCCGGAGGAGAAAGGAATGCCCCCGAGTGGCTGAGAAGACGAAGCGATCCGAGGCGCTGCGCAGGATTCCTTCCGTGGAGAAGATCCTCAGCAGCGCCCCCGCTTTTGCGCCGATCGAACGGGTCGGACGTGAGACCGTGAAGAGCACGCTCGTTGCCCTGCTGAGGGAGCTTCGCGGAGCCGGCACATCTGCCGAGCGCATCACTCTCGAGGAGATCACTGCGGAGCTGGAAAGGAGAGTGGAAGAGCTGTGCCGGCCATCGCTTCGCCGTGTCATCAACGGCTCGGGGATTCTCATTCATACGAACCTCGGACGATCTCCGATCGATCCGACGATCCTGGACGAAGCAGCGGAGATCCTGAGCGGCTATTCGAATCTCGAGATGTCGCTCCCCAGCGGCGAGCGAGGATCTCGTGACGCGCACATCGCCAGCGCGGCGATTCCGCTGTTCGGTTGCGAAGCGGCGCTTCTGACGAACAACAATGCCGCCGGCACGCTGCTCCTTCTGGCGGCAGTCGCTTCCGGGAAGGAAGTCATCGTATCGCGCGGTGAGCTCGTCGAGATCGGCGGATCGTTCCGTATTCCGGAAGTGATCCAGCAGGGAGGTGCGAGGCTGCGCGAGGTCGGCACCACGAACCGGACTCGGAAGGAAGACTACGCCTCGGCGACCTCGCGAAAGACTGCGGCGATCCTCCGCGTGCACCGCTCCAACTTCGAGATCGTCGGATTCACCGAGAGGCCTCTGATGGCCGAGCTCGTCGAGGTCGCGCGCGCCAGGCGCATACCGCTCCTCTACGATGAAGGAAGCGGTCAGGTCGTCGATCTCGCCCCGTACGGATTTCATCGGTCCGACACGATCCGAGCCCTCCTCGCCTCCGGCGTCGATGTGATCACCTGTTCGACCGACAAGCTCATCGGAGCCTCGCAGGGCGGGCTCATTCTCGGTCGCCGCGACATCATCGAGCGATGCCGCCGTCATCCTCTAATGCGCGCCCTTCGAGCCGGGAAAGAGAGCTACGCCGTCATCACCGCGACGCTGCGCACCTTTCTCGCGCGGAAGCACGAGGAGCGGATCCCCATCTATCGGATGTTGTCGGCATCGATGGAGAGCCTGCAGGAGCGCGGCGAGCGGATGACCTCGCAGCTTCCCCTCTCTCTGGTCGAGACCTCCAGCGCCCTCGGCGGCGGAACCACACCCACCGAGTCGATCGCCTCGGTCGGTGTCGAGGTCGACGGCGATGCGGCCTCGATGAGCAGTGCGCTGCTTCGGCGCGACCCTGCGATCATCGGCCGTATTCGCAACGACCGGCTTACGCTCGACCTCCGCACGATCGATCCGGCGGACGATCCTTTGGTGATGGACGCGATCAGGGATTTGGTGACCTGATTCAGTCCAGACCCGACACTTCGATCGTCCTGCTGTCGTCCTCATTGATGAGAATCCGCACGTCGAGGAGGCGTCCGCCGATGCGGGCCAGCTCGACGTTGGGCCACTCGATGAACTTCAACCCGGGCTCGCGCAGCAGGTCGGGGATGCCGATCTCGTCCCACTCGCGGCGATGCCCGGTCAGGCGGTAGCCGTCGATGTGGATCAGCGGCGGCCGATCGGGAAGTGGATATTCGTGGACGATGGCGAAGCTCGGAGAACTGACCTGGTCCGGATCGGCTCCGAGGGCGGCGGCGATCGCTTTGACCAGAAGCGTCTTGCCGGCTCCGAGGTCTCCGGTGAGCTGCACGACGGCATGGGGTGGAAGGCGGGAGGCGAGCTGCCGCCCGATCGCTTGCGTCTCTTGTTCACTTTCCGAGCGAAACCGTTCCATCAACGCGCGTCCGACCGCACCTTCTCGAATGCCGCCGGAATCAGGTCAGCGAGCTCCCGGGCCAGCAGACCGCGGTCGGAGAAGCGTTCCTGCAGCAGATCACCTGCCAGTCCGTGCAGAAAGACCGCGGCGGACGCCCCCTCGAACGGATCGAGACCGCTCGCGAGGAGGGCTGCGAGCAGTCCTGCGAGCACGTCCCCCATTCCTCCGCTCGCCATCCCTGCATTCCCTGTCGGGTTGACAGCAAGGCGTCCATCGGGGTCGGCGACGATGGTCTGATGACCTTTCAGGATGGCGACGCATCCGGAGAGAGCAGCGGCACGGGCCGCTGAGCCGGTTCGATCACCGTTGATCGACGCCGTATCGGTCTCGAGCAGGCGTGCGAGCTCGCCTGGATGCGGCGTGATGATGCGCGGGAGGCGGCGCCGATTGAGCATGCCGGCCGCTCCGCTGAATGCATTGACGGCGGTTGCGTCGAGGACGAGGGGCAGCTCGATCGCTTCGACCAGACTGCGGATCGCACCGTGAGTCGCTTCGTCATCCGGCAAGCCTGGCCCGATCATCACCGCGGAGAATCGCTCGAGCATCGATGCGATCTCGCCTGCTGATTCGAGAGTCAGGGCGATCGGAATCGTCATCGATTCGATCGATGCGCAATCGACGATGGCTGCCGTCGCCGGGTCGGTGATCACGGTGACCAGGCCCGCGCCTCCGCGAAGCGCGCCGCGCGCTCCGAGAATCGCCGCGCCGCTCTTTCCCGCCGACCCTGCGACGATGGCCACATGACCATGCGTTCCCTTGTGTGAGGCGGGATCTCTTCGCGGAACGACGAGAGCGACCTCGTCCGCCGTGATCAGGGACAACGTCACGTTCTCGGCTTCGACCGCCGAGTGCGGGATCGAGATGTCGGCGATGATGAGCTCACCGCACTGCGAGGCCGACGGCTCGAAAACATGCGCGATTTTCGGCTGGGCGAATGTCACGGTGAGGTCCGCTCTGATGGCCGGCTCGAATGGCTCCGCCGAGGAGCCGTTGGTGCCGCTCGGAAGATCGACGGCAACGATCGGCAGGCGGAGCGACATCATGCCGCGAATGGCGTCGGCCTGCGTATCGCCGGGTGGGCGGTCGAGTCCCGTCCCGAAGATCGCGTCGACCAGAAGGTCGGTCTGCGACGCGCGGGCGAGCGCATGATCGAGCGACTCGGAGGAATCGACGGCCATGATCGGCAGTCCGAGGCGCTCGCAGATCGACAGATTCGTTCGGGCATCGCCAGAGTAGCGCTGCCGGTTGCCGAGCAGAATCACCAGCGGCGTGACGCCTCTGCCTTCGAGATGGCGTGCGATCGCGAGTCCGTCACCGCCGTTGTTTCCGCTTCCGCAGAAAATCGCGATGCTGTCGGCCTCCGGGAAGCGCTCAGCGATCGCCTGACAGACGGCGGCGGCGGCATTCTCCATCAGAACGATCGAGGGGATGAGGAACTGTTCGATCGCCCGCCGATCGATGCTCGCCATCTGCTCCGATGTCAGGATCTTCATTCGATCCACCCCCAGGTGCGCAGTACGTCGGTGACTCTGCCCGATCCGCCGGAGATCGTCGAGCTCAACGTTCGGAGGTCGTCGACTTCGTCGATGTCCGTATGCGAGGGAAGAATCGCAAGCGTCGCTCCGAGTGCTCGAATCCGTTCGCGAGTCGCACGGAAGACGCCGGCGGTTCCCCACTCGATGTCGCGAAAAACGCTCGAATGATACGACGCTCCGCGACATCCGATCAGATAGTAGCCTCCGTCGGTGGCTGGTCCGAGCACCCAGTCGCACGAGTCGAGCAGATCGAAGGCGAGCTCGACGGTCTCGCGTGTGAGGGTAGGATCGTCGGTGCCGATCGCGAGCACCTTGTCGGTCGCATGAAAGAAGATCCGCTCGCTGAAGGCGACTGCGAGGCGATCGCCGAGGGTGGAGCCCGTCTGCATCGCGACCGGGCGACTGTCGAAGTATCGGCGTAGCGTCGATCCGGTCACCTCGCGGCTGCCGGTCCAGAGGATCTCGATCTCGAGGGTGTCCGTCGACTCTCCGATCGCTGCGAGGAGGTCGGCGATCATCGCTTCATGGAGGCGAAGCGCCTTCTCCTCACCGAGGAGGTGAGCGAGACGCGACTTGACGCGACCGAGCTCCGGGACGCGGGTGAATACGAGAAGGCGGCTGGCCGGCGGCCGCCGCGTTGCGAGCTCCAGCATCGCGCGAAGTATACGACGCATCAAGGGGCCGAACTTAACTTCGGCCACAGGCTCCGCCCCGTCGGTTCGACGTTGCATGAATCGTGGTGATACCGTTCGCATTCATGCTGATCGCACTGCTGACCGACTTCGGCACGCGCGACCCGTACGTCGCTTCGATGAAAGGCGTGATCGCCGGTCGCTGTGATGCGACGATCATCGATCTCTCCCACGAGATCGCTCCCTTCGACGTTTTCGAGGCTGCTTTTTTTCTCGACGCCGTGATGCCGTACTTTCCCGGCGCCCGCGCCGGCGCTGTCATCGAGAGCCTCTTCATCGCCGTCGTCGATCCGGGGGTCGGCACGTCGAGGAAGATCGTCGCCGCCGATCTCGGTGGACAGCTCGTGCTCGCCCCCGACAATGGTCTTCTCACGTTGGTGCTCGAGCGCGATCCGCGTCTCCACAGCGTCGAGAATGAACAGCTCTTCCTTCCGGGCGGCTCGGCGACGTTCCATGGCCGCGATCGATTCGCTCCGGTCGCCGCGGCAATCGCCGGCGGCCTGGCCGCGGGCGCCGTCGGTCCGCCGATCGGTTCCGACCAGCTCGTTCGCTTCGACTACAGCCGTCCCATCTACGGATCGACGGCACACGGTACGATCGTCGCGATCGACCGCTTCGGCAATGCGGTGACCGATCTCGAAGTCTCACGGTGTCCGGATCTGTCGAGGTCCATCGCCGTCATCGGTGATCGCCGAATCGAAGCCTTCGCCGGCAGTTACATCGAAGGTCCGGGTGGTCCCTTCATGATCGCCGGCTCGCGAGGAACCGTCGAGATCTCGCTGGAACAGCGAAGCGCGGCAGATGTTTTGCACATCGAGCGCGGTCAGAGGGTGGAGATCCGTCCGCGTTGACGCCCGCGTGAGCGGCGCGACCGGAGATGATCTCCCGGCGACTCGAGCGACGATGCGAACTTCCACGACCGCACGCAGATCACGACTCCCGCTGTTCGTTTGGGCGCTGGTCGTTTTTCTCGGGGCACTCTATCTCGTCGCGGGGATGCCGATCCGCAAGGGGCGTGCTGCGCTTCGCGAGGGACGCCCTCTCGATGCGATCGCGGTCCTGGAGCGCGGAGCGAAATTGCGCCTTCGTCCTGCCGATTACGATCGGATGCTCGCCGCCGCTCACCTGATTGCCGGACAAAGTGACAAAGCGGCCCCGCATCTGACGCGGCTCGCGGGGCGCGACCCTGACTGGTTCGTGCCGGTAGGGAAAGAGGATGTCGCCCGGGCACTGGTCGCCCGAGGAGCGTACCAGGAGCTCCTCGACTACGACGCATCGGTTCGCGAACGGCGTGAATCGGCCGAGGTCGATGTCTATCGCGCGGCGGCGCAGCTGGGTATCGGACGGATCGCGGATGCCGAGACGACTCTTTCGCGCGTCAACGAAGGGAGCGTCGATCCGGGTCGATTGCAGAGTCTCCGTGAGGCATTGCGAGAGCGGAAGGAAGGAAGCTACCCGTTCGTGATCGGTCGTGACGGCAGAGCGATCGCCGCGATGCAGACCGAGAGCGGAGATCTCGTCGCGGTCAACATCGACTTCACGCCGCTGGTCGATCGGGTGGGCGGTCCGACCAGCATCGAGGCGCAGCTCACCGAGCTCGGCACGGCGACCTCGATCATCACGACGCTCGATCCGTTCATTCAGAAAGCCGCGCTCTTCGCCCTCGGATCGCAGCGCGGCTCGATCGTGGCAATCGACACCCGATCCAACGAGATCCTCGCCATCGCCAGTGCGTCAGGGGAGGGCACGAGTGAGAATCTCGCCCTGGCACAACAGTATGAACCGGGATCGGTCATCAAGGTCGTGACCTCGCTGGGCGCGCTCGATACCAACATCGATCTGACGGCGATCTTCCCGCTCGAGTGCGAGGGATTCCAGGTGATCGAGAACCGCCAGTTCTTCGACTGGGCGAAGCACGGCGTGGTTCCCGACCTCTCGGATGCGACCGCGAGCTCCTGCAATCTCGCATTCGGACGCATGGGACTCGCCCTCGGAGCCGATCGACTGAACAAACTGATGCAGGCCGCCGGTTTCGATCGAGCCGTGAACCTCGGCTATGGCTCCGTTGCGCTCGGGAGGATCTCGGGGAATCCGCAAAGCGATTACCAGGTGGCTAGTCATGCGATCGGACTCGATCACGCGACGATCACGACGCTTCATCTGGCGATGATCGGATCGGCAATTGCCAATGGCGGCGTCTTCGCCACGCCGCGCCTGATTCGAGAGCGGCGCTCGATTCTCGGGGATTCAGTTCCGGTGGCGGCGCCGGACGAGGGGAATCGTCTGGCCTCACCCCTGGCGGCGAAGACGGTTCTGGAAACCATGAAGGCCGTGATGACCAGTCCGCGCGGCACCGGCAGGAGGGCGGCGGTGGACGGTCTGCCGATCGCGATGAAGACAGGGACGGCGGGGGAAGCGCAGCCCGGGTTCGATGCGCTGATCGTTGCATTCGCACCGGCGGACGATCCGAGGATTGCGATCGGAATGATTGCGGAGAATGCGGGCCCGGCAGAGTATGCGGGCGCGCGGATTGCTCACGATTTCTTTCAGCAGCTGAAGGATCGACTCCGCTGACGGCGAGCACTGTGGGGCTGACCGCTGTATAATCTCGCCGAGCGGCGTTGGGAGGGACGGAATGGGTGTGTGGAACGTTCTCGAGTGGAAAATGTCGAAGGAGCGGAGACGTGCCGAGCGTTATACGACTGCGTCGATTCCCGTTCAGCTTTCCGACATCGACGGAGAGCTGATCGATCTGAGTCTTCAGGGTGCTGCAGTCGTTCACCGCTCGCCGATCAAGGCAGGCTCTCCCGTCACGCTGATCTTTCCGAGCTATGGCGGGATCTACGTTCCCTGTCAGGTCCTCAGGTCGGTCGTCCAGGTCCGGCGTACGCCCACCGGCTCGGAGTATGTCTTCCGTTCGGCCATCAGCTTTCTGCCGATGGAGCCTGCCCAGCGCGGACCGCTCCACGAGTTCCTCAACCTGCAGATCGAGCGCCTCAGAGAAGCGCAGCGCCGCGCAGCCGCCGACGAGGCGTCATCCTGAGAGCCCCCGGGTTCGACTTCCATCCCCGTCAGGCGTATTCTCGTCCCGCAGCTCCGGACAGCGTTCCGCTCATGCACCAGCCCGACTCGCCGGCAGGAAGTCCCGTCGCCTTTCCGGCCCTCCGCGTCACGCTCGCTGATCCAGGAATCGCCTGTTGGCCGTTCGGAAGGGAGACCGCATGTTGCCATGGTTGATTGCAGGAATTCTCGCCGTGGGTGCGCTCGCCTGGAAGATTCTTCACAATGCGCAGAAGGACGATCGGCGCCGCAAGTTGCCGAAAGGCCGCCAGGGGCGCAGTGGTTCCTGATTCCGGCCCCGGCGAACTGTGAATATAGAGGCGGAGCCTGTGGCCGAAGTTTGTCCGCCTCGGCCACACGTGGACGGATTTCGTGACCTCTCGCACGCCGAAGCGGACAACTTCGGTTCTGCCCCGAATCGCCGGCGACGAACCGGGCCGAGAGGGCAAGGCCGAGAGATCGTCCTGCGACGACCGAACTTGTCGCGGATGCTGTGTCTGATGATCGCAAGCCCCAGGGTGCTCTGCGTCGCATCCGCGACAAAGTTCGGCCACTCCCGCCCGCCCCGTCGGGGGAGAGATCATTTCTTTCCGAGGACGTGGCCGACCGAAGCGGTGATCAGTTCACGAAGGACTGCGAGATCGATGTCGCCGAGGTTGCGGACATAAAGGCACGATTTGCCGGTCTTGAATTTTCCGAGCCGGCTCATGAGGTCTTCGTAGCGATCGAAGCCGGCCATGATGTAGAGCGTCAGGTCCTTCTTTCTGGGTGAGAAACCGGCAGCGAACCAGTCGCCCTCGCGACCGCTCTCGTATTTGTAATGATAGGAGCCAAAGCCGACGATGCTCGGCCCCCACATCTTCGGCTCGGCCTTCGTCGCTTTCTTCATCATCTCCAGCACGGTCAGGCAGTCGCGACGTCGCGACTCATCGGGGATTGCCGCGAGGAATTCGTCGACGCTCGAACCGGTCGCTTTCGTTTTCAACTCCGCCATCGCGACTCCTCCTGAGATCGAGGGTGATTCTTCTGCTAGTGTGGTGTGTCGCAAATAGCCATGCATTATTCGGTGCGATGCAGGTCCGATGGCGAGCCGCCGCGACGCAGGCGATGCGGTGTCATCGTTGAGGAGCGGGGGCGAAGCAAGCGGGCCTGCAGCGTGCTGAAGAATAC
>DATKDP010000135.1:0-18885 GCA_035546335.1 Thermoanaerobaculia bacterium | reverse complement strand
CCGTTGGCGAAACGGTAGAAGTCGCTGCATGGGGAAACCGACGGATCGAGGTTGCGACGGTCGAGGCCCCGCGCGTTGGTCGTGTACGCCGGTTCTGCGGCCTGGATCATTCCATTCCCAGCGACGATCGCGAGCAGGCTCGCGGCGATGAGGTTCTGCATTCTCGGATTCTCCTCCTGGTAGCCGGACGGCATCCGGATGATACGCGAATGGACGAGCGAAGTTTGTCGACGTTCGGTTACGGTCTGCGCCCATCCACTCTGAAGTGGCCGAAGATGCGGGGGCGAAGTTAACTTCGGCCACAGGCTCGGCCTGCATTGCCTACAGTTCGCCGGGGCCGGACGAAGCTGTTCGCCTTCCAACGGTCGAGCGAGATTGATGCGGCATCTCGCGGCTCACTGCTTCGTCCCTACGAGAGCCGGGGGGGCGGGCGGGAAGTGGCCGAACTTTGTCGCGGATGCGACGCGGAGCATGTGAGGGCTTGCGATGGTCTGACACAGCATCCGCGACAAGTTCGGTCTGTAGCCGATCGCGTGGACAGCCTTCGACGAGACGATGTGCGCCAAACGCGCGACCGGGATCTCACTGTCGCCGACACGAAACTTTCGACGCGCCTCCCAGACGGTGTCGAAATCGAAGCCTGTCATCTCGAGGGTGAAATCGATCCCGGTGCCTGCCGCGTGAATCGCCTTGCTCCCTGCTCGGTTCGATAGCGTACGGTCGGCCAACCACCTGTCGATCGGATCGGCCATCGGCTCCTCCCCCATCCACAAGCGGAATCCAGAACCGCGTGTGAAGGATAGCCATACTACAGCGGCAGACAAACGTTACCGCGCGCCGGAGGCTGCAGCGTCCATTGGCGGCTCCGTCGCGTCCGGCCAGATGCCGACCCACTCCGCCGCGAGATTCGCGTCGTGGAAGAGGAGCCAGGAGCGTTTCGGGATGTTGCCGCGCTGGAGGATGTTGCGGACGACGTCGATGGCGCGGTCGACATCGAGGAGAGCGAGGTCGAGGTAGGAGTAGCGGAGGCCGGTGCCACCTCCGATGAAGCAGCCGGCGCGTGCGGCTCGAAGGGCGTGGTCGATTGCGTCTTCGATCTCTCCTTTGTCAGCGAAGTGCTCTTCGTCGAGGCCTTCGCTGCCATCGAGCTTGAGGTAGGAGAAGGTCTCGCCGTGGCGCGAGAAGGAGTCGGAGAAAAAGGGTTCGTTGCTGCGGAGGGCGAGCCACATTGCCGGGACCATGCTCTTGCCGACGAAGAGATCGGATTGTTCCGGATAGTCGTCGAAGGGGTCCGGTTTCAGCTCCCATAACGTCCACTCATCGTCGCGATCGATGCATGGTTTTTCCGGAAGAGACGCTCGGA
Organism: Thermoanaerobaculia bacterium; assembly: GCA_035546335.1. Lineage (GTDB taxonomy): Bacteria > Acidobacteriota > Thermoanaerobaculia > Gp7-AA8 > Gp7-AA8 > DATKDP01. The sequence goes on along the minus strand of DATKDP010000135.1, from coordinate 17,522 downwards.
TGGCGTCGATCCGGCGGGAGACCTCTCGACGGAGATCCTGCAAAGTGAGTCCTTTATCTGCTTCGCGCCCGATGAGTCGAAGTAGGCTTCGTTTACGAGGCGCGACTTCGATCGGGCCGATCCATTGGTCGAGAATGTCCTCGCCGAGGAGTGACTCGGTGGCGACGAAGGCAGCGTGGAGCGCGTCGCGATCCTCGGCGTCGTGGCAGGCGGCGAACATGTAACGAAGCGCGAGGCGGTGATGATCGGCCAGCTCGATCTCGACGCGTGCGTCCGCGATGTCGACGCTGGTCCGTGCCTCGACCGTCGCAACTGCCTGCTCGACCGGTTCGGCAAGGCGGTGGGTGTAGAACTCCCAACCTTCGATTCGCGGCGCACGCTCGACGATCGTCGAGACGAGCGGGCGAAGCCGGTGCTGCGACTCCGGCGTGATGACGAGGCGGTGGCCTTTCGCTCGAACCGCGCGGCCTTACTCCCACATCAGCGAGGGATGGATCGCCTGGAGGTTCTCATGCATCCAGGCGGGAAGGTCCCACTCGGCATTGCCGCTGAAGAGGGCGTCGAGGTCGTTCGTTCTCGTCGCGAAGGTGCGCCACCAGGCGTCGATTCGGAGGCTGGTGTCTTCGATGTAGCGACGCTCTTCGGGGCGCGAGGGATCGGCGTGGAGCCAGCGCATCGGGAGATTGTACGCGGGTGGGCGTTGGCGCGGGCCTCACCCCGTTTGAGCTGCGCTCGAACATCCCTCTTTCGATCCCCGTTGAGCCGAGAAGAAAGAAGGTGTGACCCCGCGGATTTGCTCTCGCTTTGATCATCAACGAACGCGTGGTGCGTTATGGTGCACTATGGTGTAGACTGCAGCCATGGCCCAATCCCGGAGAAGTGTCCGCCAGAGCGTCAGCCTTCCATCAGGGGTCGCCCGGCGCGTTCAGGCGCTCGCAAAGCGCCGCCACACCAGCGCGAACCGCATCATCATCGACTTGATCGAAAGCGGTCTCGATGCGAAGGAACGCGAGAAGGTGGCGTTCTTCGATCTGGCCGATCGCCTTGCCAATACCTCGGACCGCGCCGAGCAGAAGCGCCTCAAAGAAGAACTGGCCCGAATGACCTTCGGTGAGCCGTAGTGCCGAAGATTCAGTGGACCAATCTTCCGCCGGCGTTGCGCGATCATCTCTTCGACCGGCTCCGTGAAGACTCTTCGAATGAAGGAGTTGCCCGAGTATCAGAATCTGTCCGTTCCGGAAAGGCTCGAGCTCGTCTCCGCCATCTGGAACAGCATTTTCCGTGATTTGGAACAGCTCCCGATTTCGGCGGAACTGCGACAGGAGCTCGAGCGAGAGCTCGAAGATCATCGTCGGGACCCCAGCCGGAGCCGGGCATGGGATGATTTTGATCAGGAGCTATTCGGACCCGGGTGAGCAGCAGAGTCGTCATTCGGCCTGCCGCGGAACGTGACATCGAGCACGCGCGGGATACGTACCGAGAGATCTCGTCGGAGCTTGCCAGGCGCTTTCGTGACAGCGTCCGCGAGCGCGTGCGCCGTATCGCCGAGCGGCCCGAGAGGATCCAACGCTTCACGGCGATATCCGCCGCACGATCACAAGAGACTTTCCGTACTCGGTATTCTTCGCGATCGCTTCTGCCAACGAGATCGTCGTTCTGCGCGTGATCCATCACGCACAGGATCCAGCGAAGTGGCCCACCACTTCGTAGCTGTCGCCCACCCGCCGCTCGGGGATGACAGACGGACGCTGACGCCAGTCGGAAACATTGGACCATTCCGGAGATCCCTCGCTTCCCCACCCGACCACCCGCTCGGGATGACAGCAGATGCCAGTCGAAAACGTTGGACTACGTCAGAGCAGGATGACGGGCAAGGTTTGCGGTGTCATTCCCTCTACGGACGCGGAGCGCCGTCCTTTCGCTCGGGATGACCGCCGTATGACGGACGCTCAATCCCGGTAGGTGCTCCGCGAGAGCACGGTCGCCTTGATGTTTCTTCGCAGGTCGATCTCGATTCGGTGAACGCCGCGCGGTCCGTCCGGCCGTTTGATCACCAGGACGTAGTGGCCGGAGATGGCGCGCTGGAGCTTTTCGATCGCGAAGCGGGGGAAGATGTGCGTCCTGGCGTAGAACCCCCCCGTGTCCGCCGACACCTTCTGCAGCCCCACCTCCAGCGAGTGATAGTCGGCATCGGAGATGTCGAGCGAGAACACCGACGTACGCGATGCCTCCAGCGCCGACCTGGCGATCGAGTAGTCGCGGATCATCTGCACTCCGCCGACGCCGTACCGCCCGAGTCCCCACCCGAAAAGAACGAGCGTCTTCGGCCCCTCGATCGGGAGAAGCGCATTGCCGACCAGGTAGAGCGCTTTCTCCGGCGTGGCCGCGCGGCGCGCATCGTCTCGCGGCAATCGCCGAAAGAGCGAAGGATTCGGAACGATCTCGGATGAAGGGGGATGGTTGATGAGGATCGCGTCGCGGATCGCCTTCTCGAGCCTGGCTCGATCGCTGGTGAAATCCTGGCGCAGCTTCAGATGGGAATCGAACGAGACGACGGCGACGCGGTCGCGCGGGGTGAGCGAATCGAGAAACTCGATGGCGTGCGTCGTCATCCGCATCTGCCCCTTGACGCGATCGCGCTGGAAATCGGTCTGAAAGAAGATGACGATGAGACGGCCGCCCGCCGGCCTCGCCGGCTCCACGTCCTCCCCCTCTTCCATCACGAGCAGACCCTCGTCGGGTGAGGTCGAGTCGATCCACTCGATCGATTCGACGACGGCGGGCAGCCCGTCGATCCGCACGCGGAAATCGCTCGGCCGCAATTCCTCGATCGGATTTCCCTTCAGGTCGATCACGTGAACGTCGATCAGGATCCTCTCGACGGTGATCTCTTCATGCGCACGGATCTCCTGAGCGCCGGCGGGCGTCACTAGCAGCGCCAGAACTGCGAGAAACAGCGTAGCGATGCGCGCTCGATCCAATGGTCGTGTCGACATGTTTCCTTTCGGTTCCGTGGTCCGCCCCGCAATGACTTGAAAATTACACCGGAAACCAGCAGGATTCGAGCCCGGCATCTCACAGTTGACAACATATTCACGGAGACGATCGATGCAACGACTCATCCGACTGGCCATTCTCACGGCGATCCTGCTCCCCCTCGCGCTCGCCAGCGCCGAGGCGCAGGAGCCGCGGTTCGACACATGGTTCGACAACAAGACGATGCGCGTCGATTACTTCCACACCGGCGGATTCGGGAAGGAGATCTTCGGGCTCGATCGCGTCGTCTCCGACGGCCCCTGGGCTGGAAGCCGCACGCGGCTCGTCGATCCGACAAACCTCGGGAAGTACCTCGTCGAGGTCATCGATCATCGGAGCAACCGGCTTCTCTACTCGCGCGGCTACGCATCGCTGTTCGGCGAATGGGAGACGACCGCCGAAGCGCAGAAGCTCCACCGCACCTTCCATGAATCCGTCCGCTTCCCGTGGCCGAAGAAGACCGTGCAGCTCGTCGTCAAGAAGCGTGACGATCAGAACGCGTTCCAGCAGGTGTGGTCGACACTGATCGACCCCACCTCGCGCTTCGTCAATCCCGCCGACATCAAGCCAATCGGCAAGGTGTGGACGCTCTTCGAGAATGGACCACCCTCGGAAAAAGTCGATCTTCTCGTCCTCGGTGACGGATACAGCGCTTCGGAGATTCCGAAGTTCCATGCCGACGCGAAGAAGCTCGTCGACGCTCTCTTCGCCACAGAACCGTTCAAGTCGCGGAAAAAGGACTTCAACGTGCGCGCGATCGATCTTCCGACGAGCGAGAGCGGGATCCATCGACCGCGCGAGCTTCGGAACCGGCGGACGCCGATCGGCACGCAGTACAACATCTTCGATTCCGAGCGCTATGTCCTGACTCTCGACAACCGCGCGATGCGCGACGTCGCCTCGGGCGCTCCCTACGAGTTCGTCGAGATCCTCGTCAACGAGAAAAAGTACGGCGGCGGCGGAATCTTCAACGACCACGCCACCGCAGCGGTCGGCAGCGGTTTCGCCGACTATCTCTTCATTCACGAGCTCGGGCATCACTTCGCCGCGCTCGCCGACGAGTACTACACTTCACCGGTCGCCTACCAGACCGGCGGATCGGAACATCCCGAGCCGTGGGAGCCGAACGTCACGGCGCTGCACGATCCGGCGAACATCAAGTGGAAGCATCTCGTCACCTCCGGGACTCCGCTCCCGACGCCGTGGGACAAGGAGACGTTCGACAAGCACAGCTACGCCTACCAGCAGAAGCGCCGCGAGATGCTCGCAGCGGGGGCGACCGAAGAGCAGATGGACCAGCTCTTCCGCGAAGTGCAGGCGTGGGACACGCAGTTTCTCGCCTCACAGACGCACGCCGGGAAGGTAGGGGCATTCGAGGGAGCGATGTACGAAGCGCAGGGGCTCTACCGCCCGGAGATCGACTGCATCATGTTCACCCGCGACGAGGTCGGTTTCTGCCGCGTCTGCAGTGAAGGAATCGAACGGATCATCGATCTGTACGCGAGGCCGTGAGGGGTCGCGTCATCCGGGGAGAGCGGGCGTCCCGCCATGCTGACATCCCGAGCGAAAAACGGCGCTGCGCGCCGGTGAAGAGAAGAACAGCAAACCTCGCCGTCATCCTGAGCGAGGCGGATGGGCGGGCGTGAGCGAAGGATCTGCGTTCTTACACAGTTGCCGATTGCAGATCCTTCATTCAGGACGCCCGACCCCCTCGTTCAGCTCTTCGACGCGCGGTGCTCGGGTCGAAGCAGATCGAGCACGGTCTTCACCGGCGCGAAGGTCGAGGGGGGCACCTCGACGCAGATCGTGTTCCATCCCGCCATTCCACCATTCCACAGACCAGGTAGCTCAAGAGCCAGAAGGTCGCGCCCGAGGTGCGATTTTTTCGCGATGAAGACGGCGTCGGGATCGACGAAGCGCGACAGATCGAACGGCTCGCCTCGGCGATCGCGCAACGCGCAGACGAGGTCGACCGGATTGAAGTGCGTCGACGAGCGCCAGATCGCCTCCTGAGCCGGATCGACGATGTTCACCTGCGACGACTCCACGATCTGAATCGAAGTCGAACCATCGGGGCCGCGGACCCAGAAGGGCGCTCCTCCCGGCTCTCCTTCGTTGCGAACGACGCCGCAGATGCGCAGCGGTCTGTCGAGCGCATCGGCGATGAACTGCCGGCGCTCCTCGTCCGAGACGATGCTCTCCGGGCAGCGCCGCGCGAAGACGCTCCCGGCAAACTCGATCGCTGCGTCGAGTAATAACGGAGGGCAATCTTCGGCGACGCACTGATCGAGAATGGCAAACGTCCGCCGCTGCAACTGAACGGCCAGTCCGATCAGCAGACGTTTCCACTGAGCCACGTCCTCCATCCGGTGGGAAGGAAGAATGTTGTCGATGTTTTTGACCACGACGAGATCGCCAGCGAGCTCCTCGAGGTTCCGGATCAACGCGCCATGACCGCCGGGACGGAAGAGAAGGCTGCCGTCGTCGAGCCGGAAGAGCGAGCCGTCGCCGGCGAGCGCCAGTGTGTCGGTCGCCGGATGCTGAATCGAGAACGTCACGTCGAATCGCGAATTAGCGATCGATTCCGCTTCCGGCCGGATCGCGTCGAGATGTCGCTCGAACCGGGCGACGTGACCCGGGGTGACGGTGTAGTGCACGCGGCATCGCCCGTTCGCATCGCGCGCATAGTGCGCCGCCTCAACAAGATGCTCCTCGAAAGGGGTGCTCGCCCGCTCGTCGTTTCGATGAAATGGAACGAGTGCCTTGGGGAGGTCTGCGTATCCGAGCTCCTCGAGAAGAACCGTCAGAATCGTTCTCTGACCTTCGGCGCTCGACGCCAGCGATCGAAGATCGTCTCCCGCGCGGCCGGCGATCAGCTCGGCGAACGGAAACTCCTCGAGCCGGTCGAAGAAGTGCGCAGCGCCCTCGTGTGCGGCGGGCGGACGGTCAGGGTCCTCGAGCGCGGTGATGAGGTCGCGGAACATCCGGCTCGCCGCTCCCGACGCCGGGACGAACTTTCCGATGCGCCCATCGCGACCTGCTTCGTTCGCCGATTCGCGGTAGCTCTCGAGCTCCTCCTGCGGAAGGCCGGTGATGCCGTCGCCGATCGTGCATGGGCGGTCGAGCACGATAGCCCCGGGCGGGGACTGCAGGACCGCGATCTGCCATTCGGCAGTCTCTCGCCTGATTCCGCGCTCCCGCAGCTGATCGTAATCTCTCGGCAGCAGCATCGCCCCTCGACGGCCCGTGAACACCGGCGAGCAATCATAGACCATGCCTGCCGCCCCTACACCGCAACGGTTCCGAGTTTTCAAGACAGCAGGCTGTGAGCTGCGCGTCAGAATGACCGTATGATCGAAGGAATCCAGACCGGCATTCGCCAGCTGCGACGTACCCGGCCGCTCGAGACAGAAACGATTGCGGGATTGCGAGTCCCGACGCTTCCGGAGATGGTTCGGATCAAGTCATGGCTCCTCGCGACGCGAAATACGGTGCGCGACTACCTCGATTCGGTCGTTCTGATGGAGCGGCTCGGCGAAGAAGGGGTCGCGACGGCGCTCGCCTCCTTCGATGAGATCTATCGTCAGCCCGGCGGCGCTTCGCCACTGGTCGAGGTCGGCGAGCGTCTCGCTGCTGCGGCCCCTTCTGACCGCCCGGAGATCGATCTTGCTTCCTACCGCGATCTCCGACCGCCATGGAACGACTGGACCCACCTCACGGAGCGAGGGCGAGTCTGGGCCGAAGTCGTGGCCCGCGTGGCCCTCGAGGGTGATTCCCATGGGGGGGAGACTGCTCGATGAGCTGGTCGTTGGAATCCTCGATCGCGCTCTGGAATCGCTCCTATCTCGACCTTCGGAGCGAAGAAGTGATTGCACAGATCCTCGACCGGGGGGAGCTGCGCGACTGGCGTGCGCTGTATCGCCTGGCTGCCGAAGATCCCGCGCTCCGAGCACGAATCCATCGAGTGGTTCTGCGCGTACCGCTGGCCTGGGGCCACTTCTGGCTTGCCGCGCTCGGAAACCTCGGCGAGCCGATCGACTGGTCGGCGCCGCTGCCCGACGAGGAGCCGGGGATTTAGCGCGCGTCACCCGTCATGGCGAGACGTCGCTGCGCGACGGAGAGGAGTGGACAACCCTGCGCGCTCGCCCCGTCATCCTGAGCGAGGGCCGGGGGAGGGTGTGAGTGAAAGATGGCGAAGAGGAACTGCACAAGGACGGGCTGGCTGTGGCGGGTGGACTCGAACCACCAACCTACGGATTAACAATCCGCCGCTCTACCGGTTGAGCTACACCACAATGTCCCGAGCCGCAAGGGAAGTGCGGCAGAATACATCAGCGCCCCGAGGCAATCCAGCGCCGACAGGCCGGGAAGATCGGCCGGAGCGCATTCGTTGCATGGACGGGGCCGGCGCTCCGCGCCACCTCCCGCCGAAAGCGACGAATCACGGAGCAGAGAGATGACGACCACGATCGAGAACACCGCAGCCGCCACGGATGATTTCGTGCTGGGGGGTCGAACCTTCCGCTCGCGCCTGATTGCCGGAACGGGAAAGTATGCTTCGATGGAGCAGATGGCTGCTGCGCTGGAGGCGTCCGGCACGGAAATGGTGACCGTTGCGGTGCGCAGAACGTCGATCGCCGATCCGAATCAGCCGCGTCTGTTCGACTACATCGACCCGAAGCGATACTTCCTCCTCCCGAACACGGCCGGCTGCTACACGGCCGAGGAGGCGATCCGTTATGCGAGACTGGGGCGTGAGGTCGGCCTCTCCGACTGGGTCAAGCTCGAAGTCATCGGAGATCCGAAGACGCTCTTTCCCGACAATGTCGCCCTGCTGGAAGCAGCCCGGGTCCTCGTGCGGGAGGGCTTCACGGTGCTCCCATACACGAACGATGATCCGATCGTCTGCAGAAAGCTCGAAGAGCTGGGATGCGCCGCGGTGATGCCGCTCGGCGCGCCGATCGGCTCGGGGCTGGGGATCCGCAATCCGACGAACATCAGGATCATCAGAGAATTCACGAAGATTCCGATGATCGTCGATGCAGGCGTCGGCACGGCGTCCGACGCCGCGGTGGCGATGGAGCTGGGCGCCGACGCCGTGCTGATGAACACTGGGATCGCCGGTGCGATGGACCCGGTTGCCATGGCGACGGCGATGAATCTCGCAGTGCGTGCAGGACGGCTCGCATACCTCGCAGGGCGGATCGAGAAGAAGTTGTACGCGACCGCCTCGAGTCCGCTGAGCGGCATGATCGAATAGCCCGACGCCCAGGCTCCCGGCTTCGGGATGACACCGCGGTTCATTCCCTCGCCAGCCATAGCAGCAGGCCTGATCCTGCCACGATCCAAACCACGATCGGCAACACCGTAACCACCGACCCCGGCCGGAAGATGAGCTCTCCGAGATTGAAGGCCGCCCACTCACTCGGCCCGCTGCCCGGTGGATGCCGGCTGAATGGAACGATCTCGTCGAGCGCGTGAGGGTTGACTGATACATGCCCTTCGATTCTCGAGAGCCATGGAGTCGGGGCGGCGAGCACCTCCGGGGCGGGTCGTCCGGTCATGAAGAGCGGAAAGAGATACTGCGTCACGGGGCGCCCGATCGAGCCCGACGGCGTCGGATCGACTGCGGTCGCGACGAAGTTGAGGACCAACGAGATCGCGGCCAGCATCGCCCAGAGCGGGGTCCAGAATCCGGCCGAGCGCAGCATCGCCACACCGAGAAGGGGAATGATCGGGATGAGATATCTCGGCCCGAATGAAAACCCCGCCTCCCATCCGTTGAAAGTCGTGTTGAAGCCGATGAAAAAGATCACGATGGAGGCCAGAACCGTGAGCGTGAGAAACATACGCTGGCGAAGCATGATCACCATTCCGGCGAAGGCGAAGATCAGCACCGGTGACGCGTAAAAGAGGCCGCGGTAGGGGGAAATGGTGATTCCGAACAGCGCCTGAAGCGACGGTGCTCCGGCGACTCCCATCCAGGCGTTTTCGGTCACGAAGATCGGATCCGTCGTCTGGACCGGCGTCGTGAAGGGAGAGCCGAATGCGCTGTAATGATAGAAGGCGAGCAGAAACAGGGGGGCGAGGGAGCCGAGCACGTATCGGGGGAGGGCTCTGCGCCACGAGCCGCTGCGAAGAGTCAGGAGAGCTATGAGAGCGATCGGAGGAATGCACAGATAGTTCGTCAATCCGGCGAGACCGGCGAAAAGGCCGGCCAGCAGCCATCGGGGACGGTCGATGTCCGCAAGCATGAACGCGAGCAGCAGGAGCGCCGCGCTCGGCACGTGGGCGAAAAGCACCGTAGCGAAGGGGAACAACGGCGATCCGAGCGCGATGACGAGCGCGATGGCGGCCGCTCGCCTCCTCGGCACGCCGAATCGCGACCGGCCGTAGAGATACAGAACGGCTGGAATCGTAGCTCCGAGCAGACCGCAAACTACGAAGGTGCAGATCCAGGCGTTGAAGCCGAGGACGAAAGGATCGCCGAAGTCGACGCCCTCCCTCGACTCGATGACATAGAGAGCTGCGTAGGGGACTACTGCAAGAAACGACGTGCCGGGCGATTTGTTCGAATAGACATGGCCCTGATAGAACGACCGGTCTCCCGTGTTCGCAGCATAGGAGTCGATCCTGATCGTTCGCTGCTCGACGATCGCACGGGTCAGATCCATCTGGACGTTCTGGTTCCAGCCTCCTCCGCCGAAGAAGTAACCGAAGCAAACAGCGGTGAGAACGAAAATCGCCAGCGCGATCCGATGATCGTCGACCCGAGGGCTCATCGCTTGAATTTTCGGTTCAATCGATCGACGGCGACGGAGTCGACCTGCTCGAGAAGCGGGGTCAGAACCTCACGCTGGCTGGCGATGAGCCTCATGATTCCGCTTCGCGCGAGGCCGAGCATCGCCTCCATCTCCGCATCGCTGAAGCTGGCGCCTTCCGCTGTCCCCTGCAGCTCGATGTAGCGCATCTTGTCGGTGGCGACGACGTTCATGTCGACCTCGGCCTTCGAGTCTTCGAGGTAGTTGAGGTCGAGATACGGAATGCCGCCGACCATGCCGACCGATACCGCCGAGACCCATTCGCGCACGGGCCAGCTCACCAGGCGCCCGTCGAGATACATCCTCCCCAGCGCGAGCACGAGGGCGACGAACGATCCGGTGATCGATGCCGTCCGAGTGCCCCCATCGGCCTGGATGACGTCGCAGTCGAGCCAGAGCGTTTTCTCTCCGAGCAGCTCGAGGTCGACCGTGGCGCGGAGCGAGCGACCGATCAGCCGCTGAATCTCCATGGTCCGTCCTCCCTGCTTTCCGCGGGCAGCCTCGCGCTGCGTCCGCTCGCTCGTCGCGCGGGGGAGCATCCCATACTCGGCGGTGATCCACCCCTTCCCGGTTCGATAGAGAAAGGGAGGCACCTTGTCTTCCACGGATGCAGTGCAGATGACCTTCGTATCCCCCACTTCGATCAGGACGCTACCTTCAGCATGCTTGATGTAGTCCGGGCGGATCACCACCGCTCGCAACTCGTCGGCTGCGCGACCGTCCACCCGCTGTTTCGTTGCCTCCGCCATCCTCCTGGTCCTCTCTTCCCGAGTGTATTGCAGACGAGTGTCTGTTCACGATCGAATCGTGGTTCCCTTGGGGATGACGACGATGCCCGTATCGCTCACGGTGAATCTCTCGCGATCGTGCTCGAGGTCGTATCCGACCCTGGTTCCTTGAGGGATCACCACGCCCTTGTCGACGATGGCACGACGAATGCTGACGCGGCGTCCTACATCGACCCCGTTCATCAGAATCGAATCGAGAACCTCGGAATAGGAGTTGATCCGAACGCGAGGGAAAAGAATCGAGCGATTGATCGTCCCGCCGGAGATGATCACGCCGTTGGAGACGAGCGAGTCGGTCGCCGATCCGATTCGCCTCGTCTCGGCGTCGGCAAAGACGAACTTGGCCGGAGCGAGGTGCAGCGGCGTGGAAATGATGGGCCACTGCGGATTGTACATGTTGAAATTCGGCGTGACCGATACGAGGTCCATCGACGCCTCGTAATACGACTGGATCGTTCCGACGTCTCTCCAGTATCCGATGTTGTGATCGTCCTCCCCCGGAATCACGTTCGTTGCGAAATCGTAGGCGATCACCTTCATCGAAGGGTACATCAGCGGCACGATCTCCTTGCCGAAATCGTGCGCGGAGTCGCGAAGTGCATTGTGCTCGAGCACTTCGATCATCACTTTCGACTTGAAAATGTAGTTCCCCATCGAAGCGAGCACCATGTCGGGCCTGCCCGGGATCGTCTTCGCTCCTTCTTTCGGCTTCTCGACGAATCCGATGACCTTGAAGTTGTCGTCGATCTCGACGATGCCGAAATGATGCGCTTCGCTCACGGGGACGGGAATCGTGGCGATCGTCAGGTCGGCATCGGTGTCGAGATGCTGCTGCATCATCTGATTCACGTCCATCTTGTAGATATGGTCGCCACCGAACACACAGACGTTCGCCGGCCGCTCGTCGAAGATCAGCTCGAGATTCTGATAGACCGCGTCGGCAGTGCCCCGAAACCAGAAAGGGCCCTTCCGCATCTGAGCCGGAACCACGTCGACGTAATGGCCGATCTCCGGCACGAGGCGCCACGTTCTGGTGATGTGCTCGATGAGCGAGTTGGACTTGAACTGCGTCAGGACCTTGATCTTGAAAAACCCCGAGTTGATGAAGTTGTTCAGGACGAAGTCGATGATCCGGTAGCGGCCACCGAACGGCACGGCGGGCTTGGCCCGGTCGCGCGTCAGCGGATAAAGGCGCTCGCCCATCCCGCCGGCCAGTACCATCGTGAGCGTCCTTCGATATTCAGAGGCGTTCATTGCTGCTCCAGCAGACCCAGTATCCAGCAGTCGGATCGAACAAATCAATCACGATGCGCGGCTCGTCAGGAACAATCAGACGAACCGGTCGCGATTTATGCTTTAATCGACCGGCTGTCGTGGCCATGAACGTGCCGCCACTGCGAGTGCGGCGCGAATCGGGTCACGAATCTCGACATACGAACCTGCGAGCCCTCACCCGACGACCATGGCGGAAAAAAGCTATTACGACATTCTGGGCGTCAAGAAGAATGCCGGGGACGACGAGATCAAGAAGGCGTATCGCAAGCTCGCGCGCAAATATCATCCCGATGTCAATCCGGACGACAAGGAGTCCGAGGCGAAGTTCAAGGAGATTTCCGAGGCCTACGCCATCCTCAGCGACAAAGAGAAAAGAGCACAGTACGATCGTGTCGGGCGGGAAGCATTCGCAGGGTTTCAACCCGGCCAGGGTCCGTTCCCCGGCTTCGAGTTCGACTTTTCGCAGTTCATGGGGGGAGGGCGGCGCGCTCGCCCCGGCAGCCGTCGCCAGCAGCCCGCCGGTGCCGGATTCACCGACATGTTCTCCGACCTGTTCGGTGGCGCTGAGTCGTTTCAACGCGAAGCGCGCGGCTCCGACATCGAGGCCGAGACGACGATCGATCTCCGCGACGCAGTCCAGGGGACGACGCTGCAACTGACGGTTCCCCGCCAGACCGAGTGCGCAACCTGCGGCGGCATGGGCAACGTCTCCGGAAAGGTCTGCTCCACCTGTCATGGTACCGGGGTGGTCTCGGTGAACGAGACCGTTCGCGTGAAGATCCCCGAAGGCGTGGCCGAAGGGCAGCGGATCCGCCTGCGCGGCAAGGGATCGGCCGGACTGCAGGGAGCTCCGCCGGGTGATCTGATCGTGATGATTCACATCAGGGCGCATCCGTTTTTCGACCGGCGAGGCGATGATATCCACACCGAAATTCCGATCACCGTCGGCGAAGCAATTCGCGGTGCGGAGATCGAAGTGCCGACGATCCACGGCCCGGTCCGTGCACGGATTCCAGCCGGCACCCAGGGAGGGCAGACGTTTCGCCTCAGTGGAAAGGGAGTGAAGCGCCGGAAAGGCAGCGGGCACGGCGACCACTACTATCGCGTCAACGTCGCCATCCCCCGCAGAGTTTCTCCTGATGCCGCCACCGCGATCGATGTCATCGAGCAGGGCTATGATGAGAATCCGAGGGCCAGCCTGAAAGTGACACTGTGATGGCGATCGAAAAGGGACGAATCTTCGTGATCGGCGACTCACACATCGGGCTGGCCGGCGGCGACGAAAAACGAATCGTCGCCTGGATCGACAGACTGTCCGAGCTCGAGCCGAAGGCTCTCTACCTCAACGGCGACGTCTTCCACTATTTCATCGGCGATCCGAAATTCATCACCTCCTCGGTCGTCGCCTTCTTCGGAAGGCTTCGCGCGCTTCGAGACGCGGGAACGGCGGTTCATTACGTCGAAGGTAATCGCGACTTCTTTCTCCAGGGATCGATCGCCGAGGCCTCGGTCACCGACATCTCGCTGGCAGCGAGCTTTCAGGCGGGCTCCACGCGCTATCTCATCGTTCACGGCGACATGATCAACGACCATGACCTCCCCTATCGCTTCTGGCGCCGCGCATCGAAGAATCCGCTGACGCGTTTCGGAGTCCGTTGGGTTCCCAGGAAGATTGCCCGGCGCTTTGTCGACGGCGTCGAGAAGAAGCTCGCCGGAACGAACTTCAAGCACAAGCGACGGCTTCCCGTCGAGCTCATGCAGGAATATGGCCGGAAGAAGGGACGCGAGGGATACGGCGTCGTCGTTTTCGGGCACTTCCATGAGAAGCTCGAGGTTCAGGCTGACGGCGCGAGAGTCGTCGTTCTCCCTGCCTGGTACCTCGACGGGGAAGCGATGATGGTTTCGCCGGAGAGCGGAAGCCACGAATTCGTGACGATCTAGATGAAGATCACTTTTCTCGGAACAGGGACTTCGACAGGTGTTCCGGTGGTTGGATGTGCCTGCCGCGTCTGCACCTCGGCCGATCCGAAGAACCGGAGACTCCGCCAGTCGGTCAAGATCGAGGTCGCCGGGAAATTCGGTCTGATCGACACGACACCCGATTTGAGACTGCAACTTCTGCGCGATCCGATCCCGCGACTCGATTTCATCCTCTTCACGCACTCACACTCCGATCATCTGATGGGGCTCGACGACATCCGCCCATTCAATTTCCGCCAGCACGAGGCGGTCGTCGCCTACGCCAGCCCGACGACGGCCGCGGCCGTGCGGAGGGCCTTCAGCTACATCTGGGACGACTCGCAGCTCGGGGGAGGAAAGCCGCAGCTCGACCTGCGCGAGATCGACGGGAAATTCTCGATCGGCGGGACCGAGGTGATTCCGATTCCGGTGCGGCACGGCGACTGGTCGATCTACGGGTACCGGATCGGCGACTTCGCCTACATCACCGACACGAACGGAATCCCCGATGCGTCACTCGAGCTGCTCGAAGGCCTCGAGGTCCTGGCACTCGATGGACTTCGTCCTGCTCCTCGACATCCGACGCACTTCACCATCGACGAAGCTGTCGAGGCCGGCCGGCTGATCGGTGCGGAAACGACCTATCTGATTCATATCGCTCATGAAGTGGACCACGGCGCGGTCCAGCAGGAGCTCCCCGAGGGGTTCCAGCTCGCCTGGGACGGGCTGTCGCTCGAGGTGCGATGAAAACGATCGACAAAGTCTCGTCCGTGCGCGGAACGGTGTGCGCCCCTCCGTCCAAATCGTACACGGCGCGGGCGCTCCTGCTCGCGGCGATGAGTGAAGGAGAGACTCGCATCGTGCGACCGCTCGATTCCGACGACTCCCGCTACATGCTGGAGGCGATCAAAAAGATCGGTTACGAGGTCGCAGGGACATTCGACGGCGGACTGACCATCGGCGAGCGAGTCGGCATCTCGGCGAACGACGTCGAGCTCCACGTCGGGAATGCCGGCACGACGATGCGCTTCCTCACCGGCGTCCTCGCCTTCACTCCCGGCCGTTTCATTCTGCGCGGCGAAGAGCGGATGCACGAGCGGCCGATCGGCGATCTCGTCGACGCGCTCCTGCGCATCGGCACGGAAGTCGAATACCTCGAGCGCGAAGGATATCCGCCGCTGCGAATCCGGGGCCGGATCATGCGGGGTGGATTCGAGGTCGAGCTCGACGGATCGACCTCCAGCCAGTTCGTCTCGGCGATGATGATGGCGGGAGCGACGCTTTCGGGCGGAATCCGCATCCGCGTTCGCGGGCTCTCCTCCCGCCCTTATGTCGAAGTGACCCGCTCGATCCTCCGCTCCTTCGGCGGCGAGGTCGATGAACCGGAGCCCGACGTCTTTCACGTGCACGGATCGAGGCTCGTACGTTCCGAGTACGAAGTGGAAGGCGACTACTCCTCGGCATCCTACTGGTTCGCTGCCGCCGCGGCGTGTGGAGGAAGCGTCACCGTCGAGGGACTTCAGCCGGAAAGCGCTCAGGGCGATGCAGCGTTTCTCGACATCCTCTCGGATCTCGGTGCCGTCATCGACCGGAGGGGCGGCAGCGTCACGATCACGGCACGGGAGCAGCTTCGCGGCGGAAGCTTCGATTGCAATGGAACGCCTGACATCGTTCCGACGCTCGCGGCGATTGCGCCGCTCGCCTCGCACTCGATCGAGATCACCGGCGTACCCACCCTCCGCGTCAAGGAATCCGACCGGATCGCCTCGGTCGCGACGGCGCTGGGCGCGCTCGGAGCCGTAGCCCATGAGCGCGAGGATGGAATCGTCATCGAGCCTGGCTGGAACGAGCGTCCCGCGGTCATCGACCCCCACGGCGACCACCGGATTGCGATGGCCTTCGCCATCGCCGGGCTCGCTCGCGGAAACGTCACGATCGGCGACGAGCGGGTGGTATCGAAGTCGTATCCACGTTTCTGGCGCGATCTCGATCAGCTCGTCACCTCATCGGAAAGGGCCACATGAGCTCATCCCCACTCCGCGCCTGCCGCCCTCTTTGTAGAATAGGCACGAGCTGATCCGATGCCGATCTGGTACATCCTTCTGGCGTTCCTCTTCGTGGCGGCAAACGCCTTTTTTGTCGCAGCCGAGTTCGCCATCGTCAAGGTGCGACCGACGCAGTTCTCCGAGCTGATCGCTCGAGGAAGCGGCCGCGCGCGCATGGCCTTGAACCTCACCACGGAGCTCGACGCGTATCTGTCCGCCACGCAGCTCGGAATCACGCTCGCCTCCCTGGCGCTCGGCTGGATCGGCGAGCCGGCGTTCGCCAATCTGATCCTTCCTCTCTTCGAGAGATTCGGCCATTTCTCCTCGGCGATCGCTCACTCGATTTCGGCGACGTTCGCCTTTGTCGTGATCTCGTTCCTGCACATCGTCTTCGGCGAGCTCGCTCCGAAGTCTCTCGCCATCCAGAAACCCGTCGGAACCTCCCTCTGGGTCGCTCATGCCCTTCACGGCTTCTACCTGCTGATGTTCCCATTCATCTTCGTTCTCAACGGGGTGGCACGGGCGGCACTGCGGGTGGCAGGGATGAAACCGGCGAGCGACGCCGAGCTCGCTCATTCCGAAGAGGAGCTTCGCCTCATTCTCGCCCATTCGGAACGAGCCGGAGTCCTGTCCGATGCCAGGTTGGAGATCATCGAGGGCGTCTTCGAGTTTTCGCGGCGAACCGCGCGCCAGATCATGGTTCCGCGCACCGACGTCGTCATCCTCTCGACCCGCAGTACGGTCGAGGAGAATCTCGAGGTCATTCGCGAGACACGGCATACGCGCTATCCCCTCTGCGAAGGAGATCTCGACCACACCATCGGAATCATCCATGTGAAGGATCTCTTCCTCGAACGACTGCGCGGACCTGGACGGCGGCTTCTCGAGCTCAAGCGCGATGTGCTCTTCGTACCGGAAAACACGACGGTCGAGCGCCTCCTGCAGCAGTTTCTCGAGCACCGCACCCACATGGCGGTGATTCTCGACGAGTACGGCGGCGCCTCGGGAATCGTTTCGATGGAGAACATCACCGAGGAGCTCTTCGGCCAGATTCAGGACGAGTTCGATCGCGAACGACTCGAAGTCGAGCCGCTGCCCGACGGGCGGTATCGCGTGCGCGGCGACTATCTGATCGAAGACCTCCGCGGGCGTTTGAGAGTCGACGTCGGCGATCCGGCGGAAGAGACCGTCGGCGGCTACGTCGCCGCGCGCCTCGGCCGGGAGGTCGTCCCAGGCGACCGCTGCGATCTGGGAGACCTCATGCTTGAAGTCGTCGAAGCGGAGGGCTATCGCGTTCGATGGGTCCTCGTCGAACGGAAGACTGTGAGCGAGGCGTGAGTTAAGCACCTGTCGCCGACCGCAGATTCTCGTCGGGGGTCTCGCTCGATCGGTCACATTGGACCTGCGGAGAGATCCCTCGCCTTCCCGCACGCCCACCGCTCGGGATGACAGCATGGGCCATACCGTCATCCTGAGCGAGGGCGGGGGTGCGGGTGTGAGCGAAGGATCTGCGTTCTTAGACAGTTGCCGATCGCAGATCCTTCGCTCACGCCCACCCAACCGCCTCGCTCAGGATGACGGGGCTTTGTCATTACTCG
>DATKDP010000134.1:0-41279 GCA_035546335.1 Thermoanaerobaculia bacterium | reverse complement strand
CTCTCGTCTCTCGTCTCTCGTCTCTCGTCTCTCGCCTCTAGCCTCCAGCCTCTAGCCTCTCTACTGCAGCACCCCCGCCAGTTTTTCGACGCGGAACGCCTCGATGACGTCCCCCACCTTGATGTCCTGAAAGCGCTCGATGCCGATTCCGCACTCGAATCCGGCGCGCACCTCGTTGACGTCGTTCTTGAAGTGTCGCAACGACTGAATCTTCCCTTCATAGATCACCCGGTTGTCGCGCAGCAGGCGGACGCCCGCATTTCGTGGAATCACTCCGTCGGTGACATAACAGCCGGCGATCGTTCCCTGTTTCGGGACGCGGAAGGTGTCGCGAACCTCCGCACGACCCTGGAAAATCTCCTCCAGGGTCGGTTCGAGGAGTCCGGTCATCGCTCGTTTGATCTCATCGATCAGCTCGTAGATGACCGTATGAAGGCGGATGTCGACACCTTCCTTTTCGGCGAGCTCGGCGGCATTGCGCTCGGGCCGGACATTGAATCCGATCACGATCGCATCGGAGGCCGAAGCGAGGAGGATATCGTTGGTGCTGATCGCGCCGACGGAAGCATGCAGAACACTGACTTTCACCTGTTCGTTCGAGAGCTTCAACATCGCTTCGTTCAGGACCTCGACCGATCCCTGAACGTCGGCCTTGAGGATCAGATTGAGCGACTTGATCGTCCCGCTCTGCATTCTGGCAAAGAGCTGGTCGAGCGAGACGGGCTGCGGCTTCTGCTGCGACTGCTCCCGTGCTTTCTGCTGGCGCATCTGGCCGATCATGCGAGCCTGTGCCTCCTCGTCGACCACCTGCAGAGTGTCCCCGGCGCGGGGCATCTCGTCGAACCCTGCCACGGACACAGGAGTCGAGGGGCCCGCTTCCTTGAGGCGGTTTCCGCGCTCATCGGCCATCGAACGGACTCGGCCGCTGACCGAACCGGAGAAGAAAGGATCTCCTACGCGCAGCGTGCCATCCTGGACGAGGACTGTCGACACGATTCCCCGTCCGACATCCTTCCTTGCTTCGAGAACGACTCCGCGAGCCGGAAGCTCCGGGGTTGCTTTCAGCTCGAGAATGTCGGAAGTGAGCAGGATCATGTCGAGAAGGTCATCGATCCCCTGTTTCTTGAGTGCCGAGACCTCGACCGAAACGACTTCCCCTCCCCACTGCTCGACCAGGACGCCGGCGTCCGCCAGCTCCTTCCGGACGCGGTCGGGATTGGCGTTCGGCTTGTCGATCTTGTTGATGGCGACGATGATCGGCACATTGGCCGCCCTGGCGTGATCGATCGCCTCGCGCGTCTGAGGCATCACGCCATCATCGGCGGCGACGACGAGAACGACGATATCGGTGACCTTCGCTCCGCGGGCGCGCATCATCGTGAACGCCTCGTGACCCGGAGTGTCGAGAAAGACGATCTTCCGGCCGCGCTTTTCCACGTGATAGGCGCCGATGTGCTGGGTGATCCCACCGGCCTCACCCTCGGCTACATTGGTCTCGCGGATTGCATCGAGCAGTGACGTCTTTCCGTGATCGACGTGGCCCATGACCGTGATGACAGGGCCGCGCGGCGTGGAGCCGGCTGCCGCCCCGCTGGCAGCCATTCGTTCGAGGCTCTCGAGCTCCAGGGCATCCTCGAACGAGACGAGCTCGGCGTCGATGTTGAGATCGCGCGCGATGTCGAGGGCGAGCTGCGCGCCGAGAGGAGCATTGATCGAAACCATCAGCCCCTTCTTCATCAGAAGATGCTTCATCAGATCGTTTGCCTTGACGCCGAGCTTGTCGGCGAGCTCTTTGACGGTGACTCCTTCGGTGAGCACGACCTTTCCGGCGGGCCGCCGGAACTCGAGCACCCGAGCCGTTACCGGGGCGGCCTGCTTGCGTGAATCACGCCGCGTGGAGGGTGCGCCACGCTGCTCGGCTTCCTCTTCCGCTCCTTCCACGATGACCCTCGCCGTCGCTTCCGGCGCCAAATCCTCATCGAGGACATCCGTCGCGGAGAAGGGTCCCTTGGTGAACAGCTCGCTGTCGACCTCGGTCTGCGTCGATCTCTTTCCCCGTTTTCCGGTCGTCTTCTTCTTTTCCGGACGCTCTTCTTCATCGACCTTCCGCCGTCGGGTGGGCGGAGCCGGCGGCATCGTCGGCGGAGGTGGTGGTGGAGCCATCGGTCCGACGCCGGCGCGGCCGGCTGGACGCGCCGACACACCAGGGCGCGAGCCCATCTCCGGACGTCGTCCGGGAGCGGCGGGCGGAGCTCCCATCGGTCGTGCCCGTGTGGTTCCGAGACCGGCGGACGGACGATCGACACGCTGCTGTCCGTAGTCAGGCCTGGCAGTGGGAGTCGTTCGGGCCCGCGGACCGGTCGGACCGCCGGGACGCGCCTGGACTGCCGGCCGGGAAGGCTCAGGAACCGGCGGCGGCGCTTCCGGCGTCTCGACCCTCGGTTTGCGAATCGCCGGCTTCGGGGCGCTCGGTTTCTCGGCCGCAGTCTTCGCCTCGCGCGCTGCCCTTTCCTGCTCCGCCGCTTCAGCCTCGGCGGCTTCGATGAACTCGGGGATGATCAGGCCGCTGGCCACCGGGGCGACGGTCGGCTCGGCGGGTGGAGTCGCGGGTGTGATCGGTCGAGGCGGCTTGACGATTGGCCGGGGCGGACGAATCTCCTTGCGCGGCTTTTCAGCCTGTTGAGGTCTCTCCTCGCGCATGATCACGTTGCGCGGGCGACCCGCTAGCTTCTTTCCGGTGAGGATCGCGACGATCACATCATGATCGATCGCCGCCGCCGGACCCTCGACATCCACTCCGAGTGACTGTAGCTTGAAGACGAGGTCCTTGTCGGACACGCCCATCTGCTTCGCCAGATCACTGACCCGAACCTTTGCCATTCGTCATCGCTCCTTGGTCGGCACGCCTCGCACCGCTCACGACTGCTGTTCGATTTCCTGCTCGACCGTCTCGGCCGAGTCGTCGTCGGCTTCCACCTCGGCACTCTCCAGCTCCTCGTCGGCGGAGGCGAGGTATTCGTCTTCGTCCATCTCTTCGTCGTCTTCGGCCGGCTCCTCGTCCGACTCGATGACCATCGCCTCCTGTTTCCTGGCGAGCGCGATGATGGTCTGGGCACTCTCCTCGTCGATTCCTTCGATCTGCATCAGATCTTCGACGGAGGCATTGAGAACGGACTGCAGATCGTCGTACCCGGCATCTTCGAGCTGCTGGGCGACTTCGGGATCGAGTCCTTCGATGTCGGAGACCATCATCTGAGCGCGCGCTTCGGCCATGGCGACCTGGAGCATCGCACTGAGAGCATCGGCCACTTCCCCCTTGACCTCGTCCTCCGACTTGATGTCGATCTTCGCCCCGATCAGCTCGGCGGCGAGACGTACGTTGAGCCCCCGCTTGCCGATGGCCAGCGAGAGCTGGTCGTTGTCGACGATCACGTCGAGATGCGGACGGTGCGCCTGATCGTCGGAGGTCACGCTCACGCGCGTGATCTTGGCGGGCGCGAGCGCATTCTGCGCGTAATTGACGATGTCTTCACTCCAGGGAATGATGTCGATCTTCTCGCCGCGCAGCTCGCGAATGATCGACTGCACGCGGCTTCCCTTCATCCCGACGCAGGCGCCGACGGGGTCGACATCGCGCTCACGCGACATCACGGCGATCTTCGCCCTCTCGCCCGGCTCCCGTATCGCCCCTTTGATCACTACGGTACCGTCGTAGATCTCCGGCACTTCCATCTCGAAGAGCTTGATCAGAAGTGTCGGATCGGTTCGCGAGAGAACGACCTGTGGCCCCTTCGGATTCGTATGAACGTCGACGATGACGGCCTTGATGCGGTCCCCCTGCGAATAGCGCTCGGCACGCGACTGATGCGAGCGGGGGATGATCCCTTCCGTCTTCCCGTTGAGATCGACGATCATGTCGCCGCGCTCGAAGCGCTTGACGTAGCCGTTTTCGAGCTGCCCGACCTTCCCGGCGAACTCCTTGTAGACCTTCTCCCGCTCGGCCTCTCTCACCTTCTGGTAGAGGACCTGCTTGGCCGATTGAGCGGCGATGCGACCCAGCTCCTCGGGCGGCTTGGTCAGCGGGATCTGGACGTCGTCGCCCGGCTCGGCATCGGATTGAATCTTGCGAGCTTCGTAGGTACGGATCTCGGTATTGGGGTCGCTGATCACGTCGACGACGGTCTTGGTGATGTAGTTCAGCCGAAGCGTGCCACCGGTCTCCGCTGCGGGGTCGATCTTCCTGGCTTCCTCGAGGGTCATCTGCGCCTGCGGGTCCTCGATCTGATTCTCGTCCTCGACGATCTCCTTGACGACGTGAACTTCGACTCTTCCGGCCTCACGGTCGAGAACGGCCTCGATCGGTTCCCGAGTGCGATAGTACTTTCTGGCAGCCGTCGAGAGCGCATCTTCGAGCGCGGCAAAGACGCGCTCGACGTCGATCGCCTTCTCGTGCGCGAGCGCCTTGATGTCCCTGCTGATGTTTTCGTTGAACATGATGCTGATCGCTCCTTAGATTCCCACAAGAACCGGGCGCCATCCCGGGATGTCAGATCTCCACTTCCAGCCGCGCCTCCCTGATGTCACCGAGGCTGATCTCGTACTCGTTCTGGTTCCGGCTCTTCGGGTCGATGACGATGATCTTCTCGCCATCGAAGCTCGCGAGCCTGCCCACGATCACATGAAGCCCTCGCACCGCTACCGCCGTCTTCACCCGGACGAGCCTTCCGAGGAACTTCTCGTAGTCCGATTCCCTGTAGAACTGCCGATCGAGCCCGGGCGACGAGACCTGCAGCTCGTACTCGCCGGGAACGACATCTTCGACGTCGAGATAGGCACTCACCTGATGCGAGAGCTCCGCGCAGTCGTCGATGGTCACTCCTCCTTCTTTGTCGACATCGACTCGAAGAAGAAATCTCTTCCCCATTCTCCGATAGTCGATGTGAACGAGCTCGAGCCCCTCCGCCGCCGCCATAGTCTCGATCTCGTTCTCGATGTGCGCCGGCAACTCCGCCATGAAAAATTACGCCCGCAACAAAAAAAGCGGCCGAGATCGGCCGCTTTCGATCGATGTTCGAAAGCTGTCGAGTGGCAGCAAATGCTGCCGGGTCGTACAACAGGGGAGGATTATAGCTGATTCCAGCCGGAGGGACCAACAACCGGCATCCTGACCCGCTCGGCGACCGTGCGGCGCTCGAGTCGCCGAGGGGCCACGCCGGAGTCCCGGCATGGCCCCTCAGCAGCGATCGAATCTTCTCAGCGCTTGATCAGCCGTTTCTCCGGCTTGGCGCCATAGACGCACGCGTAGTCGAGAGGTTCGTAGAACTGCGGGGCGAGCGTGGTCGCGTCGTTGGTCACGTTGTCGAGAATCGAACCGTAGACGATGAAGCCCGGCACTGCATCGGTCTCACCAGGGAGCGGCGTGAAGCTCTCCTGCTCCACGGTCACGAAGCCGGAACCGGTGAAGCCGGCGAAGAGGCCCGCTACGTTCCCCTGCGTGTGACCGAGAGGCCCCAGCGTGACCCGCGCCTCCCCGAATTGGACTGCAGGACTTTCATTGCGGAAGAGACGGAGCAGCAGCGTGGTCGAGGTCGTGTTCGATGCGTTGATCGCGCCGATGTTGCTGCGGAATCCGCTGCCCGGGCTCGTCCCGGTCGCCCGCGTGCCGAACTCGCGCAGCCCGACGATGAAGACGCGATGAAGATTGGACGCCTGCTCTTCGATCGAGGCGTAGTTGTAGAAGGGGACTCCGGAAAAGAGCTGTCCGACCGTGCAGATCGGTGAGTTGTTGAGACAGCCGGCCGAATTCTCCGTGTAGATCCGCGCTTCGACGCTGATGTTGCGGCAATCCGCATCATTCGCCTCGCAATTGCGACAATCCCCTCCCTCACGACAAGCGAAAAAGATCGCCTGTCCGAATGCCTGAGCTCTGCCGAGCACAGATTGAACGAAGTCGCTGATCTCAACTCGTTCGAACGGCTGGAGCACGCGGACGAGCCGGAGATTTGCATCGGATACTGCATTCGGCGTGCCGCCCGTCCCCTCGGAGAGCGCCACGTCGACGCGGACGGCAACGTTGGTCAGATTCGAGATCACCACGTCCGTCTTGAAGATAGACGTCGCGTTGATCGGAATCCGCGCCATCGCCGCAAGGTAGACCTGATCTGCCGCCTTGAAATTGTTCGCCCACGCGCCTGCCGCCATCAGCGAGATCGACACCGCGATCACCATTCGTTTCAACCGTTGCATTTGGAACTCTCCCCTCTTCGTCGTTTCTCTTTTTTGCTTCGTTTCTCTTTTTTGCTTTCGTAGTTTCAGATGCCGGAAAGCCGACGTTGCTCCTGAACAGACATTATATTTCAACACGTACGCCCTGCCCAGCGGCGACTATACTGCCGGCCGTGCAAGCGAAACGCCATGAGCTGGTCGTCGAGCCGCTCTTCGAGGGAGTCCGCCTCGACAAAGCCCTTGCACGACTCCTTCCTGACTATAGCAGGAGTCTGCTTGCAAAGCTCATCGAAGATGCGATGGTCACCGTCGATTCGAGAGTCGTGACCAAGCCCTCACACCTGCTTCGATCGGGACAGCGAATCGAGATCGTCGTCCCTCCCCCGACACCATCCGGTGTCGTGCCCGAAGAGATCGCCATCGACGTTCTCTTCGATGACAGCGACCTCGCTGTCATCGACAAGCCGGCCGGGCTGGTCGTTCATCCCGCAGCGGGACATCGCGACGCGACTCTCGTCAACGCGCTGCTCCACCGGTTTCCCTCCCTCAGCGGCATCGGAGGCGTGCAACGACCCGGTATCGTTCACCGGCTCGACAAAGACACCAGCGGCGTGATGGTCATCGCCAGGAACGACTTCGCTCATCGAAAGCTCACGGCGGCATGGGGGTCGCCCCTCGTCGTGAAGGAATACCTCGCCCTCGTCTATGGAACACCGAGATCGGAGGAAGGAACGATCGAGCGACCCATTGGACGCAATCCACGTGATCGAAAGAAAATGGGAGTGGTTGCCGGAGGCCGCCAGGCGATGACGATGTGGCGCGTGGCGGAGCGGTTCCGTCATGTATCGCTGATCCGCTGTCGTCTGCTCACGGGACGGACGCATCAGATCCGCGTTCATCTCGCGGCCCTCGGCCATCCGATCGTCGGAGACCGTCTCTATTCAGGCCCTCAATGGAGGGGCATTCCCGACAAACGCATTCAGAAGGCGCTGGCGGGATTTCCGCGCCAGGCACTCCATGCCGTTCGCCTCTCGTTTCCTCACCCCCGGACCGGGGAGATCCTGACATTCGAGGCGCCGCTTCCGGCGAATTTTCGAACGCTGCTCAAGCTGCTGCGAGGCGAGCCCGCCGGCGGCTGAGGAAAGAAACGACCAGTCATGCCGGAGGATCGTCATCCTGATCTGCTAGAATTCGCCGCCAGAGAATGAGCCGGCATTCTGCGTTCCTCGTCGCGGCCGCCATCGTGCTCAGTTCGGTCTCCTGCCGGCACCCCGAGCAGAGCGCAGACCGTACCGGAATCCGCGTCGGAATCGTCTTCGACATCGGAGGGAAGGATGATCGCTCCTTCAACGCCGCCGCGTGGGAAGGTGCGAAGCGCGCCGCGGCCGAGCTTCCGATCGTTCTGCGAGACGTCGAGCCGGGCGATCCGACCTCGATCGAGCCGGCGATGCGCGCGTTCGCAGAGCGCGACTACGACCTGATCATCGGGGTCGGCTTCGCGCAGACTCCGATCATGGAGGCGGTGGCGCGAGACTATCCCGAAATCGACTTCGCAATCATCGATGGGGTCATCGACCTGCCGAACGTCGCCTCCCTCGTTTTCAAGGAGCACCAGGGCTCCTATCTGGTCGGCATGATCGCCGCCCACAAGACGAAAACGCGAACTCTCGGTTTCGTTGGAGGAATGGACATTCCCCTGATCCGCCGGTTCAAGGTGGGATATGAAGAGGGAGCGAAATCAGTCGACTCCTCGATCCGGGTGATCGACAACTACGTCGGCGTGACCGATGTCGCCTGGAACAACCCGGGAAAGGGGAAGGAGCTCGCCGTCGCCCAGATCAACAAGGGGGCGGACGTGATCTTCACGGCCGCCGGCAACTCCGGGCTGGGAGCGTTCGACGCCGCAGAGCAGTACGACAAGCTGGTCATCGGCGTCGATTCGAACCAGAACTGGGTGAAGCCCGGCTTCGTTCTCACGAGCATGGTCAAGCGGATCGACAACGCCGTCTACGGCGTCGTCGAGGGGAAGATCGAGGGGACATTCAGGGCTGGGATCCACGTGTACGGCCTGGAAAACGACGGGGTCGGCTACACCGTCGATCAGCACAATCGCCATCTGATCCCGCCGGAGGTCTTGCGCGAGGTCGAAGAAGCAAAGCGCAGGATCATCGCCGGGGAGATCGAAGTGACCGACGCGATGTCGCAGTGACATGCTGGAGCTGAGAAACATCACCAGGCGTTTCGGACACGTCGTCGCCAACGACGAGGTGTCGCTGAGCGTGAGCACGGGGACGATCCATGCAATCGTCGGCGAGAACGGCGCGGGAAAATCGACCGCGATGCGCATCGCCTACGGTTTCTACACCGCGGATTCGGGAGAGATCCTCGTCGACGGCGAGGTACGGAGAATCGAGACCCCGCATGACGCGATCGCGCTCGGGATCGGAATGGTTCATCAGCACTTCATGCTCGTCGATACGATGACGGTCGCCGAGAACATCGTTCTCGGCGAAGAGCCCGGAAGCCGCGCTTCGCTCGATCTCAAAGCGGCGAACGATTCGATCCGCCGCCTCTCGCGCGAGCTGAATCTCTCGGTCGATCCCGAAGCGCTCATCGAGCAGCTCTCGGTCGGCCAGCAGCAGCGCGTCGAACTGCTCAAGGCTCTCTATCGCAAGGCACGGATTCTGATCCTCGACGAGCCGACCGCGGTCCTCACTCCTCAGGAAACCGAGGAATTGTTCACGATTCTGCGCACGATGAAAGGGGAGGGCAAGACCATCGTCATCATCACGCACAAGCTGGCGGAAGTCCTCGCCATCTCCGACGACGTGACCGTGATGAGGGACGGGAAGGTCGTCGGTCGCCTGCGCACGGCCGAGACCGATGCGCCGGAGCTGGCGCGTCTGATGGTCGGACGTGAAGTCCTGCTCCGGGTGGCCAAAGGCCCTGCAACCCCGGGTGAGGTCGTGCTGCGCGTGGCCGGGCTGTCGCTCGAGGGACGGGGCGGCCGGCGCCGGCTCTCCGACATCTCGCTCGAGCTCCGTCGGGGAGAGATCGTCGGCGTCGCCGGAGTCGAAGGAAACGGTCAGACGGAGCTGATCGAAGCCCTGGCCGGCCTCGTTCCGCGGTCGACTCTTTCAGGATCGATCGAGATCGACGGTCGTGATGTCATCGGCATGCCGGCGCGGGAACGGCGACGCCTTGGGATCGCTCACGTTCCCGAGGACCGGCAGAAGAGAGGGCTGCTGCTCGAATTCGACCTGATCGAGAACTCGGTGCTCGGCGATCAGAGCCGCGTACCCGCGGTTCGCCGCGACGGCGGAATTTTTCTCGACAGCGACGGGATGCGCCGCCGCGCCGAGATGCTCGTCGAGCAGTTCGACGTGCGCCCTGCCAATCCCGATCTTCCCGCGCGCGCTCTATCGGGAGGAAACCAGCAGAAACTCGTCATCGGACGCGAGCTGATGCTCCCGCCTCGCGTGCTGCTGGTGGCCCAGCCGACGCGCGGAGTCGACATCGGCGCGATCGAGTTCATTCACCGCAAGCTGATCGAGCTGCGCGATGCGGGCTGCGCGATTCTGCTCGTTTCCGCGGAGCTCGACGAGGTCACCGCCCTCTCCGATCGCCTGCTGGTCATCCACGACGGGCGGCTCGCCGCGGAAGTGGATCCTGCGAGCACATCCGCCGAGGAGATCGGGCTCCTGATGACGGGACAAAAGCTGGAGATGTCCGCCGGCACGAAAGACTCGGGAGCTCCGACATGAGATCGCTCGTCTACCCCCTTCTCGCCGTGATCGCCGCCTTTGTCGCCGGCGGGCTCTTGATCTGGCTCATCGGCGACGATCCGATCGCGACCTATGCGCTCCTGATCAGCAGCGCCCTCTCCTGGCCGGACGGGATCGGCTACACGCTTTTTTACGCAACGCCTCTGATCTTCACCGGTCTCGCCGTCGCGCTCGCCCTGCGAGCAGGGCTTCTCAACATCGGCGCCGAGGGGCAGCTGTACGTGGCGGCATTTGCGACCGCATGGGCCGGAATCACCTTCGCGAATCTCTCCCCCTGGCTTCTCATTCCCCTCGCCTCGCTGGCAGCGATCGCCAGCGGCGCGGTCTGGGGAGGGATTCCGGGCGTTCTCAAAGCGAAGTTCGGCGCCCATGAGGTGATCACGACGATCATGCTGAACTTCATCGGAATCGCCCTGGTCAGCTACTTCACCCAGTACCACTACAAAGCCGCCGGCGATCCGATCCAGCAGACGATTTCGATCGGCGAAGCGGCACACATCGCTCGGGCCGGGAAGATCGTTCCCGGCTTCCCCGAGCGAATCCCGCTGAACGTTTCGTTTCTCCTGGCTCTGGTCGCCTGCCTGCTGGTCTGGATCTTCCTCTGGAAGACTCGCTGGGGGTACGAGCTGCGGGCCACCGGGACGAATCCGTCCGCTGCGGAGTACGGTGGAATCTCGATCCGCAAACAGATCGTCGTGGCGATGGCGATCTCGGGAGGACTCGCCGGCATGGTCGCGATCAACGAGGTGCTCGGCTACCGCTATCGCTTCTACGACGGCTTTTCGGTCGGGTACGGCTTCACCGGCATCGCCGTCGCCCTGCTGGGGCGGAATCACCCCCTCGGAGTTCTTCTGGCGGCGATCCTTTTCGGAGCCCTCCTCCGCGGAGGACTCTTCGTCGACATCTTCACGGACAACGTTTCCAAGGATCTCGTCCTCGTTCTGCAGGCCCTGGTGATCTTCTTCGTCGCCTGTGAGCAGGCGTTCCGCGGACCGTTTTCGAAACTGGGCCTGCTGCGGAGATCGAAGGTCTGAACATGGAAGAGATCTTCACACTCTCGTTGATTTTTTCGACGATCCGGCTCACGACGCCTCTTCTGCTCGCTGCGCTCGGCGGGCTCTATTCCGAGCGATCGGGGATCATCAACATCGCGCTCGAAGGGATCATGCTGGCCGGCGCCTTCACCGCCGCGACGATCACGCACTTCTCGGGGAATCCCTGGATCGGCCTCGCTGCCGCGGTCCTCGCCGGCGCCCTCGTGGCCGGTATGCATGCGGTGGCGACGATTCGATTCCACGCCGACCAGGTGGTCAGCGGGATGGCGATCAACATCCTGTTTCTCGGAGTGCCCGCGCTTCTCAGTGGAGCCTTGTTCGAGTCGACCGGTTCCACTCCGCAGATCCCGAAAGACCAACTTCTTCCCAATGTGCCGATCATCATCGCCTTCGCGCTCGTGCCGATCACGGCGTACGTTCTCTACCGAACACCATGGGGTCTCCGCCTCCGCGCCGTCGGCGAGAACCCGGAGGCGGCCGATACGGCCGGAGTCCGTGTCCAGGCAATCCGCTACGGGGCGCTTCTCGTCTGCGGAGCGCTTGCAGCGATCGGCGGCGCGTACCTTTCGACCGGGCAGTCGTCGCTCTTCACCAGGAACATGACGGCGGGACGCGGATTCATCGCCCTCGCAGCTCTGATCTTCGGAAAGTGGCGACCGGTGCCGACGATGCTCGCCTGCCTGCTGTTCGGCTTCGCCGAGGCGGTCTCGATCCAGATGCAGGGGGTGGCGCCGATTCCGGTGCAGTTCATCCAGATGGTTCCCTACGTGCTCACGGTCGTGGTTCTGGTCGGCTTCATCGGCACCTCGCGCGCTCCCCGTGCACTCGGTGTTCCCTACCAGAAGGAGAGCTGAGGGACTGCTCACTGTTCGTCGAGCAGCACTCCCCGCAGCAGGGCGATGAACTGATCGCGGACGCGCAGCGTCGTCTCCAGAACCTCGTCATGGTCGAGTCGCTGCGGCAGGACACCCGCCGCCATGTTGGTCACGCAGGAAATACCGAGAACCGGAATCCCCATGTGCGCATAGACGATGGCTTCGGGAACGGTCGACATGCCGACCACGTCCGCGCCAAGAATGCGGAATGCGCGGATCTCCGCGGGAGTCTCGTAGTTCGGCCCGGACAATGCGAGATAGACCCCTTCGCGAAGCTCGAACCCGAGGGGAGCCGCGACGCGCTTCGCCCTTCCCCGTAACGATGCGGGATAGATCTCCGTGAGATCCGGAAAGCGAGGACCGAGCTCCTCGATGTTCATGCCGCGCAGCGGATTGACCCCCATGAAATTGATGTGGTCGGAGATGAGCATCAGATCGCCGGAACGATACGACGTGTTCACGCCTCCTGCGGCATTGGTGACGACTGCCTCGCGGATTCCGAGTCTGCCGGCAACGCGAGCGAGAAAAATCACGTCGCCGATGTCGTGGCCTTCGTAGTAGTGAATGCGCCCCTGCATGACAGCGACCGGGACATCGCCCACGCGGCCGAGAACGAGGCGACCGGCGTGGCCGGTGACCTCCGAGGTGATCGCATGAGGAATCTCGGAGTAGGGGATCGTCACGTCGCAATCCATGGAGTCGACGAAGTCACCGAGCCCGGACCCCAGGATGATGCCGACCGAGGGAGTCAGATCGCTGCGCGAACGAATGAAGGAGACAGCCTCGTCGATCCTCTTCAACATGGCGGGAAATGATAGAGGAGAAATGCGTGGCGGACCAGCGGGGCGACCTCGAATCGATCGAGGGGACATTTGAGCCGCTCCGCCCGGCGCTGAGATCCCTCCTCCGAGTTGCAAGCCGGAGCGAATCGAGTGAGACTGGCGTCGATGCGCATCGTGTGGATCGCAGTAGGAGGCGCGGCCGGCTCCATCGCACACCCCGGAGCATGTCGAGCGTCTCCTTCCGATTCTCGACGAGATGGTCACCTCGGGCGGACTGGTCACGCTGGAGAAGGTGAAGGCGATGCGCTATTCGTAGAGCCTTTTCGATGAGCAGCCACCGGCGTGGGAAAATGCGGGCGACATGATTCACTTCTACCACGTCACCAAGAAATTCGACCGCCATTCGACGGCTCTCTACGACGTGTCGTTTCAGGTCGAAAAAGGAGAATTCGTCTTCCTCACCGGCCCGAGCGGAGCAGGGAAGTCGACACTGCTGAAGCTGATTCTGCGGCAGATCCGCCCGACCGAAGGGCAGATCATCGTCAACGGCAGGAATCTCGCGGCGATCCGGCGTTGGCAGCTCCCCTTCTTCCGGCGGGAGATCGGGATGGTCTTTCAGGATTTCAAGTTGATCGAGCGGATGACTGTGTTCGAGAATCTCGCCTTCATCATGACGATTCTCGGCGTTCCCGCGCGGGAGCAGAAGGCGAGGGCGATGGCGGCGCTCCGAGCGGTCAACCTGCACGGAAAGCTCGGCTCCTATCCCCTTCAACTGTCGGGAGGAGAACAGCAGCGGGTGGCGATCGCGAGGGCGCTGATCAATGATCCGACCGTGGTCATCGCCGACGAGCCGACCGGGAATCTCGATCCCGATCTCTCGCGGGAGATCATTCAGATCTTCATCGATGCGAACCTTCGCGGGTCGACCATGCTCGTGGCGACACACGATCGCGAATTGATTCGAAGCAGCGGGAAGCGAGTGATGACACTCGAGCACGGTCATCTCATCGAAGAACAGAGAAGCGCTGAACGGGTCGAGACGACCGATCCGGACGATCCGAGGTTCGTGACGGGATCGTTCCAGATCCGCCGTTGAAGAGGGAGGCAGATGGGAGAGGGTGGATTAGGGTGGATAGCAGATCGCAGATCGCAGATAGCAGATAGCAGATCGCAGATCGCAGATGGCAGATAAAAGACAAGAGATGACGGCTCGATGAATCGAATCACCGGTCAGGAAAGAGTTCGGGGTGCGACACTCCGCTACTTCGTGCGCGAGGCATTTCGCCGCCTCTGGGTGTCACGTCGCAACAGTTTCGCGGCAATCGCCCTGATCGCCATCTCCCTCTTCATCCTCGGCTGCTTCCTGGTCGTCTCGGAAAATCTCCGGCGCGCAGTCGACATCTGGCAGGGAGAATCACGCCTGACGATCTACCTCGATCTTCCCGCCACGCCCGAGGTGATCCGGGCGATCGATGGGCATCTGGCCGCGCGGCCGCAGCTCGAGCGGCGGCGATTCATCACGTCCGAAGAAGCACTGACCCGTTTCAAGGGGTTCTTTTCCGAGCTGAGCGGCGTCGTCGACGACCTCGGTGAGAATCCCTTTCCTCCATCGTTCGAGATCGAAGTGCCCCCGGAGATCGGTCAGACAGCCGGTTTCGGGCGCGAGCTCGAGGCGATCCGAGCCCTGCAAGGTGTCGATGAGGTTCAATTCGACTGGCAGTGGACCTCGCGCCTGCGCAGCCTGATCAAGCTGATCGATGGGACAGGCCTGTTTCTCGGCGGGATTCTCGCCCTCGCTTCGGCATTCACGATCGCCAGCGTGATACGGCTGACGATGGTTCTCTATCGCGAGGAGATCGAAATCATGCGCCTGGTGGGAGCGACCGAGACCATCATTCGCGGACCCTTTCTGGTCGAAGGAGTCCTTCAGGGCACCATCGGCGGACTGCTCGCCGTCGGCTTTCTCTATGCCGGATTCGAAGCTGCCCGGCAGATGGTCGAGCCTTCCAATTCACTGGCGATCCAGTTTCTCTTCCTGACCTTTCTGCCATGGCAGAAGATCGTGGCGCTCGTTCTCGGCGGCATGGCCGCGGGGCTGATCGGAAGCTGGATCTCACTTCGCGACCGGAGCGTGGAGGCGGCGATTCAGTGATGGAGCGATCGGGCAAGTACTTCGCGAACCGCACGGCACTGGTCACCGGCGGCGTTCGCCGCCTTGGACTCGTGATTGCCGAGCGCATTGCGCGCGAAGGGGCGCGGGTGGTCATCACCTACTTCGGGTCGGGGCGCACCGAGGTCCGGCGCGCCGTTCGCGTTCTGGAGGAAGCAGGGGCGTCGGAAGCGCGCGCCATTCGCTGCGACATCGCCGACCTCACCCAGGTGAGCAAGCTCGTCACGACGCTGACACGGAAAGGGCAAACGGTCGATTTCCTCGTCAACTCGGCGGCGAACTTCCTGAAGGAAGAGTTCTTCGAGGCGACGCCGGAGTCGTTCGACGCGAGTATTGCTCTGAACGTCAGAGGACCCTTCTTTCTGTCGCAGGCCGCCGCTCCGGGGATGAAACGCAATGGGTTCGGACGTATCGTCAACATCGCCGACGTGGCGGGTGTGATTCCCTGGCCCGCATATCTCGCACACAGCATCAGCAAGGCGGGGCTGATCGCGATGACGCGCGGGCTGGCCAAGGCCCTCGCGCCCGAAGTCCTGGTCAACGCAGTGGCTCCGGGACCGGTGATGCTTCCGGACGGCTTCAATTCGACCGAGACGCGACATGCGATCGAGCCGACGATCCTCAAGCGTCCGGGCTCCCCCGAAGAGGTGGCCGAGGCAGTCGTGTTTCTTCTGCGCTCGGACTACATCACCGGGATCACGCTGCCGGTCGACGGCGGACGGTTGATTCGATAGGTATAATCCGGCACCTCATGGCCAAACGCTCGGAAGCAGAATTCCTACGTGCCCAGGAAGTGATCCCCGGAGGGGTCAACTCCCCCGTCCGCGCATTCAAAGCCGTCGGAGGAGCCCCGCCGTTCATCGAGCAGGCTCAGGGCTCGCGCCTGTTTGATATCGACAACCTGCAGTACATCGACTGCGTCGGATCGTGGGGCCCGCTCATCCTCGGGCACTCGCACAAGTACGTGGTGGAGGCGATCAAGCGCGCGGCCACACGCGGCGCTTCGTTCGGCGCGCCGACCATCGGCGAGACCGAGCTCGCGGAGATGATCTGCGAAGCGGTGCCCGGCATCGAGATGGTCCGGCTCGTCAACTCCGGCACGGAAGCGACGATGAGCGCCGTCCGCCTCGCACGAGCCGCGACGGACCGGGAGAGGATCCTCAAGTTCGATGGCGGATATCACGGACACGTCGACGGTCTGCTGGTGAAGGCAGGCTCGGGTGGCGAGACCTTCGGGATTCCCGATTCCGCCGGCGTTCCGGCAGATGTTGCCAGGCTCACGATCTCCGTCCCCTACAACGATCTCGCCGCAGTGGAGAGCGCTCTCACCCGACCCGGGGCGGCGATTGCAGCGATCATCGTCGAGCCCGTCGCCGGTAACATGGGCTGCGTTCCGCCGGCCGAAGGATTTCTCCAGGGTCTCCGGACTCTCTGCGATCGAACCGGCACGCTGCTGATCTTCGATGAGGTGATGACCGGGTTCCGCGTGGCTTTCGGAGGCGCTCAAAGTCGTTTCGACGTCAGACCGGACATCACGACGCTCGGAAAAATCATCGGAGGCGGGTTGCCGATCGGAGCCTACGGAGCATCGAAGGAGCTGATGAGGCTCGTCGCTCCGCTCGGACCCGTCTATCAGGCGGGGACGCTCTCGGGAAATCCGATCGCGGTAGCCGCGGGCAAATCGACACTGAGTGTGCTCAAGAACGATGCGATCTATCGCGATCTCGAGGACCGATCCTCGGAGTTCGCTCACGAGGTGGAGAAAGCGGCGACGAAGCGCGGTGTCCCGATCGTCCTGAATCGCGTCGGCTCGATGTGGACCATCTTCTTCACCGATGCCCCGGTCACCGACCTCGAGAGCGCGCGACGATCGAACATCGAGAAGTTCAATCGCTTCTTTCACCTGATGCTCGGCGAGGGGGTGTACCTTCCTCCCTCGCAGTTCGAAGCCGCCTTCTTTTCCTCGGCACATGCGAAAAAAGACATCCAGCAGGTTGCCGAACGCGTCGATCGCGTCCTCAAGAAGATCGCGTGGGAGTTCGAGGACTAGCTGGGGGCTGGAGGCTAGAGGCTGGAGGCTCGAAAGAGACGAGGGACGAGAGGCGAGAGGCGAGAGGCGAGAGGCGAGAGGCGAGAGGCGAGAGGCGAGAGTATGCTCTCATTTCTTACACTCCCATTTTCTCTCCCCCTCTTTCTCTATCCAGCCTCCAGCCTCTAATACACACGGCCGCCTTCAACAGAGCCTACGGTTCTACCCCCGAGCCTCCAGCCTCCAGCCTCCAGCCTCTAGCCTCTAGCCTCTAGCCTCTAGTACGCATTCTCATGGCGAAGGCCGTGGCGGAGCGTCATCGCGATGATCTTCAGATCGAGCAGGAGGGACCAGTTCTCGATGTAATAGAGATCGTGCTCGATTCTGATCCGCACGGAGGTGTTTCCCCGCCAACCGTGAACCTGGGCCCACCCCGTCATCCCGGCGCGGACCTTGTGGCGAAGCATGTAATGAGGGAACTCGGAGCGGAACTGCTCGACGAACTGTGGCCGCTCGGGGCGGGGGCCGACCAGACTCATGTCTCCCCGGACGACGTTCCACAACTGGGGAAGCTCGTCGAGCGACCAGGTGCGGATCAACGCGCCAATTCGGGTGCGCCGGGGATCATCCTTCTCAGCCCAGACCGCTCCGGTCTCGGCCTCGGCCCCGGCGCGCATCGAACGGAACTTGAGCATCTCGAAGGGAGCACCATCCAACCCCATCCGCACCTGCCGGTACAACACCGGCCCCCGATCTTCGAGCCAGATCAGCAGCGCGACGAGACCCATGACGGGAGAGAGGACCACGAGAGCCGCCGTCGCGAGGGCGAGGTCGAAGCTTCGCTTGAACAGACGACTCATACCCTGGAGCGGAGTGTCGGAAAGGTTGATCGTCGGAAGCCCGTCGATGTCTTCGACGCGCGATCGCAACGCCATGAACTGCAGCAGGTCGGGGACGACGTGAATCGAGACGTTCTCGCGCATCAGTCTGTCCAGCAGCGCCATCGTCGTCGGGGACGAGTCGTGCGGGATGGCGACATAGACGTCGGCCGCTCGTTGCGAGCGCACGACCTGCGAAGCTTCTCCGATCGAGCCGAGGCGCTGGAGCGAAGGAATGCCGCCCGCCGACGGCTCGTGCTCCAGATAGCCGACGACCTCGAAGCCGAGCTCCTGATGTGCGAGAAGCCGCTCGGCGACAGCCCGAGCGAGCTCGCCATTGCCGGCGATCAGGACGCGATCGAGATCCTTTCCGGCCCGATGACGCCTCTCGACGCCGTAACGCAACAGAAGCCGCGCGGCCATCACCAGAGCCACCTCGCACACGGCGAAGATCCCGAGGGTCGCGCGCGAATAGAACTCCTCCGGATTGCCGGGACGAATCCAGAGGAGAACGCCGGAGAGAACGATCGTCCCGAGCAACGTACCGGTGATCACGCTGATCCATTCCTCACTTCGCGTCGAGCGCGAACGATAGAGGCCCTGCATGGCAAAGACGAGAGGAAAAATCACCGTCACGAGCGGCAGGACGCTGGCGTAGATCCCGAGATCCTGCTGGCCCTTGGTGACCGGAATGATCTCGACGCCGAAACGAAGGTAGTAGGCGAGAAGCAGCGCGAGGTTCGACGCGATCGCGTCGAGCAGGAGGTGAATCGCGGCGAGCGCCTGATGTTTTTTCTCGATCATGAGCTCGCCGTCAGCTGCTGTTCCAGAATCCGACGGAGCCCCGAGAGGAAGCGAGCGCGCGTGAAGCCGGCGGCTCGCTGGCGAATCACGGCTCGATTCCAGCGATTCGTCTCCGCCCCCTCGAGAGCATCGGCGAGAGAGACCGGCGACGGCCGGTCGAAGAATACGCCGCTGACTCCCTCCTCCACGGTGTCGCGCACACCTCCCTCCCCGAACGCCACCACGGGGGTGCCGCAGGCCATCGCCTCGAGAGCGGTGATTCCGAAATCCTCGACTCCGGGGATGACGAGGCTCCGCGCACGCCGCATCCGCTCGCGCATCATCTCGGTTGATACGAAGCCGGAGACTTCGACGTTGGGTAGTGAGACGGCACGGAACGCCGAAAGGAGCGGCCCTCCCCCGATGATCACGAAGCGCCTGCCGCTCAGGCGCGCGGCGTCGAGGACGAGATCGACCCGTTTGTAAGGAACGAGCGCGGAGACGACGAGGTGATAGTCGTCGCGACCATCGACCAGAGGTTGCTCGAAGAACGAGTCGTCGACGAAGGGATGGACGACGACCGCGTCGCGATCGTAGTAGCGCCGTATCCGGTCGCGCACGAATTCGGAGTTCGCAACGAACTGGTCGACGCGCGAGGAGCTGTTCCGATCCCACTGCCGCAGAAACGGCGCTACCGATCCCACCATGAAGCGGAGCAAGGGACGCGACGGAGGGAAATAGTCGTCGAATCGATCCCAGATGTAGCGCATCGGCGTATGACAGTAGCTGATGTGGCGTGCCGCCCGGCCTCGCACCCCCTTCGCGACGCAATGGCTGGAGGAAACGATGAGGTCGAATCGATCGAGGTTCCACTCCTCGATTGCGAACGGGAAGAGGGGAAGCAGCGTTCTGTAGTCGGTCACCGAAGAGGCGATTCGCTGTAATGACGAATGGTGAATCGTCCTCTCTTCGATCACCTTCGAGGTCGTGCCGGGAAAATGGAACAGGGTGAAGATCTCGGCCGAAGGGACGAGCTCGAGAATCGCCTCGAGAACCTTCTCGCCGCCCCGCATGCCCGTGAGCCAGTCATGAACGACCGCGACGCGGGGCTCCCCCTCCATTGCCATCGTCACCTGATCTCGCTGGATGGATCGCCTGTCGCGCCGCCGGGTGTGGAGGCGAGCGGATAGCGTTCGATCGCGCCTGCACACTCGAAACAGACGTGATCATTTCCGTAGTATTCGTCGGGGCCTACTTCCCGAAGGCAGCGGATGCAGAGATGGATTCCGGTCCTCTGCGGAAGGTTGCGCGGCACATCATCCTCGTCGATCATCGGTCTCGATCGCCTTTTTAGCACTTTTTCGGACATCGACAGAATGCAGATCCCTGGATGAAAATTCAATTTTCCGGACATGTGCCTCCGGCGTCCTGTTACAAGTGCGGCAAATCGCCAACTTTTTCGTCGCTCCTTCGTCTATAGAAGGAACAAAGCTGGCATGAGGGATCGCAGGAGGAAGTGATGACGAAGCGACTTGTCCGGTCCGTCTACGCTCTAACGCTCGCTGTCTCAATCGCTGCCTGTGATCTGCCCACCAGTGCGGAACGGCGCGGCGCCATCGAGTGGATCGACGCCGCGGTTCACCTCCTTCTCGACGACGGGATTCGTGCGCGACCGCCACACCAGGAACGTCACGTCCGCCTCGACCGCTCCGAGCCCGAACCGAAGCTCTCCGATGAGAGCGAAGAAAAACTTCTTCTGGCACGCAGAGAGCTCGACGAGCTGCGACGCTCCGGCAACCGTGACGGCAGCGATTGGTTTTC
The DNA here is from genome assembly GCA_035546335.1 of Thermoanaerobaculia bacterium. Taxonomy (GTDB): domain Bacteria; phylum Acidobacteriota; class Thermoanaerobaculia; order Gp7-AA8; family Gp7-AA8; genus DATKDP01. Next base: position 20,876 of record DATKDP010000134.1, on the reverse strand, counting down.
GATCGGAACGCGGCTTCTCGACCTGGGCGTCGTCGATGAGGCGATTCCCGCACTCGAAAACAGCATCGAGCTGCTGGCTCACGGTAGCGAAGCCGCCAAATACAATCTGGCCTGCGCCTACTCGCTGCGAGGAGACGTCGACAAAGGCCTGCTCTGGCTGGAGCGAGCCATCGACGCCGGCTACGACAAGATCGAGCGGATCGAAAACGATTCCGATCTCGACCTGCTCCGTTCCGACGATCGCTTCGCCGCGCTCGCCAGAGCAGCGGAGGCGCTGTCGATCCGTCGATTCCTCGCGGAGGGAGAACGGTTCGGGCAGTTCGACGAGCAGTGGCTCGAGGCGGCCGAGATCTATCGTGACTTCCTGCTGGCAAAGCCCGATCACGGTCGCGCCTGGTTCAATCTGGGCTACGCCCTTCATTACTCGGGTCGCTCGAGCGACGCGATCACCGCCTTCGAAAAGGCGCTCGCCCTCGGCTACCGCCCCGGCGCCTCGATGTACAACATCGCCTGCGCCTACGCACGCCTCTCGGACACGGAACGCGCCTTCGAATGGCTCGAGCATGCCGCGGATGCAGGTTTCTCACTCGCCCGATTCATGCCGACCGATCCCGACCTGCAGAGTCTGCGGTCCGATCCACGCTTCGAGACTCTCGCGCAAATCGGAGCCACTGCATGGGCGTGAGCCCGCGGCGCTGAGCCGGCCAGCGGGCGGCCACTTACTTCCCGCCCGCCCGCTCCCGGCTCTCGTAGGGACGAAGCAGTGAGCCGCGGGATGCCGCATCAGGCTCGCTCGACTCTTGGAAGGCGAACAGCTTCGTCCGGCCCGGGCAAACTGTGAGCATGCGGGCCGCGAAGGCGGCCGGCACAGCGGCCGGCTCGGACAGATTTCGGCGATCTGCTACAGACCGAACTTGTCGCGGATGCCAGGTCTGATCATCGCAAGATCGCCGGACCCTCGCGTCGCATCCGCGACAAAGTTCGGCCACTTGCAGGCTGAACAGCGGCGCGGGCGCTCGGCTGGCCTGGTTTGTGAGATGATGAAGGAAGTCTCGCAACGAGCGGGGTCCCCTGGGATGGGCGCGGGCATTTCACATCGATGGTCACGGCTGCTGCAGCTGGCGGTATTGAGCGGACTTCTCCTCCATTCCGCCGCTCCACCGGCATTTCCTCAGACCACGCGCAGCGAGGCTCCACGGATGAGCGAGTCGATCTCCGTCGGCTACGTGCTCATTCCCTTCACCGTCACTGATCCGAAGGGTCGCGTGGTGAAGAACCTGCGGGCATCCGACGTCACTCTCCTGATCGACGGGGCCCCCGTGAGAACCGATTTTTTTCATCGAGCTGTCGATGCTCCTGTCTCGTTCACCATTCTGCTCGACGGTTCGGGCTCGATGGCGCTGGCGGGAAAGCTCGAAGGAGCGACGAGCGCGATTCGGGAGCTGCTCAACGAGCCGATCGAGGGGGACGATTATGCGCTGTTCGTCTTCGCGCGCGGCGCGGTGACCGAGGTCGTTCCGTTCACCACCGACGGCAGTGCAATTCTTCGCGCCGTCGAGAGTGTGAGACCGTTCGGCAGGACGGCGTTTTTCGACGCGCTCGCCGCCATTCCCGAGAAGACCCTTCTCGGTCGCAACGGATCGCGCGCGATCATTCTCCTGACCGACGGCATCGACAACGCGTCGAGTCTCGATGAGGCGAGCGTTCAGGGGATGCTCGAGGGAATCGAAGTCCCCGTCTACCCTCTCGGACTTCGATCACTTCAGGCGGTCACGCAACAGAGGACTCGCAGCGCCGAGAGTCTGGTCGACATCGAGCTGCTCGGCCGCATCGCACGCGCTTCCGGGGGCCGTGTGGCGATCGCCGACCGGCCGGAAACGCTGAAGGCAGCGATCGCGCAAATCACAAATGATCTCAGATCGCAATATCTCATTGGTTTTAGTCCTACTGGACAGGGACCGGTCAGATATCGAAGAATTGAGGTCGCGCTGGCAGGAGACGACCGGCTGGTGCGAGCGCGGGCAGGGTACCGAGGTACCGAGCCTCCGCGACTCCCCTCGAACAGGAGTGGGAAGGAAGGGAAGAAAGGAAAGTGAGAATGAACGTGACGAAATGGATTGGATCGGGTATCGGAGCTGTCCTGCTCACGGCCTGCGCTAGCTCGGGCGACGTGGAGAGGCGAATCGCAGAATCACAAGCTCGAACCGAGCAGAAGATCGAATCGGTGGCCGCGCAGGTGGAAGACCTCCAGGAGCGGCAGAAGGCGACCGAGGTGCGGGTTGACGAGTTGAGCCGGAACGCTGCCGAAGCGCTGCAGCGCGCCACCGAAGCGGGGGTACTGGCCAAAGGGCAGTTTGTCTTTCAGCAGACTTTCGCCGAGGATCGCATCCGCTTCAGCACCGACTCGTATGACCTATCGGCCGACGCGAGAGGAGCGATCGACGAATTCGCGGAGAAGGTGAAGTCGCTGGACAAGGGAATCTATCTGGAAATTCAGGGATTTACCGATGACCGCGGAAGCGCGAAATACAACGACATGCTCGGGCAACAGCGGGCGGAATCAGTCCGTCGATATCTCTCGAGCCAGCACAAGCTCCCGCTCGGCCGGATGTCGACGATCTCCTACGGCAAGACGCTTCCGGCTGCAACGAACAAGACTGCCGCGGGACGGGCGCAGAACCGGCGCGTCGTCGCGGTCGTGCTGGAGTAGCAGTCGGTCCAGCCGGCATCCTCTCCGAGCGCCCCGCCCTCACCGGGCGGGGCTGAGCTCGTAGCGCCCACTTCGCGAGCGCTCTACAGCAGGACGGCGATGGCCGAGCATGGGGGGGGAGCTTCTCGAAGCGTTCGGTGGCATTCCCGCGCCCGAGCCCCGCGTGTCGCTTCTTCTTCGAGAGTTGCGAGGAATCGAACGGTCCCGGGTGTCGTTGGTACGGACGCCATGCGGGTCGGGAGCGGAAAGGGCTGTGGAGCCCGCTCTCCCATCGGATTCCCCCGGCGCGTGGTAAATTTCCCATTTTTCAGAAACGTTGCGCAGATTCGACCGTCGAAAGGACGTGACGGGTCGGGAGCCAGATGCCTAGTTTCGTTTTTCGAGTCGGGACGCCGGACGGCGACGTCGTCGAGCGGGAAATCCGCGCGAACGATCTGAGGTCGGCCAGGGAAGAGGCGCAACGCCAGGGTCTTCATGTTTTCACGGTGAAGCGCCGCAGCAGGCCGCTGCGGACGATGCTGCGGCCGTCTCGCAAAGCACTCTCGACACAGCATTTCCTGCTTTTCAATCAGGAGCTGCTGGCGCTCGTACGAGCGGGGTTGCCGATCATCCACTCGTTCGATCTGATGCTGGAGAGACAGAAGTCGCCGCGCTTTCGGGAGATTCTCACCGAAGTCCGCGACAAGGTGAAGGCGGGCGTGGCGATCTCCGACGCCTTCGCCGCCTACGGAAATCTTTTTCCGCCGATCTATTCGAGCTCGCTTCGCGCCGGAGAGCGCTCGGGGGACCTCGAAGGCGTTCTTCGCCGCTTCCTCCGCTATCAGAAGCTGATCGTGAATCTGCAAAGGAAAGTCGTCGGAGCTCTGATCTATCCGGCGGTGATCGTCGCCATCTCGCTGGCGATGGTGCTCGTGATGTTGACCGTCGTGATCCCGAAGTTCACCGAGTTCTACACGGGATTCGACGCCGAGCTGCCGCTGGTGACGCGGATGCTGATCGCCCTGGCGTTCACGCTCCGCAACAACATCGTCATCTGGGCGGCGGTCGTTTTCGGGCTCTACCTCGCCGTGCGCCGCTGGGCCGAGACCGAGAGCGGCGGGATGCTGTTCGACTCGTTGAAGCTGCGTATTCCCGTCGTCGGCGATGTCTTGTACAAGTTCGCCATTCTGCAGTTCACCCAGTCGCTCGGAACTCTGCTCGCGGGAGGCACGCCGATGGTTCCAGCGATCGAGATCGCATCGGAATCGATCACGAACCGCGCCATCTCGAGGCGCGTGCATGCGATCGTGCAGCGTGTCCGGGAGGGAGAACCGCTCTGGCGCTCGCTGGACGCAACCGGCGTGATGAGCGATCTGGCGGTGGAGATGATCAAAGTCGGCGAATCGACCGGAGCACTCGTTGAAATGCTGACCAATGTGAGCGAGTTCTACGATGAAGAGATCGAATCGACGCTCTCGCGGATGGTCTCTCTGATCGAGCCCATCATTCTGGTAGTCCTCGGTGGTATCGTGGCGGGCCTGCTGTACGCCTTCTATCTTCCGCTCTTCGAGCTGATCAGCGTTCAGAGATGACCAGATGACCGAAAAGAATCCGATTCTCTACACCCGTACCGGCGAGTCCGCTGAAACCACGCATGCGAAAGAGGTCGCGGAGCGGTACGGCTTCGAGTACGTCGACCTCGAACATTTTCAGGTCGATCACTCCCTCTTTCGGGAAGTTCCGCTGGAGATGATGATCCGCTATCAGTTCATTCCCGAGAGGCGCGAGAACGGCCACGTGGTGGTGGTGATCGGCGATCCGACGGACGTGCTCAAGATCGACGAGCTCGAGCTGCTGCTTCACGCGCCGGTTCGGGTGAAGGTGGCGGCCCCCTCGGCAATCAGGGAAAAGCTCCAGCGATCGGAATCGACGCAGCGCGTGCTCGACGAGGCGACCGAAGGGTTCCGCCTTCAGATCATCGGAGAGGATGAAGACGGCGAAGGAACCCTGACCATCGACAGCATCACCCAGCAGGAGGCCTCGCCGATCATCAAGCTGGTCGACTCGATCGTGTTCAATGCGATTCAGCGCCGCGCTTCCGACATTCACATCGAGACGCGCGACAGCGAGGTGGTCGTCAAGTACCGGATCGACGGCGTTCTCTATCAGGCACTCGACCCCATCGACAAGAAGCATCACTCGACCATCATCTCGCGCGTCAAGGTCATGTCGGAGCTCGACATCGCGGAAAAGCGCGTTCCCCAGGACGGCCGTTTCAAGCTTCGAATCACCGGGCGAACCATCGACTTCCGCGTGTCGATCGTTCCGACCGTTCACGGCGAGGACTCGGTGATCCGTATTCTCGACAAGGAATCGGCGAACAAGGAGTTCAAAGATCTCCGCCTGGACGTTCTGGGGTTCGACGACGACATGCTGGTGAAATTCCGTAAGTTCATCAAGGAGCCGTACGGCATGGTGCTGGTCACCGGGCCGACCGGATCGGGAAAGACGACGACGCTCTACGCGGCACTCTCCGAAATCCAATCGCACGAGGACAAGATCATCACCATCGAGGATCCAGTCGAATATCAGCTCCGCGGAATCACGCAGATCCCGGTCAACGAAAAGAAGGGATTGACGTTCGCACGCGGACTGCGCGCCATCCTGCGTCACGATCCCGACAAGATCATGGTCGGAGAAATTCGTGACGAGGAGACGGCGCAGATCGCGGTCCAGTCTGCGCTCACCGGACACCTCGTCTTCACCACCGTCCATGCCAACAACGTCGTCGACGTTCTCGGCCGCTTTCTCAACATGAAAGTCGAGCTCTACAACTTCGTTTCGGCGCTCAATTGCGTGCTGGCCCAGCGTCTGGTGCGGAGAATCTGCGAGTACTGCAGGCAGGAAGTACGCTACCCCGATTCCTTCCTCGAGGAGTCGGGACTCGGTCTCGACTACCAATCGAAGGTCTTCTACGAGGGGGGCGGCTGCCTCGAGTGCAACGGCACCGGGTTCCACGGGCGGCTGGCAATCGCGGAGCTTCTCGATCTTTCCGACGAGATCCGAGGGATGATTCTGGACAAAAGGCCGGCATCGGAGATCAAACGCGCCGCGAAGGAGGAAGGAATGGTCTTCCTCCGCGAGGCAGCAGTCAGGAAGGTCGTCGAAGGACGGACCACGCTGCGCGAGATCAACAAGGTGACCTTCGTCGAATGAGCTTTCTCAACACGTTTCCGCCCGACGTTCTCGTCTTCGACAATGACTCGCTGCTCCATGCACGGATCGAGCGCGGACGGCGAGGTCCGCAGATCGTCAGGGCGAAAACCCATGCTCTCGCGGCCGACTCGTTCAGCGTGGGCATCACTCCGGCCCCGAACAATGCCGATGCGATCGCCGGAGCGCTGCGGCGCGTCAGGGCCGAGCAGGGACGGCTCGATGCCGCCTCGGTCCTCCTCCCCGACACCTGGTTCAGGATGAACATCATCGAGCTCGCCTCCCTCCCTCAGCGCAGAAGCGAAAGCGAGGAGATGGTGCGGTGGGGGTTGAAGCGCACGCTTCCGATGCGGCCGGAGGAGTTCCGGATGGCGTGGGAGCAGATCGATGCGAACGGAAAGATCCGCGTGCTCGTTGTCGCCGCTCTGGAGAAGAGCATCCGGCAGCTCGAGCAGATCTTCAGGAACGAAGGAATCGACATCGCGCTGATCGAATCGATCGGCCTGAATCTCTGGAATGCAATCGTAGCCCGCGAGCAACCGACGGATCAGGAACGGCTCTTTCTCTACTTCCGCAAGCGCGACTTCACGACCGGACTCTTCAGAGGAACCACCCCTCTGTTCATTCGGTCGCGCCAGTTGAACGGCGAGCGGACGCTGCTCCAAGAGATCCGTCTCTCCGCCTCGTATCTCCGCAGCTCGCTCCAGATCGAAAAGGTCGGCCGGTGCTACATCGCCGGCAACGAGATCGATCGGAGCGTCAGTGAGCTGATCGAAAAAGAGTTTGGAGCAGCGGCACAACGGGTGTCGCTCGGGGACCATGCGGAGCTCGCCGACTCGGTCTCGGCGACGACAATCGAATCGGAGCTCGTCGCCTGCACGGGAGTGTTCACAGCTTGAAAGTCATTCATCTCAATCTGGCGTCGAGACCCTATCGCGACTACCGGCCCGTCTATGCCGTGGCTGCAGTCCTGGCGGTTCTGACGGCGATCCTGATGGTCTACAACCTTCAGACCGCATACCGATACTTCGTCAACACCAGCGAGACTCGCGAGAAGATCGAGCTGACCGAGGCGAAGATCCGGGAAGAGCAGCAGAAGGCATCGGCCGCCGACGAGAAGCTCAGCAGTGTCGACATCGCTTCGCTGAACCGGGAAGCGACCTTCATCAATCTGCAGATCGCCGAGCGGGCCTTTTCCTGGACCCAGCTTCTCGACCGGCTCGAGCGCGTCTTTCCCGCGGACGTCCGCCTCGTGTCCCTCAACCCCAACGTCGACGAGAACGGAGAGACGCATCTTCAGATGTCGTGTGTAGCGAAGAACTACGACGGGATCGTCTCGCTGATCGACCGGATGAATGCCGACCCCCACTTCTCCCGCCCCTTCCCGCAGTCGCAGACCGAGCGGGATGGGCAGTTCTTCTTCAATCTGCGGGCTGACTACGCTCCAGCCGCGGAGGTGCTGGCGCGATGATCTGGAAAGAGAAACGCCCGCTTCTGACGACGCTCGCCGGCCTTTTGCTGCTGAACGCGATCTTCTTTCTCACCTACCGTGTCCGTTACGAGGAGCGGGTGAACGATCTCGAGAGCCGGCTGGCCGACGCCGAGGCCCGTCTGGTGGAAGCGACTGCCCGCCGAGCGGAGCTGGAGCGCCGCTTCCAGCGCTACCGGCAGGTCGTCTCCGACATCCAACTCGTCTATGAGGAGTGGTGGTCGACTCCGGAAGAGCGACTGACCACGCTTCTGCGGGAGGTGCGGAGTCTAGCCGTCCGGAGTCAGCTCGTTCCTCAAACGGTCAATTACAATCTGGCGGATCAGAAGAAGGAGGCCAGCGCGAAATCGATGGGAATCGTCTTCTCGGTTCAGGGAACGTATCCAAGAGTTCGCCAGTTGATCAACATGATCGAGCTCTCGAAGCAGTTCGTGACCATCGACGCGATCTCTCTTGCGGAAACGGGAGGAGACGGCCGGACCCTCAATCTGAGCCTCCATCTGAGGACGATGTTCCGCGACGAGGAAGGAAAAAGCAGGATCTGATGGACTGGGCGAGCTGGAAGCCATGGGCGGTTCTCGGAGCGGTGGCCATCGCGTTCTTCGCCATCTATACGCTCGCCTTTTCGGACAACGGGCTGCAGCCGGCCCAGGCGAGCCCGCGCCCGCGTCCTTCGACCCAGGGGCGAGCAGTCGTCGAGAGCGACGTGGAGCCGATTCGAACCGAATGGCTCGAGCCGGTGACCGGCTCGTTCAAGAGCACCCGGAACCTGTTCGCCTTCTACGAGCCGCCTCCACCGCCGCCACCACCACCACCAAAGCCCATCGCGCCTCCCGACCGCGACAAGGACGGGATTCCGGACTACGCGGACAACTGTCCCGACGTCTACAACCCCGACCAAACGGATATCGACCGAAATGGAGTCGGTGACGCATGTCAGGAAGGTCCGATCATTGCGCCGCCTCCGCCGCCACCGGTCCCCCCCCAGTTCACCTATCGCTACCTCGGGACATTCGGCCCGGTCGACCGGCCGATCGCCGTCTTTTCCTCCGGCGACGAGATCGTCAACGTTCGCGTCGGGCAAACCTTCGCGGGTCGATTCATTCTCCGCTCCATCGGAATCGAATCGGTCGACATAGGCTTCGTCGGATTTCCTCCGGATGAGCGGATTCGCATCCCCGTCGGAGGTGGACGGTGACATTTGCGGCAGATTCTTCGTCAGAAGAAGAGCGAAGAGGAACACACCAGGCAGTCCAGTCGATGTGAAGGGCGGGTAGCTGCCCGAAAGGAAGAGAGACCACCGAAATGAAACGACTCATCGCGGCACTGCTTGTTTGCCTCTCGCTCGCTTCCTGTACGAGCTATCGCGCCTTTCAGCAGGCGAAGGAGCAGGAGACGCTTCAGAACTGGGACAACGCGGTCGTGGCGTATTCGAAAGCGCTGGAGATCGACCCGAACAACCTGCGGTACAGGATTTCGCTGCAGCGTGCGAAGCTCGAAGCCTCGCGCGTTCACTTCGACAAGGGAAAGTCGCTGCGGGCCTCGGCGGAGGACAAGTCGACGCCGGTGGTCAGCCGGTTGCAGCTGCTTCAGCTCGCGGCGATCGAGTTCGAGCTGACCATCAAGCTCGATCCGACCAACCAGTTCGCCGCCGTGCAACTGGCCAAATCGGTCGCCGAGATTCGAGAGCTGTCGAGCGCTGCCAGCAGCGGAACTCTCGACGCGATGAAGAAGCGCGCCGTGACCAAAGCGCAGCCGCCGGACCTGAACCCCTCCTCGAACGAGCCGATCTCGCTGGTCTTCCCGAAACCGACGGCGGTTAAGGACATCTATCGGTCGCTGGGCAATGCGTTCGGCATCAACGTCGTCTTCGATCAGAGCGTGAAGGACGACGAGCGGATCACCATCGAGCTTCGCGACGTCACGGCGCAGCAGGCGCTCGAGCGCGTGATGCAGGCGTCGAATCACTTCTACAAGGTCCTCGACGAGAAGACGATCATCGTCGTTCCCAACAATCCACAGATGCGACGCGAGTATGAAGATCTCGTGATCCGCACGTTCTACCTCTCCAACGGCGATGCCGAGCAGGTGACCAACGTCGTCCGGACGATGATCGAGGCCAGGAACGTCTTTCCCCTGAAGGCTCTCAATGCCATCACCATCCGCGATACCGCCGACCGGGTTCGGATCGCCGAAAAGATCATCGAGGCGAACGACAAGGCGAAGTCGGAAGTCGTCGTCGACGTCGAGCTCCTGCAGATGGACGTCACCCGCGGGCGCGAGATCGGCCTCCAACTCGTCAATGCCGGCTCGGTGAGTCCTTTCACCCCGCTTCAGTCGCTTGTCGACGCCGAGGGAGCACCCGTGACCAGCCTCCGCATCGATCAGTTTCGCGATCTAGGGCCGTTCAGCTGGACGCTCAATGTTCCTTCCATCCTCTACGGCTTTCTGAAGACCAGCACCGACGCACAGCTCCTGGCCAAGCCGCAGCTTCGGATCTCGGAAGGTGAAAAGGCGAGCCTCCACATCGGCCAGCGGATCCCGGTGCCGGTCTCGACGTTCACCAGCGCGAGTCCGGGAACGGGAAATACGTTCGCGCCGGTCACCTCATTTCAATATCAGGACGTGGGCATCAAGATCTCGATCGAACCGCGCGTTCATCACAACCGCGAAGTCACACTGAAGCTGACGGTCGAGGTGTCGAATCTCGCTGGGTTCGCCACCGGAACCTCGCCGCCTCAGCCGATCATCGGCACCAGAACCATCGAGTCGACGATCCGCCTCAAGGACGGAGAGACGAATTTCCTCGCCGGATTGATCCGCAAGGACGAATCGGTCTCCGACAACGGCATCCCCTTCATCTCCGACCTTCCGGTTCTCGGGAAGCTCTTCTCCCGCGAGAGAAAAGATTCAGCGAACACCGATCTGGTTCTGACCATGACGCCTCACGTCATTCGGATTCCCGACATCACCGAGGACGACCTGTCGCCCCTCTGGGTAGGGACGCAGAACAACATGACCTTCCGCGGAGTCTCTCCGAGACTGGAATCGGCGACGGGTGTCGATCCCTTCAACAACTTCCCCAATCCGGCAGTCGCTCCACCGCCCGCGGAGGGAGAAGAGGAGGAGATGGAGGCGGGCGAGCAGCCGCCGCCGGCGCCGGTCAACATCCCGGGAGTCGCCCCGATGGGGGGATCCGCTCCCACCGATCCGTTCCGCCAGGCACCGCCGCCGCCGCCGCCGAGCGGAAACCGCCGGCCGCAGACGCAGGAGCAGAATTACATGATCTCGTTTTCCCCGAGGATCGCGCCCCAGCCGACCTCGGTGATCCTGCGACCGGGAGAGGAGAGGTCCTGGACGATCGTCGGCATGGATCTCGATGGACTGAGGACCGAGACCATCTCGCTCCGCTATGACCCCCGGAGCGTCATGATCGAGACGGCGTCGGTCGGTGTGGCGATGAAAGTCGACCCGCTCGCGCCGCCGGTCATCCGCGTCGATTCTGCCGCAGGACGAGTCGTCGTGACCTCCAGCGATGGCAATCCGCTCGAGTTTCTCTCCGGCGGCGAAGTGATCTCGCTGCGCGTGCGAGGAACGGGAACAGGACAGAGCCTCCTGGTGGTCGAGCCGATCGCTTTCATCAACCGAAGTGGTGCCGCGATCGAGGCAGCGATCGCCGGCGGCCGAGTCGAGGTGCAGTGATCATCAGAGCGGGCAACCAGAAGGGATTCACCGTAGCCGAGCTGATCACGGTTGTGGTGATCATCGGCCTGCTCGCATCGATGGCCCTGCCGGTGGCGCGGTTCGGACTGAAGCGACAGAAGGAGATCGAGCTCAAAGGGCGGCTGAGAAAGATCACCGATGCGATCGACCGATACCACGATCTTCGTGTGAAGGGACTGATCAAGGACCCTCCGAGCCTGAGTCAAGGCGAATATCCGAAGGACCTCGAGCAGCTGGTCGAGGGAGTCGAGCTGATGGACGGCAAAAAGGTGAAATTTCTTAGAGCGCGAGATCTGATCGACCCGATGACCGGGACGAAGGAGTGGGAAACGAAGTCGAATACGGACAATCTCGACTCCTCCTTCTCCGACGGAAACAACGTATTCGACATTCACTCGAGCTCGACTGCAATGTCGCTCGACGGAAAGACACGGTACAACGAATGGTGAGTCAGCCACATCGCAGCAGCGCGCGTCACCAGCGAGGGTTCACGCTGATCGAGCTTCTGGTCGTCGTCACGATCGTCGGCCTTCTCGCCGGCATCGCCGTTCTGAACGTCCGTCACGCACATAAGAAGGCGGCCGAGAACGTGCTCCGAGCCGATCTGGCGACGATGCGCAAGGCGATCGATGACTTCTATGCCGACCGGCAGCGCTTCCCCACCTCGCTCCAGGAGCTGGTGGATCTGAATTATCTTCGCTTCATCCCGAAGGACCCGATCACCGACTCCGCCGAGACCTGGATCGAGGTGCCGGTCGATCCCAGCGACGAGTCGCTTCCGGCACCGACCGATTCGAGCGCCGGGCCGGGGATCATCGACGTGAAAAGCGGCGCCGAGGGAGAGACGCTCGACCATGTACCGTACGGCGAGCTCTGATCACCGCGCGGCTCCGCGACCGTTCGTCGTCTCGGCGAATCCCCGGGCGTCGTATCGCCGGGGACGCTCGCGCAGCGGGGAGCGCGGCTTCACGCTGGCCGGGGTGATCGTGATGATGACGATCATCGCCGTGGTGGTCGCCTACAGCATTCCCGAGATGTGGTCCAGCATCATGCGGAGGGAGCGCGATCTGCAGACCATCTGGGTGATGAAGCAGTACACGCGAGCGATTTACGAGTTTCAACGCAAGCGAGGCGCGCTGCCGGTATCGCTCCAGCAGCTCGAGGAGCAGAATCAACCGCGCGTCCTGCGCCAGCTCTATCCGAATCCGCTCACGGGTGAAGTCGACTGGGTTCTCGTTCCACCGGCGACGACACCGGCACCGGGAGCGCCGCGGCCGCCTGGACAGGCGCAACCGCCTCCTCCTCCCGGCGCAGCCAGCCAGGTCGGTCCTTTCGTCGGAGTCCGTCCGGGGATCAGCGGAAAGAGCTTCGTTCCGCTCAACGGTGCGGAGAGCTACGAGGAGTGGGCCTACACGCTCGACGACCTGATGAAAGAGATCAACCCGCAGGGAGGGCAGCCCGGGCTGCCGCCGAGCGGGATCAATCCCAACCCTCAACAGCCTCGGCCCCCGCGTCCCCGTCCGCCGCGCTGATCTCACCGCGGCTGCAGCCGTTTTTCGAGATCCGCGAGGCGGCTTTCGAGGTCGCGCACCCGCTGTTGCACGCGCGTGCAGTCCTGCAGCTTCTCGACCCGCGCCTTCCATTCCGGGCTGTCGAAGAATGTCTGAACCTTCTCCATCGCGACCTTGATCTCCGGAGCCTCCAGCATCTCGAGCGAAGGCAGATCCCCGTCGAGCAGCAGGCGCGCACCTCGAAGCTCCTTCCGTGCGGCGGATGCCACCAGCGTCTGCCGGGCGCCATTGCGAAGGACGTCGATCCTCACCTGCTCTCCCTCTTTTTTCGACTGGATCAACCGCCCTGCCGCGTTCGAGGAATCGACGGCGACGCCGTCGATCGCCGTGATCAGATCACCGACCCTCAGACCGGCCTTCGCCGCCGGCCCGTCCGCAGTCACGCGCGAGACGAGAATCCCTCCATTCGCCGCTCCGAAATGAGAGCGGAGCTCGGGCGTCAGATTCAAAAGCTCGACGCCGATGAAGCCACGCTCGAACAGATGCATCGATTCGCCGTCGAGCTTCATCACGTTCCCATCGCGGATCACGACCATCTCGCGCTTGTCCGCACCCGAGGCCGAAACCGTCATCAGCACCGCCACCACCAGCATCACAATCGTCGTCTTCTTCATCGATTCCTCCGTCAATACGAATTGGATAGTCTGACGACCGGCGGCGCCGGCTCATCATTTGCCGTACGCAGATCGAGAACATATTCGACGTCGCCATCCGAACCGAGATGAATCACCGGCTCCCAGTTCGCCGAGAGTCGTTTCAGGCTCTCCAGCTCGGTGCGGATACGCTCCTGTTCGGTCCGCAGCTCAGCCATTGCATGCGCCTCGCGACTCTCCACCACGCCGAATGTGACTCCGATCAGGGCGGTCAGCGCGACGAACGCAACGGCGGCGGCGATCCGTATGGATGCCAACCGGCGCGATCGCCCCAGTCGCCCGAGCACGGTCGCCGTGAAGTGCCGGCTCGCGCCCTCACGCGGGAGCCTGGTCAACAGCTCGTGAAGCTCGCTGTCGTTCATTGCATCCTCCTCCATTCCAGAATTCGGCGAGCAGGCCTCTGAGCAGCTCGCGCCCACGGCAGAGACGCGACTTGATCGTCCCTTCGCGACAGCCGAGCGCTTCGGCGATCTCCTGATACGACCACCCTTCGATCTCGCGAAGAACCAGAGGCGCCCGGTAGTGAAGCGGGAGCGCCGACAATGCTTCCGCTACTTCGCGAACGATCTCCTTCTCCAGAAGCATCCGTTGCGGCGAGGGTGCGGGACGCGCGTCGCGGCGAAGAAACTCGAGGCTGAGCACTTCCCATCGTTTCGCCCTCCGGTAATCGCTCCTGATCAGATTCATCGCGATCCGGAAGAGATAGGGAGCGAGCTTTCCGCGATCGTCGTACCGCCAGGCTCTCGAAAACAGCCGCACGAACGCCTCCTGCGCATACTCCTCCGCCTGCTCACGCGAACCGGTCAGATGGCGCAGATAGTTGACGAGGGCATCCTTGTAGCGGTCGATCAGCACCGCGAATGCTTCCGTGTCGCCCTCGCGCGTCAGCGACATCAACTGCCCGTCGGTCGCCTGCTCCATGCAGCCTCCGAAGAAACAAACGACCCAGCGCGAAAAAGGTTCCACAGCGGCGGGATCGGGGAGTTCAGGACAAGCACCCGGACGAAGCGATTGCGCTGCGGCGCGGCAAGCCCTCGGCTCCGTCCCTCGCGCCAGGCGGCCCGATCAGGCCAGCGATCGCGCCGATCTGGGCGACAGGATCAGATCGCGCCAGACGGTGAATCCCCAACCGGTCACCTCGAGCCATTCCTCGAACGCCGCGCAGGGAAGCGGCGGCGTGAAGGAGTAGCCTTGCGCCATGTCGCATCCGAGACTTGCAAGCAGTCTGCAGGTCTCGTCGTCATCGACGCCTTCAGCGACGACCTGACGTCCGAGGTTGTGCGCGAGATCGATCGTGGCGCGAACGATCGCCCGGTCGCCGGCGCTGCTCGCCATTCCCATGACGAACGACTTGTCGATCTTGATCTCGTCCACAGGAAGCTGCCGGAGGTGCATGAGCGAAGAGAAGCCGGTTCCGAAGTCGTCGAGCGACAATCGAACACCGAGAGTCTGCAACAGCGAGAGGATGGCGAAGACGTGCGGAGGATCGGCCATGATGCTGCTCTCGGTGATCTCGAGCTTCAGGGCTCGCGGTTCGACACGCCACTTCTCGAGGTAGGAAGCGACGATCTGCGGGAGCGAATGCTCCTGCAGCGTCTTGGAAGAAACATTGACCGCCACATGCAGGGGGAGCCCGGCATCCTGCCAGATACGGCACTGGCGCAGTGCGTTGTCGAGAACCCAGTCGGTGAGCGGCTTGATCAGGCCGGTGCGCTCTGCCAGCGGAATGAACTGATCGGGTGGCAGGAGGCCTCGTTGCGGATGATTCCAGCGGACGAGAGCTTCGGCGCGAGTGACCACGCCGGTCTGCAGGTGAATCTTCGGCTGGTAATAGAGAACGAGCTGGTTCTGTTCGATGGCCTCGCGCAGCTCGACACCGAGCGTGAGCGAGACGGGGCTGTGCGGGTCGAGCTCGGAGGTGTAGACCGAGCAGCCACGCCCTTTGCGCTTGGCGAAGTACATCGCCGTGTCGGCATGCCGCATCAGCGTCGCGGCGTCGGTGCCGTGCTCGGGGAAGATCGCGATGCCGATGCTCGCCCCAACCTCGCATTTCTGCTCTTCGAGAATGAACGGCTTTTCGAGGGCCTTCAGGATCCTCCGCGCGACGCGCGTTGCGACGCGCGCGTCACCGACGGCCGGCAGAACGAATGCGAACTCGTCGCCTCCGAGCCGGGCGACGGTGTCGGACTCGCTCGTTTCACTGCGAAGGCGTCTGGCGACCTGCTGGAGAAGGAGGTCTCCGAAGTGGTGACCAAGGCTGTCATTCACCTCTTTGAAACCGTCGAGATCCATGATCATCAGGGCGAGGGGAGCATTCGTTCTGCGGCCCACGAGAACGGCCTGCTCCATCCGGTCGAGCAGCAGCGTTCGATTCGGCAGTTGAGTCAAAACATCGTGGAGGGCCTGTTGCTGCAGCGCGGCGAGCTGCGCTTTTCGCTCGCTGATGTCCCTGAGGTAGGCGATCCAGAAAGCCACCTCTCCATGCGCGTCGTGGATCGGAACGAGAAGAAGCTCGACCGAATAGCGGGAGCCATTGCGACGGAAGGCGACCGCTTCTCCCTCGACGGGCTTGCGCTGGCAGAGCGGATGGAGCAGGGCGTCGCGGACGGCACGGTCGCTTTCCTCGTCCTGAAAGATCTCGAGCTGCTGTCCCGTCACCTCGCTGCGCTCGGCTCCAGTCATTCTGCAGAATGACTGGTTGGCATAGAGAATCCGCGGGCCGCGATCGTCGTGCGACGGCTCGATCAGGATGATCCCCTCGGGCGAATGCTCGACGACGAGCGGGACGAGCCGGGCCAGGGCGTCGGGGTCACCCCCCTCTCCCAGGGCGATCGCCCCAGGCATCGTCGCCGGCAGATGGGCCGGCGCGAGGCCGCCGCCGACGATCTGAAAACGCTGCGGCGCGGGTGCCACCGGCGGGTGCCCTGCAAGGGCATTCTCTTCGAGCATGGGTTGGCTGCCGATCTCCCGCCAGTGTATCGCGAGTCCCCATGGGAGTCGATCGTGCGTCGGGAGGCGTCCCTGTGGTACAACAGCGCAGCAATCAGTCCCGGATCCGAGCGATATGATGGAATGCCCCGTTTGCATCACGCCATTGATCGCCGTGGAACGGCAGCAGATCGAAGTCGACTACTGCCTCAACTGCCGTGGACTCTGGTTCGACGAGGGAGAGCTCGAGCTGCTGGCTGATTCGACCGGCCATGCGATCGACCTGCAGGCAATCGGACGCCCCGCCTCGGCGAGCAGCGAGAAGCCGCGGCGCTGTCCACGCTGTCGCAAAGCGATGGACAAGGTGGACATCGGTCGCGGTTACTCACTCTATATCGATCGCTGCCCGGCGGGGGAAGGCCTCTGGCTCGATCGCGGTGAGCTGGGCGGCCTGGTCGATCGATCGCCGAAGACCGACGCGCCCCGCGAGGTCGTGAATTTTCTGGGAGAGCTGTTCGGCAGCGGGCCTGCCGCGCCGCCGACTCCGCCGATCAACACTGGAGGTGAACGTTGACTGGGATCGTCATCCTGCTGCTCATCGTCGTCGCGTTGTTTTTCGTCGTCGGCCTCTACAATGCGCTCGTTCGAGCGCGCAACGAAGTCAAGAACGCCTGGAGCCAGATCGACGTGCAGTTGAACCGCCGCCACGATCTGATTCCGAACCTGGTCGAGACGGTCAAGGGCTACATGACGCACGAGCGCGAGACATTGGAAGCCGTCACCCGCGCCCGGCAACAGGCGGTGAACGTCAGCGGCAACCTCGAGGACAAGGCTCGCGTCGAGAACGTTCTCTCGCAGACCCTTCGCTCGCTCTTCGCCGTAGCCGAGAATTATCCCGAGCTGAAGGCCAATCAGAACTTCCTCGCGCTTCAGGAGGAGCTCACTTCGACGGAGAACAAGATCAGCTTCGCGCGACAGTATTACAACGATTCCGTGCTGCGCCTCAACAACCGGATCGAGATGTTTCCTGCCAATCTCATCGCCGGAAGGTTCAATTTCGAGAAGGCGCAGTTCTTCGAAGTCGAAACGCCGGAGGCACGCCAGGCGGTCAAGGTGCAGTTCTAGTGCCCTAGTCCCCCTCTGCGCCGCCGATGTTCGAGCTCATTCGGGCCAATCAGCAGCGTTCGGCGTTCCTCGTCGCCGGCATGGCCCTCGTTCTTCTCACCCTCGGCTATGCCGTTGGGGAGGCGCTCGGCGCCGGCGTCGGCCCGCTCGGACTCTTCGGAGGACTCGTCATCTGGGTGGTCATGTCGCTGACGGCCTATTTTCAGGGAGGCCGCCTTCTCCTTGCGATCTCGCGGGCCAGGCAGATCGACAAGACGGATCACCCGATTCTCTTCAATGTCGTCGAGGAAATGTGCGTCGCATCGGGAACCCCGCGGGTCCCCGACATCTGGATCATCGACGACGATGCGCCCAACGCGTTCGCGACGGGACGCGACGCCGATCATGCGTCGGTCGCCGTGACCTCCGGGCTGCTCAAGCTCCTCACACGCGACGAGCTGCAGGGAGTGATCGCCCACGAGATCGCTCACGTCCGCAACCGTGACGTGCTCTACATGACGATGGTCACCGTCATGCTGGGGAGCATCGTGCTCCTCGCCGACATCGGCCGGCGCAGCCTCTTCTACGGATCGAGGTCGCGGACCGGAGGACGCGACTCACGCCGCGGCGGTCAGGCCGAGGCGATCCTGCTGATCGTCGTGGTGCTGGTGATCCTCTTCGCTCCGCTGATCGCCCGCCTCATCTACCTCGCCGTGTCGCGCAAGCGGGAATACCTTGCCGACGCGTGCGGAGCACTGTACAGCCGATACCCCGAAGGTCTCGCCAGCGCTCTCGAGAAACTCGCGGGCTCGACGAAAAAACTGCAGTCAGCGACCACGGCGACGGCGGCTCTTTACATCGTCAATCCGCTTCGTGTCACGGCTCGGGGGCTGGCCGATCTGACCTCCACGCATCCCCCGACCAGCCAGCGCGTTCGGATTCTCCGGTCGATGGGAGGATCGCCCGGTTTCTCGACCTATGAGCAGGCTTTCAAGCGGGTCACGGGAAGAGCCGTCGGCGTGATCCCGCTCGTCGAGCTCGCCGCAGAGCGGCGGCCGGCGCCACCACGAACGGCGGGGATCGGCGATCCGAGAACGCTGCTCGATCGGACTCGTGAGGCGACCGACCTGTTGTGGCACCTGCAGCACTACGCATTCATCGCCTGCAGCTGTGGAACGAATCTCAAGGTACCTCCAGCGTTCGCCGGCAAGAAGATCGAGTGCCCCCATTGCTCGCGCATGCACGCCGTTCCTGCTGTGCCCGCCGCGGAAGCGGATGAGGCTCGAACGCCGGTGGAGTGACCGGCGGCGGTCGCGATACACTGATCGAGGAGTCCCGGAGGACCTGCGGGAGGGCGATGGGCGTTTGCAATGCACTCGTAGTGGATGACGATCACGCCATCCGAAGCCTGGTGACGACGCTTCTCACCCGCGAGGAGTACGACGTCGACACGGCGAGCGACGGGCTCGAGGCCGTTCTCAAGCTCGGCCTCTCGGAGTATTCACTGATCGTGCTCGACCTGATGATGCCGCTCGTGTCCGGCTTCGAGATTCTGCAGTTCCTGTCCGAACAGCGGCCGGCAATGCTGCAACGGGTGGTGGTGATGACCGCCGTGGGGGAAAAGGACCTCCAGGGTCTGAAGGGATACGATGCGGTGCCGGTGATCCGCAAGCCATTCGACATCGCCGATCTGATGCGCGCCGTTCGCAATTCGACCGGTGCCGGCTGACCCGGCAAGGCAAACGTCCATGCTCTTCTTTCCCATCGGCCGTGACGAAACGGAGATCCGTCGCCATGCGTGGATCTCCTACGCGATCATCGTCGTCAACATCGCCGTATTCGGAGTCCTGGACTACCGGTCGCGCCACACCGACTACGAGCCGCTGGAAGCGAAATGGCATGAGACGCTCAGCTACCTCTTCCAACATCCCTACCTCACGGTACCACCGACGATCGAGCACTCTCTGGCTCCTCCCCTTCGCAAGCGGCTTTCTGAGATCCGTGAAATGACGCCGCGGCCGGACGAGCAAAGCTTTGCCGGCGCGCAGCAGTCACTCGACGATCTCGTCGCCGAGCTCGACGCGCTGGTGCGCGCGTCGCCGATGCTGCGGTATGCATACGTTCCTTCTGAAGGATCGCTCCGCTCGATGATCACTGCGATGTTCATCCACGCCGATTTCATGCACCTGATCGGAAACCTTCTCTTCTTCTTCGTGACTGCGCCATTCATCGAAGATGTTTTCGGACGCCCCATTTTCGCGGTCCTTTACTTCAGCGGCGGAATCGCAGCGACCCTGACACACACCTCCCAGCATTCCGGCAGTCTCGTGCCGCTGGTCGGCGCCTCGGGTGCCATCGCGGCCGTCATGGGGGCCTATCTGTTTCGCTTCTACCGCTCGAAGCTCGAATTCTTCTTCGTCCCCTTCATCTGGCGACCGATGCTGCACTTTCGATTCTTTCTTCCTGCATTCGTCGTGCTGCCTCTCTGGTTCGTGACCCAGTTCTATCTCGCCACGCAGGAGACCGAAGGCTCGGGAGTCGCGTTCTGGACTCACGTCGGTGGCTTCGTCTGGGGGCTCGCATTCGCAGCGGTTCTTCACATGTACCAGGTGGAGCAGACCTTCATCAACCCATCGATCGAGGGGAAGATCTCGTGGACTCAGGATCAGCGTCTGATTCTCGCAGGCGATGCGCTGGTCAAAGGCGATCTCGACGATGCACGGCTCCAGCTCGACCTTCTGCTGGCCGAACAGCCGGACAACATCGAGGCACGGCGGTCGGCGCTCGATCTCGCCGTTCGCACGGCCGACTGGACCTATGGAGCACAGCACGCCAGCCGGCTGCTCGATCTGCATGTTCGCGCCGGCGACAACGATCTCGCCCTCGAGCTTCTGCAGAATCTCCAGCCTCCCGGCGCCCCTCTCTCGGCTGCATACTATGTGCGTGCCGGCTCGTTCCTCGAGCGGCAGGGCGATTCAGAATGGGCCTTCGAAATGTACCGTCGCGCCGCCTCGAAGGAATCGAGTGGAGAGGCGGGACTGCGGGCGCTCCTCAACATGGCGCGGCTCCGGCGGCAGGCGCGTGAGCTCCTCGAGGCTCGTACCATCCTGCTCACTGCACGAGCTCATCCGGAATGCCGGGGAGAGTGGGCGCAGGTGGTCGATACGCAATTGCAGGAGGTGGGATGGAGGGGGGGATAGCAGATGGCAGATGGCAGAATGGCAGATAACAGATAGCAGATGGCAGATAGCAGATAGCAGAAGTGAGATGGCCAGCGACCGAGAGAGAGAGAGAGAGAGAGAGAGAGAGAGAGAGAGAGAAGAAAAAGAAAAAAAGGGAGTCGAGGCAGAGATGCACGCTCTGCCATCTGCTATCTGCCATCAGTGCTGTCCAAATTAGCCCGGACTCAGGGGAGCAGCCCTGGGGTTTTCAGGGGTTTCGGTGTTGATCTGGTCGTTTTCAGGATGCGGCCTCCCATTTCTGCTGTCTCAATTGGCTAAGAAAAA
>DATKDP010000133.1:0-3782 GCA_035546335.1 Thermoanaerobaculia bacterium | reverse complement strand
TTACTGCCACACGTGAGCAACAACAGCATCCAACGCGGCGAGGTTCGCTGCACTGATTGAAGAACGTCTCAAAATCCCGGTCGATCTGCAGAAGGGCCGCGTGGGCCAGTTCGAGGTCTTCGTCAACGACAGACTCGTGATCTCCCGCAAAGGCGGGCTGATCGCAAAACTGACGAACCGCTCCTGGCCGCAGGACGAAGAAGTCCTCGCCGCGGTCCGCGACGCGCAGCCATCCTGAAGGCTCGTCATCCCGAGCGATTGAACGGCGCGAGCACCGATGAAGGGATGATGAACCGATGTGTCATCCTGAGCGAAGCGAAGGATCCCCTTCCTCGATGCGACATCGCAAATCTTCAGGGGATTCTTCGCTTCGCTCAGAATGACACATGGGCCCGTCCGTGCAGCGAGGTTCATTAGAAGCAAGCGTGTGTGTGCCGGAGGGGGATCTCCGGCCACGACGCTAAAACTGCTCAGTCCTGAATCCGCGGAACTTCGAGACGCTTCGACATCGACTGGAACCGCGGCGAAGTCCGCAGCGGATCGAGACTCGGATCGAGGTCGAACCACGCGAGCTGCTCGACCGATGTCTCCAGGGCCTCTTCGAGCAGATCCAGCGCACGCTCCTGATCTCCCAGCGCGATGTAAGGAAAGGCGAGATAGTACGGATTGACATATTCGCCGCCCGCTTCGATCCGTCGCACGATTGCGAGCGCCTCGCTGGTCTTTCCATCTCGCGCCAGCGCCTCCGCCAGCCACAGCTCGAGAATCTTCGACGGTCGCAATGAGACTGCCGTTCTGTGCATGGCGATCGCCTCGGAGTTCTGACCCTTTTCGAGCAGTGCTCGCGCCGTATACGAGCGAGCGCTGGGAAAGTCGGGAAAGGCCGCAATCGTCGATCTCCCGCTGCGCACCGCAGCGTCATAGTCGCGGAACATCAGCTCGAGCCAGATGTCCGACGCGGCGATGATGGCCGAGAGCGGGTCGAGCTCACGCGCCCGCTCCATCGCAGCCCGCGCCTCCTCTTTTCTGCCGCGCGACGTGAGCAGTTCGCCATACCACTGATGCGCCGTTGCATAGTCAGGGCGGAGTGCGATGGCGCGCTGATACTCTCTTTCCGCTGCGGCCCAGTCGCGATCGAGCGGACCTACGATCCGGTACGGCCCGAGTCGATCATCCTGTGAGAGCCGTCCCATTCTGAGAGGGGATAGTACAACGCCGGCGCCTGGCACTCTCCCGGCGCGAGAGGGGCCCGGGAAAGCCCTGGGCCTCAGAGTCGTACCTCGTTCGGACTGGCGGGAGACCGAGATGGTGAGGGACCAGGGATCAGGATGAGGGGAGGAGCGGAATGTTGAATGTTGAAATTGTGAATTGTGAATGTTGAAATGGGGAACCGGGCCCCGTGCTCAATTCAACATTCACAATTTCAACATTCAACATTCTGTTTTCTGTCACTCCCCACTGTGTTCCGTCGCAAGCCCGTCAGGCGAATGGCGGGCAATTCTAATCTGACTAACCCATGAAAAAAGCCCTCTTCGTCGTAGCAATAGTCATAGCAACACTCGCCCTCCTCGCCTGGATCGCCACCTGGTTCCGCGCCGAAGACGCCGTCGCCGCCTCGGCCGCCCGCCCGTGGCCGGGAGAGATGGGCACCCTCGATTCCGTCGCCGGTCGGTTGCCGCCGCCGCAGCAGGCGAACGACGCGTCTGTGAAACTCACGGCGCTCACCGACGCGTTGCCACAGAGTGAGGCCGTTGACGAATTCGTGGCAGCCGAGATCGCGCGGGGTGAGCTCACCATCGGCGAGCCGCCGGCGGTCCCCGACGTCTCCGCGCTCCGCGAGCTGCTGATGCGCGAGCCGATCGTCTGGGAGCGCCACCCGGGTATCGCCCACGAGGGCACGATGGCGATGCGCGGAGTGCAGATGAGGGCGGCAAGGGCGCTCATCGCGAGCGCGCTGACGAAAGCGCGCGCAGAAGATCCGGCGGCGTGGGAAGACCTCGAAGCCGCGTGGAAGCTCGCCCGCGCGCTGGACGTGCATCCGCAGGTGATGTTGCAGACGGCCGCGCTCTCGACGGCGCGGATGATCAATGCGGTCGCCTGGAAAATGCCGCTGCCCGCACCGGTGTGGCTCGGCGAGCTCGAGGCGCGCGACCACGTGCAGGCGCTGCTCGATGCGTTTCAGTATTCGGCGGCGTCTTACTGGGCGGACGGCGCGCGGATCTTTCCGACGAAGTTGCTCGCAGACTCGGTCGAGCACGATCGCCTGATCGCGGAAGAGCTGTGGAGCTCCACAGGGTGCGACGTGAACGTGCGCGCGAATCAGTTGGGGGTAGAGCTGACAACGGTGTGGCGCCGGGCGTTCCGATACCGCGCCGAGCGGGAAGCGACGGCGAACGCACTGCGCGTGCGCGAAGGAAAGCCGATCGAGACCGGCTCGCGCTGCAGCGACGGCGAGTGGACGTACGACGGGACGACGCTGCGCTTCAGCCGCGAGATCGCGACCGCCCCGCCGGACAGGCCGATGCCGCTGGTGCTGCGGGTAGGTCCGTAGCAAACAAGCCGCGCAACGATTCAGCCTGCATCGGTGATCCCTGCTTCTTAATTGCGGGATCGTGTGATACGTTACCCAATCCCGGTCCGATCACAGAGGTCCAGCCAACCGTGAGCTAAGTATGCCCAAGCACGCACCTGACAAAAGGAAGTCCGGCGGCGTTCGGCTCGCCAAGCCTCCGGCCCCCGAGCCCCAGCCCGAAAGCCTCGACAAGGTCCGCGACCTCCTGTTCGGCGGCCAGATGCGCGCGGTCGAGAGCCGGATCCAGGGCATGGAGGAGCGCCTCCGTCAGGAGGACGAGGCCATCCGGTCCGACCTTGCCAAGCAGACCAAGTCGCTCGACGCGCTCATTCGGAGTGAGGTGCAGTCCCTTACCGAACGGCTGGCCGCCGAGCGAACCAAGCGGAGCGAGGAGCTCAAGTCGCTGGCTACCGAGATCAAGGATGCGATCCGTGCGCTGGAAAAGCGGCACGTCAAGCTGGAAGAGGATGGGAGCATGGCCGACGCCGCGCTCCGCGACCAGCTTCTCATGCAGTCCGCCGATGCAGCGGCCGAGCTGGCGAAGCTGGGCGATAAGCTGACCGCCGAGTTGAGCCGCTCGCACCAGGAGCTCAACTCCACCAAAACCGACAGCGCCACGCTTGCCGCCCTCCTGACCGACGTGGCCTCCCGGCTCGGCGGGGCGCGGGGGACCAACGGCGCCGGAAGCTGAGCCATGCCTGACGAGCGTGCGCCCTGGGAGCAGGATTCCGACGGTTCGCATTCGGGCGCATCCACGGCGGACCTTGCGGACCTTGCGGAGCTGCGCGAGCTGATTCTCGGCGCCGAGCGCCGACGGCTGGAAGAACTGGAGCGGCGGCTCGACTCGGAGACTCTCACGCGCGAGTCACTGGCCGAGCTGCTTCCGTCATCCATCGCCCTTCGTGCCGGCCGCGATCGCCAGCTTGCACTCGCCCTCGCCCCGACGGTCGAGAATGCCATCCGCGAGTCGGTCCGCCGGAACCCACGTCCCATTGCCACCGCCATCTTCCCCGTCCTCGGCCCCGCCATCCGGAAGGCGATCGCCGAGGCGCTTGCGGGCCTGGTGTTCTCGATCAACCGCGCGCTCGAGCACAGCTTCTCGCCCCGCGGTCTCCGGTGGCGGTTCGAGGCGTGGCGTACCGGCGTCCCGTTCGCGCAGATCGTCCTCCGGCACGCGCTCGTCTACCGGGTCGAACAGGTCTTCCTGATC
>DATKDP010000132.1:0-17838 GCA_035546335.1 Thermoanaerobaculia bacterium | reverse complement strand
GCGCCGCCGTGCTCGACGTGTGTCGAAAGCTCAATCTGATCGCCACCACTTCCACCGACGACAACAAAGCGATTCTGGAACGCATCGCTCAGATGCTCACCAAATTGATCAAGTCTCGCCGCCCGATCGAGTGAGCACCCGGGCCCGAGCCCGCGCCCGAGCCCGCGCCCGCGCCCGGCTTTTGTCGTTAAACTCTGAGAGACGGATCCTCAGACTTCGGCGTCAAAAATCTAGAGGCTGGCTGGAAAAAAGTAGAAAACAGAAGAATGCAACCGCGACTCTCCACCTCTAGCCTCCAGCCTCCAGCCTCTAGTGCTGCTCTTTCGCCTTTTTCACTTCCTCGGTGAGCAGGGGGAGGATCTGGAACAGATCGCCGACGACTCCGAGGTCGGCGATTCGAAAGATCGGCGCCTCGGCGTCTTTGTTGATCGCGACGATGTGCTTGGAGGAGGACATGCCTGCCAGATGCTGGATCGCCCCCGAAACGCCGACGGCAATATAGACGTTCGGACTCACTACCCGCCCCGTCTGCCCCACCTGATGATGGTGATCGATCCAGCCGGCGTCGACGGTCGCGCGCGATGCCCCGACGGCGCCGCCGATCGCGTGCGCGAGATCGCGGATGTAGGAGAAATTCGCAGCCTCCTTCAACCCGCGTCCGCCCGAGACGATGATGTCCGCCTCGGCGATCGTCAGCTCCTCCGATTCCGGAATCTTCGTTTCCACCACGCGCGCCCGCGGCTGGGACGCCTGATGATCGACGCTCACCACCTCGGCCGCACTACCGCCGGCAGGCTCGATCGGAAATGCATTCGGGCGGCATGTGGCAATCGCCGGCCGTCCATCGACCTCGACGACGGCGATGGCCTTGCCCGAATAGACGGGGCGCCGCGCCCGCAGCTTTCCTTCCACCCATTCGAGACCGGTGACGTCGGAAGCCACGCCGACGCCGAGACGCGCGGCCAGGCGGGGAGCGAGATCGCGTCCGTTCGAGCTGCCGGGCAGAAGAACGATCGAAGGATCCGCGTGCTCGATCAGACGCACCGCGGCGGCGGTGTGGGCTTCAGTCGAATACTCTCCAAGGGCCGGATCGGCGACCACGAGAATCGTCGCCGCTCCGAGACTTCCGGCATCACCGGCAAGCGAGGCTGCATCCGGTCCGAACGCTGCGGCGACGAGAGCCTCCCCGCTCGCCTCGGCGAGCCTTCGCCCGGCGGAGAGGACCTGCCGAGAGGTCTTCTGCAGACGCCCTTGCTTCGATTCGCAGATGACGAGGACACCAGCCATGGGTTTCTCCTTGGTCCCGAAGCCCGCCTCGTCACGCCGGTTGACGGGATTCCGAGGCGCTTTCGGGTCGATGCGTTCGGTCAGTACGCGATCAGAGGGCCTTCGCCTCGTCGCGGATGTATCGGATGATTTCTGCTGCGGCGGCCGCAGGGTCGCTTCCGTCGATCTTTTTTCCGGCCGTTTTCTCGGGCGGAAGCGAAAGGGAAACGACTCTCACGCGGCTGCCGTAAATCTCGTCGTCGGTGAGGCCGAGATCGCCAGTGGTTTTCGTCTCGATGGGAATCTTCTTGGCGGCCATGATCCCTTTGAGAGAGGCGTATCGCGGCTCGTTCAGCCCCTTCTGCGCCATGATGACGGCAGGAAGGGTCGTTTCGATGACCTCTTCCGCTCCTTCGATCTCGCGATGCGCGGTCAGGGATCCCTCGCCAATCTCGATTCTGGTCACGACGTTGACGTGCGGCAGGTCGAGCAATTCCGCGAGCATCGGTCCGACGAGCGAATTGTCGGTCCCGACGCCCTGCTTGCCGAGAAACACGAGATCGAAGGGCGTCTCGCGAATGGCAGCGGCCAGGACTCGGGCGATTCCGAGCGAATCGGCCTTTCCGCTGTCTCCCTTGATGTGAATCGCTTTCGTCGCCCCACGCGCCAGGCATTCGCGGAGGGCCTGCGCCACACGGTCGGGACCGAACGAGACGACCGTGACATCTCCTCCTGATTTTTCCTTGAGGCGGATCGCTTCCTCGAGGGCGTACTCGTCGTAGGGAGAGACGATGAACTTCAGGCCCGTCTCCTCGATCGTCAGGCCGTCGGAGGCGATTCGAATGCGGGATTCGGTGTCGGGAACCTGGCTGACGCAGACGACGGAATTCAAGAAATGGCCTCCAGAAGAGCTCCGAGAGTCGAGCGCATTCTAGGGAAATCTCTACCCGACCGCAACCGATCGCGCAGGACGGGCACGAGGTTCGCAGGCACCGGGCGACAAGATTCCCTGAATCGAAAGACAGCCGGCTGAATCAGACATCGAAACGGAAGGACTTCCGGTTCGGAAGATCGTATTCGAGAAACACCCAAAACGCTGAGGAAGGTGGAAATCCATGGCATTCGCGAATCGCTCGAACGGGAACCCCAGTGGGGCAGCACCGCGCAGCAGACTCATCCGCCCGACGCTCGCCGAGATGAAATTGCCAGGCCAAAGAGGGAAAATCTCGAAACCGAGGACGAAGGCGGCACCACCGGAACAGACGAATGCGGAAAGCTTCTACTACCTCAAGCAGATGAACGCGAGGACGCCGATGGTCATCATGATGACCGACGGCGAGGAGATCCGCGGCTGGATCGAGTGGTACGACCGCGCCTGCATCAAGGTCAATCGCGAGGATGCTCCCAATCTCCTGATCCAGAAGCACTGCATCAAGTACATGTGCAAGGAAGAGGACATGGGTGGCAACGGGCACGCGTAAGATGACGCCCCGGGCGAGCTGAACTACCATGCCTCCATGACACCGCTCGCCGTCACCCTCGGCGACCCCGCAGGCATCGGCAGCGAGATCGTATTCGCCGCCCTTGCCTCGCTCGATCTCCCGGTGTGGGTCTTCGGCGACCGGGCGTATGCCGAAGCAGCTGTCGGAAGCGACGCGCTCGTGCCGTATGAGCGAATTGATGTTTCTGAGGCGGCCAACCGGGGCGGGCTCGCCCGGGCATTCGTCGACGTCGCCATCTCGCAGTCGGCGCCCCTGACGCCCGGGGTCGTCGACGCACGCTGCGGCGCTGTGTCTCTCGCCTCGATCGAGGCAGCGGTGGCGGCCGTGGAGCGAGGGGACTGTTCGGCGCTGGTGACCGCACCGATTCACAAGCAGGCGATCCGGGCCGCAGGGAGCGAGGGGACCGGCCACACCGAGATTCTGGCGAAACGGGCGGGGCTGACTCGTTATGGGTGGGACCACGCCATGTACTTCGATTCGCCGCGGCTGCGAATCGTTCTCCTCAGCGTTCACCTGCCGTTGCAGGAGGCGATTGCGTCGATCACGGCAGATCGAATCGCAGCGCTCGCCGTGCTCACGGCGTCGTCACTCGCCAGGCTCGCGGGCAGGCGACCCTCGATCGCGGTCGCAGGCCTCAATCCCCACGCGGGAGAAGGGGGATTGTTCGGCGTGGAGGAGGAGACGATCGCACGGGGCGTTGCGCTGGCACGCGAGCGAGGCGTGACCGTCACCGGGCCGCATGCCGCCGACACGCTCTTCCATGAAGCGTGCGAAGGGAGGCATGATGTGGTCATGGCGATGTATCACGACCAGGGACTCATCCCCATCAAGACGATCGCATTCGACGAATCGGTCAACGTGACGCTCGGGCTTCCGTACCTCCGAGTCTCGGTGGATCACGGCACGGCATTCGACATCGCTGGAAAACAGATGGCCAACGCGCGACCGATGCGCCATGCGATCGAATGGGCCTGGCGTCACGTGGGGCAACGCCAATGAACCGGCTGTGGATGATCCGCGTCGCGGGCCTGCTCCTGATCCTCGTTCTCCTGCTGTTGCTGGTCAATCTGCACAGCAGGCTGCAGCGGCTCGCCGGCGAGAGAGGAACCGTGAGCGCGACTCGGTAGGGCCGGGGCCGTTTGAAGTACACTTGCCGGGACGCTCTCGACTCGAAATGAACCGACCACGAATCCTCGTCACCAACGACGACGGCATCTACAGCGAGGGACTGCGCAAGCTCGCCGAGACCTGCAAAGGCATCGGAGAAGTGACCATCGTCGCCCCCGACCGGGAGCAGAGCGCAGCATCGCACGCCCTCACGCTGAACCGTCCGCTCCGCCTGCTGCAGCTCCAGGAGAACGAATACATCGTCGACGGCACGCCCACCGACTGCGTCAACCTCGGAGTGCTCTATCTGCTCAAGCATCGCCGGCCGGACATCATCGTTTCCGGCATCAATTTCGGGCCGAACCTCGGCGATGACGTCACCTACTCCGGAACGATCTCGGCGGCGTTCGAAGGGGCGCTGCTGGGAATTCCTTCGATCGCGTTCTCCGCACTGATCGGCGAGCACTTCTCGTTCGACCGCTGCGCCGAGCTCGCGGGCAGGCTGATCCGCCACGCCCTGAGCGAGGACGAACGGCGGGCGGACATCGTTCTCAACGTCAACTTTCCGGTTCGAGGCTTCCACGGCATCCGGATCACGCGTCTGGGAAAGCGCGTGTACAGCGAGGGAGTCATCGAGCGATCCGATCCACGCGGGAAAAAATACTTCTGGATCGGCGGAGAGCCTCCCGTATGGCAGGATGCAGAGGGAACCGACTTCCAGGCGGTCGAAAGGGGCTACGTCTCGATCACGCCGCTTCACCTCGATCTGACGCATCACGAGTCGATCGAGCGTCTGAAGGGCCTCGAGGCACTTCTCGCGCATGCAGCGACCAACGAGTGATTCCGCCTCGCGACAGACGCGGGATCACGCCCACCTCCGCAAGTTGATGGTCGAGCGTCACGTCGCCGGGCGCGGCGTGACCGATCCTCGCGTTCTCGAGGCGATGCGGGAGGTGCCCAGGCACCTTTTCGTTCCGGCGGTCGTCGCCGCGAAAGCCTACGGGCCTTCTGCACTCCCGATCGGGCACCAGCAGACGATCTCCCAGCCATGGATCGTCGGGCGCATGGTCGAGCTTCTCGGCCTCGAAGGAAAGGAGAAAGTGCTCGAAGTGGGCACGGGAACTGGATATCAATCGGTGGTGCTCTCGAAACTGGCCTCACGCGTCTTCTCGATCGAGCGGATCAACGAGCTCGCTCTGCGCGCCGTCGAGATCATTCGCGAGATGCGCATTCACAACGTCAGTGTCAAAGTGTTCGACGGAACGTACGGATGGTCGGACCAGGCGCCGTTCGATCGCATCATCGTCGCCGCCGCCGCGCCGGAGGTGCCGAAACCGCTGATCGAGCAGCTCGCCAGGAACGGCCGCATGGTGATTCCACTCGGAGCAGAAGGCGCTCAACGACTCGCCCGCGTGACCCGCGTCGGAACTCATCTGCAGATCGAGGACTGCGGGCCCGCCGAATTCGTGCCGCTCGTCGGGCGTTTCGGTTGGAGCAGATGAGACTCCGCCGGATACTCTCCATTCTCAGCGCGGTCATCCTGCTGATCATCGGATCGGCAGCAGGCTACTTCGCAATCTCGATTCCGAACGACCTCAGGGCCGAAGCGCTGCTCAAGGAGGCGCGCAGCAGCCTCGAGAACGATCAGCGGGACGAGGCGCGAGATTCACTCGTCCGGATCGTCCACGAGTTTCCGAGAACCGATGCTGCCGCTACGGCTTCGCATACCCTCTTCCGGATGGCTGATCAGGATCGAAAACGGCTTCAGGACGAGATCCGGCTTCTGACCGGTCAGCGGATCGTCGACCAGCGGCGTCTCGTTCAGCTCGAGCAGAAGATCGGCGCGCTCGAAAAGAAGCAGATCGAGACGGTGCAGGCGCCTCCAGCCGCGAAGCCGGTAGTAAAGAAAGCGGCGCCGAAGAAAACCACGCCAAAGAAAACCACACCCAAGAAGACGACGCGCCGAAAGAAATAGGACACGAATCGCCCTCTCTCGTCTCTTGCCTCCCGAAACGGTATGATGATGGCCGGTACTGACAAGGCTGGCTCGAAACGTTCATCAGTGTTTTCCGGCGGCGGACGGTCGCATCGAGGCGCGACGGCCATTCCCGCAGGCAGCGGACCGCCGATGGCAGCGTCATGAACAATCCGGATCAGGGCGGGTGACGATGAAGGAATTACGAGTTCTCCGGATTCACGGCAAGGTTCAGGGAGTCGGCTATCGCTTCTTCGCGACGCGTGTGGCGCGACGGCTCGGCTTGAAGGGAACGATTCAGAACCTTCGAGACGGCTCCGTCGAGGCGGTGGTCGAAGGTGAGGCGAAGGACATCGACGACTGGATTCGAGAGATCAAAGAAGGGCCGCGATATGCCGAGGTCTCGCACATCGATCAGGAAGTACGCGACTACATCGGCAATCTCGGCGACTTCGACGTCGAATTCTGAGGGCGTGCTTGCATGACCGAGATCGATCTGGCCAGCTTCATCCGAGACGTTCCCGATTTTCCGAAGCCGGGGATCGTTTTCAAGGACATCACGCCTCTGCTCGGCTCCTCGGAGGCGTTCTCGGCTGCGGTCGACCGGCTCGCTGAGCCATTTCGTTCCGCGGGGGTGACTCGTGTCGCCGCGATCGAGTCGCGCGGGTTCATCTTCGGCGGCTGCGTGGCGCAGATTCTCGGTTGCGGCTTCGTTCCCATCCGGAAGCCGGGAAAACTTCCGTGGAACAGGCAGCGCCACGAGTACGCGCTCGAATACGGAACCGATGCCATCGAGATTCACGACGATGCTCTCCGGCCGGGCGACCGCGTGCTGATCGTCGACGATGTTCTGGCCACAGGAGGCACGGCGGCGGCTGCGCGAGCTCTCACCGGATTGTTCAATGCCGAAGTGCTCGGCTTCGCCATGGTCATCGAGCTCGATTTTCTGAAGGGACGCAGCCGCCTCGAGGGCGAGCGAGTCCACTCTCTGATCCATTACGACTGATCCATTACGCTGATCAAGCGATCCGCCCGGCGGATCTCACAGTGTCATCCACGATTGCCGCCGGCGCTGCGGTGCCACGGCGGACGCGAGAGGGTCGAGGTCGATGCGAGAGTACGATCTGGTCGTCATCGGATCCGGACCAGCCGGCGAGAAAGGCGCGGCGCAGGCCGCCTGGTTCGGCAAGCGCGTCGCCCTCGTCGAACAGAGCCCCGTGGTCGGCGGTGCCTGCGTCAATACCGGGACGATCCCGTCGAAAACACTTCGCGAGGCGGCTCTGCACCTTTCCGGATTCAAGCAGCGAGAGCTGTTCGGAATCGACCTCGCTCTCAAGCCCGACACCTCGCTCGCCGGACTGATGAATCGGAAGGTCGAGGTGATCTCCAGGCAGTGGGAGCTGATCGAGGAGAACCTGATCCGCCATCGCGTCGACCGCTTTCACGGAGCCGCGCGGTTCATTTCTCCGAGAGAGATCTCCGTCGGCAACGGCGGTCCCGACGAGACGCTCCGCGGCTCGGTGTTCCTGATCGCGACCGGGTCGTCACCCTACCGTCCACCCGACTTCCCGTTCGATGATGATTCGATCTGCGACAGCGATTCGATCCTGAACCTCGACAGGATTCCGCACTCTCTCGCGGTGGTCGGCGCGGGTGTGATCGGATGCGAGTACGCCTCGATTTTCGCCGCGATCGGCAGCGAGGTCTCTCTGATCGACGGGCGGACGGACCTCCTGCCGCACATCGATCGCGAGATCGCCCATGTGCTGCTGCACGCCATGACCAGCAGGCTTCAGGTCCGGCTCCATCTCGGCATGCAGGTGAACAGGGTCGAACGGCATGGGGAGTACGTTCATCTGACGTTGGCCGATGGAACGAAGATCGAGGCGGACAAGGTGCTCGTCGCTGCAGGAAGGAGCAGCAACACCGGCACACTCGACCTCGATGCGGCGGGCGTGGTGACGGGTAATCGAGGTCTGATCCCGGTCAACGAGCGGTATCAGACCAACGTCGGACACATCTATGCGGCGGGTGATGTGATCGGCTTTCCCGCGCTCGCATCCACATCGATGGAACAGGCGCGGGTGGCCATGGTTCATGCCTTCGACCTGAAGTACAAGACGAAGATCGCATCGCTCCTCCCCTACGGCATCTACACGATCCCCGAAGTCGCCGTGATCGGAATGACCGAAGAGCAGTGTGCGGAACGGGGCATGAACTTTGCGACCGGTCATGCCCATTACCGGAACAACGCACGAGGGCAGATCATCGGAGATACGGACGGAGTGGTGAAGCTCGTATTCGACGCCGATTCGTTGAAGCTTCTCGGCGTGCACATCGTCGGTGAGAACGCCTCGGAGCTCCTCCATGTCGGTATGATGGCCATGCAGTTCTCGGCGACCATCAATGCCTTCATCGAAAGTGTGTTCAACTATCCAACCCTAGGCGACGCGTATAAATATGCGGCGTACGACGGGCTGGGCAACGTGGCTCGTGCCAGAGTCTTCAGGAGCGTGTCGACATGAGAGTGATCTCCGAAATCATCGAGGGAAAACCGCTCTACCACGTCCAGGCGAGTCAGTCGGTCCGTGACGTCGTCAGACAGATGAGCGACAAGAACATCGGCGCGGTTGCCGTGCTCGAAGGGAAGAATCTCGTCGGCGTCTTCAGCGAGCGCGACCTGATGAGCCGGGTCGTGGCGCGGGAGCTCGATCCGGGCTCGACTTCCGTCGCCGAGGTCATGACGCGTGACATTATCGTCGCATCGCCGAGCGACCCGTTCGACGAATGTCTGAGAAAAATGAAGAGCCGCAACTTCCGCCATCTCCCCGTCACCGAGAAGGGCTCACTCATCGGCATGATCTCCCTTCGCGATCTGCTCCAGGTCGATAGCGAGCTCGCCAACGAGAAGGTCAGTCTTCTCCAGGAGCTCGTCACGTACAGCCCGGATTACGAGAGTTAGCGGCTCGCGGCTCTCGTAGGGACGAAGCAGTGAGCCCGCGAGATGCCGCATCAGGCTCGCTCGACTGTCGAAGGCGAACAGCTTCGTCCGGCCCCGGCGAACTGTTGGCAAAGAGCGTTTCGCGAGGCCGCGAAGGCGGCCGGTACAACCTCAGCCCCGCCCGTGAGGGCGGGGTTGTCGATCCCGCGCACGTTTCGGAAGGCCGCGAAGGCGGCCGGCACAGCGGCCGGCTCGGATAGATCTCGCGATCGGCCACACGCCGAACTCAAGTTAAGTTAAGTCCGGCCACTTCCCTCTAATCCCGGCGCCGGATCCGTATCGCAGGCGAGTCGGCCGACAGATGCGTCGCCGGGCGCAGCTCCAGTTCCTCTCCGCGTGCGACACCCTCGCCTCCCAGCAGAAGAAGGAGACGCGCCAGCTCCTTGAGCGCCGACGGCTGGCCATCGATGACCAGCTCCCCACCTTCGCTGCGCACGGACAACGGCGAGCGCGCAAGACCTTCCAGGGCCATCATCGCCAGCTCGTAATTCACTCCGATCCTCCGCGATAGATGACGGAATTGTTTTCGGTCTCCCGCAACATGACCTCATGAAGGCGGCCGACGGGGATCGCCCTCTCGAGCCGCTGCCAGAACACCTGCGCCAGATTCTCCGCGGTCGGAACCACGCCGCGGAGAAAGTCGACGTCCTCGTTGAGGTTGCGGTGATCGACATGGTCCACCACGTTCGCCCTGACGATCTCCTTGAGCGTCTTGAGATCGATCACCATCCCCGTCTCCGGATCGATCTTTCCCTCGACGCTCACCTGGAGGATGTAGTTGTGCCCGTGTCCCGCGGGGTTGTCACACCGGTCGTAAGTTCGCCGGTTCCATTCGGCATCCCGCGCCGGATTGTGCAGCCGGTGCGCGGCGGCAAAAGTCAGTCTCGCTGTCACGATCATTGTGAGGCTCCTCGTTCATGGTTTCACGACGACGATCCGCAGCCTTCAGATTCGATAACGGATCAATTGATTGCGGATCTCCGTCATCCGCTTCTCGATATCGATGCGAACCTTCGCAAAGCGCGGTTCCGCCGCAAGGTAGCGGAAGATCGGATTCTTCAGAATGTAGTTTCCAGTCGGCTCCCCTCGCTCGACGGCCTTCTGCAGAGCTTCGATCGTCATCGCCGTGTCGTTGGCGATGGTATAGACCTCGGCGCTGGCGGTGAAGGGGGAGTCGGTCCATCGCGCCCGATTCTGTGCGCGCTTTAGTTCCGCGAACGCCTCCCTTTTCTTTCCACTCTCCGCCAGAACGTAGGCGTTGAGCAGAGGATGACCGTAATCGGGGTCGAGCCTGCGCAGCTTCTCCAGCTCGATGTTCGCGATCTCGAGCGAATGCCGCAGCACCGCGATCCGCCCGATCTTCAGAGCGAGGGCCGCGTTGTCCGGCTCTCGTTCCTCGAGCTCGTAATATCTGCGAGCAGCCTGGTCGATCCGGCCGTTGTAGACGAGCAGATCCGGTTCGTGAAGCAGCCCCCCTTTGCGTCCCATTTCGTCGAGCCGCGTCAGCACTCGCTGGAACCAGACGTCTGCACCGACCGAAAGCGAGTAGAGACCGACGACCTCCAGAGCCTCCGCATCGGAAGGATCCCGGCGAAGGATCTCCTGCAGGTGTGCAATGCCATTCGCCGGATCACCGCCGGCGATCTCCCAGCGGGCAACCTCGCGGAGCACGCCAGGATTCTCCGGATCGAGATCGAGCACCTGGAGTCCTGCCTCGAGTGCGGCCTTGTTGTTTCCCTCGAGCGCGAACAGGCGCATCGCGAGCAGTTGCGCCGGAAGGAAGTTCGCATCGCTGCCGATCGAGCTGCGAATCAGGCTGCTCGCGCGCGGATTCGCCCTCTTTCCTCCGGCGTGATACTCCGCTGCAGCGGCAACGAAGGCATCGAAGGCGTTGGAAGCGGGAAATGCCATCCGATCCGGAGGAATGCGAAGCCGCTGGAGCACGGTGGCAACGAAGCCGGCCGTTCCACTGAGGACGCTGTCGAAATGGATCGCACCCGCCTCCGAATCGCCGATCAATGGAATCAGCTCCAGCCCGGCCGTTCCCTCGCGAATCCGGGCCGAGAAGCGGACTATGGCGTCGTTCTCCTCGCCTGAGATCCGGATCGGCGAGATGCTCCCGAGAATCTCCGTCGAGGCGAGACGTACCCGCCTCGAAGCGGCTTCGACGGCAGGATCACCCGATTCATTCAGGAAGGGATCGATCGCGATGGTCACGTCGCTGGTTCTCTCTTCTCGAACCGTCCGAACGTCGGCCTGCGGGGATGTCGACGCGGCCGGTTTGTCACGGCCGAAGAAGAGCCATCCTGCACCCGCAGCGGCAATCAACAGAACGACCCCTGCGATCGCCCACGGAGTGGAAATGCCTTGCTTCTCCGCGCGCCTTCCAGGCTTCTTCTCCTTGCTTTCGACCTCGACTTTCTCGACAGGAACGGCCGGCTCGGCGGCACGCGCCGTCGCGGCGGGCTGAAAAAAGCGGACGCCCTCGTGCACGCCGCTCAGCGCGCCCCCTTCTTCACCGCTTTCATCGAGCAGCGTTTCCGATACGACGATCTGCATCGGCTGGAGTGTCTGGAGGACTCCGGAGGCGAGCTCGATCAATCCTCGCGGGAGATTCCCATCGCTGGGCGTCACCTCCCCTTCGTGGAGAACTCCACGAGCCTCGACCCGATTCTCACTCCGTGATTCCTGCTCGTTCCAGCCAGCAAGCTCCTGGAAGCCATGCCGCGCGGCGGCCAACGCCTTCGCAGCATCCGGCAGTTCAGCCACCATCCGCGCACCGAGCGAGTCGATGACCGTCCCGTCGAAGAGATAGACCGACTCGCCGAGGATCTGCTGCATCCGCGCGGCGGCGGTTATCGCCCGGTCGGGGTCCGCACCCTCGAGCATGTCGTAGCGAGGAATGTCGGCGAGAAAAACGATCGAGCGGCGCGTCTGCGGTTTGGCAGCCGGTGGGTACGCTTTCGCGGCCGCAGCGGCCAGAGGCCGCTCGGCGGTCGTTTTCGCAACCGACGGCTCGATCTTCTTGATTTCCTCGAGAATCGAGCCCGCCGACGCGATTCGCTTCGATGGATCCTTGTGCAGGCACTTGCCGGTGAGGTTGATCAGCGATGCATCGGCTCCTGGTGCGAGACCACGAGGAGAAGGAGGTGCTTCGCCGGCGATCTTCGCAATCACCTCCGCCGCCGAGGTTCCGGCGAACGGAACGCGCCCGGTGATCATCTCGTAGAAGACGACTCCGAGAGAGTAGACGTCCGTCCGCTCCGATGCCGGCTGGCGTGCCACCTGCTCGGGAGCAAGATAGCCGGCGGCTTCGGAATCGGTCGATGCGCGTGGCGAGACGAGCGGCTTCTGAACAAGAGCGCCGAAGCCGAGCCCGAGGAGCTTGACCGAGCCGCCCGGAGTGACCTGCACATCGGGCGTTTTGATGTTCGCGTGAATGATTCGATGCTCGTGGAGGTAGGCGACAGCCTGCACCAGCGGAACGGCGTAGTGAACGAAGCGATCGCGGTCGAGAGGTTTCCCGCGAACCAGCGTGGCCAGCGAATCTCCCTCCACCAGCTCCATCGTCATCAGCAGCAGGTCACCGGCGAGGGCGACGTCGAAGATGAGCGGGAGCGCCGGGTGATAGACGGCTTTGAGCCGGCCCGACTGGCGCACCACAGCTTCGGCTTTCTGAAGATCGGCCGGTGCAACGCGCGTGAGAATCTTCAGAGCCAGCGACTTTCCGCTCGCCGTGTCCTCGGCCTGCCAGACCGACGAGTCGGGACGCGACCCCAGCCTTCTGACCAGACGGTAGTGCAGCAGGCTGCTTCCCGGCCCGAGCGGCTGATTGCTGGACATGCTCGCATCGATTATAGCCGAGGGGACAGAAGGCCCCTTTCGCGAGCGCGCTGCCCGCGGTGAAGGGATAAGACCGTGGCCTCCCGTCATCGTGCGAGCGAAGCTGGGGGTCGTGCGTCTTCGCACGATCGCGATGGTGTCCTCGCCATCGCTGGCAGGCTTGCTCACATCGTCCCGACGTGCGAGGGGCGGCGAGGACGCCGCCTCGATCGGGCGGGACGCCCGACCCCCTCGGCTCCAGCGTCCCGACCGTTTTGCAGGATAGAATGCCCGCCATGGCCGACCCTCACCGGATCCACCGGTACACGTACGCGGATTACGTTGCGCTCGAGAAGCTCTCCCTGACGAAGCACGAGTTCCTCGACGGCGAGATCTATGCGATGGCTGGCGGCTCCGAAGAACACTCTGCACTCGCGGCCGAGATGCTCCGTCTGCTCGGGAACGCAGTCGGGAATCGCCCGTGCCGCGTTCACACATCGGACCTCCGAGTCTACGTCGAGACCCCCGGACTCGCCACATTTCCTGATTGCGCGGTGATCTGCGGACCGTTGCAGCAGCATGGCCCCAGCCCGAGTGCGACGGCGTTGAATCCGATGATCCTCGTCGAAGTGACGAGCGACTCGTCCGAAGAGTTCGATACGGGCAGGAAGCTCGCCTGCTACCAGACCATCGAGACCCTCATGGAGTACGTGATCGTCTCGCACCGCGAGCGGCGAATTTCCGTACATCTGCGCGAAGGAGACACCTGGACAACGAGGGTGGCGATCGCTGGTGGACGGGTCAGGGTCCCGTCGCTCGATGTCGATCTGATGGTCGACGAGATCTACCGCAACAGCAGCATTTCGTAGATTCCCTTGGTTGCGAGCGCTTCCAGGGGAGCATCGAGGTGCCCCTCTTTCCCCCGTGCACACGGACCGAGGTAGCATGGACTCGTGACGGAGACGAAAAAAGGGGCGACTTATGACGATGTCCGGGACGCTCCGAACGATCGCATCGCGGAGCTGTTCGACGGCGATCTGATCCTTTCACCACGGCCGGCCATCAGACATGCAAAGGTGATCTCCGTTCTCGGCGCCCATCTGGTGAGCGGATTCCAGATCGGTCATCGCGGCGAGGAGGACGGCTGGTGGATTCTCGACGAGCCGGAGGTCCATCTCGAATCGAATGTCTTCGTCCCCGACGTGGCAGGGTGGCGACACAGCACGCTCGGATCTCTTCCCGACGCGCCGGCGATCGAGATCGCGCCAGACTGGGTGTGCGAGGTGCTCTCCCCTGCGACGGCGGATCTCGACCGGATGAGGAAACTGCCTCTCTATCACCGATATGGCGTGAGCTGGATCTGGCTGATCGACCCGGGAAACCGCACCCTGGAAGCTCTCGTGCGACGCGAGCGGGGGTGGGAGAAGTCCGGATTCTGGAGCGGAGGGGTCGTCGCTCGCGCTGCCCCCTTCGAGTCGATCGACCTCGATCTCGCGACTCTCTGGCTCGATTGAGACGGGACTCAGACCCGGAGAGCGGCTAGTGGAGTGTATTTGATGGATTGGTACCAGATGGCGAAGAGATCGGCGACGTGAGCGAGGCGCGCCGACGCAGGCATAGCGGTGACTATGTTGAGGAGGCGCAACGAAGCTCACGGCGTCGAGATCGAGCCAGGTGGTGCCAATTCATCAAATACGCTCCACTAGGTGACGGCTCCTTCGATCCACACCAACGTCGCGTCGCTCTCGACCGTCTGGCCGCTCACGATGAGGATCTCGCGGACGATGCCGTTCCTCGGCGCCAGAATTTCGTTCTGCATCTTCATCGCCTCGAGGATCAGCAGCCCCGCTCCCTTCCGCACCTCCTCGCCTGGCGCCACGAGGATCCGGACGACGCGCCCGGGCATGGGAGCAGCGACACGACCACTTCCCGAATCGGCATCGTCGCTTCGCCTGGCGCGGAGCGCGAGAGGATCGTGGATCTCCAGATCGATGGTCCGGTCTCCGAACGAGATCTGATGCCTTCCCTCCCGGGCGTCGTGAACGATCAGGAACTGCCTGCCGTCCTCCAGCCGCAACGATCGGAAAAATCGATTCGCAGCAACCAGATCGACCCGAATCCACCGGCCGCGCAGGTTGACGCGATAGCCGTCCTCATCGCGCTCGACGTCGACAGGAACGAGCTCGTCCCGATACTTCGCGATCAGTTTCATCGCCCTCTCTCGACGGCTTCGTGCCGCGCCGCCGCGCGCCAGGCCGAATCCTGCACCGCGGGAATTCGAACGCGGTGCGCCTCCTCGAACGCGAGAACGGCTGCAGCGGCAATGGCCGCGTCGACGAGCGTTTCGTCCTCCGCCTCTCCTTCGAGCGACGAAAGAAGCGAATCGATGAAGCCTGTGTCGAGCTCGGCCGATCGAAACGCCGGATGGTCCATGATCGTGGAATAGAGCGGGATCGTCGTTTCGATCCCCTCGACCCGATACTCGGAAAGCGCCCTTTTCATCCGGGCAATCGCTTCGTCACGGCTGCTGCCGTGCACGATGAGCTTCGAGAGCATCGGGTCGTAGTGGATCGGCACGGTGTAGCCGGTGTACACGCCGTTGTCGTTCCGGATCCCAGGGCCCTCGGGCAGACTGATGAACCGGATCGGCCCGGGAGATGGTGCGAAGTTCCTTCCGGGATCCTCGGCGTAGATCCGGCACTCGATCGCATGGCCGTTCCAGCGGATCTCCTCCTGCCGCACCGACAGCGGTTCCCCGCGGGCGACGCGAAGCTGCTCCTTGACGAGATCGATCGCCGTGACCATCTCGGTGACCGGATGCTCCACCTGCAGGCGCGTGTTCATCTCCAGGAAGTAGAACTGCCGGTCGGGACCCATCAGGAACTCGATGGTCCCCGCAGAGTAGTAGTCGACGGCTGCCGCCGCACGAATCGCGGCCTCGCCGAGCTTCTCGCGCAGCGGGGCATCGACCACGGGCGACGGACACTCTTCCACGACCTTCTGATGTCGCCGCTGGAGCGTGCACTCCCGTTCGCCGAGATGGACGAGATTCCCGTGACGATCGCCGAGTATCTGCACTTCGATGTGCCGCGGCGACGGGATGAACTTTTCCGCATACACCGCATCGTCGCCGAAGAACGCCTGCGCCTCGCTGCGAACGCGCTCGAACGCGCGCTCGAGATCTTCTTCCCGCTCGACCAGCCGCATCCCCTTTCCCCCTCCCCCGGCACTCGCCTTGATCATCAGCGGATATCCTGCTTCGGCTCCGAGTGCGGCGATCTCGTGAAACGAGTCGACCGCTCTCTCGAGCCCCGGAACGATCGGAACTCCTGCGGCCTTCATCCGCTGGCGGCTCTGGGTCTTCGACCCCATCGCGCGAATGGAAGAGGGGGAAGGGCCGATGAAGAGCAACCCCGCCGCGGCGCACGCCTCGGCGAATTCGGCGTTCTCCGCAAGAAAGCCGTACCCCGGGTGGACGGCTTCGGCACCCGACTTTTTCGCAGCGTCGAGAATACGATCGATGCGGAGGTAGCTCTCGCGCGACGGCGCCTCGCCTATGGGCATCGCCATGTCGGCGTAGAGGACATGAAGCGCAGCGCGATCGACGTCGGAATAGACGGCGACCGTCGGATACCCCAGCTCCCGGCACGCGCGGATGATTCGGACGGCGATCTCGCCGCGATTCGCGATCAGAACTTTCACGCGGATCGGATTGTATCGCGGGCGGGGCAGCCGGGTTGTGGCCGAACTTTGTCGCGGATGCGGCGCGGAGGATGGTGAAGGCTTGCGATGGTCTGACAGAGCATCCGCGACAAGTTCGGTCTGTGACGAGCAGGCATGCCTTCCCCCTCTCGCATCAGCTTGTTGCCGGCCCATTCGGGGCAGGGCACGAAGTTGTCCGCTTCGGAAGTGGCCGAACTTACTTCGGCCACATCCCCTGGGGGATCAGGCGCGCTCGGCGAGTCTGCGGTCGAGGTCGGCTGCCTTGTCGAGAAAGGCCTCGATCGCGCGGCCGAAGGCCAGCTTCTCGGTCAGATCGCTCGCAGCGTCGAAATCGGCGCGCAGGCGTGCTGCTTCGGCCAGATAGTATTCGCGAAGCCCGCGGTCGACTTCGAATTCGGGATATTTTTCCGCCAGATTGCGCAGCCACTCCTCGACCTGCCTCCGTTTGTCCTTGTCGCCCGAGCCGGCTGTCAGATCGTCGAGAAGCCGCTCGACGACGCCGCGAAGAACGTCGAGCTTCTGCGACCCATCGGTCGCCGCGGGAATCGAAACGGGGCCGGAGCTTTCATCCACCGTCATCATCGTTCTCCCAAAGAAGAAGGCCCGCCTTTTCGGCGAGCCTTCAGGATCCTGGTGCCCAAGGCCGGACTCGAACCGGCACGGCCGAAACCACACGCCCCTCAAACGTGCGCGTCTACCAATTCCGCCACTTGGGCAGGCTGTTTGTTTCGAAAGATCTACGGCTGTTCGGGGGCCGGAGCCGGTACCTCCGCAGGCGTTGCCGGAACCTCCGCAGGCGTTGCCGGAGCCTCCGCAGGCGTCGCCGGAGCCGTTGCAGCCGGAGCGCCTTCCATGACCGATCCGCGCGGCCGGGTCTGCAGAATCGCGAGCGTCATCGACGTCACGATGAACAGAATGAACGAGATGACCGTGAGCTTCTGCAAGAGGGTCGTCGCGCCCCTCGCACCGAACACCGTCTGCGATCCGCCACCACCGAATGCTCCCGCCAGATCGGCTCCCTTCCCCGGCTGGAGCAGGACGGCCAGCATCAGAAAGAAGCTGACGATGATGTGTACGACGACCAGAAAAATGATCATGAAGACTCCGCCAATGAAACGTTCCGACCAGAGAACGGGGCCGGACCGCGAATTCTTCCCCCAAACCGGGGTGGAGTCAAGGTGGAAGGGAGAAGGGAGAAGGGAGAAGGGAGAAGGGAGAAGGGAGAAGGGAAGATAGCAGATAGCAGATAGCAGAGGGCAGAGGGCAGAGGGCAGAGGGCAGATAGCGGAGGGCGGAGGGCAGGCCGTCATCCTTCCATGAGAAGGCCATCAAGAGTCAAGACCGGAGGTGAGACGCCCGACGTGGCGGGCGGCTCGCCTCCTACCGCAGCGGTCGGGTGGTGGCGGTAGGGCGGTGGAATGGTGCAGAGGGTGCGGCGACAG
>DATKDP010000131.1:0-13869 GCA_035546335.1 Thermoanaerobaculia bacterium | reverse complement strand
AGCTCAGTTTTTCTTAGCCAATTGAGACAGCAGAAATGGGAGGCCGCATCCTGAAAACGACCAGATCAACACCGAAACCCCTGAAAACCCCAGGGCTGCTCCCCTGAGTCCGGGCTAATTTGGACAGCACTGATCTGCTATCTGCTATCTGATCTTTCTGGCTCCCACTGTCTCCTATCCGCCATTCTCGCAAGGAACATACAATCTCCATAGCTGAAGAACCGATACCCCCTCCCGACCGCCTCCCGATACGCCGACCGGATCGTCTCCATCCCTCCGAATGCCGAAACGAGCATCAACAGCGTCGACTCCGGCAGGTGAAAGTTGGTCAAAAGGGCACCGACCACGCGAAACTCGAATCCCGGCGTGATGAAAATGCCGGTCTCGCCGGCACCCGCTCTCACCCCTCCTCCACCCACCCGGACCGCGCTCTCCAGCGCCCGGACGACCGTCGTGCCGACGGCGACGATGCGCCGCCCCTCCCTCAGCGCGCCGTTGATCGCATTCGCGGCCCCCTCGCCGATCTCGTAGTGCTCGCTGTGCATCCGATGTCGTGCGAGATCTTCGACCTTGACCGGCTCGAACGTTCCGAGCCCGACATGCAGCGTGATCTCGACCACCGTCACTCCTCGGGCTCGAATCGAGTCCAGCAGCTCCGGCGTGAAATGCAGACCGGCGGTCGGCGCGGCAATCGCTCCCCGCTTGGCCGCATAAATCGTCTGATAGCGCTCGCGATCCTCGTCCTGCGGCTCGTCCCGCCGGATGTAGGGAGGGAGCGGCGGCAGCCCGATCCGCTCGAGCTCCGTCCAGAATGCAGCTTCCGGATCGTCCGCCTCCGACGCCATGGAGAACTGGAGGAGGACGACGCCATCACGCTTTTCCATCACCATCGCCGCCAGCTCGGCCGAGAAATCGAGTCGCGCGCCGAGGCGTACCCGGCGAGCGGGCCTGCACCACGCTTCCCAGCGCATCGGCGCAACGCGCTCGGTCAGCAGCACTTCGACCGGCCTTTTCATGTTGCCGAGCGGCGCGGCGATCAGCCGCGCCGGGAACACGCGCGTGTCGTTGAGAACGAGAAGGTCATCAGGCGAAAGGAGCAGTGGAAACTGCGAGAACAAGGAATGTTCGATCTCCGTCGCGCCCTCGCCCGGGCGCACGATCATCATGCGCGACTCCCCTCGTCGAAGAGGCGCCTGAGCGATCAGCTCCTTCGGAAGATCGTAGTGAAAGTCGGATCGCTTCATCGCCCTGCAGAAACACGTGACCGGGAGATATCGCCCTCCCACTCCAGCTTCCCCCGAAGCCGGCGGATCGTTTGGTAGAGCCCGCCCTTTTCGACGAGGCGCCTCAGTGCGATATCGACGACTTCTCTTTTCGTCGTCGCCCCGGTCAGAGCGAGCGCCTTGTCGACGAGCTCGTCATCGAGCTCGATGTTCGTACGTCCCATTGTCGGATCTCCTTCTACACCAAGGCACACCAGCTTGGTGTCTGAACTTCGCGTTTCCAGCCTGCGTCGCGGAGGACAAATCGTCCGGATCGTTGGAAATCCGCACCATCATCTACGTCAGGATAGAATCACACAAGGACCGCGATCTCCGGAATGAACGCCTCGAGACTCATCCCCTTCCTCGTCTTTCTCGGGGCGTTCCTCCTTTTTCAGGTGCAGCCGCTCCTGAGCAAATCGATCCTTCCCTGGTTCGGCGGAACGCCCGGCGTCTGGACCGCGTGCATGCTCTTCTTTCAGACGGGCCTGCTCTGTGGCTACGCGTATGCCCACTTGCTCATCCGAGCCCTTCGTCCCCGCGGCCAGGCGTTGGTGCATGCGCTGCTGTTGTGCGCGGCGGCCGCGGCGTTGCCGATCATCCCCTCTCCGAGCTTGAAGCCCGTGGGAACCGAGGAGCCGATCTGGCGAATCCTGGTGATTCTCGGCACGAGCGCAGGCCTTCCCTATCTCGCGCTCTCGGCCACGAACCCGCTCCTCCAGGCGTGGACGTACCGCCACGGACGTCGTTCGTCACCGTTTCATCTCTACGCACTCTCGAATCTCGGCTCGTTCGCGGCGCTGCTGAGCTATCCCTTGGCGATCGAGCCCTTCCTCACCGGCCGGACACAAGCCTGGCTGTGGTCGGCGGGATTCGGCATCTTCGCGCTCCTCTGCGCGTCGACTGCGATGCGGACGACCGCGCTCGCCGGGGAGGAGCCTCCGCCGGGAAAACCTGCCTCTCCGCCCCGCGCCACGAGCTATTCGATGTGGTTGCTGCA
This sequence comes from Thermoanaerobaculia bacterium, assembly GCA_035546335.1. Classification (GTDB taxonomy): domain Bacteria; phylum Acidobacteriota; class Thermoanaerobaculia; order Gp7-AA8; family Gp7-AA8; genus DATKDP01. Next base: position 11,607 of record DATKDP010000131.1, on the reverse strand, counting down.
GAGTGCCACCGGGACGATTCTCCTTCTTTCCATCACCAACTACGTCTGTCTCGAAGTGGCGGTCGTTCCATTGCTCTGGGTAGCGCCACTGGCCCTCTACCTCCTGAGCTTCGTTCTCGCATTCGACCGCGATCGCTGGTACTCACGACGCGCCTGGCTGATCGCGCTGTTCGTCAGTTTCTCGGCAGTGCTCGCAGCGCAATTGCTACTTCCTCCGACGATGCTGCTGCCAATCGTGTCGGCGTGGTTCGCGGTGCTCTTCTGCGCGTGCATGATCTGCCACGGAGAGTTGGCGCGTAGCCGACCCGAGCCGGAGTTCCTCACGAGCTTCTACCTGACCGCTGCCGGCGGAGGAGCCCTCGGCGGGATCTTCGTCGGAATCCTCGCCCCTCGGATTTTCGACGCCTACCTCGAGCTCCCCCTCGGACTCCTTCTGGTGATCGCGGTCGCGGCAATCTCGATGAGAGTGCACGCGGGGCGTGCCGGCGGCCGCCAGGCGCGCCTCTCCACCTCGATTGTTGCACTCACTCTGATCTGCGCTGTCGTCCTTCCGATTCTGCTCGGCACGAGAATCCGCCGCGGAGCGATCGCAACCGCTCGGAGCTTCTTCGGCACGGTGCGGGTGACCGAGGATTCGCCTGCTGATCCAGCACAGCGGAAACGCGTGATGTTCAACGGGAGGATCGTCCACGGCTTTCAGTTTCAGATGTCCGGCCGGCGGACTCTTCCCACGAGCTACTTCGGGGCGAACAGCGGCGTAGGACTGCTCTTTGGCCACTACAAAAGCGATCAGAGGCGAAAGATCGGAGTGCTGGGCCTCGGAGTCGGCACGCTGGCAACCTACGGAAGGGCCGGCGACACCATCCGATTCTACGAGATCAATCCCGACGTCGTGGAGCTGGCACGCCGGCACTTCACTTACCTGGGCGACAGTCATGCCGCCATCGAGATCGCGATCGGGGACGCGAGAACGGTGCTCGAGCGCGAAGGCGATCATCAGTTCGACATCCTGGTGATGGATGTCTACAGCGGAGGATCGATCCCGGTGCACCTCTTCACCGTGGAAGCGTTTCAGACCTATCTGCGACACCTCTCCCCCGATGGGGTGATCGTGCTCCAGATCACCAACCAGCACCTCGAGCTGGCGCCGCTGGGATTCGCTCTTGCGCGCACCTATGATCTCGCTGCCGGGCGGATCGTCGGGGATGGAGATCCCTCTGCCGGCTCTCTTCCGAGTGAATACGTGCTGCTCTCGCGGAGCTCCGAATTCCTCTCGCTCGAACCGATCCGGCGCGCGCTGAGCACACCACCAGACCGTCAGATCCGGGCATGGACGGATGCGAGCAACAATCTCTTCGAAGTGCTGATCTGGTGAGGCTTCTCGGGCGGCTGCCCGGATGCTCCTGGAGCTACCCAAAAATATTTGAAATTCGAGAGTCAAAGGCCGGGCGCGGGCTCGGGAAAGGCGCCGGTCGCCTGCTTCGGGACTGAACCTGGTCGGCGTTGAGTGTCTCGGTTCTCCGCATGACCACAAGGCCTTTCTCGACCGCATCGCACAGATCCTGACCAAATTGATCAAATCCCGGCGCCCAACCGAGTGAGCCACCCGTGCCCGAGCCCGAGCCCGAGCCCGCGCCCGCGCCCGGCTTCTATGATCAAACTCTGAGAGACGAATCCTCAGACTTCGGTTTCAAGAACCTAATCGATGCGCTTTCCCGTTTCCAGCCCTTCGATCCGCGTCGCCCAGAAGATCTGCCCGACCATCAGAAGCATCCCGATGTCACGCAGGATCACCATTCGCATGTCGTGGAAGCGCTCAGCGGCGGTCTTTCCCGCGGCACTGACGTCGAAGCAGCCGCAGTCGATCGGATTGTCTCGAAGCAGGTTCAGCGAGATTCCGGCGATGAAGATCGCGAGAAGCGCGCCGATGATCGCGGTGGAGCTCCGGCGCCACAAGCCGAAAACGAGCGCGACGCCGGCAATCAGCTCGACCCAGGGCAACATCAGGGCCGTGATGTTGACCAGCGGGCCTGGGAGGATCCGGTAGTTGTAGATCATGTGAGCGAAGGAGGGGGGATCGACGATCTTCGGGAGGGCGGCCGCGATGAAGATCACTCCGAGAGCGATCTGCACGCGGACGGTCAGCCATGGATGGGCGAGGCGCTCCCCCAACGTCACGGGCGCCCTCCCGTTCGGACGGGGTTTCCCCGTCTCTTCCAGTCGGGAAAGCCGTCCTTGTAGACGAGAGCGTTGTTGAAGAAGACCCCCCAGAGCTTCTGCGAGAGCATGTGGGAGTCCTCGCACTCACCGCCCGAACAATAGATGACGATGGGCTTCCTCTGATCGAAACCTTCGTTCATGAGCGCCGCGACCTTCTGATCGATGTCCGACTCCCAGACTGCGAAGTTGCGCGCACCGGCGATGTGCCCTTCGTCGTAGACGTTCGTGCGGCGCGCATCGAGAAAGAGGATCTCCTGGTGGTACAGCCACTCGGCATCGTCTCCCGAGATCTCGACGTAGGGAACGTCGTCGCGAACAGGAAATCGCCTGAGAATTTCTTCGTCGGTCGCCCGCGCGGCCGGCTTCGCGGCGGCCGGAACCCTCGGAGCGGCAATCACGGGCGCCGCGGTCGTCTGCGTGACGCTCGGCAGGGGCGGCGCGGCATCTGCCACGACCCCTGGCTCCTGTGCCTCGAGTGGAACCAGCGTGCCGGCAGACAGCGTTTCGGCGCCGTCGGATGCCGTCGAGGTCACGACCGGCTGGGGCCTCGGAGCTCGATTCGGAACGATCAGTGCGTTCGGGTAGTCGGCGACGAAGGCGAGCTTGCGCTCGCGACCGGCCGTCAGATTCGCGACGCTGGCACAGACGACTGCCGCGGCGACGATCGTCCCCGCTTCGAGCAGATACCGGCGAAAATCCATCCTGCCTCCCGGAAAAAGGTAATCGAGTCCTGTCAGAAGTGACGATCGGGCCGTGATGATAGTTTCGCTTTACGACCCGTTCCCTCGAGGTCGGGTAACGATTCGGATTCGAGCTGTATTGCAAGCCGTGGGCGACGTTCGTCCGCATGCGAGCCTGTCGCCGCGGTCTGCGCGCAAATGCTTCGCCCCTACGAGAATCCGAGGGATCTCCGCGGTATGGGTGCTGCCGGGCTCACTGCTTCGGATAGGCCGCGTAAAGCGACGAGGCGGCGCTCGCGGCCCGCCGCAGCGGGGGAGCCGGAGAAAAGCGTTCCCCCACTTTCTGCTGAAGATCATCGAGCCTGGCCACGACATAGGGGATTCCGAGCGCGTCGGCGTGGCGAGCGAGTCCTCCGCGGAAGGGAGGAAACCCGGTCCCCATGATCATCGCCAGATCGAGCTCGGAGGCGGAGCCGGCAATCCTCTCGTCGAGGAGCCGCGACGCTTCGTTGATCATCGCCAGAACCATCCGCTCGATCATCGCCTCGGGTGAAGACTCCCGCTTTTTCTCCACTCCGGCGAGCTTGTAGATGCCTCTGTCGGGGCCGCGGCGCTTCCCCTCTTCGTAGAGGTAGAGGCCGCGCCCGTTCTTTCGTCCGAGCCTTCCATCTTCCAGAAGGCGCGGCAGCGAACGGGGGGCCGTCATCCGATCGGGAAACGATTCCGCCATGACGATCGCCGCCTTCGCGGCGACATCGATGCCGACTTCATCCAGCAGCGCGAGCGGCCCCATCGGCATTCCGAACCCCACCATCGCCTCGTCGATCGCCTCGATGGAGCTGCCTTCCTCGAGCAGTTCTACCGCCTCGTTGATGTAAGGGGCGAGGATCCGGTTCACGATGAAGCCCGGTGCATCGTTGCAGTGAACGACCGTCTTGCCGAGCTTGCGCGCAAACGCAGCCACGGAGACGACCGCTGCATCGGAGCTCTTCGCGCCTCGAATCACTTCGACCAGCGGCATCTTGTCCACCGGATTGAAAAAGTGCATTCCGACGACATTCTCGGGACGCGCCGCGGCCGCGGCGATCTCCGATACCGGAATCGTCGAGGTGTTCGTGGCGAAGATCGCCTCCGGCCGGGCGACCTGCTCGACTTCGCGAAGCACCTGCTGCTTGACTTCCAGTTTCTCCACCACGGCCTCGATGAGCAGGTCCGTCCGCCAGTAGCCGCTCCAGTCGGTCGTCGTGGTCAGAAGCGAGAGTTTTCGCTCCATCTCCGTACGCCGCATTCGCCGCCGCTGAACCTTCTTCTTCCACAGTCTCCCTGCGGTCTTCATCGCTCCCGCAAGCGCTTCCCAGTTGATGTCCCTGAGCCGCACGTCGACGTCCGCCTTGTCGGCGATCAGCTGGGCGATCCCTCCTCCCATCAGGCCCGCTCCGACGATGCCCGCATGGCGGATCTCGCGAGGCTCGGCCTTCACCGGATCCTTCTTCGAGTCTTCCATCATGAAGAACACGCGAACCAGATTCTGCGCCACCTCGCCCATGATCAGGCGGCTCGCACCGCGCGCTTCGGCCTCGAGTCCCCGCTCGTATCCCTTCCTGAAGCCGAGCTCCATCACGTCGATGGCCTCGAAGGGTGCCGGGTAGTGTTCTCCGCTCTTCTCGACAACCGATCGCCTCGCCTTGCGGAAGATCATCCGCCTGACCAACGGGTTTCCCTCGAGGTAGAAGTGGGTACGTCCTTTCTCTTTCCGCTTCTTCGGGAGCTTCGACACCCAGCGCTCGACGCTCTCGATGAAGTTCGCCTCCGGCACGACCTCGTCGACGAGCCCGATCCTTCGCGCACGACTCGCGTCGAGACTGCGGCCCGTCAGGATCATGTCGAGCGCCGCAGGGATTCCGATCAAACGCGGCAGCCGCGTCGTTCCTGTCCACGCCGGAAAGATTCCGAGCCTGACTTCCGGGAGCGCGATCACGGTCTTCGCACCATCCGACGCCACGCGATAGTCACAGTTGAGAATCAGCTCGGTTCCACCGCCCATGCAGCCGCCATGAACGGCAGCGATGGTGATCTGGGGAAGTGCGGCGATTCGGGAGAAGACGCGTTGACCGAATCTGGTGAACTCCTCCGCCTGGCTTGACGAAGTGACCTTCTGGAACTCGTTGATGTCGGCACCGGCGATGAAGATCGACGGCTTGCCCGAGGCGATGACGAGTCGCTTCATGTCCGAGGTGGCGGCGATTCCGTCGACGAGCTCGTCGAGCTCGGCCATGACCGAGGTGGAGAGCTTGTTCACCTTCTCGCCCGGCAGATCGAACCAGAGAATGCCGAGATCGTCCCGCCGCTCGAGGCGAAATGCGCGTCGCTCGGGGTCGCCTCGTTCGATTTGTGAAAGTTCCTCGCTCGTCATCACGCTCCTCGCTTGCCGCGGAGGCTCAATCGGAATCGGAGGCCCCGTCGCCGGCATACATCTGATCGATCAGTTCCTTGTACTTTTCGTCGACGACTTTCCGCTTGACCTTGAGCGAGGGAGTGATCTCTCCCGCCTCGATGGTGAAGTCATCGGGGAGAAGCGCGAAGCGCCGGACCCTCTCCTGCCGGTCGACGGTGTCGTTGAAGCGATCGATCTCCGCCTGCATCATCGCTTTGACCTTGGGGTGAGCGACGAGCTCCTCACGGGATCCGAAATCGATGCCCAGAGTTCGCGCATCCCTCTCCAGCTTCTCGAAGTTCGGAATGATGAGTGCGGACAGGTACTTCCGTCGATCGCCGATCAGCACGGGAGTCGCGATCAGCGGCGACGTCTTGAGCAGATTCTCGAGAGGCTGTGGCGCGATGTTCTTCCCGTAGGCATTGATGAGGATATCCTTCTTCCGATCGGTGATCTTCAGGAAGCCGTCCGAATCGATCTCGCCGATGTCGCCGGTGTGGAACCACCCATCGGCATCGATCGCCTGGGCTGTCGCCTCGGGGTTGTTGTAGTAGCCCTTCATGATGTGAGGGCCCCGGGAGAGGATCTCTCCGTCGGGCGCGATCTTCACCTCGACTCCCGGAATCGGCCTGCCTACGGTGCCGAGACGCCGCGCTTTCGGTGTGTTAATGGAGATGACGGGAGAGGTCTCGGTCAAACCATACCCTTCGTAGATCTCCAGACCGGCGCCGATGAAGAAGGCGGCCAGCTCGGGGGAGAGCGGAGCACCTCCGGAGAGCACGAAACGGACGTTCCCTCCGAGGCGGTCGAGAATCTTTTTGAAGACGAACTTCTCGGCGATGAGCGACTTGAGCTTCAGCCCGAAGGGAAGCGGTTTGTGCTCGACCCGAAAGGGGAGACGCTCCCTCGCCACACCGAGCGCCCAGTGGAAGATCTTCTGTTTCCTCGCCGGCGACGCGGCGACGTTCTCCATGATCGCCGCCTGCATCTTTTCGAAGAGCCTCGGGACCGCGGCGAAGAGGTCGGGCCGGACCTCCTGGAGGTTGTCGCGGACTTTCGATACGGACTCTGCATAGGCGATCGTCGCCCCGCGATAGAGGTAGCTGAAGTCGCCCATCCGCTCGAGAATGTGCGAGAGCGGAAGGATCGACAGCGTCACGTCACCCTTCTCGAATTGCAACACCTCGCAGGTCGCAACGACGTTGCTGGCGATGTTCCCATGCGTGAGCATCGCCCCCTTCGGGTTGCCGGTGGTGCCGGATGTGTAGACGATCGTCGCGAGGTCATCCGCCTTTCGCGAAGCCAGAATTTGATCGAAGCGCTCCCGCCCTTCGGCCTTCTCGATCTCTGCTCCGCTCCTGACCACCGATTCGAAGGTGAGCACCTCGGCTTTCAGCCTGTCGGGCGCGTCGCAGACGATGATCGTGCTCAACCCCGGACAGTGATCTCGGACGTCGAGGAGCTTGTCCATCTGCTCGGTCGTCGACGCGACCACCGCCACCGATCCCGAATCGTTCAGGATGTACTCGATCTGCCGTCCCAGCAGAGTCGGATAGATCGGTACCGTCACGGCACCCGCGGCGAGGATCGCGAAATCCGCGATCGTCCATTCCGGACGATTCTCTGACAGGATCGCAACGCGATCTTCCCGCTTCACCCCCAGGCGCCGGAGTCCGGTGGAGAAGTGACGAACGCGATCGGCGAGCTCATCGACCCCGATGTCGATCCATCGACCGTCGCGCTTGTACTTCATGATCGCGGGGCGGGGAAGGGAGATCGTCGTCCGGTAGATGTCGTTGAGCGTTGCAGGTGCTGGCATGGCGTCGTCCCTCGTTTCGAGTCCGTCTTCGGATCGCAACGGATGGCAAACTCGGTTCAGGTCAGGCCGATCATAGACCAAAGAATGATCCAGGGGTGTCGTCGCAGCCACCAGAAACCAAAAACCAGAAAGGAATAGCCAAGAGCAAGAGACAGCGTCACTGCAAATCTACTGCGCGAGCCTTCTGGTTTCTGGTTTCTGGTTTCTGGTTTCTGCCATCTGCTATCTGCCATCTGCTATCTGCAATTCTCCTCCCTCCCGGGCGCGGAGCGAGGGAGCTCCCACCCACAGAAGGACGGACACGAGAACGGCGAGGACGATCCACCCGTTCAGCTGCAGATCGACCCGATCATTCTGCAGCAGAAGCATCCCCTTGCGCAGCGCCTGCCACGTGAAGATTGCAACGGGAATGGCCAGATACGCGGAGTGCAGAACGAACCGAAAGAGCGCATAGATCAAGGCGGCCGTCAACGCCGAAATCACGAACGTGACCACGATCTCGAGTCCATCCGCCCACGCATCGATCAGGCTGAGGGTGAGCGCGACGAAAAACGACGGAACCACCAGCCAGCGTCTTCGCTCGGACGCCATCGTCCGGGCATGCGCAACGGCAGCAACGGCAGCCGCCCCGAGGAGCGTCGCCATGACCACCTGCCACAGAACGATCAGCGCCGGAAATGGAGAAGCGAGAAACTGAGGAATCTCGAGTCCATCGAGGCGAATCCAGCCGGGAAACCACCGCGGCATCGCACCCAGGAGCCCGTCGATCGCAGCGAGCAGAATCGCCGTTGCCGTGAGCCCGGCCACGACGGCCATCCCTCCAGTGAGTCTCCGTCCCTCCTCGGAAAGCAGACGCAGAGAAACGGGGACGATCATTTCCAGCGCGGTGATCGCCAGGAAGATCGCGGCGAGCTGGACTCCCACCTGGACGGACAGCCCGACCACGAGCGTCACGAGGAAGGTGTTCCATTCGATGCTCGTGTCGTAATCGGCGATGAACGATTCGAGCTGAAGGATTGCGGAAGCCAGAGGAACGATCGCCAGCAGAATGCTCCAGCGCGCCGCGCGTCTCCAGGGAAAATGCCCGCCACGAAGAGCGAGAACGTACCCTACGACGATGATTCCGCCGACGGCGAGGGAGCCCGCAATCTTCAGGATCAGCTGAACGATGTTCGCCAGCGTTTTTCTTCGCTCCTCACGCCGGTCTTTCTCGGGGATCCGCACCGTCTCGGCGAACTGGCTCACTCGATCGCCCGACACGCGGACGCTGACGCGGCGGTACGCCTCGGCAACGATCGGCTGGCGCTCCTCGAAATGAAACAGCCAGTCCCGCCGCCGGGGCTGCTGGAAGCTCAGAGCTTCCTTCCGATCGAATGCTGCTGCGTCGAGCCCGTAGCGACCGATCTCCCGCGCGGCGATCACCTCCGCCGCTTCGGCGTCGAGCTCGACCCCTTCGGCCGTCTGCTCCAGATAGTGATGCATGCCGATGGCCTGTCCCCGGCGCGGGTCCACCTCGACGAGCACTTCCTCCTTTGCGCGCGGCGTGAAGAACCGGACGACCCAGGTCGCCGCCTCGATTCTCTTCTCGAGAACGTCGATCAGAAGGTGGAAGCTCCTGCCATTCGTCAGAATGTAATCGAGCGCGACGCGATCGAAGCCTCCAGGCGACCCTCCATCCTCCCTCTGCGCCCGCTCGTTCCACGACCGAAATCCGGCGTCGGCAACGACCACGCTGCGCTCCGGGAGATCGGTGAGCCCGGAGGCGTGCAGATGATCGGCGGCAATCGCCAGGGCGGCTTTCTTGTCGATCCTGTAATCGATCAAATCGCTCAGCGAGGGGGATGCGACCCACCCGACCACCAGTGCGGCGGCGAGCGCGACGAGAAGAGCGGCGAGATGGATCGGCGCGATGCGGCTCCGAGCCGGAAGAGCCGCAACGTGCGATGGGGACTCCTCGACCGGAGGGGGCGCAACGGTTCCCAGAACTTCGTTCTCGAGCGAGCGATCGTCGTCGAATCCACGATTCTTCCGGTAAAGGGCGAGAGACGCGATCAGAGGCAGAGCGAACACCATGCTCGCCAGGACCGCCGAAACGACATAGTAGACGTTGTTCGAACGGAAGAGCAGAACCGAGGTGTAGAGGGCGTCGATCGTGTAGTGCCAGATCAGCAGCGGAAGAAGGCCGAAGCGGAAGAGAAGGATGCCGACGATCACTCCGGCGACACCGACCTCGATGCCGCGGATGTAGAACGGTTGATTCGGATACGCCGTATGACCGAATCCCCAGATGAAACCGGCGATCACGATGGCGGCGACGCGAGACCTCAGAAGCTTCTCGAGAAACGGAATGGAGAACGCCCGCGACATGAACTCTTCCGACATCGAAGGAAAGAACCCCATGAAGAGCACCGCGACCCATGGGAAGGCGGTATTGAGAATGTTGTCATAGGGGATCTCGGCCGGAGACCAGGCGCCGAAATACGACGACACGACGTAGAAGACGACCTGGTAGGCGAAGAACGCCGCGACGAGCGTGTATCCGAGGACGAACGAATGGAAGACTCGTTTGCTGGTGATCGCGCGGCGCCGAAAAAGCGAAGGCATCGCCAGTTTGTTTCGGAAGCGTTCGCGATAGAGTGCCTCGCCCGATCCGACGATCACGATCAGAAACACCGCCACGCCGACGCCCTGCAGCACGGCGAAAACCACATGCCGCGCGACGAAGGCCGAGTACGACGTCGTCGTGTCGTAGCCTGCCAGTGCGCTGGGGAAGGCATTCAGTGCGACCAGCGCAACCAGCACCGCCCCGACGATTCCGCTGCCGACGGCGAACTTCGTCTGCACATCGCCTCGGCGAAGCCGGACGATGAAGACGACGAGGGCGGCGAGTATCGTGAGAAGAATGAACACCGTGTCGACGCTCGCCGCCGCGGTGTTCTTCGACCGCAGTTCCGCGTAGTCGCGGAGCCACTGGTCCGGTACGCGCAGCTTCTGCGAATAGCCCGCCAGCCGGTCTCCCTCGAACCGAAGGGTGTGGCGGTACGGTGCTCCTCCCGGCCGGATGTCTCGTGACTCCCACGTGAGAATCGTCTCGAGCCGTTTCGGAAGCTTTCGTTCGCTCTCCGCGACGAGCGTCACACGATCGGCAGGAACGCCCACGGCGGCGAGAAACCGTTCTCCCGCGGCGATGGCTTCGGCTCGATCGATCGGAGGAAGCGGCAGCTCTTCCGGCAGCCTGTGATCGAATCCGACAATCTCTCCGGTCGGAGCGACGTCGACTCTGACTTCCTCGGTCACCAGGGGGGTGAACCACCGATGCCTCCAGTACCACACCCTCACGTCGCGGCGCATCATCTCGTTGGCCTTCTCGAGCCCGAGCGTCCGCTCGAGATAGACCTTGGCGTCTTCGTCGTGGGAGAACTCCGATGCGTGACGGGCTCCGATCGCCTCGAGCCCGTGTCCGGTGAGGAACGTCTCGGCAACTACCTTCGACTGCTGGCGATTGAATCGAAAGTCGATCGATGCTTCGGGGAAGGCAGCATCGAACCAGCGGAGTCCGATGAACAGCGATGCTGCGGTGACGATCGCGCAGATGAGAAGGAAACGGGCATCGGAGCGATCGAACCGTTCAGCCATCGTGCGTAGTGTAGCGCCTTCAGAGCATCTGATGATCGACCATCAGGCAACGGTTCTGTACCACCCTGATCCCGCTCCTGGCCAGCTGCTCGGCAGCGGCGTCGTTGCGGATGCCGAGCTGAAACCAGACGTACTTCGGTCGCGCAGCGATGATGTCGTCCACGTGCGGCGGAATGTCGTAGGAGCGGCGGAAAACATTCACCATGTCGATCGGACGGCCGATGTCGGCGAGCTTCCGGAAGACTGCCCGGCCGAGAATCTCGGTGACCTCCGGATAGTAGACCGGCACCGGAATGATGTCATAGCCGGCAGACTGCATGTAATGAGGAACGTAGTGGGAAGGCTCGCCCGAAAGGCGCTCCGGTTTGATCCCGAGCACCGCGATCGTCTTCGAATCGCGAATCGCCCCCGCGATCTCTTCCGGTCGCGTCAGCAGATTCGATCTCCACTCGGGCTGCTCCACGGGGGGTGAATCTTAGTACAGTTTCGCGGGAGGCCGGTGCTCGCCGCCGCGGGGGTCACCGCCAACCTTGCCGTCATCCTGAGCGAGGCGGTTGCGTGGGCGTGAGCGAAGGATCTGCGATCGGGACCTGTCGCCGACCGCAGATTCTTCTCGCGGTTCGCTCGATCGGTCCCATTGGACCGGCGTGGAGATCCCTCGCCTTCCCGCACGCCCGCGCTTCCAAGAAACTCCCTGTGTTTATGCGGCTTTTTACGCCATGCCTCTCCCTTTCTGGTCATGGCCGAGCGGAAGACTCTGAGGGAAAACGGTCTCGTCAGGGCCACGCCGCCGGGCATGGTACCCGGTTTCTTCCCTC
>DATKDP010000130.1:0-53532 GCA_035546335.1 Thermoanaerobaculia bacterium | reverse complement strand
GAGGGAAGAAACCGGGTACCATGCCCGGCGGCGTGGCCCTGACGAGACCGTTTTCCCTCAGAGTCTTCCGCTCGGCCATGACCAGAAAGGGAGAGGCATGGCGTAAAAAGCCGCATAAACACAGGGAGTTTCTTGGAAGCGGGCAGCGGCGCTGGGCACCGGTGTAGCGGAACCCGCATCCTTCCGTCATCCTGAGCGAGGAGGATGGGTGGGCGTGAGCGAAGGATCTACGTTCTTGGACAGGGGCCGATCGCAGATCCTTCACTCACACCCTGCCCTCCGTCCTCGTTCAGGATGACGGCACGGTCAGTGTCATTCGAGGTGATGTGGGTGGATGTGAGCGAGACATCTGCGTTCCTACACAGGTGCCGATCGCAGATCCTTTACTCACACCCTGCCACAACCCTTTCAAACGGCCTGATCGTGGATTACTTCGAGACCGGTCTCCTGCCACTCCGGGGGCGGGCGCGGGACGCCCGCTCTCCCTGATCACTTGCGCCGGCGCAGGCGCGTCACTCCTTCAGGGCGCGCAGATCGGTGAGAATCTGTTCGCAGTGGCTCTTCGGATCGACCTTCTTGTAGACCTTCTTCACTCGCCGATCCGGACCGATGAGGTAGGTCACACGGGCGACGCCCCACACCTGGCGGCCGTACAGGTTTTTTTGTTTCCAGCCGCCGTACATCTTCGCGACGTCGGCCATCTGGTCGGCGAGCAGGGGGAAGTTCAGGTTGTACTTCGATCGAAACTTCTCGTGACTTTCGACCGTGCCTGTGGAGACACCGAGGATGACGGCCCCTTCCTTCTCGATCTCGCTGAGGAGGTCGCGGAACGCGCATGCTTCCGCAGTACAACCCGGGGTGTCGTCTTTCGGATAGAAGTAGAGGACGATCCACTTCTTGTCGAAGTCGCGGAGAGTGACCCTTCCTCCGCCGGTGGATGGAAGGCGGAACTCGGGTGCGAGATCGCCCACCTTCGGCTCGTAGTAGTCCTGCATCTCGTCAACCTCCAGGATGGTCGCCCACGCGAAGCGCGTGTCATCGGCGGCGGAATTGTACTTCACACCGCCCGCGCAGCCGCGCGGAAGCGGCGGATTCGACGGCACGATTCCTCGAGTGCGGCGAAGTCCTTGGCGAAGCAGAAGCGGAGCAGGCTCTTTCCTCGATCGGATTCGTAGAAAGCCGAGCCGGGAACCGAAGCGACGCGGCTCTCCTCGAGAAGCGCCGTGGCGGCCTCTTTGTCGTGGGAGAATCCGAGCGGCGTGAAGTCGACCAGCATGTAGTACGCCCCCTGCGGCACGTACGGAATCATCCCCGATTCATTCACCGCGTCCACGAGCATGTCGCGCTTCGTCTCGTAATCGCGGGCGAGCTCCTGGTAGTACGCAGGGCCCAGCTCGAGTGCGCGTGCGACGCCCCACTGGAGAGGCGTCGGCGCACAGACGTAGAACAGATCGTTGACCAGGCCGATCTTCGAGGCGATCTCCGCCGGTGCAGCGACGTAGCCGATTCTCCATCCGGTGATCGAGAAAGTCTTCGAGAAGCCGGAGATGGTGATCGTCGTCTCGCGGCATCCGGGAAGTGAGGCCATCGAGACGTGACGCCGCTGGTCATAGACGATGTATTCGTAGATCTCGTCGGTATAGGCCCATGCCCCATGTTCGCGGCAGATCTCGCCGATCGCCGCAAGCTCGTTCGCAGTGAAGACCTTGCCGCAGGGGTTCGACGGAGTGCAGATGACGACTCCCTTCGTTCGCGGCGTGAACGCGGCGCGCAGGGCGTGGAAGTCGATCGACCAGTCGGGAGGGTCGAGAGGAAAAAGCTTCGTTTCGATCCCGAGGACCTTCAACGTGTTGAGGTGATAGCCGTAATACGGTTCGAAGAGGATCACTTCGTCGCCTGCATTCAACGTCGCAAGTGCCGCTGTGGCGAAGCCGCCCGTCGAGCCGACCGTCACCACGATCTCGCTGGCCGGATCGACTTCGAAACGGTTGAAGCCGGAGATCTTCTGTGCGATGCGCTCGCGAAGGAGGTCGACTCCTTCGAACTTCGAATAGGTCGACTTCCCGTCGCGCAGCGCATCGGCCACGCCGGTCTGCAGCTCGGGAAGCGTCGGGAGATCGCAGATCCCCTGCCCGAGGTTGATACCGCCGACGCGCTCGCACTCGCGCGACATGCGGCGAATGTCGGATTGCACGAGGCCGCTGAGGCGATTGCTGATCTGGTTCATGACCGGGAATGATACCGGTGATGGATGGGGAGGGCCAGCCGCAGCCGCTGGACTACCGCACGACCGGCTGCGCCCAGGTCGAGGCCATGGCGGTGAGCTCGGATTCTCGCTCCGGCCAGTCGTGAAGAATTGCCGGATCGAAATCGGCTCCGTTCGGCCACACGAGCGTTCCCGCTTCTTCATCCACCCGGACTCGTGAAAACACAGTTGAATCCGCGAGTGGCCCGTAGAGCTCTCCCCGCAGGACAGGCCGAAAGTCGATGATCTGCGTGATTCCGTCGGCGAATTGCACCTGGAGAACGAAATCAGCCTTACGCACGAAAGAGACTACACGATGGATGGGATGGTCCATGGCTCACCTCAATGGCTCAATGCTCTTAGCCGGACGTCCTTGTTGAAGCAGCAGCCAGTTCTCTATCAGCTCGTCCCGGTGGATCTCAGCCCATGCGAGAACCAGCCTCTCGTCCCTGCCGGGAAGCCGTCCGCCGATGCATTCGACAACATCAACAGCGTATACCGCCGACTCATTCTGTCTGTATGCATGAAAGTGAGGCCTGTGATGTGGGCCGCCAGCTTCGACGTACATCCTGATCACAATTCCGAAGAATCTGGAAATCTCTGGCACAATCTCCTCGGCCTGACTCTCAGTGTATCGTGTCTAGATCCACTCTCACCAGTCGGGCGCGGGCGATCTGAGAACGCAGATCCTTCGCGCATACCCGCATCCGCCTCGCTCAGGATGACGGCAAGGTTTTGCGGTGTCATTCCCTCGTCACCGCCGCGGAGCACCGCTCTTTCGCTCGGGATTGACGTCCCCGATGGAATGCGTCTCCCGGTCGCCGTCGTTGTTGCGCTTGCCGGTACCCCAGGAAGGACTCACGGATGAGAACGACCGGGTACATCTTCACTTCGATCCTCATTGCTCTTTTTGCAGCACCGCTCACGGCGCAGGTCAACGACACCTATGTGATCGCCGCCGCCGGCAACACCGCAGGACTCCAGGGCACGCGGTGGGTGACGGACTTCGACCTCTTCAATCCGCAGCCATACACGCTTCGGGTGACGCTCGTCTTTCTGCCGACGGGAGGGGAAGCGGGAGACACGGTCAAGTTCGATGTTTTCTCGAACGAGAATTTCTCGATCGAGAACGTGGTCGGCACGGTCTTCGGCCGGGTTGGAACGGGCTCGCTCCTCGTGGCTACGTTTCCGGAAGACAATCCGGGCGTGCCGGACGACTTTCTGGCGCGATCGTTTCTCGTGTCGACGAGGACCTACAACAACGCACCAAGCGGTACGTTCGGCCAACTGGTGCCGGGAGTCTGGGCGGGATTGCTGGATTTCGCGACCGATCAGATCAGCTCCGTGGCGCATGGCATCACCAACGACGTCTCGACGACGACCGGCTTCCGCGCGAATGTCGGTGCCGTGAACCTGGGGCGTACCAGCGTGACGCTGCGCGTCTCGGTCTATGACGGGGAGGGGAACACTCTGCTCAACCGGGCACCGTTCACCATTCCACCGCAGGGACACGTTCAGGACCGCCTCCCCGCGACGGTCTTCTACGGTTCGGTCGAATTTTTCCTCGATGATCCGACACTCGATGGAGTCGTCTTCCCCTACGTCTCGGTGATCGACAACCGCTCCGGCGATCCGGTCTATCGAAGCCCCGTTCTTCTCGCCGATCCCGCGATCCTCTTCAAGATGGCGAAGGAAAAGATGGAGCTCGGAAAACGGATCGACACGGAGGTCGCGCGCGAGGTGGTTCGCTCGACGGCGAGGGACCTGGGAGTCGTGACCCTCGCGCGAAGTCGATCCTCGTCGTAGCCGAGGGGGTCGGGCGTCCCCGCCCGATCGAGGCGGCGTCACGCCGCCCCTCGCAAGTCGGGACGATATGACCAAGCCTGCCAGATGGCGGGGACGCCATCGCGATCGTGCGAGGACGCACGACGCCCACGAGACCCGCGCCCCCTTGCGCGACCGGATTCGCAGTTTCCATCTCGGCGGCTCCGGTGTCTAATCGCCCAAGGAGTTTCGTTCATGCGAAGAATCGTTGCCGGATCGCTCGTTGCCATGCTCACCCTGGTCGCCTTTGCGGCCGCTACGACAAAGATCAGCGGCGACTACGACGCCGTGAGGAGGAACGCCGAACGGCTCGTCAGCGAGGGGTCGTACAAGCTCGCTCTCGAGGCATACGAGACGATCGATCGCGCGACGCTGCCGGAAGAGCAGAGGCGTTGGATCGAGTTTCGACTCGCCGACCTTCGCTGGCGATCGGCGGCGGAAGGGGATGCGGAAGCATTCGAGGAGGCGGCGCGAGCTCTCGAGCGGCTTCTGCGCGATGACAAGGGGCGCGACATCCGCGACCGCGTTTGGGCCGAGGCGCAGGAGTCTCTTGGCGATCTGTGGTGGCTGCCACGCAATCGCCGGAACTGGGGAGCTGCATGGCAACGCTACGCCGCAGCACTCGACTGGTGGGCGGGATCCCGCGATCTCGAGCAAGCACGCTCCCGCTACCTCGGAATCGTCTGGAAGGCGACCGATGGAGGTGAGGAGTGGGCACCTTACGGCCACTATGGCTCGAACGTTCCGATCGAGATCCTCGAGAACTCAGAAAGGATCGCCGTCACTCCGAATGACCGTTCGCATGCGAGCTATCTGATCGCGATGCAGCTCGTCCGGCGGCGCGACGCCGAGTCGGTCGAGCGGACGCGAAAAGCATTCGAGTTGGCGATTGCAGCGGGAAAGTCGAGCGCCTGGTACGACGACGCACTCGCGCACTACGGGCAGTGGCTCGAGACGTCGGGAACGTTGAGCTGGCTAGATGATGACCGCTGGCTGATCGAGCCCGACTACGAAGCTGCAGTCGCAGCCTACCGTCGCCTGCTTTCCGATCATCGTCAGGGTGAGACGCGCTACTGGGATCAGGCGAAACAGCGTCTCGATGCGATCACGAAGCCGTCGCTCGCTCTCACGGTCTCGAATGTCTTTCTCCCCGGCTCGAAGGCCGAATTCCAACTCCAGTGGCGGAATGTGGGCGACATCGAGCTGTCGATGGCGAAGGTCGATCTCACGGCGGATCTCACGAACTGGACCCGTTCCGGCATCGGCGCCTGGTACGAGGCGATCGATTCGGCGAAAGGGCGCGAGCGCTTCGCCTGGCGGAAGAGTGTCACCGGGAGGGAGTACGTTCCGGGCTCGGAGCGGGTGACCGTCGATCGAACGCTCTCGAACGGCGCCTGGCTTCTGGAGGCGAGGTCGGGAGGGGAGAAGGCACGTGAGCTGATCGTAGTCACCGATGCTGCAGTCGTCGCCAGGACGTCGCCCTCGAAGACCCTCGTGTGGATCACCGATGCGCGCAGCGGCGCGCCGATCGCGGGTGCAAAGGTCAGCGTCTGGACGGAGTATTGGGAGCTCGGCTCGACGCGGCGGGAGCAGAAGCTCGGAACGACGGATGCCGATGGAATCGTCGAGATCGCGCTTCGCGGCAATCGAAGCGGCCAGATGCTCGTCCTCGCGAACGCGAAGGATCGGCAGGCATTCTCCATGGCGTGGGGACACGGGCGTGGTGAGGAGGCCGGGCAGTGGCGGATCTACGCCGCCACCGATCGTCCCGCCTACCGTCCCGGGGAAACGGCGAAATGGAAGATCACGGCGCGCGTGACATCGAACAGCGGCTACGCCGTTCCCTCCGGTCGCGAAGTGACGTACGAGATCTTCGACCCTCGAGGCACTTCGGTCGCGAAAGGGACGCTGACCCTCAACGCGTTCGGCAGCGCCTGGAGCGAGCTTCCGCTCGACTCGTCGATGCCGCTCGGAGAATACCGTGTCGATTTCGCCGACGCGCGGAGTGCGATCGGCTCGGCGACTCTCTTCCGCCTCGAGGAGTACAAGCTTCCCGAGTTTCGTGTCGATGTGAAGACCGCCGGCCGTGACGGAGTCACCAGGGCATTCCGCCTCGGCGACACGGTCGAAGTGACCATCGAGGCGAGCTATTATTTCGGCGGCCCCGTTGCCAACGCGACCATCGAGTCGGTCGTCCATCAGTCTCCCTGGTTCCGATCGTGGATTCCCGAGCGCGACTATCCCTGGTATTTCGACATGCCGGGAGGCGGGCGTGGTCACTACGGACGCAATGAGCAGATCGTCAAGCGCGAGACGCTCACGACGGATGCCGGAGGGAAGGCGACGCTGACGTTCGACACGCCCGCGGCCGGGGGACAGGACTTCGAGTATCGCATCGAAGCGCGGGTGACCGATGCGTCGCGCCGTGAGATCGTCGCCGAGAAGAGAGTACGCGTCACGCGGACTCCCTATTTCGTCGATGCAAGACCGAAACACTGGCTCTACAAGCCGGGCGACACGGTCGAAGTGACGTTCCGCGCCGTGGATGCCAACGACCACCCGGTGCGGGCGGAGGGGACCTCGAGAATCACGCGTGAGGAGTGGAAGGAGGTCTGGCTCGATCCGAAGGGCAACGAGGTGAGCGGCAGGCAGCTCGAAGCGCTTCGTGCGAGAGAGGCCATGTTTCCTCCGCCTCCTCAGCCGGGCCAGCACCCCTGGTTGCTGAAATCGCGTGGCTACGAGCAAGAGGAGATTCTCGTCGCGACGGTGAAAACCGACGAGTCGGGGCGCGCGGTGCAGAGGTTCACGCCCACGAAGGAAGGCTACTATCGTTTCCACTGGAGCAGCCGTCCTTCTGGGCTGACCAGGCCGCGTCCACGCGATGTCGTCGAGGCGACGACGACCGTCTGGGTGGCGACGAAGGAGACGACGCGACTCGGCTACTTCCGCGCCGGCGGCGTCGAGATTCTCATCGACGACGAGACCGTGCGCCCGGGGGCCACAGTGCCGGCGATGCTCGTCGTGCCGACGTCCGATCGCTGGGTTCTCTTCGCGGTCGAAGGGGAAGAGATCATGAGCCGGCAGCTCGTGCGGACGACGGGAAACGTCAAGCTCATCGAGCTGAAGCTCGGTGATGAGCACATTCCGAACGTCTTTCTCACCGCCTCGATGGTCATGGATCTCCAGCTTCATCAGGATACGAAGGAGATCATCGTGCCTCCGGTCCGGAAGTTTTTGTCGTTGGATGTGACGGCGGATCGGGAGGAGTACCAACCGCGGGAGGAAGCGACGCTCACGGTGACAGCGCGAGATGCCGGCGGAAAGCCGGTGACGGCGGAAGTGTCGCTGGGAGTTGCCGACGAATCGGTTTACGCGATTCAGCAGGATTACGCCGGCGACCCGCGGCCGTTCTTCTACGGGCGGAAGCGGCCGCTCGGGGTTCAGACTGCGAGCAGCTTCATGCAGAAGCCCTACGTGCGGCTCGTCGAGCTGACGGATGGAAGACTCGTCGACGAGAGAGTGGGAGAGAGGGAGTCGAAAGACGGATTCGTCGATGAGGGGAGCAGACTTCGGTCGATGGCCGCCGTGGGAGGCGCCGTCTCCGACATGGCCGTCGCCGAATCGATCGCCGTGAGCGCGGCATCCCCCGCCGCTCCGGTGCCTGCGCCTGCGCTGCAGATGGCGAAATCGGCTCGCAACGAGATGCAGGAGCGCGATGCGTCGGCAGCCGCGGGTGAGGGCCCGGCGGTCGTGGTGCGGAGCGACTTTCGTTCGACGGTCTTCTGGAAGCCGGACGTCGTCACCGGTGCGGACGGGACGGCAACGGTGAAGGTGACATGGCCCGATTCGCTGACCACCTGGCGTGCGACCGCGCGCGCGGCGACGGTGGCGAGCCAGTTCGGCATCGCGACCGCGTCGACTCGGACGAAGAAGCCGTTGATCGTTCGGCTGCAAGCGCCACGTTTCTTCGTCGTCGGCGATGAGACAGTCGTCTCCGCCGTAGTCAACAACAACACCGATCGGAAGCTCACCGTCGCTCCGTCGCTCGAAGCTTCGGGCGTCGTCGTGACAGGTCTCTATGTCGACGGAGCGATCACGAACCGAGAGGCGTCGCCGATCGACGTCGATCCGGCTGGCGAAGGACGGATCGACTGGGTCGTTCGCGTGAAGGAGCCTGGAGTTGCGAGGCTTCGCGTCACGGCGAAGGGTGGTGGCCTCTCCGACGCAATGGAGAGGACCTACCCGGTGGAGGACCACGGGATCGAGAAGCTGATCGCAGTCTCCGGAAAGCTGCGCGGCGACGAAGCGACCCTGAAGCTCGAAATTCCGAGGGAGCGACGCTCGACGGCGATGGTGGTTCAAGTCACGCCGAGCCTGGCCGTCACGATGCTCGATGCCCTTCCGTATCTGATCGACTTCCCATACGGTTGCACCGAACAGACGATGTCGCGATTCCTTCCCGCCGTCATCGTCGCGAAAACGCTTGCGGACCTCGGGATTCCGCGCGAGACCGTCGCGACCCGGCTGTTCGGCGGGATCGAGGCGGAGCATGCGTCGAAGACCCAGCCGAAGGGGAAGAGGGATCTCGAAAAGCTCGACGAGATGACGCGAGCGGGGCTCGCCCGCCTCTACGATTTTCAGCACGCTGACGGAGGCTGGGGATGGTGGAAGGAAGGATCGAGTGATCACCACATGTCGGCTTATGTCGTCTGGGGGCTCGCGCTCGCTCGCGATGCGGGAATCGCCGTCAGAAGCGGAGTGATCGATCGCGGAGTCGAGTATCTCCGGCGAGAACTGGTGAAGGAAGAGAACGATCCCGACCGTCAGGCCTGGATGCTCCATGCGCTCGCGGCTGCAGCGAACGGTCGCCCGCCGCAACAGTTCGAGAGAGCGGCGATCGACAATCTCCGGGCGAAGCGCGACCGGCTGAGCAGCTACGGGCTGGCTCTCTATGCCCTGAGCGCTCAGCAGTTCGGACTTCGGGAGCAGGCGCTGACGCTCTCGAGGAACCTCGAGGACGGTGCCGCGGTCGATCGTGCACCCGATGCTTCGTTCCTCGTGCGCGGGAGCGGCTCCGGCGCGGAAACGATCATTCCGACGGCGCACTGGGGTGCACGCGGTTTCTGGTGGCGATGGATGGAAAGCCCCGTCGAGTCGACTGCGATCTCGCTACGTGCGCTCGCGGCGATCGATCCGAAGCATCGTCTGATCGAGCCGTCGATGAACTGGCTGGTGAAGAACCGTCGCGGCTCGCAGTGGAGCAATACGCGCGACACGGCGATGGCCATCCTCGCATTGACGGACTACCTGAAAGCTAGCGGCGAGCTGGGGGACGAGGTCGAGTACGAGGTCGCGGTGAACGGGCAGCGGATCGCGACGAAGCGAGTTGCGAAGAGCGAGATGATCTCGGCGCCGAGTCGTTTTGCAATTCCCTCCTCGGCTGTCCGCGACGGCGTGAATCTCGTAACGGTGAAGAAGACGAGAGGCGGTGGGTCGCTCTATGTCGCCGCCGAGACTCGTTTCTTCAGTCTCGAAGAGCCGGTGAGAGCGGCGGGGAGCGAAATTTTCCTGAAGCGGGAGTACGAGAGGCTGGTCGGTCGTCCGACGCTCTTGAAGGGATACGTCTATGACAAGGTGCCGATGCGGGACGGAGAGTCGATCCGCAGCGGGGAAAGACTCGAGGTCGTGGTCACGGTCGAAGTGAAGAACGATTACGAATATCTGCTTCTCGAAGACCTGAAACCGGCCGGCCTGGAAGCTGTCGAGCTCGTGAGCGGAACACCGCTCCACGCTCGGAAGCTGAAGTCGTACATCGTCGAGGAGAAGCACGGTGCGAATGCAAAGGCGAAGGGGCTTCCGCCCACTGTCGTTCCGCCCGCGAGCGATGCGACTGCAACACGATCGGTGTACCAGGAGCTGCGCGACCGGAAGGTCGCCCTCTTCATCGATCGTCTCGAGCAGGGCGTCTGGGAAATTCGCTACACCCTTCGTGCCGAAGTGCCCGGGACGTTCCACGCACTCCCGCTGATCGGTGGTGCGATGTACGTTCCGGAGATCCGCGGGAACAGCGACGAGATCCGGATCGTGGTGGAAGAGGCCGGGCCCTGAGAGCAGAGGAGTCGAGACCACGATCAATGACACCCGTGCCGCACTTTGCCTGCGGCGGCGAGGACGCCGCCGCGATCGGACGGGGACGCCCGACCCCCGGCGTCCCGCGCCCACCTTCTGATACGATCGCGAGACGAGTTGACAGACGATGACGTTCGACGACGCCAGAGCATCAGTCGATCAGGATCGTAATGGCAACGGGAGCTCGATCATGACCACGGCCAGAGAACGAATGGAGCACGTCGTCGCCGCATGCGACGCAATCCTCGCCGAAGAGATGGCGGAAGTGCCTTCCGAGGCTCGGCAGCGGCTGGAGAGCCGATTCGCGATGCTCGTCGAAGAGCAGGTTGCCCGCGAGCGCGAGAGACTGGCGATGATCTGCCGCGAGCGCGCCGTCCTCTGGGAGCGGACGCTCCTGGCGACCTCGGCGCTTCCGTCCGCAGTGGCCGAGGCGCGCTCGAGGAGCAATGAAGCGAAGTATCTCGCGGATCTCTTCGAAAGCGACGCCGACCTTGCGGAGATCGACGCGTAACACGGCTTCAGGAAGCTCGTCAACGATAGCTACGTCCACAATCTCACCAAGCTTCTCGACATCTCCGGTGTAAAGCTCGCACATGAGACCGAGCAGGCGAACAATCCTGCCTTCAAGACAAACTGGACTATCGTGAAAGATTGGTCAGAGGAACGTCGTTACCAACATTCAGTGGCCGAAAAAGAAGTGCGCGATTTCTTCGAGGCCGTGACTGATCCAAAGGACGGGGTGCTCACGTGGCTGAAGACACGCTGGTGAAAGAAGGTCTGACTGATTCTATGATCCTCGCCGGTGAAGCGCTGACCCAAGGCAGATGGCAGATGGGAGAATGGGAGATGGGAGATGGGAGAATGGGAGATAGCAGATGGCAGATGGATGGCAGATAGCAGATTCAGATGGCCTCAACTTGACGGGAGGCTCGGGGGTGACTGGTGATCGAACGTGACGTCGCGGGCGATATCGTAATATTGCGATTCGCGCATGGGAAGGCGAGTGCGCTGGACGTCGAATTTCTGGACGAAATCTCGCGCACAGTGTCCGAGGCGCGTGAGGCCGAGGGAGTCGTGCTCACCGGGACAGGCTCGATCTTCTCGGCTGGAGTCGATCTCTATCGGCTCACTTCGGGCGAGCCGGGCTACCCGGCACGCCTGATCGAGGCGTTGGATCGCGCGCTCACGGTTCTGCTCGAAGCCCCGCGGCCGGTCGTCGCTGCCTTGAACGGACACGCCATCGCAGGGGGGTGTGTGCTCGCGTGCGGTTGTGACTACCGTTTGATGGCGGAGGGCAAGGGGCGGATCGGCATTCCCGAGCTGCTCGTCGGTGTTCCCTTTCCTCCCCTGGCGCTCGAGACCGTTCGAAGCATCATGTCACCGCAGATGCTGCAACGGCTCGTCCTCGGAGGCCAGACGCTCTCGGCGGAAGAAGCCCTCGAATCCGGCGTGATCGACGAGCTGGTTCCGGCCGATGCACTGCTCGAGCGTGCGGTGAACATCGCCAGGCGATTCGGTGCCGTTCCGCGTCCGGCATTCGCGATGACCAAGCGGCAGTTGTGCGAGCCCTACCGCGAACGTGCCGAGCGATACCGCCAGCAGTGGAGCGGCGAGATCGGCGCCGTGTGGGAGGCGGAGGAAACACACGAGCACATCCGCGATTATCTCCGTAGAACGATCGGAAAGTGAGTGGCAGGAATGGCTCTGGTTGAGCTCCCTTCGCCCTCGGCGCCGTGGACCTCGGGCAGCGGTTTCTCCCGCGCAATTACGGTCTGCTGATCGGCGTCGGGATCGCCGGTAACGCGTTGACCTGGCTTGCGTTCCGGGTTCTCCCTGGATCCTCGGCCGCTGCTGCTCACGGCGACCAATAACCATGGTGGTGGCGCAACCACCCCATCATTTGGTATACTCACCTTCCCCAGGAAAATTATCGAGCAGGAGATCAGATGGTGAGCAAAACTTTTCGTTCGCGTTTAGGAATACTTCTGGTTCTAGTTTTGATCGTTCCGATGGCCGTCATCGGGCAAGGGAGGAGCGGCGACCACTCGCATCCCGGAATGCAGCCCGACGGCTCGTTCATCGGCCCCGATGGAACGCGCTTCGTTTCCCAGAAAGCGTTCGTCGATGCCGGACGGCGTTGCGCCGTGCCGCATCTCGACGAGCTCGAAGTCTCCCGCATCGAGGGAAAATCGAATAATGGCAAAGGGAAGCCGGGCGGTGGTGGAGATGGCGGAGGGACGGAGCCTCCTCCGTCGGGTGACCCTGTGGTCGTCAACGTCTACTACCACGTCGTCATCAAGAGCGACGGTACGGGCGACTTTCCCGACAGCTGGCTCGATGCACAGATCGACGTGATGAATGACGCCTCTTCGGGTCTCGGCCCCGATCGCAACGGGAACCTGGTAAGCGGCATCGGCGCGGTAACCCGCTTCAGTTTCGTGAGAGCGGGAACCACCCGGACAGTCAACGATTCGTGGTACAACGCCGGGCCCGGAACGGCGGCGGAAAAGCAGATGAAGGAAGCGCTACGCCAGGGAAGTGCCGACGACCTGAACTTCTACACGACCGGCGGGGGGGGCTATCTCGGATGGGCTACATTCCCCTGGAACTACGCGAGCAGCCCGAAGCAGGATGGCATCGTCTGCTACTGGGCATCGCTGCCCGGCAGCAGCTACACACCGTACAACCTTGGAGATACTGCAACCCACGAAGTCGGCCACTGGCTCGGCCTCTATCACACCTTCCAGGGCGGATGTCAGGGAAGCGGTGATCAGGTGAGTGACACGCCGGCAGAACGCTCGGCCCAGTATCGTTGCCCGGTCGGCGCGGACAGCTGCAAAAACGTTGCGGGCCTCGATCCGATCGAGAACTTCATGGACTATACCGACGACTACTGCATGTACCAGTTCACTGCCGGTCAGGCTGGTCGCAGCAGCTCGATGTGGGACAGCTATCGCGCAGGGAAGTAAGACAACAGATCACACTCCATTCGAAAGGGAGCGCCTCGGCGCTCCCTTTCTCGTTGGACGATTCCACTCGAGACGCTCAGCGTCCGATCTGCCCCAACAGCTCGAGCGAGCGCGCCCACCCCTCGTTGTGGGCGCGGCGATTCGCATCCGAGGCGTCGCTCGCCTCACCGAGGCGCATGAAAGCATGGCCCGCGCCCTCATAGATCACCGGCTCGAACCGTTTGCCCGCCTGGCGCATCAGGTCCTCGGTCTTCGGAATCGTCGCATTCACACGGGCGTCGTTGCCTCCGTAGAAGCCGAATACCGGCGCGTCGATCGCGGCGATGCCTGCAGCATCCTGAGGACCTGTGCCGTAGAAGACGAAGCTTCCCGAGAGTCCCGGCCGGGCGTTCGCGAGCACCCAGGTGCGCGCGCCGCCCCAGCAGAATCCCGCGACGAACAGCTTCCCGTTTGCTGCGGGAAGGCGGAGAACGTAATCGGCAGCCGCATGGAGATCGGCGATGACGCCCGGCATCGACAGCTTCGAGGTTGCTTCCCGAGCCGCGTCGGACGAGGGGAAATCGCTCGCGCGCCCGCCGCCGGGAGCCATCCCCGAGAGAAGGTCGGGCGCGATCACGAGATATCCGTTTTCCGAAAGCCGGTCAGCGACCGAGCGAGCCCAGTCATCGAGGCCGCGGTTCTCGTGAATCAGCACGATTGCGGAGGCGGTTGAGGCCGTCTCCGGGTAGGTGACCCACGCGTGGAGGATCTTTCCCTCGACGGGGATCCGGACCCATTCATCGTGCCGCGGCGTGGTCTCGAGCCGCGACTGCGACTGTGTCGGCCCGTTCGTCACGCAGGAGATCGAGAAGATCAGGAGCAGGGAAACCAGACGGTACATCGAGCCCTCCTTGCTGTTGCATCGTTGCCCGGATGATTCACGACGGAGTCTACTGAATCATCGTGGATCGTGCATTGCAAGGAGCGCGCGCGAAACGGGTCACGTGCGCAGCGATCGGAAGAGGGTGAAGGGGGAAGGGGGAAGGGTGAAGGGTGAAGGGGGAAGGGTGAAGGGTGAAGAGGGAAGGGCAGATGACAGATGACAGATAATGACAGATGACATCTTCTCTCTCTCTCTCTCTCTCTCTCTCTCTCTCTGACCCTTCACTCTTCCCTCTTCCCTCTTCCCTCTTCCCTCTTCCCTCTTCCCTCTTCCCTCTTCCCTCTTCCCTCTTCCCTCTTCACTCTTCCGCTCGGGCTCGCTGGCTTGGCGATTGCGCTCTGATCTGTGCAACGACAGCGGTTCAAAGGAGAACCAGATGACGCAAGTACAGTTGATCCAACGAGTTGTGGTGGTGAGTGTCGCATTGCTCTTCGTGGCTCCGATGTCTATGATTGCGGAAGATCGACCTCAGATGGAGACGGCACTTCATCTGAGCGATGTGCGGGATCAACGCAGCGGAAGGACGGATCTCGACGGAGTCGTCGTTTCCGTCGCACGAAACGGGAACAGCTTCGTGCTGCGCAACGGCCGCACGACGCATCGCATCGACGCCCGCGGGAATGTGCCGGTCCACTTCCTGGGGAGGCGCTATCGGGTGCGCGATCTCGAGCCTGGTGATCGAGTCGCCATCGATCTGGTCTCACGATCGAATCGCCAGCTCCGTGCGCGAGCCGTCCACGTTCTCCAGAGCATCTCTCATCGCAGGCCCGACGATCGCCGCTATCACCGTGGTCGTTACGATCGATTCGAAGGACGAGTCATCTCTCTCGATCTGCGCCGGAATCTGCTGGTCGTGAGGACCGATGCTCGACGGGACGTCCGGATCGATACGCGGCAGCTCGATACTCGCGGAAGCAGATCCCTCCGGTCGATCCGCATCGGAGACGCCGTCGTTCTCGCGGGCTTCTTCAGCGGATCGACGTTCGTCGCCGAGTCGCTGGTGACGAAAAACGATCGGTACGGTCGCCGCTGAAGCCGGGCTCGGGCTCGGACTTGGCCCCGGGCCCGGGCTGGTGAGATTCAGTCGGTGGGGCGTCGGGCTGCCCTCGACTATTCCGATCAGCGGCGGACATGTGCCGATCGACTGGCATCCTGCGGGACGCCTGACGGCGCTGGCTCCATGGATGTCGCTGCGAACGAAGATGCGCGTGCGCCAGGGAAAGAGCTGGGGGACGATCAAATCGCGACCGGATCCGATCATCGCCGGCCGTCGCGGCGTGCCAGACGTAGCGACGCTCGTCTGGAGGGCGGAGCGAACCGACGCGGTCGAGGTTCATGTCTCGGCGCCCGACGGGCCGCTGTTCGCGCGGAGCGGCGGTGAGGGGAGCACGACCGGCCCGTGGGTTCGCGACGGGCTCGTTTTCTATCTTCAGGATGTGTCCGGAGGTCGCTCGCCGACATCGGAGCACACCCTCGCCACGACGGTCGCCTCGATCGAATCGCGTGATCATCCCCTCGGTCCGATCGATCGCGCCGAGCGGCGGCTGGGTCTTCATGCGCGCGACGGGCGGGAGACTCTGACGCTCGATCCTGCGATGCGCGCCGATCACATCTGCAGCATCATCGACACGCTGCTCGCGGCGAAGTCGCCGTATCTCGCCTTCGCCACCCGAACCGACACAGCATCACGACCGGCACTGCGCGAGAACTTCGAGAGAACCATCGAGCACCTCCTCACACACCCTCTCGCCGATCGCTTCGTTTTCGCCACACCCGAGATGGCGTTCGGCACAGGGAGCTGACTCATTGTGACCAGGCGTCCGAGGGGTCGGGCGTCCTCGCCGCCCCTCGCAAGTCGGGCAGATGCGGGACGGGATTCAAGGCCGCGAGCTGAGCGCGCCGCGATCCCGACCTCGAGCTGCTGCACGGCGATCCCGATTTCGAGCGGCTGTATCCCCCGACGCCAGGCCCGACCCGACGGGATTGCGCCTCAAGACTTGATTGTGCCACTCGATGACTCGAAGGCCTCGCGCAGCGTTTTGCAATCGTTCGCCCCTTCGATCCAGCGAACGATTCCGCGGTAGAGAGCGTCGTTCCTCCAGTACTCTGTGTGTGCGGCGAGCGGAATGCCGCATTGCTCGTCGACGATGTTGTGGACCGGATGCGCGACGCTCTCTTCCGGCGGATCGTAGTAGTTCAGCGGCCCGCTGATGATGTCATGAGGCGAGTGAAGATTGAACCAGCACAACTTGCGATACTTTTCATCCCAGATGAGCGGTTGTACGCTCGAAGCGAGAGCTTCGCGAACGTTCTCCGTGTTGCGGGAGCTCGCGGTGAAAATGAAAGCTGTCTTGTCCAGCGGCGAGCCGAAGGTGACGAGAAGCTTCGTACGACCCGAAGCATTGAGACCCTTGGCCCCCACTTCGTCTTCGACGATCATCTGATTCACTGCGTCATAAGCGATTACCGATCCCAGCGAGTGCGCTACGACCGCGATCCGGCTGTAGAGCAGGGGCGGTGCCTCTGCCTTCTTCTCATTCTCACCGGAGGCCGCGTCGTTCGCCTCTCCCGTGCCGGCTCGCATCCCGTAGATTGCACGCACGACTCTGGCGGTCACCTCTTTGATCTCTTCCCGGATGTCGTGAAACCGGTCGAGCCGATGGGCAGAGATGTATGCAGCGACATCGCCGACGTACTCGACGAGGAAGCTCTTCACGAAGAGGCTCATCCCGAGCACGAGAAGCCAGGGAAGAAGGAACACGCTGCGTTCGCGAGGATCGTCGTCAGCAGCAATGTCTGCAGGGAAGACATCGAACCAAACGACCGGAAGAAGGCAGGCGACGATCAGCAGCGCGATTCCCTCGGGCAGATGGAGTAGACGCAGGGTCCGCCGCGTGCCGTTACGCTCCGGTGCTCGCGTGAGCGTCCTCAAGAGAAATCCGGCGACGATCACGAGCAGCGAAAGCAGAAAAACGATTGAAAGTATCGAGACGCGGGGCGGCAGAATTTGCGGCGATGCCCACGAAACCGACCAGAGCGTTCGCACCCGCGGGTCTTGATCGGCTGGGCCCACCCATCCGTAATAAAGATGGAAGACCACGCTCAAAGCCATGAGGGTGGCAGCAGCTCCGAGGACGATCGCGACGACAGGAGCGCTTCTCTTCAGCCGCGCCGAATCCTTGCGCCTCTGTGGTGATTTCGTCCGTCCCGCCGATGCAGCAACGATCCGCCCGAGTGCCAGCATCGAGAGCAGAACGGCAAGGACGATTGCTCCGGCCAGGGCCTGCCCGCCGCCGCGCGAGCTCCTGCTCTGTTCAGCTTCCAGCAACTCGGGACTGATCGGCGGAAGGACGCGGTATAGCATGGGAGCCGTTGCCTTTCGTATCTCCGAGGACACGCCCGCAGCGTTGTGAGTGATCGCGATCAGGAGACCGAAGGGTGAGAGGACGAGCACGAGGAGTAGCGCGTACATCGCCGACGTCGCAACTCCTCCGACTGCCCGTTGAAGGCGTCTCCAGGGTCGGACCACCGACGTCATTGCCAGGAGGTAGGCAAGAAAGGCGGCTTGAAGCAGCACGAAATTCAGAATCACCCGGCTGTCGCCCACCATGTTCCCCTGTGTGACCCAGGGCACGCGGGCGGCTACAGCCGCCGCGAGGAGATTGAGCAGGACAAGCGAGGAAACGACGACCAACGCGACGATCAGGACCACGAGCGGTGCCCATTTCCGGCTGAACTCGCGATCCCGACCGAACATCCAGCGATGAAATCCATCGAGGTTCATCCGGACTCCGTTCCACCCGCCGGACAGAAGAAACGAGAGAACGTCGCGGATTCCGACGCGTCCCTCGGTCAGCGGTGCCCAGTAGGCCTCGTAGATGTCCACCCTCCGGGTGCCATCGTCGGTCGGCAGCTTCAGCTCGATTCTCCGGATTCGCTCGCCATCCGCTTCGATCACTCCTGTCTCCGCATGGACTTTCGTCGGTGCTTTCACACGACGAATTCCGGAGGTGACCGTGTCGAGCGTCTCAAAGGGAAGTTGCTGGCCCATGCCATGGATCACCAGAATCGCCGAGTCGACGCGGGCCGGTTCGGGTGCGGCCGCCTCCGCGACAGGCTCCACCTCGGGCACCTGCCCGAGCTCGAGTACCTGCTCGTACCGTTCCGGCACGCGCTGTTCGAACATGCGCGATTGATCCTGCCTCATCTCGACACCGCCTTCCCGATGCAGCCCCGTTCGGGCCGCATGCATCTCTATGAGAGGAGCTTCGCCGCAAATCCCTTCCCCCGGTGCCATTCTAAGTTGCCGAGGAGCCCGGCCTCATTTTTCTTTACAGCCGCGCCGGGGCCTGGTGTATCGTCCTGGAAAATTCAATGCGATCATCGACTGGAGGCGGGAGATGCCTTTCACGTTCAACGGCATCGGCACGAATTACTACGGCCGGAGAAACAGCTCTGCGATCAACGGCACCTGTAACTTCTGCAACCGGCAGGCGAGCTCACCTCCTATGACACCACCGAGTGTTTCTGCGTAATTTTCATTCCGCTGATTCCGGTTCGGCAGATATCGGATCCAGAGCGAGTGCTCCTCCTGCCGGAAGCACTATCGCATTCCTCTGAAGGCATTTCGGACGGCGATCGATGAAACGGTGGCGCCGCTGCGCGAGGTCGTCGAACGGGAGCCGCGCAACGCCAGCGCGCGCATCGCTCTCATCGAGTCGCTGATCGAGATGCAGATGCTCACCGAAGCGGAAGCGGCCGCACGCGAGACGGCGGAGATGTTCTCGTCCGATGCGCGGGGAAGGATCGTGACGTTCGCTCGCTGAGAGGTGCGGGTCAGATCACGCGATCATCTCCGAGCCCTGATCAGATGCAGCCACCCTGCGATCGCGAAGCCGTCGATGAGGAGCGCAAAGAAACCGAGCATGAACCGATCGAGCGAGCGGGATGTGGGCAGCTCGATTCCGAGAATCGCGAGCGAGCCGTCACCTTCGAGGCCCGGGGAGAGCGCGAGCCCGGTCGCAAGAATGCCGAAGAGTGTCAGCAGGAGAATTCCGGAGAGGTTCTCTGTCCTGCGGCGCCAGATGGACTCGGGCGGAACGGTCGTCAGCGCCAGCGCGCAGGAGGCGAGGAAGAAAATCGCGCCGGCGACTGCAACCGCCCATC
The DNA here is from genome assembly GCA_035546335.1 of Thermoanaerobaculia bacterium. GTDB lineage: Bacteria > Acidobacteriota > Thermoanaerobaculia > Gp7-AA8 > Gp7-AA8 > DATKDP01. The sequence continues at coordinate 34,277 of DATKDP010000130.1, read as the reverse complement.
GGCCCGCGGGCATGCTGCGAGGGTCGGGATCGCCGAAGGCCACGGCGGTGATTGCGATGCCGAAGACGAACACGAGCAGTGCAGCCCATCGTCGAAGGGCGATGTCGTTCCGGCGCAGTGCGACGGCTTCGACGGCGAAGAGCCCCGCGACGAGAAAGCAGAGACCGAAGAGGGCGCCGATCCACGGCGGTGCCACCGAGCCGCTCTCGCTCGTGAAACGCACTTTGTCGGGAGCGAGGAATGACCCGGCGATGATCACGATCCCGCCGAGGGTGAACGGCATTCCGATCGCGAAACGGAGGCATCCGAGGTTACCGGCCTTCTCCATTTTCGCCATTGTCGTCCGAATGGCGGCATTCATGCGAATGGTCGTGGCATGGAGGATGGCGAACCTCGGACGATCAGGACGCGGAGGAATGCACCCCCCGCCGCGAAACTCGCCTCCGGCGGACCAGGGTCTGATCACCATGAGTCGCCAAAGCCATCGAGAGTCTCGTCCGCAGTGGCCGAAGACACCGATCTGCGCTCAGGTGATGGAGGACGCGTTGGGCGACGGGGCAGCGACCCTCGCCGGAGTCACGGGCTGGACATCGGGATGTCCAGCCTCGGGGGCCGGCGAGGTTCGCGCTGCATCCACGACGAAGTTGGCCACGTGGCCGGTGCTCAGAGGACTTTGCGGCCGCTGGCCAGCCTGACGATGAGCACGATGAGAGCGATTACCAGCAGTATATGAATGAGACCGCCGCCTACATTGAATGAAAACCCGAGCAGCCAGAGAATCAACAGGATTACCAGAATCGTCCAAAGCATTCGTTCGCGTCCTTTCGTCAGTGATGGTCGTGAGCCATCGGCTCTCGGCACAGCGAGTCCCGTGCCAGATGACCCTGCCTCCGATCACGTTGTAGAGTCGCTGGAACACCTTGGAATGACTCGATGCCGCTCTTTCCATCGGAGGTCCCGCCAAGTGATTGCCCGATACGCTGCTTTTTCCCTGATTCTGCTGGGAGGTCATCACGCACATCACGAGCTATTCGCCGATGACCAACCGCAACGTCGGCAGCGCCGTCGCGCGCGCCGTTCGAATGTCGAAACGATGAGATTGGTGTAGATCTCGGCCGATGTGCTGACCTCTGTAGGGGGTCGGGCGTCCTCGCCCGATCGCGGCGGCGTCCCGCCGCCGCCGGCAAGATCGGCAGATCTGACCAAGTCTGCCGGTGATGGCAAGGACGCCATCGCGATCGTGCTTCAGTCGACCGATCCGAGGCTCGTGGTGGCAGAAGTCTCCTCGTTGGCCGACGCATCGTAGGCGAACGAGCCGTGCACGAGGTTCGTGACGGTGAAGGTGACGGACGCTGTGCTCGAAGTGCGCGAGCTCGAGAAATTCGCGACGCCGTCGGTGCCTGTGCTCGCGTCGAGAGTGCCGCTCAACGCGCCGGTCCACGCGCCGGTCACCGTGACGCCGGAGACGGGGCTTCCGCTTCCGTCGACGATCGTCACCACCGGCGAGTAGTGATGCCATTTGCCTTTCTTCTGATACTGGATCGCGACGTTCTTCACATGGATCGCCCCCTGCGCGAGGGCCGCGGTCGTTGCCGATGCAGCCTCGCTCTGTGTCGATTCGTTCGCCGCGCCGTCGAGCGCACTGACACGGTACGTATACGAAGTGGCAGCCGAGAGTCCCTGGTCCGAGTGCGACGTGCCCCCGACGGTTGCGACATGCTGCCCGTCACGGTAGATCTTGTATCCGGTGACTCCGACATTGTCCGTCGAGGCAGCCCATGAGAGATCGATCCTCGAGCTGCCGACTGCGGTCGCGGTGAGGGCGGTGGGAGGAGTGGGCGCTTCTTCGTCGAGACTTCCGATCGATCCGGAGCTCAGCTCGTGCGCGCCGATGTCCCATCCGACGCGCGGGCTTCCCCAGTAGTCGACCGCGAGGATCGTCGGAGCGGGATGCGCCCGCGCCAGCAACGGTGATGAGAGCGACAGCCGGTAGCTCTCCGGTGACAGCCCGCCTGCGCTTTCCAGCATCGGATCGCCGATCACGTCTCCGCTGCCCGACGCGAACCCCGCCGACCCGCCGTACCAGTTGTTGTTTCGGTAGATGATCCCCGAGCCGCTGCCCGAGGTCTTCCGGCCGGCCTTCGTGTAGGTCATCGGGGCTCCGTCAGGCTCGTAAAAGATGTTGTTCTGGAAGATCGTGTTGTCGTGTGCGTCGTCGTAGATCGCGAGCATCGCGTGTGTTGCGTTATAGAAGGTGTTGTTGGCGATGACGGAGTTTTTGAGCCCGCCGCCGTTCTCGTAATCGCTGTAGTAGAAGGCCCAGCGGGTGTTGAGGACGATGTTGTTCACGATCGTCAGATCGGAGAGCGGATTGGAGATCTGGCTGTATCGTTCGTTCGCCGTACCGATCCCGTGCGCCGGGTATCCGCCGCGGTAATACTGGGTGTCCCCGGTCGTGTAAATCAGGTTACGCTCGATCGTGGTGAACTGCGCGTTGTCGAGGTACATGAGCACGGAATAGTTGTCCCAGATCTCGTTGAACGCGGCATAGCCGTAGTCGCTCAGGATGAAATCGATTCCTTCGCCGTAATTGCGGTAAACGTTGTTGTTGGTGACCCGGACGCGCTCCGACTTGGCGATGCCGATCGCCTGCGCCCAGCCTCCCGTCCACGTCCTGCTCTCGTTCTCCAGCACGTTGTTCGTCACGCTGTTTCCGTCGATCTCGATGTCGGTCACGACGCCGGGTGACGAATAGCTGGTGTAGATGCCGTTGCGGAAGGATCGATGCACTAGGTTGTCGTAGATTCCGATGTTCTTCGCTCCCCAGACGAGAATGCCGATCCTCGTCGCGTTCCGGACCTCGAAGCCGGAGATGTCGATGTACTCCGACCCGGGAAGAAACTCGACGAGGTTCGTGTCGAGCGGCGATCCGGTGCCGTCGATGATGGCGGTCTCGCCGGGATAGGAGGCGATCGTGATGCGCGCCGCAGGCGTCCCCTTCACCGAAGCGATGCGAACAAGCTCGTAGTAGACTCCGGCGCGCACGTAAATCGTGTCGCCGGGTGCGACTTTCGAAGCGGCGTGCGTGATCGTTTGAAAGGGAGCGGTGATGGAGCCCGCGCCGGCATCGTTTCCGGATGTCGAGACGTACCAGGTTGCGGCGGATGCGTTGACTGCGGCTGCTGCGAGGAGTGAGAGGCAAAGGAGGATGCGAGTGGCCACACGGAGCGTACAGGGCATGGGTCAGGGTCTCCTGAGAATGACTGCGTCGATTGGTTTGGACCGGGCGGGTCAGGCGGCTGCGGAGCCTTTCCCGCACAAACATCATCAACCCTCCGTTGTGACCTCACGGAAGGCGGACGAACGCAAGGCAATGATGCTCACTGCGACGACTGGACGATACCGGATGTAGCTCGGTGAGAGGATACTACACCAACGATGGTGAGGACGCCAGATGGGCAGGCCGGCTCGTGCTGGTGCGGGCCGGAGCCAGTCGTGTTGTCTCTGCTGGATGCGATCGATAGAATCGGCAGCTAATCCGGCCGCACCTGTGAGCTCAGGTTCCGCAGCAGGTGCGGTGAACACTAATCAATCGGGACCCGGAGGACAGATCATGGCCAACAAGGGGAAAATCCAGCTCACCTTCGTCATCGTGGCACCCCCTGATCAGGTAGAGGAAGGAGACCGCATCTTTCGGAGTCACGCTCCGTGGATGGAGGCGACCCATCACCGGCAGGGCGAAAACGCTCTCCTGATCTATGACGTGTCCAAGGCACCGGAGCTTTCGAACCCGCTGGATCCCAACTCTCCTCCCACCGGGAACACCTGCTTCGTGCTGAGCGAGGTCTACGAGACCGAAGCCGGCGTCGCCGATCATTTCCAGCAGGCGATGGCGAGCTGGAAAGACTTTCCGGCTTTGATCGAGTGGCTCGGGAAGTGTAAGGTGACGGGTGTGCCGGCGGCTCGAATCTTCAACTCGCTGTGGTGACTGAGCTGCCGCGTCGAGGCCACTCCCCCACAAAACAGCTCAACTGAGGTTTTTCGAGCGGAATGTCCACCCCGGCGGACTACGGTCGCGGGTTTTCCGGCTGTGGCGGCGGTTCCTGCGGCGGCGCGTTGATGTCGACGTCCACTTTGTCCGGCAAATCGACTTCGATCTTGTCGGGGACGTCGACTTCGATCGTGTCCGGCACTTGAATCTCCCGAGGAGGTGTGTCCGGCAGCGAGATCTGGATATCCGTCTTCTCCGCGGCGGCCGGGCGATCGCTGCGCGTGACGATGAATCCGACGATCAGAATGACGACCACCAGAAGCGCGATCATCAGCGGCCAGATCGGGCTGTTGCGGTCATCCGGCGGCGGCGATGAGGGAGGCGGGGGTGCGCTGGTCTGATTCACCTGAATGTCGGGCATGGCGTTCTCCAACTCTATTCTGACGAGCCTACTTGCGCGCCTCGTGCCAGTGCCAGCCTTCCGGGCTCGGGCCACCCGGCCCGGCCAACCCCCAGGACCGTGTAGAGTGACTTTTTTAGACTGGAAGGAGACGATGATGAGCACGAAGGCATGGCCCCGCGGCATTCCGCAGATCGGCCAGCGCGCGCGGCGATCGCGCAGAGTGTCGGCAGAAGACATCGAGCTGTTCACCCGCATCAGCGGTGATCGGAATCCTCTTCACTACGACGAGGAGTTTGCGAAGAAGAGCCGATTCGGCGAGATCATCGTCCAGGGGGGGATCACCACCGCAATCCTCAACGCTGTCGTCGCGGAAGACCTGCCGGGACCGGGCACGGTATTTCTGGGCGTCGACTGGAACTTCCGGGCGCCCGTACGTCCAGGAGACGAGATCACGGGCGAGGTCGAGGTGCTCGAAGTGCGCGAGGATAAACCGATCACACGCCTGCGCACGACCGTCACCCGCGATGACGGCGTCGTGGCACTCGAAGGGGAAGCGCTCTGCTACACCGTGGCTCTCTGAAAGGCAGAAGGCAGAAGGTCAGAGGCAGAAGGCTGAGGCCGGAGGCTGAGACGAGAAACCTCAGGAGGACGCGAAGCCTCCCATCGTGTTCTTCGCGTCTTCCTACACCATCGTGCGTTTCCTCCGGGGAACGACGGAATCGTACTGGTCGGCGGCGCGGCCTGTCCACCCGGAGGGCGATCCTCGCGCGCCACGGGAGTAGAATTCGTTCGAAGGAGGATCCTGCTTTGGCGCGAACGCGACGTTACTGGCTGATGAAATGCGAACCGGCCGCCTACACGATCGACGATCTCCAGCGCGATGAATCGACGGGATGGGAAGGCGTACGCAACTTCCAGGCGCGCAACCTGATGCGCGATGAGATGAAGCTCGGCGACGGCGTCCTCTTCTACGCCTCGAATGCCGATCCATCCGGGGTGACCGGTGTGGCCGAGATCAGCCGTGAGGCGTATCCCGATCCGTTCGCCTCGAAAAAAGGGCACCGGTACCATGATCCGGAAAGCGATCCGTCGAGTCCGCGCTGGGTGTCGGTCGATATTCGCTTCGTGGAGAAGTTTCCGGAAATCGCCTCGCTGGCCACCCTCAAGACGACGCCCGGTCTCGAGAACATGATGGTGACCAGAAAGGGGTCACGCCTTTCGATTCAACCGGTCACGCAGCAGGAATTTGAGGTAGTCGTGCGGCTCGGAAGAAGGACGAAGCGGAAATCGGGCGCGTGAGGCTGTGGCGAGTTTACCCTCGAGCCAACGCCGAGCCTCGGGCCTCGACCCCCCCTGCATAGACCGCCAGCGCCTCGGCCAGTACATCCACGGCTTCGGTGAGATCGTGCTCGTTGAGAACGAACGCCAGACGCACCTGGTTGCGCCCCGCTCCCGGCGTGACATGAAAGTCGGCGGCCGGCGCGAGCATGACGGTCGCCCCTCGATATTCGAACTCGCCGAGCATCCAGGCAGCGAACTCGTCGGCATCATCGACCGGAAGGGTCGCGATCAGGTAGAACGCGCCTTCCGGTCTCGAGACTTCGACTCCGGGAACGCGCGAGAGTTTTTCGTAGAGAACGTCTCTGCGCCTCTGGTAGGTGCGCGCCAGACCTGCCGCATAGGCTTCCCCGAGGTCGTCGATTCCGACCGCTCCGAGCTGCGCGAGTGCTGGAGCCGAGAGGCGCGCCTGAGCCATTCGCAATGCCGCGTCGTAGATGGTGGGATTCCGGGTGACGAGGCAGCCGAGCCGCAGACCACAGGCGCTGTAGCGCTTCGACAGGCTGTCGGCGACGATGACCCGTTCCTCCATTCGCGGAAGGGCGAGTGCGCTGATGGTCTGCCGGCCGTCGTAGACCAGCTCGCGATAGACCTCGTCGGAGAGGAGGAAGAGATCGTGCGAGGCCACGAAATCGGCGACCATCGCGAGCTCCTGTGGCGTGTACACAGCGCCCGTCGGATTGTTCGGATTGCAGAGAATGACGAGGCGCGTTCGAGGCGTGATCGCCGCTTCCCACACCTCGCGCGGCGGAAGGTGGAAACCTCTCCGCGCGTCGGCCGGAACGGGCACGAGCCGCAACCCCGCCATGCAGGCGAACGCCTTGTAGTTCGTGTAGAACGGCTCGACGACGATGACCTCGTCGCCCGGATCGGCACAGGCGAGCAGCGTAAAGAGAATCGCCTCGCTGGCGCCCGTCGTGGCGATGATTTCTCCTGCACCCAGCTCGATTCCGATGCGCCGGTAATAGCGTATCAGCGTGTCGAGATATGCGAGCTCGCCGCACGAAGCAGAATAGGCGATCACCGGGCACGAAAGACCGTCCAGACGGCTGCGGATCTCGATCGGTGTCTCGATGTCGGGTTGTCCGATGTTCAGAGAATGGACCTTGATGCCTCGCTGAAGAGCCTCTTCGGCGAGGGGCGCCAGCTTCCGTATCGGAGAGGCGGGAAGCGTGCGTGCGCGGGTCGACACCCGTGGAGCCATCAGAATGGATTCATAGCCAGATAGGTGCCAACGCCGAATGCGTATCCATGGGATTCGCGCGGGTCATGTCATTGATCGAAAGCGGTGCGCTTGCACCGCATCTCCAAAGCCGCCGCCCACGACAGTGTCGGGTGCACGCTGTGCGCCTTCACGGTTTCAACGTCGGTGCCGCCTGCTGCTACGATAGCGAGCACGCAGCGAGGAGCGCGCATGGCATTGAGAGGACGAGGTGAATCACTCTCGTCACGACATCGCGTGATTTCGGTCTTCCTGGCACAGGGGATCATCGGAGCTCTGGTCGTCTGCTGGGTCACGCTCGAGGCGAAGGACACGACCCGGGCGACGCTCGCGGCGCTCGGTGACGGCGGGCCGGCCCTCATCCTGATCTTTTTCTTCCACGCCGCCGCGCTCGCGCTTCTTCGGTTTCCCCTCACGAATCTCGTTTACGTCTCCCTGGTGATCACCTGTTTCATCTCCATGTTCCCTCTGCTCGGTGCGGTGCTCTCGTGCTGGATCGCGGTGCTCGCGGTGATCCTCACGCGGGTGGTGGGAATGATGCAGATCGGTCCGGCGAAGCTCGACATGACCGATCCGCTCTTCCAGTGGATTCGCACCTTCGCCTTTTTCGGCACGTACGGCATGCCGGTGGCGCTTGCAGCGCTGCTCTATGAAGCGACGGGAGGCGAGGTCCCGCTGATGAAGATCGGCGGGATGTCGACGATGCGGATGGCGGTCTGCGGCGTCGCTTTGATTCTCGTGAACAACCTCGTGATGTTCCCGGTCCAGCTGGCCTACGGCTACTCGGTGCGAAAGAGCCTGACGCTGGTGGCGGTCGACTCGTCGATCTACCTGCTCAGCGTTCCGTACGCGATCACGATGACGCTCTCCTATGCGGCACTCGGCTGGCCGGCTGTGTTGGCGCTCGCCCTCACGGGTGTCCTGGCCAATGCCGTGGCGCGGAATCTGGCGATCGCCAGAGTCGCGACGGAGCGACAAATCCAGCGATTGGCACTGCTGACGAACATCGGCGAGGCAATCTCGCTCCAGCTTCCCATCAACGAGCTGCTGATGACCATCTATCGCGAATGCAGAAAGATCATCGACGCTTCTTTCTTCAGCATCGCGCTGATCGACGACTCGACGAACGAACTGTCGTTCGAGCTCGACGTCCATGAAGGCGAGATCCTGCCGAAGGAACGGATTCCCATCGGCGACGGATTGAATTCATGGGTCGTCCTGAACGGCAGACCGCTCGTGACAGGAAGCGTTCGCGACGAGCTCGCCCTGGGCATCGTCGCCATCGACGACGGCGTTCATACCGAATCGTGGCTCGGTGTTCCGATGATGGCCGGCGACCGTGTGATCGGTGTCGTCTCGGTTCAGAGTCCGAAACGAAACGCTTTCCGCGAGGAAGACGTCGTCCTGATGACCGCGATCGCGAATCAGACGGCCATTGCCATCGAGAACTCCCAGTTGTACGGCGATCTCGAGGGGCTGACGTTCGCCCTTGAGCATCGCGTGCAGGAGCGAACCGGTGAGCTGCGCGATGCGAACCTCCGTCTGATGGCTGCCGATCGATCAAAGAATCAGTTCCTGACCAACATGTCCCACGAGCTGAGGACCCCGCTGAACTCGATCATCGGCTTCTCCGACATCCTTCTGTCGAACGTGCAGAACGAGCTGCCGCCGAAGTTCTACGGCTTCCTTCGCAACATCCGCGATGCCGGAGGTCGGCTGCTGGAACTGATCAACGACATCCTGGAGCTCTCGAAGATCGAGGCGGGTAAGATGCAGCTGCGCGTCGACTGGTTCGATCTGCGCAGCGCGCTGATGGAGATCGAGGAGCCGATCCGGTCCCGGGCCGGCGAGACGGGCGTGTCGATCGCGCTGGCCGTCGACACTGCTCTGCCCCGGGTCAGACTCGACGAGGGCCGGATCCGGCAGGTCGTCTTCAATCTCCTGGCGAATGCGCTCGAGCTCTCCAGCGGCGGGAGCGCGGTGACCGTCGCAGCACGGCATCTCTCTGCTGATCGCTCGCCGATGGCGATCGACTCGGTGGAGATCGACGTCACGGCTCACGGGGCCGGAATTCCGGAGGCGGAGCTGGCTCGCATCTTCGACGAATTCTTCCGGACCGAGGGAAAGCGGAGGAGCGGCCGCGGCGGGACGGGCCTCGGGTTGTCGCTGGCACGCAGTCTGGCCGAGCTTCATCTCGGATCGGTCACCGTCAGCTCGCCGCCGGGATATGGACCGTCGTTCCGGCTCCAGCTCCCCATCGATTACGAAGAGGCCGTTCGAATGCGCCGAATGCGCCACACCGTGTCGCGACCGCTGGGCGATCTCTCGGCATGATGAGTCGCGCGAATCGCGAGTCGATGACGAAGGAGGAACTGCCGTGAAATCCCACACCCGCCATCTCACCTTTCGAGTTCCCGATCGGATGGGATTCGTCAACATCACGCGAGCCGTCGAAGAAGAAGTCCTCGAGAGCAGCGTCACCGAGGGGCTCTGTCTCGTGAATGCGATGCACATCACGGCGAGTGTGTTCATCAACGACGACGAGCCAGGGCTTCACGACGACTACAAGCGGTGGCTCGAATGGCTCGCACCGTACGATCCGAGCCCCGAGCGCTATCACCACAACCGGACGGGGGAAGACAACGGCGACGCGCATCACAAGCGGCAGATCATGGGGCGCGAAGTCGTCGTTGCCATCACCGGAGGAAAACTCGACTTCGGTCCGTGGGAGCAGATCTTCTACGGCGAGTTCGACGGTCGCCGCAACAAACGAGTTCTCGTCAAGATCATCGGGAGCTGAGGGACAGATCCGAGTCCCACGTGGATCAGGTTGCCAACCCGCCGCTGCATCCTGGAAGGATGCATGGATCACAGCCGGTGGTGAGCGCGGAGCGCCACCACCGGTAACGATGCGCGCAGCGCGAAGTCAGCCGCAGCCCGGCAGGGCTGCGGGGAAAGGACCGTGCGCTGTCACATTTCGTCCCGGCACCCCTGCCGGGGTGCCCGCGTTGCAGTGTCGGATCTCGCAAACCGGTGGTGGCGCTTCGCGCTCACCACCGGCTGTGTTCCATTCACCCCTCGGGGTGCCTGCTGCCATCTGCCATCTGCCATCTGCCATCTGCCATCTGCCTGCTGCCTGCTGCCTGCTGCCTGCTGCCATCTGCTATCTGCCATCTGCTATCTGCCATCTGCCATCTGCCATCTGCCATCTGCCTTCCATTCACCCCTTCGGAGTATGGGTGTGAAAATCGGTCACATCTGACCAGGCTCGCCAGCGAATGACGAGAGACTCACAACAGCTCCAACGGTGCTTGCGGAAGCGTCTCGGCGATGAGCCATTCCTTGAGCTTCGAGCATCGTCGTCGCGATTCGTGATTGCGCACGGCGAGCTCGATCGCCCTCGCTTCACCAACCAGCACCACGAGCCGCTTGCCACGGGTGATCGCCGTGTAGAGAAGATTTCGTTGCAGCATTACATAGTGCTGCGTCGACATCGGAATGACGACCGCGGCATACTCCGACCCCTGGGACTTGTGAATCGTGGTCGCGTAAGCGAGGGTCAGATCCTCGAGCTCATCGGACTCGTACGGCACGAGCCGTCCGTCGAATTCCACCTCCAGCGTGCCCTCTTCGGGGTCGATCGAAGCGATCACACCGAGGTCTCCGTTGAAGACGTCCTTCTGGTAGTTGTTGATCGTCTGCATCACTTTGTCGCCGGCGCTGAGCGTCATCCCCAGCCGCATGAGCTTCGGTCGCGCCCCCGGGGGATTGAGTGCACGTTTGAGCTCGTCGTTGAGCGTGCGCACGCCGACGGTCCCCTTGTTCATCGGCGCGAGCACCTGGACGTCGCGCAGCGGATCGAGACCGAAGCGCTCGGGGATGCGCACCGAAACGATCTGAACGATCTTCTCCAGAGCGCGGAGCGGATCGTCGGCGCGGACGAAGTAGAAGTCGGCATCGGTGCCGCGATCGTCGATCTGCAGGGGCAGCCCGCGATTCACGCGATGGGCGTTCACGATGATGCGGCTCTCGGCCGCCTGACGGAAAATCTCGGTGAGTCGAATCACCGGCAGCGCATCCGAAGCGATGATGTCGGCGAGCACCTGGCCGGGCCCGACCGAGGGAAGCTGGTCGGCATCGCCGACGAAGAGAACAGCGGCGCGCGGAGGAACGGCGCGAAGGAGCGCTTCCATCAGAAGCACGTCGACCATCGAGGTCTCGTCCACGACCAGCAGGTCGCACTCGAGCGGATTGTCGCGCCCGCGACGAAATCCTCCCGTCGCCGGATCGACCTCCAGCAGCCGGTGAATCGTCCTCGCCTCCCGCCCCGTGCTCTCCGCGAGCCGTTTCGCCGCTCGTCCCGTCGGTGCGCAGAGAGTAATGCGCATCTTCTTCGCCGAAAGAATCGTGATGATCGAGTCGACCAGCGTCGTCTTGCCGACGCCCGGACCTCCCGTGATCACCGTCACCTTCGATTGCAGGACCAGGCGCACCGCCTCCCGCTGAGTCGACGCCAGCCGGAGAGCGCGGATCCGTTCGAGCCAGGCGAGCGCCTTTTCGGCATCGATCGAGGGCCATGGGGGTCTGCCGCCCGCCAGCGAGCGGAGATCGGTTGCAACTCGGATCTCGGCGCGGTGGAGGCGAGGGAGGAAGACGGCGTCGACGCCTGCGACGCGATCGGCGATCAGCCGTCCTCCCGCCACTTCCGATTCGACCGCCTCGATGACGATCGTGTCGGTAATCTCCAGCAGCCTGACGCTGCGCGCGACGAGGTCTCGCCGCGGGAGCCCGCAATGCCCACCCGACACCGCCTCCTGCAGCACATGGACGACACCCGCCCGAGCCCGGGAAGGCGAGTTTTTGTCGAGCCCGAGATCGAGCGCGATCTTGTCGGCACTGAGAAACCCGATTCCGCGGATCTCGTCGGCCAGCCGATAGGGATTCTCCCGAATCAGACTGATCGCACCCGTCCCGTACTGGCGGTAGATCTTCAGCGCACGCGTGGTTCCGATTCCGTGCGACTGCAGGAAGAGCATCAGATCGCGAACGCCGCGCTGCTCGCTCCAGCTCGATGTGATCATCGCGACGCGCTTCGGACCGATTCCCGAGACCTCCCGCAGGCGATTCGGCTGCTTCTCGATGACCGTGAAGAGCTCATCGCCGAAGTGCTGGACGAGAGTTTTCGCCAGATGAGGCCCCACGCCTCGCACGGCACCCGAACCGAGGTATTTTTCGATCCCCGACCGAGTGGTCGGCACCAGAGCACGGATCTCGCCTGCCTGAAACTGCCGCCCATGCACAGGATCGTTTTTCCATTCTCCGCTCGCCTCGATTGCTTCGCCCGGAGAGATGGCAGGGAGTCTGCCGACGATCGTGACCAGCTCCCGCACTCCTCGGATTCGCGTTTTGAGAACGGCAAATCCGCTCACCGGATCGTGAAAGGTGACCCTCTCGACGGAGGCGGAGAGCGTCTCGGACATGGGGTGATTCTAGTGTAGTGAGGGGCGGGCTGGGAGGCCGGATGGCAATCAGAGGCTGGAGGCGAGGGGCGAGAGGCGAGGGGCGAGAGGCGAGGGGCGAGTCCACCACGACTCATTTTGCATTCTGCGATCCGCAATTCGCGATCTGCAATCTGCAATCTGCATTTTGCAATGCTGTTACTCTCTCGTCTCTCGTCTCTCGTCTCTCGTCTCTCGTCTCTCGCCTCTCATGCCAGCCTCTAGCCTCTGCCTCTCGCCGCTCACCGTTATAATCTCCCCTCATGCGCACGGCATTCATCACCGGCGGCTCGAGCGGGATCGGACTCGCCCTCGGTGAGGAGCTGATCCGGCGCGGCTATCGCGTCGCCCTCGCCTCGAGAAGGCTGGCCATGCTCGAGGAGCACGTGCAGCGGCTCTCCTCTGATGGGAAGCGGGCGATGGCGCTCGAGTGCGACGTCACCGATTCCGCGTCGGTCCAGCGCGCGGTCGCTGCGGCGGTCGCCGGTTGGGGGCCGATCGATCTGGCGGTTGCGAACGCCGGAGTCCGCGGCCGGAACAGCGCGTCGCATTTCGATCTCACGAGCGCGGAAGAGACGATGCGCACGAATTTCTTCGGCACCCTCTATCTCTTCGCCGCCGTCGTTCCTTCGATGATCGAGCGGAGAGAGGGAAGCTTCACAGGGATTGCCTCACTCGCCGGCCTGCGAGGACTCCCGGGCTCGTCGATGTACTCCGCGAGCAAGGCGGCGATGCAGGCGTTTCTCGAAGCGAGCCGCGTCGAGCTCGCGGCATTCGATGTCTCGGTGACGATCGTGAATCCCGGGTACATCCAAACGGCGATGACCGACCGGAACAGGTTCCCGATGCCGTTTCTCGTGCCTGTGGACCGCGCCGCGCGCATCATCGCCAACGGAATCGAGAAGCGAAGGCGCCTGATCGAGTTTCCTCTCCCGATGTCATTGATGGTGCGCGGACTGCGCGCGCTCCCGGCCGCGCTGTTCGATCGCGTGACGCGATCCTGGGCCGGACGCTAGCAGAGGTTGGAGGCTAGAGGCTGGAGGCTAGAGGCTGGAGACTAGAGGCTAGAGGCTGGAGGCTGGAGCAGCTCGTCCAACACCACTTATTTTGCAATCTGCAATCTACGATCTGCAATCTGCTATCTCGCCTCTCGTCTCTCGTCTCTCATGCCAGCCTCTAGCCTCTAGCCTCTAGCCTCCTCTATCCTCCACTCTCCAGCGCCCACCCTCCGCCTCCGCCGGCTGCGGTCAGCAGCGCTTCCAGCGTTTCGGCGAGAGCCTCTCGCGTTCTGTCGATCTCGGCACTCAGCTCCTCGAGGCGTCTGTCGGCTGCGCGGCCCGCTCTGCTCCGGGCCGCGGCGTACTCCTTCTGTAGCGCGTCGAGGCGAGCCGCCGCGGAGGCTCTCGCCGCATTCAGGTCGTCGATCGCATGATGCGCGGCGACGACCGCCGAGTGTTCGAGCTCGCTCCAGCGGCGCGACAGGATCTCGACTCTCTCGTGCAGCGAGATGCCGGCGGTCGCGATCTCAACGTTCGCTCGTGCGCCGGCATTCACCCTCGCCGCCTTCACGCGTGCCGGCACGGCGCGCAGGTCGCGAACGATGCCGAGTCGCGAGCCCGCGCGAAGGATGTAGTAGCTGAAGTCGAGCTCCCACCAGCGGAAGCCCTGCGCAGCCGATCCGGGGTAATGATGATGATTGTTGTGCCACCCCTCACCCATCGTCAGCAGGGCGAACAGAAAGCTGTTCCTGCTGTCGTCGCTCGTCTCGTAGACCCTGCGCCCGAAGAGGTGCATGACGCTGTTGATGCTGAAGGTGCCGTGCCAGAGGAGTACGGTCGAGAGGAAGTAGCCGTAGAAAAGGCCTGCGGGGCCGAATGCGAAGGCCATCGCCACGGCGTAGAGCATCGTGGCGAGATACTCGTTACGGTTCAGCCAGCGCAGCTCACGATGTGGCTCGAGGTCGGGGATCCGTTCGATCTCCGTCTCCCTGAACTCATCCGAGAGAATCCATCCGATGTGGCTCCACCAGAAGCCGCGCTGGATCGGGCTGTGAGCATCCTCCGGCTGATCGGAGTAGCGGTGATGATGCCGGTGTATGGACGCCCACCAGAGGACTCCACGCTGAGCCGAGGTCTGGCCGAGAAAAGCGAGGGCGAACTGCCAGAACCGGTTCATCCGATACGTGCGATGGCTGAAGTAGCGGTGGAATCCCGCCGTGATCGCGAACATTCGGAGGTAATACGATGCAAGACAGAGAAGAATGCCGCTCCACGAAAATCCCACCCAGAAGACACCGAGTGCGGCGAGATGGACGATGGCGAAGCCGGCGACGGCAACCGGTCGGATGGTTCGCCTGGATGGTGACACTGCGGCTGGTCTTGATGTCACGAAGCTCGTTCTCCTTTGCGCGTGGGACGCGGAGATGAGAAGACGTTTCGCCTTGCATTTGTTCCTTTCGGGCAGCTTCATCGCAGCCGCGGAAGGCTGACTCCTGCCTCGAGGGCTCCCCGAAACAGGTCGCCATGTCTGGCCAGGCGGTCGGGCATCGTCCTCAGATTGTAGCGGCGCGGATCGAGCCGCCTGGTCACCTCGCTCCACTTCAACGGAGCCGACACGGGAGCGCCGTCGAGGGCGCGCAGTGAGTAGGGAGCCACGACGGTTTTGCCGTATCCGTTCTGGAGGCAGTCGAGATAGAGGCGTCCCGCCCGTTTGGCGATCGCACGCTCCACGGTCGCCCACGATAGCTGGCCGGCGATGACCTCCGCAACACGGCAGGCGAACTCGGTGGCCTCTTCGTGGCTGTAGCCGGAGGCGAGTGGTACGAAGAGATGAAGGCCGCGCTTCCCCGAGGTTTTGACGACGCTCGGCAGCTCGAGCGAGTCGAACAGACGCCGGAGGACGAGTGCGGTGTCGACAGCCTGCTCGATCGTCTTTCCCTTTCCCGGATCGAGATCGAACACCACCCAGTCGGGCGATTCGAGGCTCGACCCTCGCGAGGACCACATGTGCAACGTCAGGACGGAGTACTGCGCGAGCCAGCGAAGCGCTTGCGCGGTGTCGGCAACGAAGTGACGAACGACCCCATCGCTGGTTCGCGCCGGCGTCTGGATGAGTGTCATCCACGGCCGCGCTTCGCGTCCGATGTTCTGGTGGAACCACGATGGCTTGTCGATCCCATCGTTCCAGTGTTCGAGAGCGAGGGGCCGATCGGCGAGCGCGTGCATGATCGGCCCGGCCAGCGACTCGTAATAGAGAGCGACGTCCCGCTTTGTGATTCCATCGCGAGGGTAGAGAAGACGATCGGGATTCGTCAGGACGATCTCCGGATCTGTCGTCGCCCGCGGTCGATTCGTAGTCTCACCGGCCGGGCGGGCGTCTCTGTTTTTTCCGGAACCACCGGGCGCCGGCGGTTGCGGTGCCGCCGCGGGAATCTCGCGGACGCATTCTTCCGGCCGTTTGTCGGAGCGAAAACCGAGGAACGAAGGATGGCGAAGTTTGCCGTCGGAAGTCCACTCGGTGAATCGCACCTGGGCAACGAGCCGCGGCTCGATCCAGGTCACATCATTCATGCGCGGTGGGTTCCTCACCGGCGGCTTCTGGCGGCGATGGCGGGCGAGCTCCTTTCTGAGCTCGGCTCTCTGTTTCGCGGAGAAGCCCGTGCCCACCTTTCCCGCATACACCAGCTCGTCCCCTTCGCTCACGGCCAGAAGGAGCGAGCCGATCTCTTTTTCCGAGGCGGTGCTCGGCGTGAAGCCGGCGACGACGACCTCCTGCTGGTTCTGAACTTTGAGCTTGATCCAGGCCTTTGATCGCCGGTTCTCGTATTTCGATCCGGTGAGCTTTCCGATCAGTCCTTCGTAACCGCGCCGCGCCGCCTCCGACATCGCTGCGTCCGCTCCGCCGGGCATTCGCTCGGCTAAGAGGATTCTGTCCGATTTCTTCCCCTTCCTTTTCGTCCCGATCAGCGTTTCCAGAAGCTGCCGTCGCTCCTCGAGCGGCCGCGTTCTCAGGTCGTTCCCCTCGAGCCAGATCAGATCGAAGACGAAATACAGACTGCGGCTCGATTCGCCACGCTGGATCAGCTGAAATCGCGGCGCGCCGGAAGGATCGAGCACGACGATCTCGCCGTCGAGCACCGCCTCTCGGACGCCGATCCGCGAGACCGAGTCGAAAATGTCGGGGAATCGTTCGGAGAGGTCGAGTGCGTTGCGGCTCCACAACGCCACCTCGCCGTCGAAGATGGCCGCAACGGCGCGAAATCCATCGTATTTCATTTCGAAGACCCAGCTCTGCTCGTCGCGCGGTGGAGCGGCCACGAGCGTCGCCAGCATCGGAGGGAAGAGCCGTCGCAGCACCTCCTCCGGCGTCTGCGGCTCGATCTCCACCGCCTTTCTCGGTCGTGCTGTCATGCGATCCCCTCCGCTGACGGTGCGGTTCGGCGGCCACCCGCGACCCACATGCTCGCCATGACGAGCAGTCCGAGGAAAAAGAGGGCGAAGCCCGGCTCGAGAAACGGGGGACGATAGGCGAGCACGAACGCCCCCCCTCCCGCCGGAACGCTCCAGCCGAGAAACACTCCATTCACCCTCTGCATCGGCCAGGGATCGCCTTCCCGTTCGAGTCGCCAGCCCGGAAGAGCGACTTCGCTCGTGGCGATGAAGGTGGGTGCTTCGTTCGTCACGCGGAGTCTGGTCACCGATGGCGTGTACGTCTCGATCTCGATGTGCCCGGGCGACAACGGCACGATACGGTCGACCTGGACCACTCGGGCACTCTCGTTCCCCAGAAAGCGGCCGGCTATGTCGCTCGTATCCTGGAGCTCGAGCCGCGAGGGAATGAAATGTCGTGCGAGCGCTCCGTGGTTGGCGAAGAGCTTCCCGTCGGTGCCGTCGTGGATCGGCTCGAGGTCGGAGCTCGCCTCGCCTGCCGCCGTCAGAACATAGCGGACACCCAGGTAGTCGAGCAGCACTTTCGGAGGGATGTTCGGAAACCGGGCGAAATATTCGCTGCGATCGAGTCCGCCCCTCTCCAGCATCGCAAGGTACGGTTCGTAGCTCAATGGATCGTGCGGGCGGATGTCTTCGAGCCCGAAGAATGCCGCCGTATTGGGCATCAATGCACGATCGGTTCCGGCAATGCGATACGGTGGCACCCCGTTCTGCATCTGCTCGATCACCGCCGATTTCGGATAGAAAAGCGACTTCGGATTCGCCGCATTGTACAGCCCGACGACGAGAAAGAGATCGGCGAAAAGAAGCAGCGGGAGGAGGCTGCGCAGTCCGGGATTCCAGCTGCGGCTGGCGAGCCAGACGACCAGAACGCCGATGAGAGCCGCAACCTCCGTGAAGAAGATCAGACGCCGCACGCCGAATTGTTCGAAGAGGGGATACGACGCGATGCAGAAGAGCGAGACGGTGAGAAAAAGCAGCAGCGACATCCAGCCCAGGAGGCGTCGCCGCTCACCGGCGATCAGTGCCTGATAACCGAACGCGCCGAGCACGGCGATGATGAAGGCGATCACGTAGCGAAGCCGGCTGTGTGCCGTCACTCCGAGGATCGGCACCTTGCTGAGCATCTCGTAGAGCCACAGCGGCTGGATGGCCAGCGGAACGAGCACGAGGAGAAGGACCAGCCAGAAGCGAAGCCGCCGCGTCTTGATGCCGGCCGCGAACAGGGCGAAGAGCAGCGTTACGAGACCGGTGTATTGCGCCACCATCTCGTTGTAGTTGTAGGAGTGACGATAGTTGTGAACGCGCGGGTTGCCGAAGTAGTTCGGGACGACGAACGGGATGAAGGTGCGCGCCTCGAACGGAGCCGTGCTGAGGAAGCCGGGCCGCGTTGCGATGTCGGCCACCCGCTGCGTGTTCGGCAGATGGAAGGCGAACGGCAGAAGCAGTGGTGCGGAGAGCAGGATGCCAGCCGTCCCGATCGACATCATCCGCCCCGCAGCCGGCAGGCGTTCCACCCCCGGCCTGAGAAAAACGGCGCGCAGGGCCCACGGTACGGCGATGAAGGCTGCGTGGAGGACCGACTCCGGATGTCCTCCGGCGATCATGAGAAACAACACCAGCGCTCCGGTCGAGGCGTCGCGCCATCCGCCTCGCGCCGTCCGATCGATTGCCAGCAGCAGGAAGGGGAGCAGAACGGTCACTCTGGTGTGAGAGAAGAGCAGGTAGGTGATCGTGAATGCGCCGAAGCCGTAGGCGATTGCGGCGAGAAGGGCGGGTTTGTGCTCGAGATGCAGCGAGCGAACGAATCGATAGGTTCCCCAGAGGGCGAGCAGGACCTTCGAGACGGCCGCGAAGAGGGGCCATGCGAAGGTGGAAAAGGGGAGTCCGGCGAGGACGAGTGGATGGAGGACGGCCGCTGTCGGGTTCTCCCAGAGCGGCGTTCCGGAAGACGCGAACCGGCCGAGCAGCGGGAGCGTTCCGGAAAGATAGGCGTTTCTGACCGCTTCGCGCCACGGCAGGAACTGCAGCGGAACGTCGTTGAGCAATGGATTGCGGTCGAGATGACCTTCCGGACGAAGCGCACTCCACGGGGGGAACTGGGTGAGGAAATCGAGCGAGACGGGAGTGGAGTTGGTGAGCCAGCAGGGGGCGAACCAGATGATGACCAGCACGATGAAGGTGAGCGCCGCACGGCGATCATCCGACCCGGCCGGATAGCGTCGCCCGACGAGCCAGAATGCGAGCGCCGGGACGGCGACCGCTGCAACGATCTCCATCGGCGGTAGTTTACACTCGCCTCGGGGCGGGAAAACCAGAAACCAGAAACCAGAAACTAGAAACCAGAAACTAGAAACTAGAAACTAGAAACAACCGCGAAGTTTCTTCGTTAAGACACGATCGCGAATTTCATTCCGGGCGTACACTTTTCAGGTTTCAGGTTTCAGGTTTCAGGTTTCAGGTTTCAGGTTTCAGGTTTCAGGTTTCAGGTTTCATCCTGGCTCGCCTGCGTGATGCCCTTTCGCGGATCGAACGGGATGGTCGCTTCGAGTCGTGCTCCGCGCGGGCTCGACTCGATCACCAGGTCGCCGGCGAGTGAAGTGATCCGTTCCTTGAGAGTTTTCGGGCCGCGCTTCATCGAGTTGAGCTGTGTCAGATCGAAGCGGCCCTCGAATGGAAAGCCATGTCCGTTGTCGGCGATCACGAGCTCGATCAGAGAATCGTCCGAACGGATCGAGACGCGAGCTTCCGAAGCCGATCCATGACGGGCGGCATTGGCGAGCGCTTCGCTGGTGAGCTTGAATATTTCCTGTTCGAGCGCCCTGGGGATTCTGTTCGTGGTCGCGAGGTCGATGTCCACACGCATTCCCCATCCGAGCAGGAAGCGCTCGGACAGCCCGGAGAGTCGTGATCCGAGAGAAGATTCTTGCTCTTCCCCAGGCTCCTGGGGTCGCAGCTCTGCGACGATCGATCGCAGCTCGGCCTGATCGTCTTCGATGATCGCCTGGATCTCGTCGAGCCTTGGAATGATGTTTATGGGATTCTCTCCGATTTGTTTCCGGAGAGCCTGGAGCTGCAGCGCGATCCCCGTGAGCGACTGAAGCAGTCCGTCGTGAAGATCCCTCGACAATCGCAAACGTTCCTCTGCGCTCGCTCGTTCACCAGCCTGACGGATGAAGTAATGCTGGTCGAGGCTCGCGACGATGAGCTTCGCCACGATCCTGCCGAGCACGAGATCGTCGAGAGTCAGATCATCCTGGCTAAGCACGAACAAGCGTCCTCGCGCGACTTCTCCGTCGAGATTCAGCGAAAGCACCGGCCCGATTGCGTAGGTGTCGCGTAGCTCACGGTTGAGTGTTTCTCCCGACCAGGCGGACAGGGTCCCGGCGGCGGATAGAACAGTTGCCTGACGCTGTTCCGCCGCGGAGATGAAGTTCGCGTCTACGAGCTCTTCGTGGACGAGCGGTTCGTAGCGCACCGGAGGCTCCCTGGCCACTCGAAACGCACCGCTGGTCCATTCTCCGAGATAGCGCCAGGGCTCCTCCGGCTCCTCCCACACGCAGAGCAGACGCTTCGATCGGAGAATCTCGGACGAGCGTGCCAGAGCTTCTTTCAGTGTCTCCTCGAACGAGGAAGAGAGAACGCGCGGCCAGTCGGCGAGCGAGGTCAGCTCGCGATGAATTCGCTGCTGATAGATGCCGAGGTAGACGAGCAGTGCGGCAAGTACTCCGAGGTAGACGGCCCTGATGATGAATCGATTCAGCTCGAAGTTCCAGTCGGTGATGTGCGCCGCCGAATACGAGCCGATGCCGACGTAGATCACGATCGCGGCCCCTGCCGTCAACAGAATGCCGCGGGACTGAAACCGCAACATGGCGCAGAAGAGGGAGAAGACGAAGTAGACGAAAAACGGGCTCGCCGGCCCTTCGGTGAGGTAGATCAGCACCGAAAAAATCGCGAGGTCGAAGACGTGAAGCCCTGTCCGCGCCGCCGGCGAGGTGGTCGCCGATCGCCAGACGATGGCACCGGCGACGATGGCATAGAGCACATAACCAATCAGCAGCAGATAAGTCGTCGTCTGAAAGCGTGCCGGCGTCGACGGGTCGAGCCAGATGGCGAGCAGCGAGGAGGAAGCCAGAACGAGCCGGCCGACCGCGATCAGACGCTCGGCGAAGCTCTGCGGGGCGTAGGCCTCCTTCGCGGCGGGCGAGACAAACCGATCGAACTGCCCGAGGCGTCGCCACAAGGGCGTCTCAGTCTGTTGATCTCCCATCGTTCGTGACCCGGCTGACGAACTTCATGCGAGAACATACCACCGGATCCCACGCACGCGGCTGTCGCATGAGTGGAGAACCGTCCGTCCGGCCTTCTCGCCCGCGCGCCGAAGACCTCACGACAGGCGCCGTATGCGACGGCCGATCTCGTCGAGATTGGGATAGTCGGGCACGTTCCGCACGATGAATGTGTAGAGCTCGAGCGCCTTTTCTCGATCTCCCATCCGCTCCCACAGATCGGCGATCGTCTCGAAGGCGTGAGCCCGCGTCGGAGGAGGCAGGCTCGAAGCGACTGCTGTGTAGCGCGCGAGCAGGCGCTCGACCTCGCGCGGATCGTAGCCTGCAGCCTTCGCACGAAGATCGACGATCGGAACCGGCTGCGCTCTGCCGCGCAGATAGAGGTTGTTGGTGAACGCCTCGTTTGCTCTGATGATCGCCTGCGGTGCGAGCTCGGACTGGGGGAAACGCTCCAGAAACCCGAGCAGCGGCTCGAGCTCGGCCTTCACATGGCAGGGGATCGACCCCTCGCATTCGCCGGCGAAGGTGAGCCTCGTCAGCTCGTACGCAGCATCGTCCGCGAGGTCACTCTCAGGAAATCCGCGGAGGATCTCCCGGAAATGATATCCGTTGTACAGCCAGATTCCAGCCGGCTGGCTGCGCCGGTACTGCGATCGGTGCGCTCTGGCTTCCTCGTCGAGCTCGCGCCGTCGCTGCGCGAACGCCTCCGGACTGTGGGATAAATCGTCCAGAGCCTGCTCGTGCTCGAGGCGTGCGCGTCCGGCCAGGAGCTGGAGCCGCACCCGCTGCGGATCGTGGCGATTGGTCTCGATGGCCGCCTCGGCGAGCCTGGCAGCGGCGAGTGGATCGGAATCGACCAGGCGTCCCGCCTCCTCGAGTGCACGCTCGATCTCCGATCGCTGCGACTCGGCGGGGCGCTGCGTGGCCGCCACCGGAGCCTCGGTCCTTGAATCATCGGCGGGCCGGCATGCGCCAGCGATCAGAATCAAGAGACCCGCAATCGGGGTCGCAGCTCGAAAGGGGGACCGTCTCACCCGCTGACTCCCGTCGTACATTTTGCAGCTTTCCCGCCAGGCGGGAAGATCGTGGACTGATTGACCCTCGGGGTAATCTCTGCAACCCTGAGAATTCGATCCTTCGTCGAGGCAACGTTTCGTGTCACCGATCGCAGTTCTTCTCGTCACCCTGCTCTCTATTATCACAATTCGATCCACCGCTGGCGAGAAGCGATTCCTCCCGAGAGCTCCATTCCGGTCCGGCGCCGACTGTGGCGAATGGGGCGGCTCGCCCAGTTGCTGCTCGCCGATCTCGCCGAATCAAAAACGGGCTCGGGCGGCGGGCCCTGCAAGTTGCCTGCTTCGCCCGAGCCCCGAGCCCCGAGCCCCGCCCGACCGCTCGAGCCTCGAGGTTGGCCTTAGAAGGCGGCACATCGCGATGGTCACGCGTCTTGCAGTGCGCAGAGGGCGGCGGTCCGGGCATCGAGACGGATGTGGACACTATAATGAGACGCGATGGGAAGAGCCGAAGTTCGAGTCGTTCGGGTCGGAAAGCGAACGACCGTTCTTCTGCTGCTTCTGGTGACGGCAGCCATCATCGCCCTGACTCTCTGGATGTCGGGAAAAGCGTACACGAAGGTCGATCCGATTCCTTTCCGGGAGATTCGCCTCCTTCAGCAGAAGTTGTCCGAAGGCCCCGTGGCGATGCCGCTGGTCGTGGCACTCGTCATGCCGACCGTGCTCAATGTTCTGATTTTCACGCCCTGGGGATTGCTGATGTTCATCGCGCTCGACACGGTCGAGCGACCGACGAATCAGTCCTATCTGCTGACGGTGCTTTTTGCGATCGCATTCAGCGCAGGGATCGAGGCATGGCAGTACTTTCTTCCCACACGGGTCACGGATGTGAATGATGTCATTGCAAACGGAATCGGAGCGTTTGCCGGTGCGGTTCTGGGCCATCTGCGCAAGCGCGTTCGAGTCTCGTTCGAGTAGAGGAGACGCCCTCTTTGATCCTGATCGTCGAAGATGATCCACAGGTCGGCCGCCTGATCGCGCTCGTTCTCGAGCGGGGGGGGTTCGACGGAGAGGTCGTGGGCGACGGCGTCTCAGCGCTCGCACGTGCCCAGCAGTCCAGTCCCGAGCTGATCTTCGCCGACCTGACCGTCCAGGGGATGTCGGGTGATGTTCTCTGCAGGAGGCTGAAGGGGGATCCCGCGACCAGCGGCATCCCATTCGTCGTCCTCTCCGGGGACCGCGACATCGCGGAGAGGGCGCAGGAGTGTGGAGCGGACGACTATTTGGGCAAACCTTTTGAATTCGACGAGCTGATTCGGATCGCCAGAAAACATGTCGAAGGTTGATTCGAATGGTGGGTCGAGCCGCTGCTTCGGTCGAAATGCACCAGCGAGGATGAGATATGCAGGGTGAGACTCTGACGTCGATCGAGCAGTCGGGCAAAACGGATCCCGTGACCCGTCTCATCGAAGCGCTGCAGCGCGAGGGCTTTACTCCGCTGGCCGAGGACGAGGACTGGCGGACCTACGGCGAGAGAGTCTACCACCGGTCGGAGCAGATCTCGTTCATCCGAGGCGAGACCGTGTTCGTGCTGATCGATTTTCCGAACCTCGACGACCGGATCCTCCGCAGCGCGGTCGACGGCATCACGGAGCTGTTCCGCGCCAAGAGCCGGAGAGATCGCGCTTTCTCCGTGCTCCAGGCGACGACGGTCTATGTCTGCATCATCGCCCGCACGGAGTCGCCCCATAACGACAGGCTCACTCGTTATCTCTCCGCCGTCGGCGGATCGGTAATCATCCCCGTCGTGATCGTTCCCGAGATCAATCAGGTCGTCTATCCGATGACGGATGAAGGGAGAATCGGCTCGATTCGTCCGCGCATCGAGTATCTGCAGTACCTCCTGGGAGAACGGCGGTCCGCCGTTCCCATCCATCGGCACACCGTTCGAACCCTCTATGCAGCCATCTCCATCGTGGGAATCCTGTTGCTTGCGGTCCTGCTGGCGGTGATCACCTGAATTCCTGAGTCGCGGATGACGTCGTAAACGATGGGCCGCGGTCTGCGTCGAATTGGACGAGCATCGTCGAAGACGAGCTTTGCAAGGAGACGAACATGGTAATCAGCAAACGAATCGTCAGTGCCGCAGTTCTGTTCACACTTCTGGCAGCACTCCCGCTCTCGGCGCAGCGCCAGCCTCCTCCCTCCCCACGACCGGGGCAACCTTCCGCGGAGCGCCAGGGGCCGTCGGCCGAGCCGCGTCCCCAGGGTCCGGGGGCGGGCTCGCTGACGCGATGTCTGGCGATCCTCGATCTCACCGAATCACAACAGGCCGATATCCGCGCGGCCGTACAGTCCTCGGCCGAAGAGATGCGTGCGCTGCATCAGCAGTTGCGTGACGATCGCGAGGCGGTGCGCTCGGCAATCGACGCAGGGGACGCCTGTGCGATCGGCAGCGCCGTCCTGAAAGTGGAGGCCGGCCGACAAGCGATCAGGTCCGCGACCGAACTGCTGCGAGCAAACGTCGAGTCGTTCCTGACGGCAGAGCAGAAGGCAAAGCTGGCAGGCTGCATGGAGGCTCGACGAGGACCGCGCCGCGACTGATTGCGGAATACCGGATTCCGGCGTTCCTGATGCAGTCTGTATCTTTCGGCCCGCTTGGCGGACTTTCCGAGTATGGAGGGATGTGCCGGAATCGTGCCGCCGGGTTAGAATGAGTCGGCTCGCAGGCCGGTCGAAGGAAAACTGTCATTTTGGCGAAGCAGGTAAGCGCGAAGCTGAGTACGTCGGCGTCCCTCGAAGTGGCCGAGGTGTACGACCTCCACTTCAATACGCTGCGGTATCTGGCCGAATACCGGTTCGGCATTCCTCACGGCGATGCGGAGAGTCTCGTTCATGACGCGTTCATCTCCTATATTGGCTACTTGGAGCAGATCCACGATGTGCGTGCGTGGCTCGTCTCCGCGGTCTGCAATTCGTGCAGGAACTACCTGAGAGTGCGAGGGCGCTTCGATTCTCTCAGTGGTCTGCCCGAGCAATCGGATCCCGCGAGCCAAAAGATCGCGGAGGCGATTACTCTGAGGATCGCGGCGCGCGAAACACTCGCGCGACTCCAGCAGAAGTGCCGGGATACGCTGAGGCTTCGCTATTTCGAAGGACATTCGGCGAGCGAGCTGGCAACGCAGCTCGATACGACGAATCGCTATGCCGAGAAACTGATTTACAAATGCCTCAAGCGAGCACACGAGGTCTACATGGGCTTCAACGCGACACGACGATGAACGATCGACACTACGACGACGATCAGATCTTCGCCCTTCTCTTCGACCGCGATCAGATGGCCGATGCCGATGCCGCGGATGCGCATCTCGATTCCTGCGTGCAGTGCAGAGAGATTCGTGAATCGATCGAAATGCTCACTGCGGCGCTGGCCGATGAGCGGGTCTGGAGCGAGGAATCGCTCCCGGGGCGTGCTCCCGAGAAGCGCGTCGCGGCCGCCGTCGAGCTGGCCTCGAGGCTCGAGGAGGAAGACGAGCAGGCTGCATCGCATCTGCGGCGGCTGATCGATCTTTCCATCAACGACCTCCGGCTGGCGATCCTCTCGGATCATCTCGCGACCCTCGGTTTCGTCCGCAAGCTGATCGAGCACATTCGATCGACGCTGGAGAGAAAACCTGCACGCGCCCTTGCGCTGGCGGGTCTCGCCCTCGAGATCGGCGACCTGATCGACCGAACGCTCTATCCGGCGAGCACCGTCGATCAGGTTCTCGGCAGCGTCTGGAAGGAGCGGGCCAGCGCGCTTCGATTCCTCGGACGCTTTCAGGAAGGGCTTGCGGCGCTCGACAAAGCCGAGGAGATCTTCGCGAGGACAACCGCTCCGGGGCTTCAGCTCGCGATCGTCGACTTCGCCCGGTCCATGATCTTTCGCGAACTCAAACGCGACCAAGAAGCGCTCACGCTCGTCAGGTCCTCGGGGCGGGCGTTCCTCGAGATGGGCGACATCAAACGTCACACCCAGGCGCGTTACGCCGAAGGCGTCATCATTTTCGAGCGGGGAGAGATCGCCGCCGCCCGGGACGTTTTTCAGGAGCTTCTCAAGCCGGTGCAGAGCCTGAATGATGTCGAAACGCTTGCGCGTCTCTTTCACGCCCTCGGTCGCTGCTTCGCCGAGCTTGGAGATCCCGACACGGCAGCGACCTATCTGCTTCAGGCGATGGCCACCTACGATGACCTCGGAATGGACACCGAGAAAATCCGCATTCGAGCGGCCCTCGGCAAGATGCTTCTCGCCAGCGGCAGGACCGCCGAAGGGCTCGATCGCTTGTCGCAGGCCGAACGCGAGTTCGAGCGGCTCGAGATGCAGCATGACGCGGCGCTGGTCGCGCTCGATGTGGTCGACGGTCTCCTCACTCTCGGTCGTGGTCTCGAAGCCGTCTCCATCTGTCGCCATCTGATCGAGGTCTTCACCGAGAGCGGCGCGACCTCGGGGGCCGTTACCGCTCTCTCCTACCTCAGAGAAGCGCTCGCAACCGGGAAAGCAACTCCGGAAGTCGTCGGGCACATTCGCCACTATTTCCTGCAGATTCCGGAGCAGCCCCAGCTCCTCTTCCTTCCGCCGCCTTCGTAAGCCCGCTTCCATCCTGGCCGAACCACCAATGATCCCGAGCCGGGAACAGCGCATCCCTGCTGTCATCCCGAGCGCGTGGTGGCGGGAAGGCGAGGGATCTCCCCGCAGGTCCAATATGACCCTGGTGAGGCGGTCCACTACATTGCGGGCTGCGACATCCCGAAGGGATGTGGAACACAGCCGGTGGTGAGCGCGAAGCGCCACCACCGGAAATGGTAGCCCTGATCGATCGGACGCAGCCCGGAAGGGCTGCGAGGAATGTGGCGCTGTCGATCGCATGAACGCGATCGCCGGCATCGTTCGCCTCTCGAACGTAGCGTCCGAGGGATCTCCCCGTCAGGTCCAATGTCACCCACCGAGGGATCTCCCGTAGGTCCAATATGACCTATGTCATTCAATTTCACAGGTTTACCAGCCTGACCAGAGGATACCCGCCCTCCTTCGCCGGAACAAGCCTCAGCTCGCCAGAAAATTTTTTTGGGTGGGGGGGGTAGGGAAACGCCCCCCTAAACACTCTCCTGTACGAGGACTGGTCCTCGACAACCGTCAACAGGCCCAGAGGGGCCGTACAGGAGGATTTTCATGCGCAACAAAGCTCGTATCTCCCTCGCCTTCGTGTTTGCCGTTCTCATCGTGCTCTCGTCGATCGCAGCCCCCGAGGCGAACGCCCGGATCGGCGGCACCTTCTACAGGGACGCAGCCTCTGCGCCTGTCGGCCCGGTCGTCTCGCCGTTCGCCCGCTTCGTGGAAGATGCGAAGCTGGTCGTCAGCCTCTGCGGCGACCTCAGCATGCCGATTCCATGAACTGAAATGATCGCGGTCGTCAGTGAGGAGGAACGTGGCGCTCCACGTTCCTCCTTCTCTCGTTTTCGGTTCGTGTCCTACGAAGGAATGTGAGGAATTCAGCCGGTGGTGAGCGCGAAGCGCCACCACCGGATCGGGTAGAGCCCAGGGGGTCGGGCGTCCCCGCCGCCCCTCGCGAGTCGGGCAAATGTGCGCGAGCCTGCGCGCGAGCGACAATTGCAAGTCATTGATCGCGCCGGAGAGTGCCGCTGGTGAGCGCGAAGCGCCACCACCGGATCGGATGACCCAGGTCTGATCACAACGCAGCCCGGCAGGGCTGCGAGGAATGTGGCGCGGCCAGTTGCATGAACGCGATCGGCCGGCATCGTTCGCCTCTCGAACGTAGCGTCCCAAGGGGTTGGGCGTCCTCGCCGCCCCTCGCGAGTCGGGGAGATGTGAGCGAGCCTGCCAGCGATGGCGAGGACGCCATCGCGATCGTGCGAGGACGCACGACCCCCAGGCTGCGCGCCCGGTCTCCGCGGACAATCCTCGGCCACGTGATCGTTACTCGATCTCGACAGCGTCACCCGTTCGGTGGTCCGCAATCTGAAAGCGTAGAAACTCGTGGATCGCCTCCAGCGCTTCGCGGTCCGAAGTGGAGATCGAGACGATTCCGCCGAGCTCGCGCTCTTCGTAGCGATAACGGATCGCGCCCTTCAAACGCTTCATCACCGCGACGCCGGGAGGCGTCTCGCCGTGAATGAACTGCGGCTTGTCGAAGTCTCCCGCGGCGAATGCCGCAGCGATCTCGCGGAAGTGCTGCCGGATCTGCTCGATGCTCTCGCCATCGGCGGCATCCTTCGCCGTCGCTTCGATCGTTCCGCCATCGTCGCGCAGACGGAAGTGGTGCTCGGTCTTCGCATGGGAAAAGCCCATCGCGGTGTCGCCGCGCTGGTCGACTTCTTTCGCGTGAGCCGCGTGATGGGCATGGCCAGAGTGATCGGTCTCTTCGCCAAAAGCAGCGACGCCGATCACCACGATCAGGGATGCTACCGGGATGAATCGTCTCATTCGTTTCTCTCCTTCAGAACGCGTTCGACGGCGGCAGCGGGATACTGCCGATAGCCGCTGGCGCTCCTCTTCGCTTTCGGGAGCACGCGCTTTCTTTCGTAGTGACGCAGCGTGTCGGTGCTCACACCGGTTCGTCTCGCCAGCTCTCCCGATCGCATCGAATCGCTCATCGTGATCAACATAGAGCCCGGAACCGGTTCCAGGGTCAAGAGAGAAATGTGAACGAGCGGTGAATTCCGAGTGGCTGGACATTCCGATGTCCAGCGTGTGACGCGGACGACGATCGTCCCCCTCGTTCACCTCGTCGTCCGTCACCGGGCCGAAGATCGGAATCTTCGGCCACTTGGAGCAAGATCTTCCTGGCCCGGATCGTCGCGCGACCGTATTTTCCAGCCAGCGAGGAACGATCGGAATGGGACCTCTCAGAGGGGGAATCGTCATGGCAATGGTATTCGTCGCGACCGCAGACGGAGCAGGAAGAGAACCATCGGACGAAGCGAAAATCCTGGAGCACATCCACGGCATCTTTCAGGCATACATCAGGCAGGATCGGGCAGAAATCGAGCGGCGGCACACGCGCGACTGGATCGGCTTTCAGGGACCGAGCGCGAAGATCGAGCGCGGCATCGAAGACTACATGATCAATGCGGATCGCTCGCTGAACAGCTTTCAGGGAACCGGATACGAGCTGCTCGATACCGAGGTGCAGCTGTTCGGCGACGTCGCCCTCGTCTGGTACGTGGCAAGGTACGACTACCGTAGCCTTGCCGACGGGAGCGAGGGAACGCTTCACCTCCGCTCCGTCGATGTCTACAGCCGACGTAATGGCGAGTGGAATCAGAGCGGATCTCATATCGCTGTCATCCCGAGTGGAGGATCGTGGGGAGAAGGAAAGACGCCCGAGAGTGGATCGCAGTAGATTCCGCAGTCTTCTACCTGAGAATTCGCTTGCTCAGCCGCTATACTCGGCGTCATGGGGTTCACGTTTCGGACACTCTTCCGGTCGGGTGACTACGCGATCGCCGACTGGAAATGCGAGGGGCGAGACGACGAAAACCGGATCGAGGTCAAGGATGAGCTCGAGATCGTCTTCGTGCGGCGGGGGGTCTTTGTCGTGCAAGGCGCCGGCGGCGATCTGCCCGTCACGCCGAACGAGGTCTGGCTCTATCCTGCCGGTATCCCGTATCGGATCCATCACCCCCGAGGGGGCGACGAGTGCACGGTGATCACGATCTCGCCTGCGCTCCTCGAAGAATACTCCTGCAGGGTGAATGCTCGCGATCACGCGCTCGCCTCGAGCCGATCTTTTCGGATTCAGTATCAGATGTGGAGCGTCGCGCGTGATGGATCCCCCTCACCCCTGGCGATGGACGAGCATCTTCGCTCCATTCTCGAGGACGTCTTCGGACATACTCCGGTCGAAGTCTGCACCCAGCGCCAGCGCGTCACGGTACTGCGCGCGAGAGAGATTCTCGCAGCGCGTTTCACGGAGAATCTTCCGCTGTCCGAGATCGCCGCGGCGGCCGGCTCTTCACCGTATCATCTCTGCCGGATCTTCCGGAGAATGACCGGAGAAACGCTCCACCGCTACCAGACCGGACTTCGGCTCCGCGAAGCGCTCGTGCGTCTCGGAGATGGCCAGCGCGATCTGACCGCGCTCGCACTCGACCTCGGATTTTTCGACCACAGTCACTTCGCCGGTGCGTTCCGTCGCGCCTTCGGCCGGCCGCCGTCACGGTTCCGCGATGCGGCACCACCGGATCGGATGGCCCAGGTTTGATTACAACGCAGCCCGGTCTCGGCCCTTTCGAACGATGCGTTGCCAGCTGTCACATTTGCTGCGTCACGTAATTGAAGGCGTTGGATATTCCGATGTCCAGCCGTGACGCGGACGACGATCGTCCCCATCGCTCACCTCTGTCGTCCGTCACCGGGCCGAAGATCGGAATCTTCGGCCACTCGGACGCGCATCCTGCGGGCCTAGATCGTTGAGGACCGCGTCGCAGTCTTGCGCCCTCGGGTGCGAACAATCACAGCTCTTCCAGTTTCTCTTTTGGAATCGACTTCCAGAGCCGGAGAGCTCCTCGAGCGGAAGCTCGAGTAGATAGATCTCGTCGTTCGCCTGGCGGATCGAATCCGCCTCCTCGGGGGTGAGATCGAGCAGGCAACGAAGGATCATCGTGTTCGTGCCTCCATGACCGACGATGAGGATCGTTCCCGAGCGATGCCGCTGCCGGATCTCCGTCATACCCCGGCAAACGCGGTCAAAGAACTCACCCGGCGACTCTCCTCCATCGAGCTCGTCGTCGGGATCGGCGCTGCGCCGCCGGTACTCAGCCTCGCCCGCGGCATCGCGGCCGTCGACCCAGAGGGCCTCGAATTTCCCCAGGCTTCGCTCGTTGAATGACGCGAGGCTCTCGACCGGAACGCCGCTCGCAGCGATCTCCGCAGTCTCGCGGCTCCGTCGAAGCGCGCTGGAGTAGATTCGATCGATCGCCGCTCCTTCGACTCTCGCGGCCAATTGGCGCGCCTGCGCGCGACCCGTCTCGTTCAGTTCCGTGTCGGTCTGTCCCTGGAGCCGCCGCTCGAGGTTCCAGTCGGTCTGTCCATGTCTGGCGAGGATGATGCGAAGCGTTTCGTCGCGCGAGGGTGTGCCGTGATGGGCACAAGCGGTCGCGAGGAGGAGAATGATCGTGAGGAGATGCCGCTGCTTCATGCTGCGTATCGTATCGAGGCTGGAGGCTGGAGGCTAGCTAGAGGCTGGAGGGTCGAGGCTAGAGGCTCGAGGCTCGAAAGGGACGAGAGACGAGGGACGAGAGACGAGAGACGAGGGACGAGAGACGAAGGACGAGGGACGAGGGACGAGGGACGAGAGCATGCTCTCATTTCTTACACTCCCATTTCTTTCCCACTCTTTCTCTTTCGAGCCTCCAGCCTCGAGCGTCCAGCCTCTCGCCTCTGGCGGGTTTGACCACACCGGTCGAAGAGCAAGACGTTTGCCTTGGAGGAAGCGACCGCGACCGGAGCGGTGAACGGATGACCCCATCCCCGCGTCATCGGGCCGCTTCCGATATCTCTTCTCATCCTGGACGAGTTCGTTCAGGATGGGTGTTGTAGGCAGAATCAACCTCACCGCAAGGTCGCGGTGTCTTCGTTCAAAGGAGGTTCATCCATGCAGAGGCCAGACATAGGCAATGTGTATCGTTTCACGCCGCCGCCGATCCGGTGGCAGAGCGCCTGGAAGCTCGCGCTCGTGCTGCTCGCCGGCGTCGCACTGCTCAGCAGCTGGTTCACCGTCGACCCGGAGGAGACCGGGCTGGTGATGCGATTTGGTCGCGTGGTGCGACAGGCGCCATCGGGGCTGAACATGAAATTCCCCTTTCCGATCGAGGCCGTGGTGAAGGTCCCGGTGGAAAGGCAGTTGAAAGAGGAGTTCGGCTTCAGGACCGCGGAGGCCGGAACCAGGACCACCTACTCGAAGGACAGCTTCGTCGACGAATCGATCATGCTCACGGGGGACCTCAATGTAGCCGTGGTCGAATGGACGGCCCAGTATCGGGTTCGGGATCCGTACAAGTTCCTCTTCAAGGTGCGAAACGTCCAGAAGACCTTCCGCGACATGAACGAGACGGTCATGCGCGAGGTCGTCGGTGACCGCAGCGTCAACGAAGTCCTGACCGTCGGGCGTCAGGAGATCGCCGAAGAGGTCGAGCGGCGTCTGCAGGCGCTGTGTGATCAGTACGAGAACGGGATCAAGGTCGAGCAGATCGTGCTGCAGGACGTCAACCCTCCCGATCCGGTCAAGCCATCGTTCAACGAAGTCAATCAGGCGCAGCAGGAGCGCGAGAAGATGATCAATCAGGCGCGCGCCGAGTACAACGCCATCATTCCGAAAGCGAAGGGTGAGGCGCTGCAGACGGTCGAGCGGGCTGAAGGCTTCGCAACCGATCGCGTGAATCGCGCGCGAGGAGACGCCGAGCTCTTCAATGCTCTCCATGCGGCGTACAGGAGCTCGCCGGACGTCACACGCCGGCGCATGTATCTCGAGACCATGGCCGAGATCTACCCGAAAGTGAAGAACAAGATCGTCCTCGACGAGAAGCTCAGGAACGTCTTGCCGCTTCTGTCGTTGGGCCAGGAGGTGAAACAGTGAAGCGGCAGATCCTTCTATTCGCAGCAGTCATCCTCGGCGCGCTCGCTCTGATCGCGCTCAGCGCCTCGCTCTTCGTCGTGCGCGAGACCGAGCAGGTGATCATCACCCAGTTCGGAAAGCCGGTCGGAAAGCCGATCACGACTCCCGGGCTCAAAATGAAGGTTCCCTTCGTCCAGCAGGTACACGCCTTCGAGAAGCGATTCCTGGAGTGGGACGGCGATCCCAATCAGGTGCCGACCAAAGACAAGCGCTTCATCTGGGTCGACAGCTATGCCAGATGGCGCATCACCGATCCGCTCCTTTTCTTCCAGCGGTTGCGCGACGAGCGCGGCGCGCAGTCGCGTCTCGATGACATCCTCGACGGCGAGACGAGAAATACGGTCGCGAAGCACCAGCTGATCGAGCTCGTCCGGATGAGTGACCGCGCCTTCGTCGCGGCCGAGGAAGTCGGATCCGAAGTGGAGCCGGACGACGTGGCCAGAATTGAGTACGGCCGCGAGAAGCTCCGCGAAGAAGTACTCGCCTCGACGACCCGGCGTACCAAGGATCTCGGAATCGAGATCCTCGATTTCCGCTTCAAGCGGATCAATTACGTGGAAGAAGTGCGCCAGGAGGTCTACTCGCGCATGATCTCCGAGCGCAAGCGCATCGCCGAGCAGTACCGTTCCGAAGGGGCAGGCGAGGCCGCGCGAATCGCCGGAGAGCGCGAGCGTGAGCTGCGCGTGATCACTTCGGAAGCGTATCGCCTTTCGCAGGAGATCGTCGGTCGCGCGGAGGCGGAGGCGACGAACATCTACGCCTCTTCGTACAATCGCGACTCCGACTTCTACCGCTTCCTCAAGACGATGGAGACCCTCAAAACGACGCTCGACGAGAACACGACGATGCTCCTGTCGACCGATGGCGATCTGCTGAGATATCTGGGCAACGCGAGGTAGGGAGAGGCGAGAGACGAGAGACGAGAGACGAGAGGCGGTGCTGCGCGTGTGTGGAAAGATGCGTGCTGTCATCCCGAGCGGGTGGGTGGGTGGGAAGGCGAGGGATCTCCCCGCAGGTCCAATAGAACCTGCGGGCGAGACCATCGGTGGTCGCAGACAGTTGCCGATCGCAGATCCTTCACTCACGCCCTCCCCCCGCCTCGTTCAGAATGACGGCGCGGCCCATGTCCTTGGAAGCGGGTGGGTGGGAAGGCGAGGGATCTTCCCGCAGGTCCAATAGAACCTGCGGGCGAGACCAATCGGTGGTCGCAGACAGTTGCCGATCGCAGATCCTTCACTCACGCCCTCCCCCCGCCCTGGTTCAGATGGGATGAGAAGGCCAACCCCCCGAAGCGCAGTAGCATTTATGCTCTGCAGTCAAAACGGGCTCTGGGCCCAGAAAAGGAGATTGGCCATGGCGAAGAATACCAGAAAGACGATGAGAACGATCCTCGGACTGA